>NZ_PJZI01000099.1 GCF_002858805.1 Chimaeribacter arupi
CTACCAACTGAGCTATATCGGCTTGGGAGGGAACTGCCGGGGAACTACGGGGTGACAAATTATTGAAATCTGCACGGCAAGTCAAGAGGCGTTTGGCCGTCTGCTGATTTTATCAGCACCCTGCCCTGTCGGGCTTGTAGATTTCGGCTTTGCCATTGATAAGCTGAATGAAAGTGGCGACAGGTTACGCGAAAATCCCCCGCACTCTGGGTGCGGGGGTCAGGGTCAGGCGCGGACTAAATCGTCGCCGTAGCCGATCCATTTGTAGGTGGTGAGCGCTTCCAGGCCCATCGGGCCGCGGGCGTGCAGCTTCTGGGTGCTGACCGCGACTTCCGCGCCGAGGCCAAACTGGCCGCCGTCGGTGAAGCGGGTGCTG
>NZ_PJZI01000100.1 GCF_002858805.1 Chimaeribacter arupi
TAATTTAATGCCCCCACCAGACTGCAAATCCTCGGCTATGTAAGGAAAGAGTAGATAAGTTCTTTTTAAGGTTTGGAGTGCGTGAAATTGCATTGCCGCATGAAAATTCAAAATGAGAAAAAACACGCCGAACGCTAAAAAAATCCTCCCCTACTATTTCCTCACATACCAATTGATTTGCAGAGGTGATGGGGGCATAAAAATCGTTGCCGAGTGGAGACACAAAGCAAAGTAAGTACGCAGAACGCCCAAAATCCTCCCCTACTATTTCCTTACATACCTATTGATTTGCAGAGGTGGTGGGGGCGTAAAAATCATTGCCGAGTGGAGCCGCAGGGCCGGGTGAGCGGGCATGGATGCCCGCGAGAGCCGCCC
>NZ_PJZI01000101.1 GCF_002858805.1 Chimaeribacter arupi
CGCCTCCGGGCTTCCGGGCCGCCGCTAATGACAGTCCCTGTCATGGGCGGCTCTCGCGGGCATCCATGCCCGCTCACCCGGCCCTGCGGCTGCACTCGGCAATGATTTTAATGCCCCCACCACCTCTGCAAATCCGTAAGTATGTGAGGAAATAGTAGGTGGGGGATTTTTTAGGCGTGAAGTGGGTGCGTTTCATGCTGCATTTCCATGTGGCAACGCACTTACATTAAGCCCAGATATTAAAAAGACCTTACCTACTCTTTCCTTACATAGCCAAGAATTTGCAGTTGGGTGGGGGCATTAAAATTATTGCCGACGAGGACGCAGGGCCGGGCGAGCACACAGGGATGTGTGCGAGAGGTACAGC
>NZ_PJZI01000102.1 GCF_002858805.1 Chimaeribacter arupi
CCGCAGGCGGCAGTGCAGGATGCAGCAGGGCAATGGCACTTTGTGACACCTTCGGCATTGGCTGACGGCGAACATTCTTTGATAGTCACTGTTACGGATGTGGCGGGTAACAGCCTCAGCGGTGAGGCGTTTGCCTTTACCATCGATACCACGGTGAATATCCCAACCATCGATCTGAATGACGCGTCAGACAGCGGTGCCGATTCGGCCGACAACATCACCAATGTGAAAACGCCGACGTTTACCCTGAGCAATATCGACGCCGATGCGGTAACGGTGGAAGTGCTGATCAACGGTACGGTTTATCCGGCCACCAAAACCGGGGAAACCTGGCGCTTTACCGCGCCGGAACTGGCGGATGGCGA
>NZ_PJZI01000103.1 GCF_002858805.1 Chimaeribacter arupi
GTGATGAACTCGTGGCGCGCCTGGCGAGCCTCGACGAAGGCCATGTGCAGGCTCACTTCCAATTCTTGCGCAATCATGCTTCCTCCATCACGCACTGCAGCGGGTGCCCCGCCTGCCGCGCATGGGTTGATACAAGCTCGACTTTGGTCGCCGCGATATCACGCGTATAGATACCACAAACGCCCTTACCTTCCCGGTGGACGGTCAGCATGATCTGCGTCGCCGTTTCCCGGTCCCTGCTGAAATACTGCTGCAGGATCATCACGACGAACTCCATCGGAGTGTAGTCGTCGTTGAGCAGGACCACCTTGTACATCGCCGGCGGCTTGAGCTGCTGCTCCT
>NZ_PJZI01000104.1 GCF_002858805.1 Chimaeribacter arupi
CGACGTCGTGACGGTGATGGTCAGCATCGACGGCGCTGCGCCGCAGGCCGCGACCCAGGATGCAGCAGGGCAGTGGCACTTTGTCACGCCTTCCACCCTCGCTGACGGTGAGCACAATCTGGTGGTGACCGTTACCGATGTGGCCGGTAACAGCATCAGCGGCGAGGCGTTTGCCTTTACCGTCGATACCTCGGTGAATATCCCCACCATCGATCTGAATGATGTATCAGACAGCGGTGCCGATGTTGCGGACAACATCACCAATGTAACGACGCCAACCTTTACCTTAAGCAATATCGACGCCGACGCAGTGACGGTGGAAGTGCTGATCAACGGCAC
>NZ_PJZI01000105.1 GCF_002858805.1 Chimaeribacter arupi
TCTATTTTGGTGCCGCCTAAATCAATCCCAATTCGCACGATCTTCTCTCCGGGGCAGTAGTTGTAAATAAAAATAGTTATAAACAGAGTCAGTAAACTCGTTGTAAACCCAGTCAGTAAACGTAGTCAGGGTCGTCATGCTGGTAAGTATAGTGGCTGCCGCTATGGCACACCGGCAACCCCGACCAGTCTGAATCTTCCCCATGCCTCGTCCGGCTGCATTTGGCGTTAACCGGTATACCGGGTGATAAAAAACCGCCCTGCGAGGAGAGTTTGCTCACAGTTCCGGTGCCCGGCAATTAACGCCACAGGCGCATCGGTTACACTGGTTTTAAC
>NZ_PJZI01000106.1 GCF_002858805.1 Chimaeribacter arupi
CCGGCCCTGCGTCCTCGTCGGCAATAATTTTAATGCCCCCACCTAACTGCAAATTCTTCGCTATGTAAGGAAAGAGTCGATAAGTTCTTTCTAATAACTGGTTTTAGTGTGAGCACGTTGCCACATGAAAATGCAGAGCGGAAAGCGCGCACTACGCGCCTAAAAAATACCCCACCTACTATTTCCTCACATACTTTTTGATTTGCAGAGGGGGTGGGGGCGTAAAAATCATTGCCGAGTGAAGCCGCAGGGCCGGGTGAGCGGGCATGGATGCCCGCGAGAGCCGCCCATGACAGGGACTGTCATTAGCGGCGGCCCG
>NZ_PJZI01000107.1 GCF_002858805.1 Chimaeribacter arupi
GTTAGCTCAGTTGGTAGAGCAGTTGACTTTTAATCAATTGGTCGCAGGTTCGAATCCTGCACGACCCACCATCATTTAAAGAAGATGATGGATGTAAGGAAGTGAAGGATAACAACGCGCAAGCGTTGGCCCGAAGGGCGAGGCCAGAGGCCGAGTCATCCTGCACGACCCACCATCATTTAAAGAAGATGATGGCGGTAAAGCAAAAGAATAAGTAGTTCGCAGTATCTGATGGGTCGTTAGCTCAGTTGGTAGAGCAGTTGACTTTTAATCAATTGGTCGCAGGTTCGAATCCTGCACGACCCACCATCA
>NZ_PJZI01000108.1 GCF_002858805.1 Chimaeribacter arupi
CCGGCCCTGCGTCCTCGTCGGCAATAATTTTAATGCCCCCACCTAACTGCAAATTCTTCGCTATGTAAGGAAAGAGTAGGTAGGTTCCTTTTAGGTTTTAAAGCAGTCATGAAAATCGCTGCCACATAAAAATGCAGCATGAAAAGAGCGCACCACGCGCCTAAAAAATCCCCCACCTACTATTTCCTCACATACTTATTGATTTGCAGAAGCGGTGGGGGCGTAAAAATCATTGCCGAGTGGAGCCGCAGGGCCGGGTGAGCGGGCATGGATGCCCGCGAGAGCCGCCC
>NZ_PJZI01000010.1 GCF_002858805.1 Chimaeribacter arupi
AAGGTATCCTCTCTCAGGCTGCGAGGATTTTCCGGTCACCCGAAGGTGTTTCTCTCAGACCGGTGAAACGTTAGCTGGCAGTCACCCTAAGGCGTTTCTCTCAGACTGCTGAAACTTTAGCTGGCTGTGAAAAACAGCGGTAAGCACTGTTGATTTTTAAACCAAACAAGCCTGGTGTCAACCCATAAAACCAGAAATGAAAACGGCGCTGCATATGCAACGCCGTGGGGGCTGTACCAGACCTTAATGTATCTCACTACTCCGGGGATCCGTTCCCGACGCGATTTTCACGGAGCGCATGCGTCTTACAGTTCCTGCCAGATGTGCGATGGCAGACCGTCGTGCCGGTTGCCAGATTAATCCCGTTAAAGTTAAGCTGGCTGCCTCCGGCAAAGGGGTACATATCGAAGCGTAGTCACATTAGCAGAACCCGGCCCGGGGTTGTACAGTGAAATAACTCATCACTGTGCGGATGATTCTGTTTTTGTCCCTGATGCTGCTTTTTTGCGCTTTGTGGTCTTTTTCCCGTTGGTGTTAATAATACCTTTGCAGTCTGGGTAACGCACGCAACCCCAAAAATCTCCTTTCTTACCTTTGCGTTTACGTGTGGGCCCTTTGCATAACGGACAAGGGGGCGTGACGGGAGCGGTGATTTTCACACTGTCCTGGCGGCCTTTTTCGACAAGGTGACGGGTCCACTGCAGCTGCTTTTGCATAAAGACCGCAAGCGACATTTTCCCCTGCGAAATATCATCCAGTGCCTGCTCCCATAATGCGGTCATGCCCGGGCTCGTCAGCGTTTCCGGCAGGGCCGCAATCAGCTCCCGGGCCATCTGCGTTGAGTGGATGTGCTTCCCTTTTTTCTCCAGATAGTGTCGTTTGAAGAGGGTTTCGAGTACTGCCGCACGCGTCGCCTCTGTGCCCAGACCTGCGTTATCACGCAGCACTTTCTTGAGCTTCGGGTCACTGACGAAACTGGCCGCGTTCTTCATGGCAGCAATCAACGTCCCCTCCGTGAACGGTTTAGGCGGACTGGTTTTCATATCTTTAACCTCAGAACCGGTGACAGCGCAAATATCCCCTTTTGCCAGCGCCGGCAGCGCCATACTGTCACCGTCGACGTCCTCTTCATCGTCATCTTTTTCAGCCTGGAACAATGACTTCCAGCCCGTCACCACACCGACTTTCCCGCGTGTACGGAACAGCTGACCACCGATATTGAAAGACGCCTCCGTCACGTCAGATTCCTGCAGCGGAAGGAACTGGGCGAAATAATGCTGGCGAATCAGATGGTAGACCTTCAGCTCATCGGCGCTGAGGCGCGACAAATCAAATGCCTGTCGGGTGGGAATGATGGCATGGTGCGCGGTGATTTTCTTGTCATTCCAGACACGCGAGACAAACTTCCTGTCCAGCTGATTCAGTACCGGGGCCACAGCGGGATCGGATTTTGCCACTGCCGCCAGAACGTCGGGTATTTCCTGCTGCATCGAAGTTGGAAGGAAACCGCAATCTGTCCGGGGGTAGGTGGTCGCTTTGTGGGTTTCGTAGAGGGATTGGGCAATGGCGAGCACATCATTTGCGCCCATGCCGAACTTTCGGGAGCAGACCTGCTGAAGGGTGCCCAGGTCAAAACAGAGGGGGGCCGCCGTTTTTTCCCGCTTCTGTGTTACCTCCAGTACCACAGCCCTGCCCTGCTGCTGACACAACTGCCCCACCGCCCGGGCGGCCTGGGGATTGATGCAACGCTTTTCCTCATCACAGTACTGCTCAACGGGCACCCAGACTGCCCGGAACCGGACGCCCTCTTTTTCAATAAGCGCATGTACCTGCCACCAGGGCTTTGGCACGAAGGATGTGATTTCATTATCCCTGTTAACCACCATAGCAAGCGTCGGCGTCTGTACCCGCCCGACGGACAGCACTTCTGACACCCCTGAGTCACGGGCCTTAAGGGTATAAAGACGCGTCAGGTTCATGCCAATGAGCCAGTCCGCCTGGCTCCTGCCCTTGCCGGCATCATACAGCAGGGCTGTTTTTTCCCCCGGAAGAATACTGCTAAGTGCTTCCTTCACACTGGCCTCATCCAGGGCTGACAACCAGAGCCGGCGTACCGCGCCACTGTAGCGGCAGTATTCCATCAGCTCACGAGCGATCACCTCGCCCTCGCGGTCGGCATCGGTTGCGATGACCACTTCAGACGCCTTTTTGAGCAGCTTACTGATAACGGTGAACTGCGATTTTGTCTGCTCTTTAACGACCATTTTCCAGGCCTCAGGCAGCACAGGCAGAACATCGGCACGCCATGGCCTGCCATACTGCTCGCCATAGGCTTCAGGGCTGGCAGTTTCGAGTAAATGGCCGACCGCCCAGGTCACAACGATGTTACCGCCGCTGATAAATCCCTGCTCACGCTTGCTGATACCCAGCACGCGGGCAATATCCTTTGCCTGGGAGGGTTTTTCACACAGAAAGAGTTGCATGTGTTGCCTCCCGCATCAGCGTTTTTCACCCGCCGCAACAGCGCGGACATCATTCATCAGCTTCGTGACGCCGGACCCGGCCAGACGCTGTGATGATGATGAGCGATAGACAACATAGAGCCTGCTGCCGGACCCGTTTTTCTCGATTTCGATATCCAGGTGATCACGTCCGTTCCAGTCGGAGCCCATTTTGTAGTAGCTGCCCGGCATGGCGTCCCAGACGGGATGCGCATCATCTTCTGCCGCCGCTTTCCAGTCCCCGTCATTTGCGGCCTGCCGCAGTGCCTCAAGCTCCTGTGTGGAGATAAATTTGTAATGGCGCTTCAGGCGGGCCGCCGCGGTATCCACATCGACCGGCACGGAGAACGTTTTATCGACGGACTGCATGGCCTGTTGCCCCGCCGGGCTCATCAGCGGCATCCCGCCACTTTCTCCGCTGTCGTTGCCGCCTAACGTTTTTGTCAGGTTCGCAGCGGTATCGCTGACCTGTTTATTAATCGCAGCCCAGTCCGTTGTTGCGCATCCGCTCAGTAAAAAGAAGGAGGTGAGGAGGAACACAGGGCGAATCATATTATTTCTCCTCCTGAACGGCTTTTCTCAGAGGTGGAGAAAAGGAAGAGCGTTTCTTACCAGTAAGAATGTCAGTATCGGGCATGCCCAGTTTTTCTATTGCCTGTTGTGCTTCTTTAGTCTGGATTGCTATGTCAGCACGGTTAACCTTGACGGTTCGATAAAGGCGTAGCACACCATATACTTTTCTGATTAAGTGAGCGCAATGGCTCAGTAGTTCATCGCGACGGTTGCGGGATATGAGACCGTAATGAGCCGCCTGGAATGCTTTAAGGGCCATCTGGTCATATCCGACGAGTACCCATACACATCTGTAACCCAGCGGAGAACGACTGTATACGCCTATATTAAGTGGAGACGAGGAGGCAATGTCAGAAAATGAAACAGCAGGGGGAACTGATTTCAATATGACCTCAAGTTCTTCTACCCGGCTTTTGATATGTTCTCCAGCTTCATTCAAAAGCGTTTCAACCCTGAACATCGCCTCATCTGCCCATGGGTTATCTGCCAGGGAATCCTGATAAATAATTCCTGAGCGCTTAATAGCCTGGGGCATACTCATGATGGCATGCTTAACTTTCTTTACACCCTCCTTCGCCTGAGCCTGCGGGCGGCCTTCCCAGAGACGGATAGCATAGTTTGAGTGGATCTCGATTTTCAGGGAGGATGTGAGTCCGCCCGGTTTATCGCTTCGCGTTTCATTTTCAGTGGTCATGAAATCATCTCCTGTAAGATCCCGGTCAGGTTCGACCTGAGTCAGTGATACTCTTCAGGCAGGAGCTTGGGGACAACTAGAAACCAGATCCCTAATCTCGGAAATTCACTTATATGGCTTCATAGCGGGCTGGCTCAGGGCGTTGAAGTAGTCAGTTATATAGAATGACACCTCAAACTGCTTAAAAATCAAAAGATAAAATCCTTTCATGTTTTACTCAAACCAGACCCATACAGTGCTGTACATTTTTTATCCGCCGCTGCCACTCGCAGCACTGTTTGCTTTTTAACCACTGCTGCCACTCGCAGCACCGATTACTTTTTAACCACTGCTACCACTCGCAGCACCGATTGCTTTTTAACCACTGCTGCCACTCGCAGCGGTGGTTGTTTTTTAACCTCCGGTTCTAGAAGTAGCTATCTATCGTTTAGCTTTCTACGAATATCTCTAACCAAATTTCGTATGTTCTCTTCCGATACAGGATGGACAGAAGAACGTGGTTCTGGCTTCCACAGCTGTTGTTCAGGACGCTGAGCATTTTTTTGCACGGCACTCTCAGGCGAATCATCAGCCTGACGGGGCGCGTATAACCTGCCCTCACGGGCCTTTTTCATTACGGCCAGCAACCAGCCAACCGGGTTGCTGAGCTGCTGGCGTGCCATCACCTTTTGCAGGCTGAGCAGCACAAGTTGTGCCTGTTCTTCAGGCAGCGCCTGCAGCTGGGCGGTCAGCATGGCAATATCTTCTGCCGGCACAAGTTCATGCAAACTGTCGGGAAGCACAGGTTTACCCGGTACGTACGTATTTTTATTCACACTGTGTGTGATACTACGTACGTAATGGTTCGGTTTCCGAACCCGGTCATAACTGCCTGTTTTTACTGGCAGTACGGATTCCGAACTCAGTGAATTGTTGTATCTTTCTGGGCTGAGTTCGGTATCCGAACCCTGTTTTTTAGCGATGATTCCTGGCCGTTTATGACTGAGTTCGGTTTCCGAACCCGGTGCGGGACGGGGTATTCGGTGATGATGTTTCGCCATCTGGCTGGGCGTCTGTGGGCGGTCCAGACGCGATTCGATCAGCGCAAGATGGCTGCGATAATGGCGCATGGTGGGGTCGTTTTTTATATCGTCGAGCACTTCGCGGGCGGTCTGGCTGATAGTCCGGTTTTTACTCAGGCAGGCATCCGCCACCGTATCAAGGAAGCGGGGGTCGAGCGTTTCCGCATCGCTGAACGTCAGGGGCTCATCGTGCTGAGCATAGATATTCCCCCGCACCCGCCCTTTATCATCCCGCACGCGTTTACAGAGGCTGAGCCAGCCGGTTATTCGTAGCATAAGCAGGACGCGGCTTACCGTTTCCCTTGAGGCTTTCCCCTTTCCGGGTGAGGCAAGCTGCAGTTGCAGTTCGTCATAGCTGGGGAAAACTGCCCCCTCATTATTTTGTGCATACAGCCGGATCATCATCCAGCCCATCTTGTCCAGTGGTGACAACCGCGTGTCGAGCAACAGCCGGCGGGGAATGGAATCATGCACATTTCCGGTAAACAGCAGGCCGTTACGTATCCTGCCATCATCCCGCCGGGGTCTGGCCGCAAGGCGGGCATTCATTTTATCCAGCGTATAAGCAATCAGGCTTTCTGCAGGCAGACTCATTATTTTTCCTTTTCGGCCGCCATCACGGCCGTTCTGAACTGTCAGTATGCTTAGTAATGCACCCGCGTACGGGTGCAGGGTAAACAGGCTGTCATGCTGCTATTTCCGTATGGCGCTGTTATAGCGTTCGTGGCTGAGAAGAAGCCATGTCCGGCCTTCGTTGCGACTCAGCAAACGCCAGAACGGGCCGAGATCGATTTTGTAGTAACCGCAGCCTTTCTCATCGAGCCGGGTGTAATTACGCGCCCCCTGCCGGAAACGGCGAACCTGACGTAACGCCTTCTGACAGCATTGCGGCGGCGTACCATGGGGAGCCCGCAGGCCCGGCGCAACCATCCTGTATTTCATGCCGTCTTCCTTACCGGCGTTCGTGCCGGAGAAGGCTGCCGGGTTTTGTGCCAGCCGCGGACGGCATGCCAGACGGACGTCAGCGAGACGTTCATCTGTTCTGCAGCCAGCATCATTACGTCCAGCCCGTCAGCACTTTCCGCATCTTCAACGCCGGACTTTTGCCACTGACGCCACAGGGCGGCGTTTTCCTCATCACCCAGTGCGTTACCGCGCCCCGGCCGGACATCGATACCGGCAATACGACGGCGGGCCGCCACGTCCGTACTGGAGAGCCCGAAGTAATTGGCCATCAGTTCAATGGAGCCGCCCAGCGCCAGCGCCCGATCGATACGCTGGAGTCGTTTCTGTTCCGTCCGGGCCTGCTGCAGCATGCGCACCAGATTGCCGTGATTGATGCCCACACTGATGATCGACACCTCACTGCCGGAAAGGTAGTGAAGCTCTTCGAGCGAGAGCCCCTGCAGCATCTGCATTTCCTCGCGGTTCAGTCCCAGCGATTCGCAGCGGCGCAGATAGCCACTTCTGAGATCCATAACCAGCTGCATCAGCAATCCGTTGGCAGCCTGAGATAAACTGTTCATCATTCCCCCTTAATCCTGACGGTAACCAATGGCTGCCGGACCCCGGCCGCTGACACCATGATGAATACGGGCATTTTGTCCGGCTTCATACCCCTGATAACGTGCTGTATCCGCCCCGCGGCAGGCTTTCAGTTCACGGGTTGTGACTGTTTTCATACTGCGGCTTTCCAGCCAGTGGCTCATCACCTGCTCCTCCTCGCTGCTGATGTCAGTTGCCGATATCACCTCACGCACCCCACATACCCAGCCGTCACGGAACTGCTCCGCTCTCGCCCGGCGTGTGGCCAGTTTCAGCCGCTTACTCTGGGTTTTGAGATAAGAATTTGTGGCATCTTTCAGCTGGCGCGTCAGCACATCAAAGGCATAGGCTGCTATCTCAGGTTTTTCACTGAATCCGTAAAAGGTTACCGAACGGCGATACCCGGCAGAGGTCTGACGCCATGAGTAATAAGCGCGGCAGCCAAAGGCATGACAGACGCCCCGGACAAGGGTCACCATCCATTCCGGAACTTTTTCAGCATCCGAAGGGGCCGTGCGGGAAGACGCCTCGCGCACAGATGTAAGACTGGCGTCAAGCTCGCTGATACCGTATCTGGCCATCAGCTTCTGGGCACGCTGCAGGGCCAGTCCTGCCTCATGGGCATTACTGTTGCTGCGGCCCAGCTTCAGCAGTTTCCTGACAAGATTCAGCAGTCGCAACTGTCGCTGTGAGTTATTCATCACTGTTATCCTCCCCGTACGTCAGACCGCGTTGCAGCTCCCGAAGACGGCGCATAACGCGCATCAGGCGCAGCAGTTTCAGAGCATCTTCATCTGTCAGTGCAGGTGCTTCCCCCTCACCCGGGCCGCCGGTGAAAAGCTCCGGCAGACCACACACTCCTGCCGCAGGATGCAGCGCAGGCGCTTCGCCGGTCAGGCCCAGCAGAAATGCGGCGGCTTCAGAACACACCTCACCTGCCCCGACGTAACCGGCAGACATGTCATTGTCGCGTTGCGGAAGAATTTCATCTTCGCAGCCAAGGACCTCACCCAGCTCCCAGGCCAGACGAAAAGCGGTATTCTGCAGGTGTTCGATATCGTCCTGATGGGCCGGCACATGCCAGATGCTGTCATTAGTCACTGGCGCGTCATCCTGCAGGACAACTTCAGGTTCTGGTGTTAAAAGAGAAAGCAGGCCATCCTCCCCATTGTCCTCTTCTCCACCATTCTCTTCTCCGTACCCATCGGAGAGGGTAACCAGCCCGCTAACATCCCCGCTCTCACCTGAAATGACCGGCGCGGCACCGTACATATCTGGCTGAACCTCATGCCGGGGGGGCTGTTTATCCAGTTTTTCAGGTGGGGTATTATCCGGGGCGGGCGTTACCGGCTCTCCTGAGATTTCACGACGTGGACTGGAGAAAGGCTGCGCGACCTCAACAGACTTCTGCGCCGGTGTGGCCTGACCTGCAGAGTCAGCGGTGACGAGGCTGTTTACGGGAGGGATGGACACCGGTTCTGGATCGCCGAAGTGATGTCTGCGGTTACGTTCTTTAGGATCCAGTTCCATCATCCAGCGGTCATAATCCAGCTCCGGATGGGGCAGCGCATGCAGTAAATCACCAATTAATTCATCGCGAAACATCTCAAGAGACCACAGTTCCGGTGAGTTGAAACGGCCACAACACTGGCCAAAAACGTCGCTGAAGGATTTGTCGCCTGTGTCTGAAATCAGGCAAAACTCATCCCACACGCGTTCAGCATCATGCCGGAGCGCCAGCAGCGCCGTTATCTGAGGCCTGCCGAGCCCGGACTCAAGCAGGTCTGGGATCCACGGAAAAAGATATTTCAGTGCATCTTCCATACGGCTGATAGTTGAATTATGTACCGGCAGACCTTCACGGGTCAGAAGCTCTGACAACTGTCGTAAAGAGACTGGCTTTCCTAACTGCTCTTCATATATAGAGCGGGCTTTGTGGATCCCCTGCGCTTTTTCAATAAAACTCAGTTCCCCGCGCACTTCATTCTCTGCCAGATGGCCGATAACACACTGCAGCCGTCCCGGCCACGGCTTGAACAACACATGGACACGGAAAAAACGGTCTTCTCCGGTCTCCTGCCACAGTTCTGACAGGATCTGATAACGTGTATTACCACCGTCGCTGAAGATGTACATATCGGGCTCACCATCCGGGTCACGGGTGACTTTGGGTACGGTGTCCAGCCCGCGCGAACGGATGGAAGCCTTGATATCGTCATAACGCGGATTGCGTGATGTTCGCGGATTATCAGGATTCGGGCTTAACTGGTCGAGCGTCAGGACCATGGGCATTTCAGCCGCCGGCATGACGCTGATATTGCCGGCCGCCTGCGACTGGCGTCCGGGCTGCAGCATGGCAGCCCCCACATTAGAACTTTTACGGCTCATGCCTGTTTCCTCCCGCTGCGGTAACCGAAGTCATAGCTGCCTTCCTGAAACTCCGAAAAGAGGGTATAACGCCCGTCAAATTTGACTTTCACCGTGCCGGTTGGCCCCTGCCGCTGCTTGCCGACAATGATCTCAGCCACCCCGGCATCAGGAGTGCCGGGGTTATAAACCTCATCCCGGTAAATAAACATGATGAGGTCTGCATCCTGCTCAAGCGCACCAGAGTCACGCAGGTCACCATTATTAGGGCGTTTATCGGCCCGCTGCTCCACCAGGCGGTTGAGCTGGGAAAGCGCCAGTACCGGACAGCCCAGCTCTTTACCGAGCGCCTTAAGCGAGCGGGAAATTTCCGCTATTTCCTGCGTGCGGTTTTCCTGCTCGGGGGAGCGGACAAGCTGCAGATAGTCCAGCATGATGAGAGAGGGTCTGCCGTATTTGCGGACATAGCGACGGGCGCGGGCGCGCAGTGTAGCCGGGGTCTGGTAGCTGGTATCATCAATGATCAGACGGTTTTTCCATTCAATAATGCGACCGGTAGCCGCTGACACGCGAGCCCAGTCTTCATCATCCATGTTGCCGCTGCGAAGCCGGGACAGTTCCACCCGGCCTTCCATCGCCAGCAGGCGCATCATCAGCTGCTCTGAGGGCATTTCAAGACTGAACACAAAGACGTGATCGTCAGGTTTTGCGCCCACGGCCGCGGTGCAGGCGGCCATGGCCAGCGACGTTTTTCCCATGGAAGGACGGGCGGCCAGCAGGGCCAGATCGCCGGGCTGGAGACCACAGGTCATCGCGTCCAGTTCACTGAAACCGGTCGGTGTGCCGGTGAGGCCGTCACTGGCGGACATACTTTCCAGATGCGTCAGCAGTTTATCCAGCGCCTCGTTAACGCCGGTCTCACTGTTGAGCTGCATGGCTCCCTGTTCGGCAATGTTAAACAGCTTACCTTCGGCCGACTCAAGGATGCCGGCCGAGCTGGCTTTCGGGGCCTGCACATCGGAAAGAAGACTGTTACCCACTGTCATCAGCTGCCGCAGGCGGCTTTTCTCCGCCACCACGCCGGCGTAAGCAAGGATATTGGCTGCAGACGGCGTGTTTTTACTCATTTCAGCCAGATAAGCAAAGCCGCCACACTGTTCAAGGTCGCCTTTGTTCTCCAGCCGTTCCGTAATAGTGATGAGATCGAGCGGTAGCCCTTCTCCGGCCAGCTCGGCCATGACGCGGAAGACCATACGGTGCGGCCGGGAAAACAAATCTTCCGGGGAGATTTGCAGTATCACCTCATCCCACCGGTCGTTATCAAGCATCAGTCCGCCCAGTACGGCCTGCTCAGCCTCATAAGAGCAGGGCATCATCATCTCAGACATGACGCACCTCCCGGGTCAGAACGTCACTGAAATGGCTCTGCCACTCAGGGAACAGTTCACACGCGAGGTCGTGCATGGTGACGGCTGCGGCCGGACCTTTGCGGCGTGTTTTGTATTCCAGACGATGCACGGGCTGCTGCTTGACGTGCCCCAGTTTGAAAATATCCAGCGCCTCGATACGGGTATTGAGTAAACGATAAACGTCACGGTTGCCCAGCGCAGAGGCGTCGTAATGTTTTTCGTTAATGATGGCGGCAAGACCGTCCATTGCTTCACGGTCAAGCAGAGTGTTTTCGATACAGTTGACGAGAATGGAAATATCAGGAAGGCGGATACCGTAATTTTCATAGGTTTTCAGGCGGGTAAGCATGTGAAGGGAGCCGCGGATAAATTCACGGACATCCGGAAGGATGGGTTTAACAACGCCCATCACATTACCGGTAGAGGACAGGAGGGAAAGCTCAGTCATAACGCCTGTTGCGCCTTTAGAATCCACAATAATGGCGTCATAACGGTTAAAGAAAGGATGCTGAAGTATGTTACGCAGGCGAAGACGGCCATCTGCAGCGTGGAGCATCGCGGTCGGCAACAGTTCGTCCGGGTCGTTTGAGTAGATGACATCGAGATTTTTTATGGCGGTCTGCGAAATGCATTGCGTATGGTCACTGACCATCTGCATCAACAATTCATAGAGACCGAATGGGGATTCATGCTCCAGCGCGAAGATACTGCTGGCTGTGGGCTGGGAATAGTCTGCATCCACAAGAAGGGTATTCAGGCCAGCATCGGCAAGAAAACCGGCAAGGTAAGCAGCAAACGTGGATTTGCCTTCTCCACCTTTGGGAGAGATAACGGGAAGTATTGTCATTTTGCACATCCAAAACAATGGTTTGGATGTATGCGTTAGCGATTATTCACATCTCTGTAACACAAAGGCAAAAAATTTAACTTTCCGGCAATGGGATTGAAAATCCCCGTGTCCTTGGTTCGATTCCGAGTCCGGGCACCATCATTCAGAAAACCCGCCTTATGGCGGGTTTTTGCTTTTGGAGAAACCGGACTCTCCATCGAACAACGTTCGATGATTCGGGCTTCGCCCTCCCCCCTCCGGGGCCAGCGCGGCCAGCGCGGCAAGCGCGCTGTGCAACATGCCTGCGGCATGTTGTCCGAGTCCGGGCACCATCATTCAGAAAACCCAGCCAATGGCTGGGTTTTTGCTTTTCTGCATCCGGACTCTCCATCGAACAACGTTCGATGATTCGGGCTTTGCCCTCACCCGCAAACAAAGCCACACCAGCCGCATGGCCTTTGGCTTTTTCTGCCTTATCCCTGCCTGCCCCTTTCCCTTTGTCACACTTCCGCGCCATTATCGTTATTCCTATTGCTCAGCAGAAGGCAGACCCATTATGTCGGAAAACAGTTATCAGCCCCCGAAAGTCTGGACCTGGAACCAAAGTGACGCCGGGACGTTCTCGAACATTAACCGGCCGATCGCCGGGCCAACCCATGAGAAAACGCTGCCGGTGGGCAACCACCCGTTGCAGCTCTACTCACTGGGCACGCCGAACGGCCAGAAGGTGACGATCCTGCTGGAAGAGTTGCTGGCGCTGGGGGCCACCGGTGCAGAGTATGACGCACACCTGATCCGCATTAACGAAGGTGACCAGTTCTCCAGCGGCTTTGTGGCGGTGAACCCTAACTCCAAGATCCCGGCGCTGTTTGACCACTCGGCTACCCCGCCGGTGCGTGTGTTTGAGTCGGGCGCGATCCTGCTCTACCTGGCGGAGAAATTCGGGCAGTTCATCCCTGACGATCACGCAGGCCGTACCGAAACCCTGAACTGGCTGTTCTGGCTGCAAGGCTCTGCGCCCTATCTGGGCGGCGGCTTCGGGCACTTCTACAACTATGCGCCGGTGAAAATTGAATACGCCATTAACCGCTTCACGATGGAAGCCAAGCGCCAGCTGGATGTGCTCAACCGGCAACTGGCTGACCACCGCTTTATTGCCGGGGAAGAGTATTCGATTGCCGATATCGCCATCTGGCCGTGGTACGGCTGCCTGGTGAAGGGCGCGTTGTATAACGCTGCCGAGTTCCTGGATGTGAGCGCTTACCCGCATGTCCTGCGCTGGGCTGAGGAAATCGCTGAGCGCCCGGCGGTGAAGCGCGGCCGCATGGTCAACCGCACCTGGGGCGAGCCGTCTGAACAGTTGCATGAACGCCACGACGCATCCGATTTTGAGCTGCGCACCGAAGATAAGCGCAACCCGTAATCCGCCCCGCGTTAATGGGGCCGGTGCGGCACCGGCCCCCGTGGATCACGCCAGGTATTTTCTGAACCAGTCAATCGTCCTTGTCCAGGCCAGCTCTGCGGCCGCTTTGTCATAACGCGGCGTGGAGTCATTGTGGAAGCCGTGGTTCACACCAGGGTAGACATAGCCCTCATAGGTTTTATGGTTAGCCTTCAGCGCCGCCTCATAGGCGGGCCAGCCCTCGTTGATGCGGGTATCCAGCTCGCCAAAATGCAGTAACAGCGGCGCCTTGATGCGCGGCACATCCTCGGTTTTCGGCTGCCGCCCATAGAACGGCACCGCCGCGCCCAGTTCCGGGTAAGCCACCGCCGCCGCATTCGCCACCCCGCCGCCGTAACAGAAGCCGGTGATGCCCACTTTTCCGGTGGTCGCTTCGTGGTGCATCAGGAACTCGATCGCCGCAAAGAAATCGTTCATCAGCTTAGTCGGGTCAACCTGCTGTTGCAGCTCCCGCCCCTTCTCATCATTGCCGGGGTAACCGCCCACCGAACTTAGCCCGTCCGGTGCCAGGGCGATAAAACCGGCTTTTGCCACGCGCCGCGCCACGTCTTCAATGTAGGGGTTCAGCCCGCGGTTTTCATGCACCACCACCACTGCCGGTACCTTCGCAGCCGCTTTGGCCGGTTTGACAAAATAGCCCTTTACGCTGCCGTGCCCGTTGGGTGACGGGTAATGGAGATATTCCGGCAGGATGTCAGGGTCGGTGAACTCCACCTGCTGCGCAAAGGCGTAGTTGGGCGTCAGCAACGTGCCGAGCGCCACGGCGGACAGCCCGCCCACCACAAATTTTGACGCCAGGTCGAGAAATTCACGTTTGCTGATTTTGCCGTGCACGTAGAAATCGAAGTATTCGAGAAGCTCAGGCGGGAAATCTTTTGCGGTCAGTCTGTTCATGGCGTGGCCCTTTTCATCAGTGATGGGTGAAATAATGACCTGTGATAGCACATTTTTCCTGCTTGCTGGGGTTTATCACTCTGCTGCACCGCGCCTGGGCGGCCCCTGTGTTTCAAATCTGCTACGCCGGTCATGCCGATCTGCGGATTTTTGCCACCTGTAAGGGGCAAATGGCAGCCAGATGAAGGTGATTTCTTTCCGGGTGCGTCATGTTGGCATCCAAATAACAGAAACCTCTCTGTTTATTAACATGACGATAAAATATTGTTTACGGAGATCCTGCCATGTCCCCAGTTCAGCAACAGATGTACATCAACGGCCAGTTTGTTGAGAACCGCAGCGATAAGTGGATTGAGGTGATAAACCCCGCTACCGAAGAGGTGCTCTCCCTGGTGCCGGAAGGCAGTGCCGAGGATGCACGCCGCGCCATTGACGCCGCCGACGCCGCCCAACCGGCCTGGGAAGCCCTGCCTGCCGTGGAGCGCGGCAACTGGCTGATTAAAATCGCCGCCGGGATCCGTCGCCGCGAGCCGGAACTCACCGCCACCATCGTGGCTGAGGGCGGCAAAACCCAGGCGCTGGCGCAGACTGAAGTGCTGTTCACCGCCGACTATCTGGAGTACATGGCCGGCTGGGCGCGCCGTTATGAAGGGGAGATCGTGCAGAGCGATCGCCCGAATGAAAATATCCTGGTGTTCAAGAAAGCGATTGGCGTCACCACCGGCATTCTGCCGTGGAACTTCCCGTTCTTCCTGATTGCCCGTAAAGCCGCCCCGGCGCTGGTGACCGGCAACACCATTGTGATCAAACCCAGCGAACTGACGCCGAATAATGCGGTGATCTTCGCTGAAATTGTGGATGAAGTCGGTTTACCGGCCGGGGTGTTCAACGTAGTCACGGGTTACGGCCCGGTGGTCGGGCAGGAACTGGCCGCCAACCCGAAAGTCGGTATGGTCAGCCTGACCGGCAGCGTCAATGCCGGGATCGCCACCATGCAGGCGGCGGCGAATAATGTCACCAAAGTGTCGCTGGAGCTGGGCGGCAAAGCCCCGGCGATTGTGATGAACGACGCCGATCTCGATCTGGCGGTGAAAGCGATCGTCAGTTCCCGCGTGATCAACACCGGGCAGGTGTGTAACTGCGCCGAGCGCCTCTATGTGCAGGAAGGGGTGTATGACGAATTCGTGGCACGCCTGACGGAGGCGTTCCGCCAGGTGAAAGTGGGCGACCCGGCAGAGCAGGCGACGCTGGACATGGGGCCGCTGATCACCCAGGCCGCGCTGGAGCGCGTTGAGCAAAAAGTGGCGAAAGCCGTGGAACAGGGTGCAAAAGTCGAGATTGGCGGTAAACGCATCGGCGATCGCGGCTTCTTCTATGAGCCGACGCTGCTGACCGGCGTGCGTGCCGATATGGCGGTAATGAAAGAGGAAACCTTCGGCCCGGTGCTGCCGGTCATGGCGTTTTCCACGCTGGATGAAGCCATCGCCCTGGCGAATGACAGCGAATATGGCCTGACCTCGTCGATCTTTACCCGTGACTTGAACGTCACCATGAAGGCGTTAAAAGGGCTGAAGTTCGGCGAAACCTACGTAAACCGTGAGAACTTTGAAGCGATGCAGGGGTTCCATGCGGGCTGGCGTAAATCCGGCGTGGGTGGGGCGGATGGCCGCCACGGGCTGGAAGAGTACCTGCAAACCCATGTGGCCTATTTACAGTATGAATAAGCGCAGTACGGATAAAAAATAAGGCACGGCACGGGCGGGAACGCGCCCGTGCCGTTGCGGCTTAACCGGGGTAAATACCGCGATCTTTACGCGCCATCAGGATACGTTCACAGGCCACAATGTAGGCCGCGGTGCGCAGGCTGCACCCCTTCTCTACCGCCTTCTCCCAGACGTGCACCATCGCATCGGTCATGATCTTGTCCATGCGCACGTTGATCTCCTCTTCACTCCAGAAGAAGCTGGCCATGTCCTGCACCCACTCAAAGTAACTCACGGTCACGCCGCCGGCGTTACAGACCACGTCCGGCACCACGGTAACGCCGCGCGCTTTCAGGATGTCATCCGCTTCCGGGTAAGTCGGGCCGTTTGCCCCTTCCAGCACCAGTTTGCAGCGCAGTTTTTCTGCCCGCTCACGGGTGATCTGCCCTTCCAGCGCGGCCGGGATGAAGATGTCCATCTCCACTGACCAGAAGGCTTCGCTGTCGATCTCCTTCGCACCGGGGAACCCGGCGATCTGCTTGTGTTTGTGCTGCCAGTCGCTCAGCGCATGCAGGTCAAGGCCGTTGGCGTTGAACAGCGTCGCGGTATGGTCCTGCACCGCCACCACGCGCGCGCCTGCTTCCACAAACAGACGGGCCGCTTCACTGCCGACGTTACCAAAGCCCTGCACCGCCACATTCGCCCCTTCGATGCCGATGCCCGCGCGGCGCGCCACTTCTTTGCCGGTCACGAACACACCGCGGCCGGTGGCTTTCTCACGCCCCAGCGACCCGCCCAGGTGGATCGGTTTGCCGGTCACCACGCCGGTGATGGTGGTGCCGTGGTTCATGGAATAGGTGTCCATCATCCACGCCATGACTTTCGGGTTGGTGCCGACGTCCGGCGCGGGGATGTCTTTCTGCGGCCCGATAATCAGCCCAATCTCACTGGTGTAACGGCGCGTCAGGCGCTCCAGCTCACCGTCTGACAATGAGAACGGATCGACGCGGATGCCGCCCTTCGCGCCGCCATACGGCAGGTTGACCGCCGCACACTTGATGGTCATCCAGGCGGAGAGCGCCATCACTTCATTCAGATCCACATCCGGGTGGTAGCGGATGCCGCCTTTGCCCGGCCCGCGTGACAGGTTGTGTTGAACGCGGAACCCTTCGAAGTGGCGGATGGTGCCGTCATCCATCTGGAGCGGGATGTCGACAATCAGGGCGCGCTTGGGGTGGCGCAGGGTATCAATCCAGCGTGACAGGTCGCCGAGGTAGGGTGCGACGCGATCAATTTGTTGCAGGTAAGTGGACCAGGCTGATGTGCTGCTTTCAGACACGTAAGATAGCTTTTCCATGACAAACCTTTTTAAACAAAGTTATTTGTATTGTTAAACCGTGGAAGTGACCTGCATATCACTATGCGCTTTTACTCTAGCACCAAAAAATAACCGGGAAATGGTTAATTCAGCGGCCTTCTTTTTTTTCGGGCGGTTTATTTCCTTTCGGGATGAATAATTAATTAGCTTTTTGCACTCCCATAGGGAAAGCATTTTTATGCACTTTTTATGCAATCAAAGTGCATAAAGCGTGAATTTTTCCGATTTATCAGAAGCTTGAATGTGATCAAAAAGTGAATTTTTTGTCGGAAAGTGTGTTGACAATGTTATGGCGCACCGCCAGCATTGAGGTCAATCACTGACCGGCCCCCTGCCGTTCCAGCACGATAATCCGGGGTAAAATCCCTTTATTTCTATCATGTTAACCATGTAAGGCCGCCCCACACCTGCCGTTTATCGGCCGGGAGGGATGTTAAAAAACGCATCCGGGCGTAAACAACAGGTTTCCGCATTCAACAGGAATTTTCCCTTAGCAATTAAGGGGCGGGATGGCTTTGTCTAAAAAAAGATAACGGGAGAAAATGTTATGGCTGAGATAATTGCACGCGACTGGTTTGATCATTATATGGTGCCCTGTTTTGCCCCCGCGCCGTTTATTCCGGTCAGGGCGGCCGGTTCCCGCGTCTGGGATCAGGCGGGCAAAGAGTATATTGATCTGGCCGGCGGCATTGCCGTGAACTCCCTCGGCCACGCCAACGCCGACCTCACCGCCGCGCTGGTGGAGCAGGCCGGGAAACTCTGGCACATCGGTAACGGCTACACCAACGAACCGGTGCTGCGGCTGGCGAAACGGCTGGTTGACGCCACCTTCGCCGACAAAGTCTTCTTCTGTAACTCCGGCGCGGAAGCCAACGAGGCAGCGCTGAAGCTGGCACGCAAATATGCCCATGACCACCACGGCGCGCATAAGCATGAAATCATTGCGTTTACCAATTCGTTCCACGGCCGCACGCTGTTTACTGTCACGGTAGGCGGACAGCCGAAGTACTCCGCAGATTATGCCCCGCTGCCGCCAGGCATCACTCACCTGCCCTACAATGATCTTAAGGCCGTCGAACAGCAGATCTCGGACAACACCTGCGCGGTGATCGTCGAGCCGGTGGTGGGCGAAGGTGGCGTGATCCCGGCCGATCCGGCCTTCCTCAAAGGGCTGCGCGCGCTGTGTGATAAACACCAGGCGACGCTGATTTTTGATGAGGTGCAGACCGGCGCCGGGCGCACCGGCACACTCTACGCCTACCAGGCTTACGGCGTCGAGCCGGACATCCTGACCAGCGCCAAAGGGCTGGGCGGCGGTTTCCCGATTGGCGCCATGCTGGCCAAAGAGGCGTGGGCGCAGGTGTTCCAGCCCGGCACGCACGGCACCACGTTCGGCGGCAACCCGCTGGCGGCCACCGTGGCGGACAAAGTGCTCTCGCTGCTGGATGCAACGCTGTTGCAGGGGGTACGTGAGCGCCACGACATGATTGTCAGCCGCCTGGAGCAGCTGAATGCGCGTTACAGGCTGTTCAGCGCGATACGCGGCAAAGGGCTGCTGATTGGCGCAGCGCTGGCGGAACCCTGGCACGGCAAGGCCAAAACCCTGACCAACCTGGCCGCCGAAGAGGGCTTGATTGCGCTTATCGCCGGGCCGGATGTGCTGCGGTTCGCCCCGGCGCTGGACATCAGCCCGGCAGAGCTGGACGACGGCTTCGCCCGGCTGGAACGCGCCATTGCCCGGTTTGTCTGAGACGTTGAGGAGCCTGCCATGATGCTGTTTCGCCCGGTCAGAGAGACTGACCTGAACGATATCCTCGACCTTTCCGCCCGTGCGGGCGTGGGGTTGACCTCGCTGCCCAATAACCCTGACCGCCTGCGCGCCCGGATTACGCGCAGCCTCGAGACGTTTGCCGGGCTGCGCCCCAAATCACAACAGGGGTTCCTGTTTGTGCTGGAGGATACCGAGCTTGCAAAAGTGGTCGGCGTCAGCGCCATTGAGGTGGCTGTGGGGCTGGATGAGCCGTTCTACAATTTCCGCATCCAGCGTACGGTGCGCGCCTCGCGTGAGCTGGGGGTCTATAAAAACCTCGACACCCTCTACCTGAGTTATGACCACACCGGCCACAGTGAACTCTGCACCCTGTTCCTTGACCCGGCCTACCAGCGCAACCGCAACGGGCTGTTTCTCTCCAAGGCGCGTTTCCTGTTTATTGCCGCGTTCCGCGAGTTCTTCTCCTCGCACCTGTTCGCCGAACTGCGCGGCGTGGTGGACAACGGCGGCCGCTCGGCGTTCTGGGACGCGCTCGGCCACCACTTTTTCGAGATCCCCTTTGCCGAGGCGGATTACCTCACCGGCATCGGCTCCAAAACCTTTATCGCCGAGCTGATGCCCTCCTACCCGATCTACATCTCGCTGCTGCCGGAACCGGCGCAACAGGTGATCGGCCAGGTGCACCCGCAAACCGCCCCGGCACGCGCCATCCTGGAAAAAGAGGGGCTGATGTGGCGCGGTTCGGTGGACATTTTTGACGCCGGGCCGGTGCTGGAGGGCGAGACGGACGCCATCCGCGCGGTGCGTGCCAGCCGGGTGCTGCCGGTGCGCCACCGCGATCCGGCAACCGGGGGCGGTGCGCTCTGCATCGTCGCCAACCAGCATTTTGAGGATTTCCGCGCCCTGCTGATTGAGGCCGATGCCGACGCCGCGGCGCTGGATCTCACCGGCCCGATGATTGACGCGCTGCACCTGGCCGACGGCGATGCCGCCCGGCTGGTCAGCCTACTGCCTGAGGAACTGCCCGCATGACGCACGCTGCACACTTTATCCAGGGAACCTGGCAACCGGGCAGCGGCCCGCGTTTCAGCAAGTTCTCCCCCAATGACCAACAGGTGCTCTGGCAGGCGCACAGCGCCGGGGCGAAAGAGGTACAGGCCGCCTGCCGCGCCGCCCGCGAGGCATTTTACGGCTGGTCGCACCGCCCTGCTGACCAGCGCATCGCGATGGTTGAGCGCTTCGCCGCGTTGCTGGCTGACCACAAAGAGGCGCTGGCGCGGCTGATTAGCCAGGAAACCAGCAAACCGCTGTGGGAAACGCGCACCGAGGTGCAGGCGATGATCGGCAAGGCCGCGATCTCCATTGAGGCCTGGCAGACCCGTACCGGCGAGCGCGAAACCCCGATGCCGGACGGCAAAGCGCTGCTGCGCCACAAACCGCACGGCGTGATGGCGGTGTTCGGCCCCTACAACTTCCCCGGCCACCTGCCCAACGGTCACATCATCCCGGCGCTGATCGCCGGCAATACGCTGGTGTTCAAGCCGAGTGAACTGACCCCGGCCACCGCCGAACTGACGGTGCGGCTGTGGCAACAGGCCGGGCTGCCGGACGGCGTGCTGAACCTGGTTCAGGGCGGGAAAGAGACCGGCAAAGCCCTGCTGGAAGACGCTGAGATCGACGGCGTGCTGTTCACCGGCAGCGCCGCGGCCGGGTTCCATTTCCACCGTTACCTGGCCGGCCAGCCGGAAAAAATGCTGGCGCTGGAGATGGGCGGCAACAACGCGTTGATCGTGGACGGTGTGGACGATCTGGACGCGGCGGTGCATGTGATTATCCAGTCCGCCTTTATCTCCGCCGGGCAGCGCTGCACCTGCGCCCGCCGCCTGCTGGTGAAAGCGGGGCCGGAAGGCGATGCGCTGATCGCCCGGCTGGTGGAGGTGAGCCGCCGGATCGAGGTCGGCCACTGGAACGCAGAGCCGCAGCCGTTTATCGGCGGGGTGATCTCGTTGCAGGCGGCGGAGTCGATGTTGCAGGCGCAACAGCAGTTGCAGGCACTCGGCGGCCGGTCGCTGCTGGAGCTGACCCAGCCGGACGCCAACGCCACGCTGCTGACGCCGGGGATTATCGACGTCACCGGGCTTGAGGTACCGGATGAGGAGTATTTCGGCCCGCTGCTGTCGGTGTCGCGTTACACCACCTTTGACGAGGCGATCCGCCTGGCCAACGCCACGCGCTACGGGCTGGCGATCGGGTTGATCTCGCCCGATCCGGCCCGCTTCGCCCAACTGGCGGATGACGCCCGCGCCGGGATCGTCAACTGGAACAAGCCGCTGACCGGTGCCTCCAGTAACGCGCCATTCGGCGGCGTCGGGGCCTCCGGCAACCACCGGCCCAGTGCTTATTACGCGGCTGACTACTGCGCCTGGCCGATGGCCTCGCTGGTCAGTGACGCGCCGGTACTGCCGGCGGCACTCAATCCCGGTTTGAAATTCTGATCCGCCACCATGCAGAGGGTTGTTATGTCTGGTTATGAAGCAAATTTCGATGGCCTGGTCGGCCCGACACACCACTATGCCGGTCTGTCGGTGGGCAACGAGGCGTCACTGAACAACAAAGATGGCGTCTCCAACCCGCGTAAGGCGGCGTTGCAGGGGCTGGAAAAAATGAAAGCGCTGGCGGATGCCGGGTTTGTGCAGGGCGTGTTGCCGCCGCACCCGCGCCCGAATGTCACGGCGCTGCGGGCGCTCGGCTTTTGCGGCAGCGATGAGCAGATGCTGCAACAGGCGGCGGCCTACTCGCCGCAACTGCTCTCCACGCTCGGCTCCGCGTCAGCGATGTGGACGGCCAACGCCGCCACTGTCTCCCCGTCGGCAGACAGCGCTGATGGCCGCGTGCATTTCACCGTCGCCAACCTGAACAATAAACTGCACCGGTCGCTGGAAGCGCCCACTACCTCAGCGATCCTGCGCGCCACCTTTGCCGACGACGCGCACTTCTGCCACCACTCTGCGCTGCCGCAGCATGGCGATTTCGGTGATGAAGGGGCCGCCAACCATAACCGTTTTGGTGGGGACTACGCGACGCCGGGCGTACAGATGTTTGTCTACGGCCGCCGTGCCTTCGGCTCCGGCCTGCAACCGCAGCGTTACCCGGCGCGCCAGACGCGTGAGGCGAGCGAGGCGGTGGCGCGGCTGCACCAGCTCAACCCGGAACGGACGCTGTTTGTTCAACAACATCCGGCAGCCATCGACAGCGGCGTGTTCCACAACGACGTGATTGCCGTCAGCAACAAAAACGTGCTGTTCCACCACCAGCGGGCGTTTGTCGATCAGCCTGCGGTGCTGCGCACGTTAAATGAAAAAATGGCGGCGCTGGGGCAGGATTTCATCAGCCTGGAAGTGCCGGAAGCGCGCGTCAGCCTGGCGGATGCCGTGGCCTCCTACCTGTTCAACAGCCAGCTGCTGAGCAAGCCGGACGGCAAAATGCTGCTGGTGGTGCCGGAGGAGTGCCGCCAGCGGGAGAACGTCTGGGCCTATCTGAACGAACTCACCACGGCGGCCGGTTCGCCGGTCAATGAGGTGCGGGTGTTTGACCTGCGGGAGAGTATGCGCAACGGCGGCGGCCCGGCCTGCCTGCGGCTGCGGGTGGTACTGAACGACGCAGAGCGCGCCGCCGTGAACCCCGGCAGCCTGCTGGATGAGGCACTCTACCAGCGGCTGACGGCGTGGGTGAACACCCACTACCGCGACCGGCTGCTGCCCGGCGACATGGCCGACCCGCAGTTGCTGCGCGAGGTGTATGTGGCGCTGGATGAGCTGTCGCAGATTCTGCGCCTCGGCACCGTCTATGATTTTCAGCGCTGAGGGGGCGACATGCAGCCATTGACCGATCAACTGTTGCACTGCGCCCTGCCCGACCTGCCCCTGCCCGCCGCCCTTCACCCGCGCTGGCTGGCGGAAGGCGTAGTAGCCCTGCGGCCGGAACACGCCCGGCGGGCGGTGGTGGTATCGGCGGGCATCCACGGCAACGAGACCGCGCCGATCGAACTGCTGCTGGAATTGCTGGCGGCGATCAGCGCCGGGTCGCTGCGCCCGGATGCCGCCCTGCTGCTGGTGTTCGGTAACCTGCCGGCGATGCGCGCCAACCGCCGTTACCTGCACCATGACATGAACCGGCTGTTCGGCGGCCGCCACCGCACTGCCCCACGCAGCCATGAGGCAACGCGCGCGGCGGAGCTGGAGGCGGTCACCACCGCGTTCTTTGACCACCCTGGCACCCCGGCGGGTGATCGCTGGCACCTGGATATGCACACCGCGATCCGCGGTTCCCTTTACCCGCAGTTCGCGCTGGTGCCTTACCACGCGCACCCCTACTCGCCCGCCTTTTTTGATCTGCTGGCGGCGGCTGAGCTGGATGCGGTGGTGCAGCACACCCAGGCGGGCGGCACTTTCAGCCACTTCGTCAGTGAGCAGTTCCAGGCGCAGAGCGTGACGCTGGAGCTGGGCAAGGCGCGGCCGTTCGGCCAGAACGACCTGCCGCAGTTCGCGCCCACCGGCCGGGCGATCCGCGCCCTGATCACCGGTGCCGCGCTGCCGGCACGGCAAAAGCCGCCTGTCCGCCACTTTACGGTGGCAGAGAGCCTGATCAAAACCAGTGAGCACTTCACCCTGAACCTGCCGGACGCGGCGGAGAACTTCACCTGCCTGCCGCCCGGTTATGAGATTGCCGCCCAGCCGGATCGCCGCTGGATCGTCAGTGACACCGCCCGGCATATCCTGTTCCCCAATGCCGGGGTGGCGACGGGCCTGCGGGCCGGGCTGCTGCTGGCACCGGGCGCGCCGCACCTTTCCCTACCAGAGTGACAGGAACCCTATGACAGAAAAAAAATCACCACGGCCGGGCACCCCGGCTGGGGATCAGCACGGCCCGGAGACCCTGCACCGCGGCCTGAGCGCCCGCCATATCCAGTTGATTTCCCTGGGGGGCGCCATCGGCACCGGCCTGTTTATGGGGGCCGGGAAAACCATCGCCGTGTCCGGCACGTCGATCCTGATCACCTATGTGGTGGTCGGCTTCTTTATGTTTATGGTGATGCGGGCGATGGGTGAGCTGCTGCTCACTAAGCTTGAGTACCGCTCGTTTGCAGATTTTGTGTCAGATTATCTCGGCCCCAAAGCCAGCTTTTTCCTCGGCTGGTCTTATTGGCTGAGCTGGGTGGTGACCTGCATCGCGGATGTGGTGGTGTGCGGCGGGTATGTGCAGTACTGGCTGCCGCACCTTTCGCCGTGGATCCCGGCGCTGTTCACCCTGGCGTTGCTGTTCCTGTTTAACCTGCTGTCGGTGAAGATGTTTGGTGAGGCGGAGTTCTGGTTTGCCCTAATCAAAATCATTGCGATAGTGGCGCTGATTGTCACCGGCATCTGGATGGTTGCCACCGGCTGGACGTCGCCGGACGGCGTGCGCGCCTCGCTCGGCAACCTCACTGACACCGCCGTCTTTATGCCGCACGGTGTGGTGGGCTTTTTTGCCGGGTTCCAGATCGCCATTTTCTCCTATACCGGCATTGAGCTGCTGGGCACCATGACCGCCGAGACGCGCGAGCCGGAGAAGATTCTGCCGAAAGCGATCAACGCGATCCCGCTGCGCATCATCCTGTTTTACGTGCTGTCGATGGTGGTGATTATCGCCGTGACGTCCTGGCAGCACATCTCGCCCGACACCAGCCCGTTCGTCACGCTGTTTGCCAAGGCGGGGCTGCCGGCCGCAGCGGCGGTGATTAACTTTGTCGCGCTGACCTCGGCGATGTCGTCTGCCAACAGCGGCGTCTACTCCAGCACCCGGATGCTGTATGGCCTGTCGATGGAGAAACACGCGCACTGGCAGTTCCGCATTTTGTCACGCACCACGGCCATCCCGGTGCGCAGCCTGATCTTCTCCATCTTCTGTATGTTGAGCGGCACCCTGCTGCTGTTCCTGGTGCCGAACGTGATGACGCTGTTCACCATCGTCTCGACGCTGGCCGCCATTCTGGTGATCTACAGCTGGGGGATGATCCTGATGGCCTATCTGGTCTACCGGAAACGCCGCCCGGATCTGCACCAGCAGGCGATATTCAAAATGCCCGCCGGTATTTTCCTGTGCCGCCTGAGCCTGCTGTTTTTCCTGTTCTCACTGGTGATCATGGTGTTCGACCCGGACACGCGCATCGCGCTGTTCTCGATGCCGCTCTGGTTTATCCTGCTGGCGGTTATCTGGCGGATAAAGGTGAAACGGGAAAACACAAAGCTGTATAAGCTGGAAGGGAATATGTAGGGAGTGGGGAAATAGAATTATCTTTTAATTTCTAAAACCGACATAAAATGTCGGTTTTTTATTAGATTTAGATTATGCGCTACTTCAGACCTAACTGTTTAAATAAATCTTCCGCATTTTCTGCTTTATGTACGTCGATTCCACGCAGACTTTTTTCGATAGTGGCTTTCGTCTTTTCATTCGGTACATAAATATCAAAGGGCATTGCCCGCTCATGTGCAACTTTCGTTAGTGCCATACGAAGAAATTGAGGAATCGTCAGGCCCATTTCTGAAAGTACCTGTTCTGCCTCATCCTTCAGGGCCTTGTCAATCCGGGCACATACTATCGCATTTGCCGCCATGCTAAACCCTCCATTAATTAAGCGGCTTAATTGTAGCCCTTCGTTGCTACGAAGGATAATGCCTTGTAAGAATGATCGGCCCAATCACGCTCTCACGGTTTAAGATCAATACGCTTATTTTAGCAGCAACACCTGTTCCATCATGTGGAACACCTGCTATACTGTTCCGCATGACGGAACAGGGATGAAACCATGATCAAAAGCTTTAAACATAAAGGATTAAAGAATTTTTTCCTTAAAAATGACAGTAGCGGCATTGAACAAAAGCTGGTTAACCGGATTAAAACACGCCTTACGGTGATTGATGCCGCTGACCGTATAGACGCAGTTGATATGCCGGGGTATGACCTGCACCCGCTTAAAGGAGATCGCAAAGATATTTGGTCGATCAGTGTCTCCGGCAACTGGCGCATCACGTTTAAATTTGCCAATGGTGATGCTGAAATTCTTAACCTGGAGGATTACCACTAATGCGAATGGCTAACCCCGCCCATCCTGGCGAAATCATTGCTGAAGCGCTGGAAGATATGAATGTCAGCCTCCGTCAATTTGCTAAAGCGATGGAGATCGCGCCCTCAACGGCCAGCCGGTTAATTTCCGGACATACTGCCGTCACGCCAGAAATGGCCCTTAAGCTTTCCGCCGTAATTGGCAGCACGCCGGAAACCTGGCTAAAAATTCAGGCCACGTACAGCCTGTTTATCGCCAGACAGCTAACCGATGTCAGCCATTTACACAGACTCGCCTTCGCCTGAAGGCGAGAAGTTATCCCCGCGAAAGCGGGGAACACAGACTGACGAACAATGAATGTCTCGATCAGCTCGGTTTAGCCCCGCTCTCGCGGGGAATTTTTTGTTATGGCTCACTACTGAATGTCGTAGGCAAGATGAACGCTCACGGTTTCCCCATTAACGGTATAGTGCGCGGTCTCATCCAGTGAATAGACCCGGCCGCGATATACAATTCTGACACGGTCATTTTCTGCGCTGATAGCAGCGATATCGCCTGTTCCCTCAAGGAATGGAAAGCTGTCATGTAATGCACTGACCACCTCACCTTCAGAACCGGATATTTTCGACGAAAGATAGTAACGGTACACAATAGGAACCGTGGCGTTTCCGCTGCTGTTGCGGGTGGTGTAGAGCCACAACGCCGGGGTGACCTGGCGGCTGGCATGGAAGACGTCATCCGCTTTGTAATCTGCTGTCCGGTTCAGCAGCAAAAACCCCACTACTACGATAAACAACACCAGGGTCGTCAGCCCATGTACCCACTTAAAAACCACACTGATGTGCATACCTGATGCCCTCCCGGATGGCACGCTGATCTTCCGGGTCATCCCCATACGGGGGTTTTCTATACCAGTAGCCCCATTTCTCCGGTTGCGACGTGCCGGCCCATGACTGGGCGAACCCCGCCCCCATCAGCAGAATATCTTCAGGGATACCGGCCACCGTACCGGTCGCGCCATAATTGAAATTTCCAAAACTCGCCCATGACCGATTTTTCTGCTTGTAATCCCAGGGGCCGTGATTGCGGACGGTTTAGCCCCGCTCTCGCGGGGAACACCGTAAAAAACATTTATTGCTTTAATGATTTTTTTAAAAATCACGTTTAACGATGATATAGCCATTAAACCTTACTGAGCAGTCGTTATCACTGGCAAATGCTGAAGCCAGAAAAACGTTTTCCTTTCCTTCTTTATTTTTAAAAGTGTATTCAGCAATTATATTTCTTGCATGGTCAGCCATAAATCCCTGAGCATATTCCTCTGCCGTTGTACGATCTTCGCTATGTTCACCACTCAGGCGTTTTTCCTCCTTGCCGTATACGATTGCCAGTGGATACGTAACAGGAGTAATCGAAACTATTTTTGTTTGGGTTTTTCCTTCATTGATATTTTCCCGTACCAGCTTCAGGTCATCCAGCATTGTAATATACATGGCAGAGCCAATGCCATTATTTAGTTTTATACATTCATCCGGCGTGACGGCAGAGAAAGCATAGAAACTAAAAAACCCCAACGTCAATATTGGGAGCTTCATAATACGATTAATTCCTTATCACCAGATTCATAGAGCACTCGTCTGAATGTCGGATGGAGAATAATGCATCCATTCGATGCTGTTCCTTTGCTATTTCCACCATGTATTAAGAACCCATTTCTTCCACACATATTATTAGTAGAATAAGGTTGCAGACGCAGTGTATAGGGGCCAGCGTGATGGTGTCTGAAAGGCTTGCCGACTATCTTATACTTTCCTCGCGGCAAAGGCCCTTTGTTGACTACACATTCGAAATCAGGCTCATTTTTATAACCAGGAGCCCCAGCATAATCAGCGCTGAATTTATAAACACCATTTTGTTCAAACGACCTTTTTCTTACATTATAAACCCATGTCATTCAAACCTCCTTATATGGCGCCTTTCAGCGCCATTAAACACACTTCTTTTTATCGGTTCTTCCACGAGTCAGAGTGAGCCAAATTACCATCACAGTATTTCCAGGTAATCTTCTCATAGCGAAGGGTAACTAATTCAAGATGATTTGTACTTTCGAAGGCTTTAATATTGTGCATTATCGTTTTTACTGAAACAACCGTAACACCTTCAAGTAGTATATTGTAATATTCCTCCTCTCTCCCTGCATCATTGATTCTGTACCATTTAAACTCAGCACTTTTTAGTGTTTGACCGGTGGTTGATGCTTTATAAAGCAATGGGCTTGAACTATCAATTTCTTTTTCAAATTCTAATGCATCATGAATTCGCGGCCCGGTTATTTGACCTGTGTGCCCATCGGTAGGAATGTCCACTCCATGCATAAAGCTTAGCACTTCAATACTGTTTTCCCGGCCACGCACGTCAACCAACCCTTTAATTAGTGCACCACCATCATCTTTTAACCATAAATAGGGAGGGATAGCCATTATTAAACTCCTAATTGATTAGAAAAGCTTGCATAGTTTGCGCCTGATAAAAGCCAATAACAAATACTAAAAATCAATAAACATGGGGATAAACATAGTCATGAAAAATAAATAAAACAGGGAATGATTAAATCAATAACATTGAATTAAAATAATAGTCACATTATATAATGTGTATATCAGGCGTTTAGACAGCGTTCTCATATTGGATTACTACAATATTACAGGATCAGTCATAGTCTATATCCCCGCTCTCGCGGGGAACACTCCGTATCCGGCAGGGCTTCCAAGTAGTACGCCGGTTTAGCCCCGCTCTCGCGGGGAACACGGCTCCAGCGTCCAGAAATTTCCGCTGTTTTGCGGTTTAGCCCCGCTCTCGCGGGGAACACCTCATCCAGCCCCGATCGGATATCTGCCAGCACGGTTTAGCCCCGCTCTCGCGGGGAACACCGAACATTTGCCCGCATCTCCGGCCCGTGCGCCGGTTTAGCCCCGCTCTCGCGGGGAACACAAAAGAATTGGATGATTTTGTAGAAAAATACACGGTTTAGCCCCGCTCTCGCGGGGAACACAATTCATCAATTGAACGGAGTTGATATTTAATCGGTTTAGCCCCGCTCTCGCGGGGAACACGTGCTGTATCGCGTGCATGGGTATGTGAAAACCGGTTTAGCCCCGCTCTCGCGGGGAACACTAAACGAGGGAATATGCCTGGCGGTCAAAGTACGGTTTAGCCCCGCTCTCGCGGGGAACACGGCCGCTATAACTGGAACACCGGCTACGGCGGCGGTTTAGCCCCGCTCTCGCGGGGAACACATAGTCAACGGCGTCCACTGACAAAATGTACGCGGTTTAGCCCCGCTCTCGCGGGGAACACTTTGCCAGCCCTTCCAGGTTGCGGACGTGAGTCGGTTTAGCCCCGCTCTCGCGGGGAACACATAAGTTACTAAAATTTCGTTTAATAAATCGACGGTTTAGCCCCGCTCTCGCGGGGAACACTCTTATCGTATTTCTTTGATTATAAAAACTTTTTTAAACAGCTAAAATTCTACCGATTTTTTTACGATGATTATGCGATATAAATCATTGATTCTTCAGAACGTTATAAAATTCAGAATGCGTTTTATGGTATTCACCAGCCGGAAAAAGAAAAACCCCGGCAAGCCGGGGTTTTTTCAGGATTGCTGAGAGAATTATTTCTCTTTAGCAGGGAACAGCACGCTGGCGAGGATGCCGAGGCCCAGCACAATCAGTACGATATAGAGGCTGGTGTTGATGCCGATCTCGTAACCGTGGTGCCAGAGGTGGTCGCTGGCGTTCAGGCCGAGTTTGAAGGCGATAAAGAACAGCAACACCACTACCGCTTTCTCCAGGTGCGACAGATAGCGGCGCAGCGCTTCCAGCACAAAGTAGAGCGCGCGCAGGCCGAGGATGGCGAACATCATCGCGGAGTAGACAATCAGCGGCTCACGGCTCACGGCGATCACCGCCGGAACGCTGTCAAAGGCGAACATCACGTCCGACAGCTCCACCACAGCCACACACAGCAGCAGCGGCGTGGCGTAGCGTGCGCCCTTCTTCACCGTGAAGGCAAAGCCCTTGTTCTGCGGCTTCTCCAGCTCAGCAGAGACTTCGCTGGCTTTCAGCAGGAAGCGGTCACCGGCCAGTTTCGGCCAGACCGGGAAGAAACGGCGCACCAGACGGTTGGCAAAGTGATCAGAGTAATCGTCGATCTCTTCATCATCTTCACCGGAGCGCAGCATCATCACTGCCGTCCAGGCGACAATCACCGCAAACACCATCTCTACCCACGGCCCCAGTGACAGCAGCGCCGTACCAAAGGCGACAAAAATACCGCGGAACACAATTGCCCCGATCACGCCCCAGTAAAGCACGCGGTGGCGCAGGCCATCCGGCACTTTGAACCAGGCGAAAATCGCCATCATCACGAACAGGTTGTCTACCGACAACACTTTCTCCAGCGCGTAACCGGTAATGAACAGGTTAGCGACAGCCGCACCGTGGTGGATATAGAGGAAACCGGCGAAACCCAGGGCGGTCGCCACCCAGAAAATCGACCAGCCTACCGCGCTTTTCAGGCTGATGGCGTGGTTGCCGCGGTGGGCAAGCAGGTCAATCAGCAGCGCGGCAACCGACAGACCAACGAATACGCTGACCGTCTCCAGAGGAAAACCAATATGAACAGACTCCATTATCTCTTCTCAATTCAAAATGTTACCGGAAACGGTAACCAGGTTAGTTTTTTATAGGGGTGCCGCAGCAGGGTGCGCGGCGTCACCATTTTAGCAGCAGAGCCGCCGATCATCAGACATAAACAACATGAAACTATCAATGACACGGGGGAAAAGCAGAAGGGAAAGGCCTGCCGCGCGTCAGCTGACGGCCGCAGGCCGGGCAATCAGAGGTTTTTCAGCGCCTTCATGGTCTCTTCAATATCAATCTCCAGCTCGGAGAAAGTGAAGGTTTTATTCTGGAAGGTCGTGACGTTCAGCATCTCCAGCGGGCGGGTCGCGCCCTTCTCCACCTCTTGTTTCGGGCGGATGCGCTCCATCAGCAACCCGGCGGAGAGCACGGCGTTCTCTTTGTCGATCTGCGCCTCAACCGGCACCTGTTTGGTGAAACGGTTGAACGACTTGATGCTGGTGATTTTGATGCGCTCACCGGCAATGTGGATGTATTTGCTCTCTACCGCCACTTTCACCGCGTAGGCCGACAGCCCTTTGTTATTGGTGGTCGGCTCAAACGTCACGGCGGCATTCTTTTTCAGCAGCTCCGGATTCGCCACTTTGACAACGTGAAAATACCGGTTGTCGCCGTTTTCATCTTTAATAAATCCGAATCCTTTGTCTTCGAAATATGTCGTAATTGTACCGTGCATCATAGTTACCGCCTGACCTGTCAACAAAACGCCTATTTTAGTCGAGCCACACGCAGAAGTCGCCTGCTTTACCGCACTTCCTGCCCGGTGCGCGGCCATAAAAAAACGGCCTCCGGGGAGGCCGTTTTCAATACGGGGCGGGCTTACTGCGCGCCGGTGTGCTCCATGCCCACCAGCCCGACTTTGAGGTAACCCGCCTGACGCAGCGCGTCCATCACGCCCATCATCGTTTCGTAGTCCACGGATTTGTCCGCGCGGAAGAAAATGGTGGTCTCTTTGTCGCCGTGGGTCTGCTGCGCCAGTTGTGCGGTGAGTTGCTCACGCGGCACCGGCACATCGCCGACAAACAGCTGTTTCTCCGCATTGACCGTCAGGAACAGCGGTTTTTCCGGGCGCGGCGACGGCTTGCTGGTCGAGGCCGGCAGGTTAACCCGCACGTCCACCGTGGCCAGCGGTGCGGCCACCATAAAGATGATCAGCAGAACCAACATCACGTCGATAAACGGCGTCACGTTGATCTCATGCATTTCCCCGCTTTCATCCAGGTCGTCATTCAAACGCATCGCCATCGTCAGTTACCCCACGCGCAGTTGCGGATTCGCGCGTTTGGTACCGGCGTTGGCCGCCAGGTCCAGGTCACGCCCCTGCAACAGCAGCAACTGGGCCGCGACATCCCCCAGCAGGTGGCGGTAGCCGGCAATCAGGCGGGCGAAGATGTTGTAGATCACCACCGCCGGAATCGCGGCCACCAGCCCGATGGCGGTCGCCAGCAGCGCTTCCGCAATGCCCGGTGCCACCACGGCGAGGTTGGTGGTCTGGGTTTCGGCGATGCCGATAAAGCTGTTCATGATGCCCCAGACGGTGCCGAACAGGCCGACAAACGGCGAAATCGCGCCGATGGTCGCCAGGAAACCGTTGCCGCGCCCCATGTGGCGGCCGGCAGCCGCCACGCGGCGCTCCAGGCGGAAGCTGGTACGGTCTTTAATCCCGGCGATGTCAGCAGACTGCGCCGACAGCTCCAGCTCGTTTTGTGCATCGGCCAGCAACCGGGCGCTGAGGCTCTTGTCATCAAAGCCCTCCATCACGGCAGCGGCTTCGTCCAGCGTGGTCACCGGGGCCAGCGCGCGCAGCTCACGGCGCAGGCGGCGTTTGGCGGCCAGCAACTCGCTGCCCTTGGCAAACAGGATCGCCCAGGTGACCACTGAGGCCAGCAGCAGGCCAATCATCACGGTTTTCACCACCGCGTCGGCGTGGTGATACATCCCAAGCACGGACAAGTCCTGCGGAATGACCGGCTGGGCGGCAGGCGCGGACGGCTGCGGATCCGCGGCCATCACCGGGGCCGCCGGGGCGGCGTCTGCCTGCGCGCTCTGCGCAGCCGGCGCGGTAGTGGTTGCCGGGGCCGCCAGTGCCGGGCCGCTCAGCCCGGCCATCAGGCACAGGGAGGCCAGCGCCAGCCGGCCGCGGCGCGGTGTTGTTTTCTGTACTGCCACGGCAGATGTGGGCATCCCCAACTTCATCATCATGCGAGCCAATTTCACGCTACGCCTCCACCCTAAATCATCAACGTTGGAAGAAATAAATCAGTGCGGGATCATATCAAACACAGCGCGGATTGATAGTGGTTCTCATTATTATTTACGTACGCAAGAGATCAAGGTCAAAGCAAGTGGAATATCCATAAGAAAAGCCGGCAGCACGCAGAGAGGATGCCGGAAAGCCGGGGCGGGAAGCGCTGTTTTTTTAGCCACATCACAAATCCGGAGGCCGCGCCAGCGCTGGCCGTGACGCAGATCGGATTTGCTTTAAAAAGCCATTTCAAGAAATTTTCAATAGCATTTCAAAGTGTATAATCGCGTTAATAAAATGTTTCAAATTTAACAAACCCGCATTTTCCACTTACTTTTCCCGGCTTTTTCCTGCCCCTGGAGAGCATCATGATACTGCGAAAATCCCTGCTGGCCCTGAGCCTGTTTTCCACCACGCTGTTTATCAGCCATCAGACCCTCGCCCAGACCATTAAAGCCGCGGATGTGCATCCGCAGGGTTACCCGAATGTGGTGGCGGTGCAGCATATGGGCGAAAAACTGGAGAAAGCCACCGACGGGCGGCTGGAGATCAAAACCTTTCCCGGCGGCGTGCTGGGCGATGAGAAACAGATGATCGAGCAGGCGCAGATTGGCGCCATTGATCTGATCCGCGTGTCGATGGCCCCGGTCGCCGCTATTCTGCCGGAGATTGAGGTCTTCACCCTGCCCTATATTTTCCGCGATGAAGAGCATATGCATAAGGTGCTCGACAGCCAAGTCGGGCAGGAGATCGGCAATAACATCACCAATGACCCGAAATCCCGGCTGGTATTCCTCGGCTGGATGGATTCCGGCACCCGCAACATGATCACCAAAACCCCGCTGACCAAACCGGAAGACCTGAAAGGCATGAAGATCCGTGTGCAGGGCAGCCCGGTGGCGCTGGCGACGCTGAAAGCGATGGGGGCGAACGCGGTGGTGATGGGCGTGAGCGAAGTCTTCAGCGGGATGCAGACCGGCGTCATTGACGGCACGGAAAACAACCCGCCGACCTTTGTCGCGCATAACTATTTGCCGGTGGCGAAATATTACACCCTGACCCGCCACTTCATTATTCCCGAGCTGTTCCTCTACTCCAAAACCAAATGGGACAAATTAAGCAGCGAGGATCAGCAACTGCTCCTGAAGCTGGCCAAAGAGGCGCAGGCCGAACAGCGCCAGCTCTGGGCCGCGTATAACGAAAAAGCGTTGCAGACCATGAAAGCCGGCGGCGTGACCTTCCAGGAGATGGACACCAAATATTTCTATGACGCCACCCAGCCGGTGCGCGATCAGTTCGGCAAAGCCCATCAGGATCTGGTGAATAAAATCAACGACGTGAAATAAGCCCGTTCACGTCCAGCCTGTTAACCGGGGGAAAGTATGGCCCGTTATTATCTTTCGTCGATGGATGTGCTCTACCGGATAGCGATGTGGATTTCCGGCCTGGCACTGCTGCTGATGGTGGTGGTGATCCCCATCGGCATCTTCTACCGCTATACGCTGAACCAGGCGCTCTCCTGGCCGGAGCCGGTGTCGATCATCTGCATGGTGACCTTTACCTTTGTCGGCGCGGCGGTGAGTTACCGCGCCGGCTCGCACATCGCGGTCGGCATGGTCACTGACCGGCTGCCGCCGGTGTGGCAGAAGGTTTTCGCCACCGTGGCTGACCTGCTGATGCTGGCGCTGAGCCTGTTTATCCTGGTCTACAGCACCACATTGTGCCGCGAGCTCTGGGAGCAGCCGGTGGCGGATTTCCCGGTGCTGACGGCCGGGCAAACTTACCTGCCGCTGCCGATTGGCTCGGCGATTACCCTGCTGTTCGTGCTTGAACGGCTGATGCTGGGGCCGCAACACCATCGCCAGGCGGTGGTCTTCGGCACCTCGGAAACCTGATACGGGGCGACTCTGATGGATGCATTTATTCTGCTGTTCTCGCTGGGCGTGCTGCTGGCGATTGGCGTACCGGTGGCGTACGCCGTCGGGCTGAGTGCGGTGGTCGGCGCGCTGTGGATCGACCTGCCGCTGGAAGCGTTGATGATCCAGCTCACCAACGGGGTGAATAAGTTTTCCCTGCTGGCGATCCCGTTCTTTATCCTGGCTGGGGCCATCATGGCGGAGGGCGGCATCGCCCGGCGGCTGGTGAGTTTCGCCTATATCTTTGTCGGGTTTATCCGCGGCGGGCTGTCGCTGGTGAATATTATGGCCTCCACCTTCTTCGGCGCGATTTCCGGCTCGTCGGTGGCGGACACCGCCTCGATTGGCTCGGTGATGATCCCGGAGATGGACAAAAAGGGCTACCCGCGTGATTTCGCGGCGGCGGTCACCGCCAGCGGCTCGGTGCAGGCGATCCTGATCCCGCCCAGCCACAATGCGGTGATCTACTCGCTGGCCACCGGCGGCAGCGTCTCGGTGGCGGCGCTGTTTATCGCCGGGATTTTACCCGGCATCCTGCTCTGTTTGTCACTGATGGTGATGTGCGTCGGCTTTGCCCATGCGCGCGGCTACCCGAAAGGCGAGCGGGTGGCATTCCGTGATGCGCTGAAAATCTTCATCGACACCCTGTGGGGCCTGATGACGGTGGTGATCATCATGGGCGGCATCCTGAGCGGGATTTTTACCGCCACTGAGTCGGCGGCCATCGCCTGCCTCTGGGCGTTTTTCGTCACCATGTTTATCTACCGTGACTACAAATGGTCAGAGCTGCCGAAACTGATGTACCGCACGGTGAAAACCGTCACCATCGTCATGATCCTGATCGGCTTCGCTGCCTGCTTCGGCGCAGTGATGACGTTTATGCAACTGCCGACGCGCATCACCGACTTTTTCACCGCCTTCTCAGATAACAAATATGTCATCTTAATGTGCATTAATATCATGCTGTTGCTGGTCGGCACCCTGATGGACATGGCCCCGATTATCCTGATCCTGACGCCGGTGCTGCTGCCGGTCGCCACCTCGCTCGGCATCGACCCGGTGCACTTCGGCATGATCATGATGGTGAACCTCGGCATTGGCCTGATCACCCCGCCGGTCGGCTCGGTGCTGTTTGTCGCCAGTGCGGTGAGCAAGGAAAAAATTGAGGCCGTGGTGAAGGCGATGCTGCCGTTTTACGCCGTGCTGTTCTTTGTGCTGATGCTGGTGACTTACATCCCTGCGATTTCGCTCTACCTGCCCACCCTGTTCGGTGTGCACGCCGGTTAAGTTTTCCTCCCCTTTGCCCGTGTCGCGTCGTGACGGGCTTTTTTCATTTCCCCTGCGTCTGCCGGAGGTTTTTTCTCTTCTCCGGCAGAATGCCGTCTGAATCTGCTGTTTTTCCGCCCGGCGGGCAAAAGCATCCCCCGCCTGCCCGGCTGCGTGGTAAGTTAGGTGGAAGTTCGCAACATTAACAACAGGTAACCGGGCAACATGGCAGGAAAACATCGTGATACCGCGCTGGTCAGCGCCGGACGGCAGAAAAAATATACCCACGGCTCCGTGAATGCCGTGATCCAGCGGGCCTCCTCGCTGGTGTTTGATTCCGTGGCAGCGAAAAAACACGCCACCGCCCACCGTGCCCAGGGCGAGCTGTTCTACGGCCGCCGCGGCACCCTGACCCACTTCGCGTTCCAGGAGGCGATGACCGAGCTGGAAGGCGGGGCCGGATGCGTGCTCTACCCGTGCGGTGCGGCGGCGGTCAGCAATGCCATCCTCTCCTTTGTCAGCGCGGGCGACCATGTGCTGGTAACAGGCTCTGCCTACGAGCCGACGCAGGATTTTTGCAGCAAAGTGCTGGCGAAAATGCAGGTCAGCACCACCTATTTCCCGCCGATGATTGGCGCAGGCATCGCGGAGCTGGTGCAGCCCAACACCAAAGTGCTGTTTCTGGAATCCCCCGGTTCAATCACCCTGGAAGTGCCGGATATCCCGGCGATGGTCAGCGCCGTGCGCGCCGTGGCCCCGGACATCGTTATCATGATCGACAACACCTGGGCGGCGGGCATCCTGTTCCCGGCACTGGCGCATGATATCGACATCTCCATCCAGGCCGGCACCAAATACATCATCGGCCACTCCGATGCCATGATCGGCACTGCTGTCGCCAATGCGCGCTGCTGGGAACAGTTGCGTGAACACTCCTACCTGATGGGCCAGATGGTCGATGCCGACACCGCCTACATGGCGGCGCGCGGCCTGCGCACGCTGGGCGTCCGGCTCAGGCAGCATGAGGCCAGCAGCCTGCGGGTGGCGCGCTGGCTGCAAACCTGCCCGGAAGTGGCCGAAGTGCGCCACCCGGCGTTGCCCGGCTGCCCCGGCCATGAATTTTTCCAGCGTGATTTCAACGGCAGCGCGGGCCTCTTCGCCTTTATTCTGAAAGCGCGTCTGACTGACGCCCAACTGGCGCACTACCTCGACCACTTCAGCCACTTCAGCATGGCCTATTCGTGGGGCGGGTTTGAGTCGTTGATTCTGGCGAACCAGCCGGAAGAGTTGCAGGCGATCCGCCCGGCGGAGAGACTCCCCTTCAGCGGCACCCTGGTGCGGCTGCACATCGGCCTGGAAGATTGCGACGATTTGATTGAGGATCTGGCCGCCGGGTTCGCCCGCCTGCGTACCGCCTGATCGCCTGCCGCCCCCGGCGCACTATAATGAGAGTATATTGACGGTGCGCCGGGCCCGATTGGCGCACGTTTTATTCGCAACGGGAAGAACAATGGAAGTACTGAGACATATTCTCCACGCGCTCTGGCAGCAGGACTTCAGCGCGCTGGCCGATCCGGGCGTGATCTGGATTATCTATGGCGTGCTGTTTGCCACCCTGTTTCTGGAAAACGGCTTATTACCCGCCTCCTTTTTACCGGGCGACAGCCTGTTGCTGCTGGCGGGGGCGCTGGTGGCCAAAGGGGTGATGAGCTTTATCCCTACGCTGCTGATCCTCACCGCGGCGGCCAGCCTCGGCTGCTGGCTGAGCTACCTGCAGGGGCGCTGGCTCGGTGACACGCGGCTGGTGCGCCGCTGGCTGCTGCAACTGCCCGCCCATTACCACCAGCGGGCCTTTACCCTGTTCAACCGGCACGGGCTGATGGCGCTGCTGGCTGGGCGTTTCCTGGCTTTTGTGCGCACCCTGTTGCCGACGATGGCCGGTATCTCCGGGCTGAGCAATACCCGCTTCCAGTTCTTTAACTGGCTGAGCGGCGCGCTGTGGGTCAGTGTGGTGGTGACGCTTGGTTTCGCCTTCAGCCAGATCCCGCTGGTGAAGCGCCATGAAGATGCCGTGATGGCCGGGCTGATGGTCTTACCGATGCTGTTATTGGTGCTCGGGCTGGTGGGTGTGGTGGTCATGTATATCCGTAAAAAGCGCGCCCCTGCGCAATAACGTCAACCCGTAACGCGATCCATTAAAAAACCCTGCCGGGCATCTTGTCCGGCAGGGTTTTATTTATTCACGAAACACAGAAAATAATAAAATTCCTACGCATCAAATCCATTAATTAAATTCTAATTAAAAACTCATTAATAAACCATAAATTGAAAATTCCACCGAAGAACGATTATATAAAGCGCGAAAAGTTCAATTCTAAATAAATTTATTCGTTTCTTCCCCAATTAATAAGAGCCAACTCGATTAAGAAAGGATCTCCTATGTTTAAGAAAAATTTGATAGCAATGGCGCTTCCCCTGATGCTGGCAACGGCCGGTGCTCAGGCGACCAACCTGTATGACAACGAAGGCACTAAAATCGATTTCACCGGCTCCATCCGGTTAATGATGGAAAACTCCGACTCCCGGGACCAATATAACCCCGGTAAAGACTCCACCCAGCTGAAAGACCAGGATTCCCGCTTCGGCTTCAACTTTGACCACGCCTTTAACCAGGGCCAGGCACACGGCATCGGCTATCTGGAATTCGGTAACGATACCCAGAAAGGCGAAGGCGATTTTGAAATGGCCAACCGTCAGGGCTGGGCCGGTTTCCGCATGGACGGCATCGGTGATTTGACGTTCGGCCGCGTCACCTCCCCGTTCGATGACATGGCGCGTTCTGACTTCACCTATGAATACGGCGGCGCACTGGGCTTTGGTGCTTATAACGGCGGCTTTATCGGCCGTACCAGCGGCACCGGCACCGGGGAAGATGAGTTCATCGCCCGTGTGTCTAATACCATCCGGGTGATGAGTGCGGACTTCAACGGCTTCAGCTTCGGCGGCACCTACACGATGCAGACCGAGCAGGATGACGGTGACACCGGCCTGCAAAACGCCTATACCCTGGCGGCGTTCTATAACTTCGGCACTGACAATCTGGATATGTACGTGGGGGCCGGTTATGGCTATGCCCATCTGGATGAAAATGGGGTAAGCCTCGCGGCGAATGAATCAAACAGCAACTACGCCACGGTCAGCAACGGCAGCAACTATGACGGCGAAGACGGCACCGAGCAAATCTGGGGCTTGTCCGGTAAACTGACCCACAAACCAACCAACCTCTCCTTCGCCATCGACGTCGGCCAGATGTATCTGGATAACGTGATTTCAGGTGACGTAGGCTACGACGGCAGCCAGAACGCGGATAAAGCGCTGTTCTATGTGGGCGACACCGCGACTGTTAACCTGCTGGGCCTGGGCGTGAAATGGGCCTATGACGGCGACAGCAGCATCTACGGCGGTTACTACCTGAAAGATGCTGACGACGAGCTGTATGACTGGAAGGAACAGAAATATGTGGTCGGTACCGATTATTACTTCACTAAAAACGTCGTGATCTGGGGTGAATACGCCTATATCACCGCCGAGTCTGAAAAATGGACGGACGTTAATAACGTGCAACACGATTTCGCAACCGTCGGTGATGACAACCGTATCGCTGCCGGTATGCGTATTTATTTCTGATGAAATACGTTTTTCTGAAGAAGTAAAAAGACTGGGTTAGTGCCCGTTACCCTCATAACGGTATTAACAATAACCACTGTTATTTTTCCTTGATTTATTTTACGGCGCTCTCTGTGGCGCCGTTTTTTTATCTGCCGATGCGATGACTTTCCGCTTCCGGTTAATTATTCCCTTTACTCCCTTTCCCCGCCGCCCTGCGGAAAACAATGCGGGAAGTGAGCATATGACGCCCCTGCAAGTCATGGCATCTTGACTACACTAAGAGGTCATCAGCACTCTGTTCCGTGCTCTGCACGGGAAACCCGCATAAGGAGATACCCATGACGCAACCCATCATCAAACTGCACGATGGCAACCTGATGCCGCAACTGGGCCTTGGCGTCTGGCAGGCCAGCAATGAAGAAGTGCTCGTCGCCATTGAAAAAGCCCTGGAGACCGGTTATCGCCATATTGATACCGCGATGATCTACAAAAATGAGGAAGGGGTCGGCAATGCGCTTCAGTCAGCCTCGGTGCCGCGTGAGGAGCTGTTCATCACCACCAAACTGTGGAATGACGACCAGCAAAACGCGCAGGAGGCATTGGAAAAGAGCCTGGCGCGTTTAAAACTCGATTATGTGGATCTCTACCTGATCCACTGGCCGGAGCCGAAACAGGATAACTACATTGACGCCTGGAAAGCGCTGCTGAAGCTGAAAGAACAGGGCCTGACCAAAAGCGTCGGGGTGTGTAACTTCCACATCCCGCACCTGCAACGCCTGCTGGATGAAACCGGCAGTGCGCCGGTCATCAACCAGATTGAGCTGCACCCGCTGATGCAGCAACGCCCGCTGCACGCCTGGAACGCCACGCACAATATCGCCACGGAATCCTGGAGCCCGTTGGCCCAGGGCGGCGAAGGGGTATTTGACCAGCCGATCATCATGAAGCTGGCCGAGAAATATGAAAAGACCCCGGCGCAGATCGTCATCCGCTGGCACCTCGACAGCGGCCTGATTGTCATCCCGAAATCGGTCACGCCGAAGCGTATCGTAGAAAACTTCGATGTGTTTGATTTCCGCCTGGAAAAAGAGGAGATGAGCGAAATCGCCAAACTCGACAGCGGCAAGCGCCTCGGCCCGGATCCGGACACCAAATAATACCGGTCAGACAAAAAGAGCCTCTTTAGAGGCTCTTTTTATTTCTGCCTGCCCTCAGTGGGCGGCGCTGGCGGTGCTGCCGGCCTCCTCTTGAGCCACTGCGGCGGCTTCTTCCGCCTCCTGTTGCAGCAGTTGCCTTTCATACACTTTAAAGAATGGGTAATAGACCACCGCGGACACCAGCGCCAGCACCACCACCAGCAGCGCGGCGCGTAAGTCCCAGCCGGTGCCCCAGGCCGCGCCGATCGGTGCCGGGGCCGTCCACGGCACCACCGAGATAACCCGGCCAATCAGATCCATTTTGACGGCCGCATAGGCGATCACGGAATTTACCAACGGCGCGACGATAAACGGCAGGAAGAACGTCGGATTCATCACAATCGGCGTGCCGAAAATAACCGGCTCGTTAATGTTGAATGCGCTCGGCACCAGGCTGAGTTTACCAATCGCCCGCAGGTGCGCGCTGCGGCTGCGCAGGTAGAGCAGCACCAGCCCAAAGGTGGCACCGGAACCGCCAATCACAATAAAGAACGACCAGAACGCCTCCATAAACACATGCGGCAGCGGCAGCCCGGCGGCCAGGGAACTCTGGTTCACCCCGAGGTTGGTCAGCCAGAACGCCTGTAACATGCCGGAGACAATCACCGCGCCGTGAATGCCGGCAAACCAGAGCAGGTGCGCCAGCAGCACCGACAGCAAAATGGCCGGCAGCGAATCCGCCGCGGAGATCAGCGGCTGGAAGATCGCCATAATCGCCTGCGGCAGCAGCATCTGGAATTGGTTCTGGATCAGCAGGCTCAGCGGGTAGAGGGTCAGCACCACCACCAGAATCGGGATCAGCAAATCGAACGATTGTTTAATCTTGGCCGGTACCTGATCGGGCAGGCTGAAGCCGATGTTGTAGTGCTTCAGCAGCCGCACCAGCTCCGTGGTGTAGAGCGCCACCAGAATGGCGGTGAAGATGCCGATGCCGCCCAGCGCGCCGGTCGGCAGCGCCTTGTCCACCTGCGGGGCCGCCACCAGCAGGAAAGCCATCAGCGCCAGCATCGCCGCCATAAACGGGTCGAGCTTATAACTCTGCGCCAGGTTATAGGCGATGGCGGCGGTGATGTAGATCGACATCACCCCCATCGTCATATTAAACGGCGTCAGGATCTCGGTTTCATAGTTCCCGGCAATCGCCAGCCACCAGCGCGCCAGGCTCCAGCCGCTTTCCGCTGAAAAAGGCGGGTAAGCAAACACCAGCAAAAAAGAGCCGACGATCATAAACGGCATCGCCGAGATAAACCCATCCCGGATCGCCATCACATGGCGCTGGGTGGAGAGCCGGCCCGCAATCGGGCTGATGTGTGTTTCAATAAAGCTGAAAATAGACTGGCTGACGCTCATGAATTCAACCCTCTGAACCGGACAGAGATACGATCCCGCCGCGCGGAATCACCCATGTTTCGTAAGACCTGTCCCACCCGACGGTGGAACAGCATGGTGTTGACTGGCAAGAAAGAAGTGGTGCGTACCCATGCCGTTTCTTTTCTGAATTCCTATTTACAATGAATGGCTTGGGGGGATTTTCTCGCTGCCAACCATGAACAGGGGCAGCAGCGGGTGCAGTGAAGTATGGTCAGTAACGCAACAGCGCCGCAACCGGTTTCAGTAACCGGTTGCCGTTTTTAATGGGTTCTGTGAGTCAGATCCAGAATTGTTATGGCGGTATAACAGCCGCTATTTCAGGCGGTGCGCGGCGGCTCGCAAAATGCCCGCCGCAGGGGCTTATTTTCGTTTGCGGCCGGGGGCTTTGCCGGTTGGGCGCGCTGGTATCACATTGCCGCCCAGCCCGCCTGGATGCGATGGATGGGGGCTATGGCGGGTCAGCGCCGGCTGGCTGCGGCGCAAGGCCGCTTTGGCCGCCCGCTGTTCAGCCAGGGTGGCGGCCGGCACCAGACACTCGCGCCGGGGGCCGATCAGCTGTTTCAATCCCATCGCCTCCAGCGCCTGCCGGATCAGCGGCCAGTTGGCCGGGTCGTGGTAGCGCAACAGTGCTTTATGCAGGCGGCGCTGGCGGTCGCCGCGCGGCACTGTGACATCGGCGCTGTTGTACGTCACCTTCGCCAGCGGATTTTTGCCGCTGTGGTACATGGTGGTGGAGGTCGCCAGCGGCGACGGGTAGAAATTCTGCACCTGATCAAGCCGGAAGCGCTGCTGCTTGAGCCAGCAGGCCAGGTTCACCATGTCCAGATCGGTGGTGCCGGGGTGCGCGGCGATGAAATAGGGGATCAGGTACTGCTCTTTCCCGGCCTCGCGCGAATAGGTATCGAACAGGGCTTTAAAGCGGTGGTAGCTGCCCATGCCGGGCTTCAGCATCATCGCCAGCGGCCCCGCCTCAGTGTGTTCCGGGGCAATTTTCAGGTAGCCGCCGACATGGTGGGTCGCCAGCTCACGGATGTAACGCGGGTCAGCCACCGCCAGATCGTAACGCACCCCGGAGGCAATCAGCACTTTCTTGATGCCCGGCAAGGCGCGGGCGCGCCGGTAGAGATCGATGGTCGGCTGGTGATCGGTGTCCATGTGCGCGCAGATGTCCGGGTAGAGGCAGGAGGCGCGGCGGCAGCTCTGCTCCGCTTTCGGTGAGCGGCAGCGTAGCTGGTACATATTGGCGGTCGGCCCGCCGAGGTCAGAGATCACGCCGGTGAAGCCCGGCACGCTGTCGCGGATAGTTTCGATCTCCTGCACGATGGACTCTTCGGATCGGCTCTGGATGCTCCGCCCCTCATGTTCAGTGATCGAGCAGAAAGAGCAGCCGCCATAGCAGCCGCGCATGATGTTGACTGAAAAACGGATCATCTCATACGCCGGGATACGCGCGTCGCCATAGGACGGGTGCGGCACCCGGCGGAACGGCAGCGCGAAGACGCTGTCCATCTCCTCGCTGCTCAACGGCATCGCCGGGGGGTTGATCCAGACATAGCGGTCGCCATGTTTCTGCATCAGCGCCCGCGCGCAGCCGGGGTTGGTTTCATGGTGCAGGATGCGCGAGGCGTGGGCGTAGAGCACCTTGTCCGCTTTCACTTTTTCATACGACGGCAGCAGCACATAGGTGTTTTCCCACGGCTTCGCCGGGGCAGCACGCACCGCGACCGGCTGGGCGGCGTCGTGCTGCTCACTGCATCCGGCCGTTTCACCATACGGGTGCGGCAGCGGATCGATGCGGCCGGGGGTGTCCAGCCGGGTGGAGTCCACGCCGCGCCAGCCCGGCGGTGGCTGGCGGCACATCACGGCGGTGTTGCGCACATCCGTCAGCGCGCTGACCGGCTCCCCGGCGGCCAGCCGGTGCGCCACCTCCAGCAAAGGCCGTTCGCCGTTGCCGTAGATAAGCAAATCGGCTTTGGCATCCACCAGCACCGAGCGGCGCACGCTGTCTGACCAGTAATCGTAATGTGCCACCCGGCGCAGGCTGGCCTCGATCCCGCCCAGCACCACCGGCACCTCCCGGTACGCCTCTTTGCAGCGCTGGCTGTAGACCAGCGTCGCGCGGTCGGGCCGTTTGCCGCCGAGGTTGCCGGGGGTGTAGGCGTCATCGTGCCGCAGTTTGCGGTCCGCGGTGTAGCGGTTGATCATCGAGTCCATGTTGCCGGCGGTGACACCGAAAAACAGGGTTGGCCTGCCGAGCCGCATAAAGTCGGTTTTGCTGTGCCAGTCCGGCTGCGCGATGATGCCGACACGGAACCCCTGCGACTCCAGCAGCCGCCCGACAACCGCCATGCCGAAACTCGGGTGGTCAACGTAGGCGTCGCCGGTGATCAGGATAACGTCACAGCTGTCCCAGCCGAGCGCATCCATCTCGTCGCGGCTCATCGGTAAAAAGGGCGCAGTGCCGAAACATTCGGCCCAATAACGGGGATAGGAGAACAGGTCGCGTTCAGGGCGCAGCAGACAGGTAGCAGGCATGGGCAGCTCGTTGCATCGGAAAAGGGGCGAAATTATAGGGAACGCGCCGCCCCGGCTGCGGCCTATTCGCCCTTTTCCTGGCCTGGATCAATAATTTTCTGCCGCCCGCCTACACCTTCTCAATCTGCACCCGGTTACTGTGCTGTGGGTTGCCCTTCGCCAGCGGTGATGGGCGCAGGCTGGTGAGGGTATTGATGCAGCCGCCGTGGTCAATTTTGTCCCCCGCCATGTCGGCCTGATGCCACGCGCCCTGCCCCATCGCGGTGACGCCCGGCATAATACGCGGCGTGACGTTTGCCGGCAGCCGCACTTCCCCGCGTGCGTTAAACACCCGCACCAGATCGCCCTGCGCAATCTGCCGGGCGGCGGCATCAAGCGGGTTGATCCAGACTTCCTGCCGCGCCGCGGCCTGCAACAGTGCAATATTGCCGTAGGTCGAGTGGGTGCGCGCCTTGTAGTGGAAGCCGAACAGCTGCAACGGCCAGTCAGCGAACTGCGGGTCGTCCCAGCCTTCAAACGCCGGGTGGTAGATCGGCAACGGGCTTATTGCCTCATCCGGTTGCAGCGACCAGGCGGCCGCGATCTCCGCCAGTGCCGACGAATAGATCTCAATTTTGCCGGACGGCGTGTCCAGCGGGTTGGCGACCGGGTCTTCGCGGAACGCCTGATACGCCACATAGTGCCCGGCCGGATCGCGCCGTTTATAAATGCCCATCGCTTTCAGCGCCTCATAACCGGGCAGCAGCGGATCTTTTTCCTGCATCCTGCCATAGAGATAACGCAGCCAGTCGGCCTGGCTGCGCCCTTCGGTGAAGCGCTGTGCGACGTCAGCGCCCAGCCGTTCGGCCACGCCGGTCAGGATGGAATAGATGCCGCGCCGCTCAAACTTCGGCGCAGTCGCCGGTTGGCCGAAAATCAGGTAGCCCATGTTTCCGGCGTAATCGTTCGGCACAATGTCCTCCTGCTCGGTGGTCATCAGGTCAGGCAGCAGCAGGTCGGCATAGCGGGCAGAGGCCGTCATAAAGTTATCAATCACCACGATGGTTTCGCAGCGCCGGTCATCCTGCAAAATCTCATGGGTGCGGTTGATGTCCGAATGCTGGTTAACCAGCGTGTTACCGGCATAGTTCCAGATAAATTTAATCGGCACCGTGAGCGCAGGTTTGCCGCGCACGCCGTCGCGCAGGCTGGTCATCTCAGTGGCGCGCCAGATGGCGTCCGTCCAGCCAAACACCGGGATGCTGGTTTTCACCGGGTTCTCCCCAACCGGCATCCGCTCAATGGTCAGGGTGTAGGTGGATTCCCGCGCGCCGCTGTTGCCGCCGGGGATGCCGACATTGCCGGTCAGGATCGGCAACATGGCGATCGCGCGCGCCGTCAGTTCGCCGTTGGCCTGCCGCTGCGGCCCCCAGCCCTGCACAATACAGGCGGGTTTGCTCTGGGCGATGTCACGCGCCAGCTGAATAATGCGCGCCTGCGGAATGCCGGTAATCCGCTCTGCCCAGGCCGGGGTTTTGGCGGTGCCGTCCTCACCCTGCCCGAGAATGTAGGCTTTATAGTGGCTGTTGGCCGGCGCGCCGGGCGGCAGGGTCTTGTCGTCATAACCGACGCAGTAACGATCGAGGAAGGCCTGATCAACCCGATCTTCCGTGATCAGCACATAGGCCAGCCCGGCCACCAGCGCGGCATCGGTGCCGGGGCGGATCGGGATCCACGTATCCTCACGCCCGGCGGCGGTGTCGGTATAGCGCGGGTCGATAACAATCATCCGCGCATTGCTGCGTTCACGCGCCTGTTGCAGATGGTAGGTGATGCCGCCGCCGCTCATGCGTGTTTCCGCCGGGTTGTTGCCGAACATCACCACCAGTTCGCTGTTGACGATGTCAGAGGTGCTGTTGCCCTCGTTGCTGCCGTAGGTGTAAGGCATGGCAGCGGCAATTTGTGCCGTGCTGTAGGTGCCGTAATGGCTGAGGAAACCGCCATAGCAGTTCATCAGGCGCGCCACCAGCGAGGCGTAAGGCGAGGAGCGGGTGATGTTGCCGCCGACAATGCCGGACGAGTAATTGATGTAGACCGCCTCGTTGCCGTACGTCTCCACCGTGTGCTTCAGCCGCTGCGCCAGGGTGTCCAGCGCCTCGTCCCAGCTGATGCGTTTGAATTTGCCCTCACCGCGCTTGCCGACCCGTTTCATCGGGTAGTTGAGGCGCGCGGGGTGGTTCATGCGCTGCCGGATACTGCGCCCACGCAGACAGGCGCGCACCTGATGGTCGCCATACCTGTCCTGGCCGGTGTTGTCGGTTTCGGCCCAGATGACCTCGTCATCCCGCACATGCAGCCGCAACGCGCAACGGCTGCCGCAATTCACGGAGCACATGCTCCAGACGGTCCGTTCATCGGGAATGCGGGTTGGCGGCGCGGGTTGCGCCTGGGCAAAGGGCAACGGCACGCCCCCGGCCGCGAGGGTCAGGGCGCTCAGGGCGCTGCCCTTAAGCAGGGTACGGCGGGTGACGCCACCGCGTGCGGATCGTTCGTCGTGGTTCATCATGTTTCGCCTTCTGGTTATCAGCCTGTGGGCTGGAGTAACAAAAACGGCGCAACGCGATCTTGCTTTTTATCAAGCGGAACGGGATCAGGCACAGGGAAAAGGTAAAACGGCAGGCGGGATCGCACTGCCGTGGAGGAAAACTCAGACGGAGGGCTGCACCACCAGCTGACCGGCGGAGCCGCGGTCGGCCATCTCCAGGGTCTGGCTGTGGTAGAGGAATGGGAAATGCTCAAATGACGGCTGGTTGAAGTAGACCAGCAGCTCGACTTCGCCATCCACCCACACCGTGTCTTTGAACCCGGCATCTTCCACCAGCGGCGGGCCGCCGTTGACGTTTTTCACCAGGAACGACACGCCCTGAATATGGAAAGATTGCGGCAGGTCGGCGTGCACCGTCCAGCGCTCCCAGGTGCCTTGCAGCGCCTGCACGTCGATGCGGTTCATGTCCCAGATGGCGCCGTTGATCCCGGCCAGGTTGTCCCCCAGGCGGAACTCACGCGACCGCACCACGCTGCCTTCCAGCAGCTGATCGGCCAGCAGGCGCATCGGCAGGTTGTCGGTGACCAGCGGCAGCAGGCCGGTGGGTTTCAGCGTCAGCACCAGGGTGGAGATCAAAATGCTGGACGGCTCAAACAGCCCGCGCAGCCGGTCCATGATCCCGGCGGATTCCCCGGCGGTGATCGACACCTCATCGCCCTGCGACATGTCGATCAGAATCTCCCGGCGTTCGCCCGGTGCCAGCGACAGGCGCGACACCGCCACCGGCGCAGGCAGGAAGCCCTGATCGGCGGCGACGACGTGGAATTGCCGGTTGTCGCTCATTTGCAGCATAAAGCGGCGTGAGTTGGCGGCATTGAGCAGGCGCAGGCGCACCCAGCCGCGCGACACCTCGACATACGGGCTTTCGACGCCGTTCACCAGCAGGTTATCGCCCAGGAAACCGCCCTGCGCCGGGGCGTCATACTCCGGGGTGCCGAAGTTATCCAGCCGTTTGTCCTGCAGGATCACCGGGAAATCATCCACCCCGTAGTGGCTGGGCAGCGGCAGGGATTTGCTGACGCTGTCTTCCACCAGCCACATCCCGGCCAGCCCGTTATAGACGTGCGGGGCCATACGGTTCGGCGTATTGGCGTGATACCAGCAGGTGGCGGCGGGCTGGCGGATCGGCAATACCGGCGACCAGTCCACGCCCGGCGACATCATGCGCCCGGCACCGCCGGTCAGCGTGCCCGGCACCTGCAAGCCGGCGATGGTCATCGCCACCGGCTCCGCCAGGCGGTTGCTGTAGATCAGTTTGACGTCATCCCCGCTGAAGACGCGCACCGTCGGCCCGAGATAAAGCCCGTTGATGCCCCAGACGTTGGCTTTGGCACCGCCGGTGAATGACCAGTGGGCGCGTTGCAGGGTCAGGAACAGCGGCTGGCCGCGGCGGGACTCCAGCAACGGCGGCACAGGCAGCGCCACTTGCGTTCCGCTCGCCTCTGCCCTCAGCGGTAGCGCACCGGCAGCCAATGCCATACCCGATGCCTGTAAAAACTGACGCCGACTGAGTGACATATCTTCTCCATGAAAAGCAATATCAAGACTGTGTGCAAAACCCGGCCAAAGGCCGGGTGAAAATGGCGCGGCAGCGGGCCGCGCGCGGGCCTGATCCCCAGGCCGGAAGGGCGTAATGCGGGCGGCGCATACGCGCCCGGCTACTTGCCTTTTTTGGCCGCGGCTTCGCGTTGGGCGACTTCCGCATCCAGTTCGGCAATTTTAGCCTGCATCTGAGTGCGGCAAAGCTCGGCCAGTTCACGAACCCGCTCTTTGCCGTAACCGGTGGTGTCGATGGGCGGCAGCATTTCAACAATCACCAGCCCGTTTGACCAGCGGTTCAGGTTGATCTTACCGTGTGTATTCGACACGCACACCGGCACAATCGGCACCCCGGCGGCAATGGCCGCATGGAAGGCCCCGGTTTTGAACGGCATCAGGCCGCGGCCGCGGCTGCGGGTGCCTTCCGGGAACATCCAGATGGAGATATCGCGCTTTTTAAACTGCTCCACCACCTGTGAGATGGTGCTGTGCGCTTTGGCGCGGTTATCACGGTCAATCAGCAGGTTACCGGTCAGCCAGTAGAGCGGGCCAAAGAACGGGATCCACAACAGGCTTTTTTTGCCCACTGTGACAGTACGCGGCTGCACCATGTTAGACACGGTGACCATATCGTAATTGTTTTGGTGGTTGGCAATATAGATGCAATTGCCATACTCCGCTGCACCCGGTGGCAGGCGCTTCTCCACGGTCACCCCGAAGAGGGTGGACATCCGCCCGAACATATGGCCGAAACGGGCCACGTGGCGCGGATCGCGCGGGCTGAAGAGACAGAAAACCGATCCGAAAATACAGACCAAAAGTGAAAACACGATGGCCAAAATGGTACGCACAATCAACAACATAACAACCTCTTTAGCGTATATCCGGCCTCTGGCGCGCGATGGCGGCCTGTATTGAGTGCCGGTTTCCTTGCTTCCTGATGAAACAGCGGGGTTTCTTTTTTAGCGAAGAAGGTGCCCTGCTCACCCGGTGTTCAATGATACATGGTGTACGGCTTAACCTGTTGACCGGTAAGCGTTGAAACGTTCACCGTGGTGATACAACGGCTATATTAATGCAAACGATGAATATTCACCGAAAAAAACATCTGGAAAACGCGGCCCGGCACGTTTTATGCCGTGCGGCTGTGCCGCAGAACGAATAACGCCCCAGGGCAGGCAGCCCCAGGGCGCAGATTACGGCAGGCGGGCGGTTAGGCTTCGCTGCTGCCGGCGCTCTCCGGCCGGGCCGGGGCATCCACCTCTACCCGGTCGATCCGTTGCAGGCCACGCGGCAACAGGGTGCCTTTGCGGCCGCGCTCTGCCCGGTATTTCTGCAAATCTTCCGGGCGCAGCGTCAGTTTGCGTTTGCCGATATAGAGCGTCAGTGACGTCTGCGGCGGCAGCACAAACAGCCAGGCCAGGCGGTCTTCCCCGGCGGCAGCCTGCGCCGACGGAATAGAGACGATTTTGTTGCCCTTGCCTTTGGAGAGCTGCGGCAGATCCGCCACCGGGAACATCAGCATCCGGCCCGCGGCGGTAATGGAGAGCAGCATGTCATCCTCACCGTGGATCTCCAGCGGCGTCAGCGCTTTGGCGTTCTCCGGCAGGGTGATCATCGCCTTACCGGCGCGGTTACGGGCCACCAAATCGCTGAAGGTACAGACGAAGCCGTACCCGGCATCGGAGGCCATCAGCAATTTCTGCTCATCCGGTGCCATCAGCACCTGCTCAATTACCGCGCCCGGCGGCGGCGTCAGCTTGCCGGTCAGCGGCTCGCCCTGCCCGCGCGCCGACGGCAGCGTGGTGGGTTCCAGCGCATAACTGCGGCCGGTGGAGTCGATGAACACCACCGGCTGGTTGCTCTTGCCGCGTGCGGCAGCCAGGAAGCTGTCACCCGCCTTGTAGCTCAGGCCGGTCGGGTCGATGTCATGGCCTTTGGCACTGCGCACCCAGCCCATTTGCGACAGCACGATGGTCACCGGCTCAGACGGCAGCATCTCGGTTTCGCTCATCGCTTTGGCTTCGCCACGCTCATGCAGCGGCGAACGGCGGTCATCGCCGTAGGCGTCAGCATCCGCCTGGATCTCTTTGCGGATCAGCGTGTTCAGCTTGCGTTCAGAGGCCAGCAGCGCCTGCAGCTGATCGCGCTCTTTGGCCAGCTCCTCCTGCTCACCGCGGATCTTCATCTCTTCCAGTTTGGCGAGGTGGCGCAGTTTCAGCTCCAGAATCGCTTCCGCCTGGGTTTCGCTCAGGCCGAAACGCTGCACCAGCACCGCTTTCGGCTCATCTTCGCTGCGGATGATGTGGATCACGTCGTCGATATTCAGGAAGGCCGTCAACAACCCTTCGAGGATATGCAGGCGCTTGAGCACCTTTTCCAGCCGGTGGTTCAGGCGCAGGCGCACGGTGTTGCGGCGGAACGCCAGCCACTCGGTGAGGATCTCCACCAGACCTTTCACCGTCGGGCGGCCATCCAGCCCGATCATGTTCATGTTAACGCGGTAGCTTTTCTCCAGATCGGTGGTGGCGAACAGGTGGTTCATCACCTGATCCATGTCCACCCGGTTGGAGCGCGGCACCACGACCAGCCGCGTCGGGTTTTCGTGATCCGACTCGTCACGCAGGTCTTCTACCATCGGCAGTTTTTTCGCCCGCATCTGGCTGGCGATCTGCTCGAGCACTTTGGCCCCGGAAACCTGGTGCGGCAGCGCGGTGATCACCACGTCGCCCTCTTCTTTCTTCCATACCGCGCGCATCCGCACGGAGCCGCGCCCGGTCTGGTAGAGTTTGCGCAGCTCGTCACGCGGGGTGATGATTTCCGCCTCGGTGGGGAAATCCGGCCCCTGTACGTGCGCCAGCAGGTCGTCGAGTTCGGTGTTGGGTTTGTCCAGCAGCATCACCGCCGCTTTGGCCACTTCACGCAGGTTGTGCGGCGGTATGTCGGTGGCCATCCCCACGGCGATCCCGGTGGTGCCGTTGAGCAGGATGTTCGGCAGGCGCGCCGGCAGCATTTTCGGCTCGTCGAGCGTGCCGTCAAAGTTCGGCACCCAGTCCACGGTGCCCTGGCCCAGCTCGCGCAGCAGCACTTCGGCATATTTCGACAGGCGCGATTCGGTGTAACGCATCGCCGCGAAGGATTTCGGGTCATCCGGCGCGCCCCAGTTGCCCTGGCCGTCCACCAGCGGGTAACGGTAGGAGAAGGGTTGCGCCATCAGCACCATCGCCTCGTAGCAGGCGCTGTCGCCGTGCGGATGGTATTTACCCAGCACGTCACCCACGGTGCGGGCGGATTTTTTGAATTTCGCGCTGGCGTTCAGCCCGAGTTCTGACATGGCATAGATGATCCGGCGTTGTACCGGTTTCAAACCGTCACCGATAAACGGCAGTGCCCGATCCATGATCACGTACATGGAGTAGTTCAGGTAGGCGTTCTCAGTAAACGTGTGCAGCGCAAGGCGCTCAGCACCGTCATGAGTCATATCACTCATTAATCATTATTCCTCAGACCGTGTTGTCTCTTTATGCCGCAACCGGCAGACGTTGCCCGCGCCGGTACATTATGCGGCGATAGTACCTTATCAGGCATCTTGCTGTCACAGCGATGTCTGCGCGCTGAGCGATGTCAAAAGGGTATGGAAACGCAGCAGGGCGTGGCGGCCGGGCCGCGGCTGCCGGGGGTTTGTGTGGCAGCAAGTATACCACAGAATCCCCCCGCCCGCGGCCGTTGCACGGGCCGTTATTCCCGCAAAAAAACGGGGGTTACGGCGCGGATTATTGCTGTTTAAGCAAAAGTTTTGTGACATATGACACATTTTTCCCTGGCGCTTTCCCGCGTACACTTCCGCAATCAGTCATTACGCTTACTACACATTAACCGGAGAGACGCCATGAGCACGATCCTGATTTTGAATGCGGCAAAAGAGTTTGCCCACTCCAAAGGTGCACTGAACAACACCATGACCGACGTGGCCGCCAGTTTCCTGCGTGACAGCGGGCATGAGGTGCGTGTCGTCAATATCGACCAGGGGTATGACGTCCAGGCTGAAGTGGAAAACTACCTGTGGGCCGACACCGTGATTTACCAGATGCCGGGCTGGTGGATGGGCGAGCCGTGGATCATGAAAAAATACATCGATGAAGTCTTCACCGAAGGCCACGGCAAGCTTTACGCCAGCGACGGCCGCACCCGCGCTGACGCCTCGAAAAAATATGGCTCCGGCGGCCTGTTGCAGGGCAAAACTTACATGCTGTCGCTGACCTGGAACGCCCCGCTGGAAGCGTTCACCGACAAAGAGCAGTTCTTCCACGGCGTCGGGGTGGACGGCCTCTACATGCACTTCCATAAAGCCAATGAATTCCTTGGCATGGCCGGGCTGCCGACCTTTATCTGCAACGATGTGATCAAGCAGCCGGACGTCGACACCGACATCGCCCGCTACCGTGCGCACCTGGACCACGTGTTCAACATCTGACGGTTAACGTACGGTAAAGCACGGTAAAGTACGGTGAAATCAGACGATGCCGGATGGCATCTTCTGACAGCAATGCCCACACTGTAAGCGTCAGTGTATGATGAAAGGGCCGCGACGGAGTGCCGCCCTTTCCCTCCCCATCCGCAGGGATGCCGACGAGGTCACTTATGATTACTGTGATTGCTGAAATCAAGGTCAGGCCGGGGCGCCGGGATGCGGTGCTGCAACAGATTAATGCGTTACTGCCTGTGGTGCGCGCAGAGCAGGGTTGCGGCAGTTATGTGCCGATGATCGATTTCAACGGGCAGGTACCGTGGCGTAAAACGGTGCCGGATTCCATCTTTATGCTGGAAGAGTGGGAGAGCCTGAACCACCTGGAGCAGCACCAGCAGCAGCCGCACATGCACCACCACCGGGAAGCGATTAAACAGGATGTGGAAGAGGTCGTGATCCACATTCTCGACAAACCCTGATGTCTCCGGATTGCCGGAACAGCGTTAAGGCCGCATCACGCGGCTTTTTTTATGCCCGCTTTACAGCGCCCCCTCAAAGCAGCCCCTCGCCCATCTGTTCGCTGAGGTAATCCAGAAAACAGGTGATGCGCGCCACCAGCGGGGTATTACGGTAGTAGACGGCGTTGACCGGCTGGCTCTCCAGCTCGGTCAGTGCCGGCAATACCGGCACCAGCCGCCCCTGCCGGCAATCCTCACGCGTCATGAAATCCGCCAGTTGCACAATCCCCTCCCCCTGTAACGCCAGGTGGCGCAGGGTTTCGCCGCTGGAGGCGGAGAGCGCGGGGTCTATCACCAGCCGTGCGCCGTCAGCGGTGCGGACAGGCCACTGGTTCAGGGATTCCGGCTGGGTAAAACCGAGCAGGCTGTGATGCGCAAGGTCCTCTACCTGCGCCGGGGTGCCGTGGCGCACCAGATAACCGGGGCTGGCCAGCAAGCGCAGCCGGCTGCACCCCAGCAGCCGCGCATGGATGGTGGAATCACGCAGGGTGCCGATGCGGATCGCCACGTCGGTGCGCTTCTCCAGCAGGTCGATTATCAGGTTATCAGTGTTCAGCTCCAGCGTAATCTGTGGGTAGCGACGGCGAAAGCCGCCGACCAGCGGCACGATCACATGCTCCATAAAGGGCGCAGCGGCGTTGACGCGCAGCCGCCCGGCCGGGGTTTCGCGGCGCAGGGCGATCTGCTCCTCCGCCTGCTCCACCGACTCCACAATCTGGCGTGCATGGGTCAGGAACAGCTCGCCCTCTTCCGTCAGCTCCAGGCGGCGGGTGGTGCGGCGCAACAGGGTAATACCGAGTTTGGTTTCAAGGCGGCTCAGCGCACGGCTGATGCCTGACGAGGTCTGGCCCAACTGTTCGGCGGCGGCCGTGATCGAGCCGCTGTCAGTCACGGCCACAAAGGCAGCGAGTTCATCAAGGGTGAGTTTCATCGGCAGGCCCTGCGGGAAAAAGAGACCGGCCGCCACAGGGGCGGCCGGGAGAGGCATCAGACGGCCAGTTCGGCCTTGTCACCTTTGTCCTGCAACCAGTTACGCCGGTCTTCGGAACGCTTCTTGGCCAGCAACATATCCATGATGGCCATCGTCTGGTCTACGTCATCATCGCTGATGGTGAGCTGCACCAGGCGGCGGGTATTCGGGTCGAGCGTGGTTTCACGCAGCTGCAACGGGTTCATCTCGCCCAGCCCTTTGAAACGCTGGACGTTCGGCTTGCCCTTTTTGCGCTTGAGCTGCTCCAGCACCCCGGCTTTCTCCTCTTCATCCAGCGCATAGTAGACCTCTTTGCCGAGGTCGATGCGGTAGAGCGGCGGCATCGCCACATAGACGTGGCCATCTTTCACCAGCGAGCGGAAGTGGCGCACGAACAGCGCACACAGCAGCGTGGCGATGTGCAGGCCGTCGGAGTCCGCATCCGCCAGGATACAGATTTTGCCGTAACGCAACTGGGTCAGGTCTTCGCTGTCCGGGTCCATGCCGATGGCGACGGAGATGTCGTGCACCTCCTGCGACGCCAGCACTTCGTCAGAGGAGACTTCCCAGGTGTTCAGGATCTTGCCTTTCAGCGGCATGATCGCCTGGTATTCACGATCGCGCGCCTGCTTGGCGGAGCCGCCTGCCGAATCCCCTTCCACCAGGAAGAGTTCGGTCATGCTGAGATCCTGCGAGGTGCAGTCGGCCAGTTTGCCGGGCAGCGCCGGGCCGCTGGTGAGCTTTTTACGCACCACTTTTTTGGCGGCGCGCATCCGGCGCTGGGCGCTGGAGATCGCCAGTTCCGCCAGCTGTTCCGCGGCCTGCACGTTCTGGTTCAGCCACAGGCTGAAGGCGTCTTTCACCACACCGGAGACAAAGGCGGCGCACTGGCGCGATGACAGGCGCTCTTTGGTCTGGCCGGCGAACTGCGGGTCCTGCATTTTCACTGACAGCACATGTGCGCAGCGGTCCCAGATATCCTCCGCCGACAGCTTCACGCCGCGCGGCAGGATATTGCGGAACTCACAGAACTCACGCATCGCATCCAGCAGGCCCTGGCGCAGCCCGTTGACGTGGGTGCCGCCCTGCATGGTCGGGATCAGGTTAACGTAGCTTTCCGTCAGCAGCTCACCGCCTTCCGGCAGCCAGAGCAGCGCCCAGTCCACCGCTTCGGTGTCCCCGGCGAACGCGCCGACAAACGGTTTTTCCGGCAGCGTCACCAGCCCGTTCACGGACTCCATCAGGTAGTCGGTCAGGCCGTCTTCATAGCACCAGCGCTGTTCGGTGTTGTTGAGCTTGTCTTTGAAAACAATCTCCACCCCAGGGCAGAGCACCGCTTTGGCTTTCAGCAGGTGTGACAACCGGCTGACGGAGAAACGCGGGCTGTCAAAGAAGCTGCCGTCCGGCCAGAACTGGACGCGGGTGCCGGTGACGCGTTTCGGGCAGGTGCCGGTGACGCTCAGATCCTGCACCTTGTCGCCATTCTCAAACGCCATCTCGTAGACCTGGCCGCCACGCTTGACGGTGACTTCCACGCGGGTTGAGAGGGCGTTGACCACGGAGATCCCCACGCCGTGCAGGCCGCCGGAGAACTGGTAGTTTTTGTTGGAGAACTTGCCGCCCGCATGGAGGCGGCAGAAGATCAGCTCCACCGCCGGGATGCCCTCTTCCGGGTGGATGTCCACCGGCATACCGCGGCCGTCGTCGATCACTTCCAGCGACTGGTCGGCATGGAGGATCACCTCGACTTTGCGGGCGTGGCCGGCCAGCGCCTCATCGACGCTGTTATCAATAACTTCCTGACCGAGATGGTTAGGGCGCGAGGTATCAGTGTACATGCCCGGACGACGACGCACCGGCTCAAGGCCGCTGAGTACCTCAATGGAATCTGCGTTATAACTTGATTGACTCATCTTTGATTACTATTCGTGGCCAGTTGTTGGTGGGCTGACGGGAACCGGCGCGGCGGCCGGTCAACCGCCCGGTTCGCGGCGGGCTGTGACACAGGGCGTCAGTCAGACGCCAGCCCTAAAAAATCCACAATCGGAGAGAAGAAGCGTTCGAATCCGGTAAAGGTGTGGTTCCCGCCCGACTCTACCGTCTGGCGGCAGGGGGTATAGTAGGCCACGGCCTGGCGGTAATCGAGAATCTCATCTCCGGTCTGTTGCAGCAGCCAGAGCAAATCCGGCGACTCCAGGGGATCGACCTGCATAATTTTCAGGTCGTAGACGTGGCGAGACTCTAACACATATTGTTGGCCGGTGTAGGGGTTCTGGTTCTGCCCCAAATAGTCGAGCAACAGCTCATACGGCCGCACCGCCGGGTTGACCACCACCGCCGGCAGCGCAAAACATTGCGACAGCCAGGTGGCGTAGTAGCCGCCGAGCGACGAGCCGACAATGCCGAGGTTTTCCCCGGCGCGCGCCATCACCAGTGACTCCAGTTGCTCTGCCACCGCATCCGGGAACGGCGCCAGTTGCGGCACCACCATGTCGATATGCGGGTGGTGCACCGCCAGCCACGCCTTCAGGGCAGAAGCTTTGGCCGAGAGCGGCGAACTGTTGAATCCGTGCAGGTAGAGTAAGGTGCTCATCAATAACCGTCCGAATCCATGTCAGGGCTGAACTCATGGGTGTCGAGGCGGTGAACCTCCGTCTCCAGCCGGCCGTCCGGGAAGAGATCGAGGTAGCGCCAGCCGGGTGCCGCACTGTCGATGGTGAAATTGGTGCAGTGCGGTTTGAACTGCACACAGGTCGACGGCGTCGCCAGCAGGCGGCGGCCGTGCCACGGCTCGTCCATCTCCTGATGGATATGCCCGCACAGCAGCGTGGTGACCTTCGGGTAATTCGCCAGCAGCGCCGCCAGCTCATGGGCATTGCGCAGGCTGTGCTGGTCCAGCCAGGTGCAGCCGGAGGGCAGCGGGTGGTGGTGCAGCATCAGCAGCGTGTAGCGATCCGGGTAGGCCGCCAGGCAGCGCGCCAGCCAGGCGAGCTGGTACTCGCTCAGCTCACCGTGCGGCACCCCGGATACCTGGGTATCCAGCAAAATCATCTGCCAGTGGTCGCCCAGCAACGCCTGTTTGGAGGGCGCAATCCCTGCCGCGGCCAGCGCATCCACCATCGCCGGCTGGAAATCGTGGTTGCCCGGCAGCCATAAACAGGGCACCGGAAAGCGCGTGATCCCGGCGGCAAAGTGGCGGTACGCCGCCAGCGAATGATCCTGGGCCAGATCGCCGGTCGCTGCGATGATATCCACCGGCCGCTGCTGCGCAGCAATGGCATCGAGCACCGCGTGATAACTCCGCAGGGTGTTCACGCCCAGCAAGGTTTCATGTTCACCGGCAAACAGATGCGTATCGGTGATTTGTAATATCCTGACCCTGGCGTCACCGGCCACAGGCAGCGTAAACAGGCTTTCCAAATGGTGTCCTTTGTTATCTCAGTCTGTCTAACAAACCGGAACCGCCATCGCTCCATGCGCTAAACAGTAGCGCAACCAATCAGCAAGAAACTGGTTAATTTGATGCTTTTCATCGCGTTGATGCAACTTTTTATTAGGATAATCATAACGTGCTTTGAAGCGGTAGATCTGCTGGCTTGAACACACTTCAGCCACCATCGCGTCATGGTAGAGCCGCACGGTCATGGCCGGCAGGCTCCAGTAGCTGACTGCCGGGGCAGTCTGCTGGATCGCCACCAGAGAGGTATAGCGTGTCGATTCCGCAATCGTCAAACGGTAGGTGGCGCCACTCACCTGATAACTCACCGTCTCGCCGACGGCATCGTTGCGCGGCAGCAACCGACGTAATTGTGCGAAATTGGTTTCGCACAGCCGCATCATTTCGGGAAAATCAGGGGTATAGCGCTTAATCATCAGTTGACCACTCTTTTCGTAACGATTCATGGTGCAGCGCCAGCCATTGCAAAGCAATGATTGAGGCCGCGTTATCAATAGCTCCTTCTTCTACCCAGCGACAGGCCTGCTCACGGCTGACCACATGTACCCGGATATCCTCGTGTTCATCCGCCAGCCCGTGCAAGCCTTCTGCTGTCGTGGCGTCCACTTCACCGACCATCACCGACAACCGCTCGCTGGTGCCGCCGGGGCTGGCCAGGTAACTCAGCACCGGTTTACAGCGGGCCACGGTCAGGCCGGCCTCTTCCACCGCCTCGCGGCGGGCCACCTGTTCCGGGCTTTCACCCGGCTCAATAATCCCGGCTACCATCTCCAGCAGCCACGGGGTCTCGCTGGTTTCCAGCGCCGGGAAACGCAGCTGTTCAACCAGTACCACTTCATCCCGCACCGGATCATAGGGCAACAGCACCGCCGCATGGCCGCGCTCAAACACTTCACGGCGCACTTCGCCGCTCATTTCACCATTGAACAGACGGTGACGGAAACGATAGGCGGTGAGCGAAAAAAAACCACTATAAAGTGACTCACGTGCAATAATTTCTACATCATTTTTGGTGAAAGTGACCGGCGAAGCCTGAGTAGATGAAGCCATGATGTTCCCTCTCTGGTGAGTATAACGGCACCCTTGACCTGTTTTAGGTCAATACCGTGAATGTTCATTAATTATACGCGGACATGATTGTGGTAGATTGACACTATTCAAGGGTGATGGCACGTTAAGCCACCTCGCCAGTGTCTAATACTCTGATAGAATCGGCAAAATTTTTGCTCTCGACAGCACCTACATAATAAGCACCAATGCTGCACAACAAGGAATGCCAATGAAGAAACTGCTCCCCTTTCTTATCGGACTGAGCCTGTCTGGCCTGAGTTCCGTGAGCCAGGCTGAAAACCTGCTCCAGGTCTACCAGCAGGCACGCGAAAGCAACCCGGATTTGCGCCAGTCTGCCGCTGTGCGCGATGCAGCCTTTGAGAAGATCAATGAAACGCGCAGCCCGTTGCTGCCGCAACTGGGCCTGGGTGTGGATTACACCTATACCAGTGGTTTCAAAGATGCACGGGACACGGAAAGTAATGTCACCAGCGGTGCATTGCAGCTGACCCAGACAATTTTTGATATGTCCAAATGGCGGGCGCTGACGCTTCAGGAGAAGCAGGCCGGCATCCAGGATGTCACCTACCAGACCGCCCAGCAGAACCTGATCCTGAATACGGCCACCGCCTATTTCAACGTGCTGAGCGCCATTGACTCGCTTTCCTATACCGAAGCGCAGAAACAGGCGATTTACCGCCAGCTCGACCAGACCACCCAACGCTTTAACGTGGGCCTGGTGGCGATAACCGACGTGCAGAACGCCCGCGCCCAATATGATAGCGTACTGGCCAACGAAGTCACGGCGCGTAACGATCTCGACAACGCGCTGGAAGCCCTGCGCCAGGTCACCGGCCAGTACTACCCGGAGCTGGCGTCGCTGAACATCGACACCTTCACCACCCAGCGCCCGCAGGCCGTCAACAGCCTGCTGAAAGAGGCGGAAAGCCGCAACCTGAACCTGCTCTCCGCCCGCCTGTCACAGGATCTGGCGCGTGAGCAGATCCGCTACTACCAGAGCGGCCACCTGCCGACGCTGGACCTGACCGCCTCCAGCGGCATCAGCAACAGCAAATACAGCGGCTCGCGCAATGTCGCCGATGACAGCGACGCCGGGCAGAACCAGGTCGGCCTGAACTTCAGCCTGCCGCTCTACAGCGGCGGCGCGGTCACCTCGCAGGTGAAACAGGCGCAGTTCAACTTCGTCAGTGCCAGTGAGCAGCTCGAAAGCGCCCACCGCTCTGTGGTGCAGACGGTGCGTTCTTCCTTCAACAACATCTCCGCCTCCATCAGCAGCATCAACGCCTACAAACAGGCCGTGGTGTCGGCGCAAAGCTCCCTGGATGCGTCAGAAGCGGGTTACCAGGTCGGGACGCGTACCATTGTTGACGTGCTGGACGCCACTACCACGCTCTACAACGCCAAGCAGCAGCTCTCCAGCGCGCGTTACAACTACCTGATCAACCAGCTGAATGTGAAGTCTGCCCTCGGCACGCTGAACATCAGTGACCTACAGATGCTGAACAACGCGCTCGGCAAGCCGGTACCGACCACCCCGGAAGCAGTGGCACCGGAAAACGCCCAGCAGGATGCCGCGGCTGACGGCGGTGTGAAAGCGGTCAGCGGTGAGGCGAATGCCCAGGGCCAGTCCTCTGCCCGCCCGGCTGCGGCTGCCACCCAACGCAGCAGCGGCAGCAACCCGTTCCAGCGTTAATTTTCCGCCCTGCTCTCACGGCACCGCGCCTTCGCCGGTGCCGTTTTTCTTTCCTCTCCCTATGTTTGGGCGTTGCACCGCATTGCAACCTCCGCCTGCTTTAAAAACAGCCAGCTTTCACCTATCCTTACGCCCACTGGGAAGGGCTTTTCGCTCTTACATTAAGGGGAGAAAGACAATGAAACGGACTCAACAAATTAACTTATCGGCGTTCCGTAAGTGCTGCCGGATGGCCCCGCTGGCGCTGGCCGTCGGCGCGGCATTTACGCTGGCCGGCTGTGAAAAGGCGGACGAAACGGTATCGATGTACCAGAACGCCGACGACTGCACCCGCGCCAACCCGTCCAACGCCGCGCAGTGCAACGCCGCCTACACCGAGGCGCAGAAAGAGGCCGCACGTACCGCGCCGAAATATGCCAGCCGCGAAGATTGCGTGGCGGAGTTCGGCGAGGGGCAATGCACCCAGGCACCCGCCCAGGCCGGTGCCGTGGCTCAGCCGCACGAGAGCGGCAGCTTCTGGATGCCGCTGATGGCCGGTTACATGATGGGCCGGATGATGAGCGGCGGCAGTTATGCCCAACAGCCGCTGTTCACCTCCCGCGCGCCCAACAACCCGGCCAACGGCAAATTTGTGGATGCCAGCGGCAGAAACTACGGCGCAGCCACACCGGGCCGCACGGTGACGGTGCCGAAAACCGCCCTGGCCCCGAAACCCGCCACCACCCGCACCATCACCCGCGGCGGGTTCGGTGAAACCGTGGCCAAACAGGCGACCGCACAACGCAGCAGCATGAGCTCCGGCTCACGCTCATTCGGGGGATAAGCCTGCATGAAACGACGTTCCCTGCCGGAGCGCCCCAACTGGCGTGAAAAAGCGGCCGAGTTTGGTTTCCAGTTCCACACCATGTATGGCGAGCCGTACTGGTGTGAGGATGCCTGCTATGAATTCACGCTGGCCCAGGTGGAAGAGGTTGAGGCGGCCACCGCCGAACTGCACCAGATGTGCCTGAAAGTGGTGGAAAAGGTCGTCAGCAGCGATGCGCTGATGGATCGCTGCCGCATTCCCCGCCACTGCCGGGAACTGGTGCGCACGTCCTGGCGCAGCGGCCAGCCGTCACTCTACTCCCGGCTCGACCTCGCCTATGACGGCGTCAACCCGCCGAAACTGCTGGAGAACAACGCCGATACCCCGACCTCGCTGTATGAGGCGGCGTTCTTCCAATGGCTGTGGCTGGAAGACCAGATTGCCGCCGGTAAACTGCCGCCGGAAGCGGATCAGTTCAACAGCTTGCAGGAGAAGCTGATCGCCCGCTTTGCTGACCTGAAAGCACGCCACGGGTTTGGCCTGTTGCACCTCACCTGCTACCGCGACAGCGACGAGGATCGCGGTACAGTGCAGTATTTACAGGATTGCGCGCAGGAAGCCGGGCTGCCCACGGAATTCCTCTATATCGATGAGATTGGCCTGGGTGAAAAAGGGCAATTCACCGACCTGCAGGATCAGGTGATCGCCAACCTGTTCAAGCTCTACCCGTGGGAGTTTATGTTCCGCGAGATGTTTTCGACCAAGCTGGAAGATGCGGGCGTGCGCTGGCTGGAACCGGCCTGGAAAAGCATCCTCTCGAACAAAGCGCTGCTGCCGATGTTGTGGGAGATGTTCCCCAACCACCCGAACCTGCTGCCCGCCTACTTTGCGGATGAGGATCACCCGCCGCTGGAATACTATGTGGTCAAGCCGCTGTTCTCCCGCGAGGGGGCCAACATCAGCATCTTCAAACAGGGGCAGCAACTCGCCCATGTGGACGGCCCCTACGGCGAAGAGGGCATGGTGGTGCAGCAATTCCACCCGCTGCCGAAATTCGGCGACAGCTATGTGGTGGTCGGCAGCTGGCTGGTGGACGATCAACCCTGCGGCATGGGGCTGCGTGAGGATCGTGAGCTGATCACCCAGGATCTCTCCCGCTTCTACCCGCACACCATTATTGGCTGACCGCCCCCGCCTGTGACAGCGCGCCCTTTGGCGCGCTTTTTTATGCCCGCTGTCACGGCGGTTAACCGGTTCATCCCGTATGCTGGCCGCGTCTGTTCTCCTCGGGCGGAGCAACCAGATATGAAGCTGAAAACACGGCTGCCGCGCCAGCTTGACCTGGCGTCCGGGCAGTTTATTGCCGCCGATCTCCACGAGCACACCACCACCGCCGGAATGCTGGCCGGGCTGTTTGAAGACCAAACCGCCTGGGCCGCCCTACCGGCAGACACGCCGATCTATACGGTGGCGATCCTGCCTGCGCCGCAACAGGAGGGCGAACTGCTGGCCGGGGTCACCCACCTGCACCCCGGCCGGATTGGCCGGGAGTTCTACATGACCCGCGGCCATCTCCACCAGCGCCGCGAACAGGCGGAATATTATGTTGGCCTGCGCGGCCACGGCCTGCTGCTGCTCCGGCAGGCCGGCGAGGGCGTGCTGGAGCACGTGTTCCCCGGCAGCGTGCACCACATCCCGCCGTTTACCGCCCACCGGCTGATCAACACCGGCAGCGGCACGCTCTCTGCGCTGGCGGTGTGGTCAGCCGTCGCCGGGCACGATTATCAGGCGTTGCAGCCGCAGGGGTTTGGGGTGCGGGTCATGGCGGACGGCGACGGCTGGCGGGCGGAGGTGCAAGATGCCTGACGCCCTCTCGATGGCCCATTACGGGCTGGATGTGCGCGTCTCCCATGCGCCGCTGGGTTTTGGCTATGGCGGTGATGTGATTGGCCCGCTGCCGGAGATCCGCACTTTAGACCAGATCCGCCCCTCCCTGCGGGACCCGCACTGTGACGGGCCGGAACAAGTCTACGCGATCGCGATGGATGTCGCCCGGCAGCCGCATCTGGCCGAGTTGCAGAAACGGATGTTGCTGTTCGGCATTGTCACTTATGCCGGGGGCCGCCTGGGGGATGAGCCGGTGCGCAGCCAGGGGCATATCCACCGCATCAGCGCGCACAGCGGCTGGTCACCGCCGGAGCTGTATGAAGTGTGGCAGGGCCGGGCGATTATCTATATGCAGGAGCGGGTAATGCACGATCCCGGCCGCTGTTTTGCGGTCTGCGCCGGGCCGGGCGAACAGGTGCTGGTGCCGCCGGGCTGGGCGCACGCCACCCTGTCAGCTGACCCGGAGACGCCGCTGACCTTTGCCGCCTGGTGTGACCGGGAGTATGGGTTTGAGTATCAGGCAGTGCGGGCGCATCAGGGGCTGGCGTGGTACCCGCTGTTGCAGGGCAACCATATTGTCTGGCAGCAGAACCCGCGCTACCGGCCCGGCCGTTTGCAGGTAGTGACGCCGCGCCGCTATAGCGAGTTTGGCCTGACAGGGCAGCCGATTTACCGGCAGTTTGCGCAGTCGCCTTCACGCCTGCAATTTATCTCACAACCGGCGCGCATGGCGGAAAAGTGGGTGCATTTCGAGCCGTAAACTGAACAGCCCGGCATTGCCGGGCTGTTATTCTCTCTCTTTCACAAATGCCTAGCCAAACAGCCCAGCCGTGACGCCCGCCGCCGCCAGCGCCAGCAGCCCCAGCATCGCCTTCACCGGTGACAGGCCGCGTTTGCTCATCAGATACCAGGTGACCAGCACCACCAGCAACGGCAGCAGTTGCGGGAAGATGCCGTCCAGCATCTGTTGCAGGTGAATGCTCACGCCCTCTTTGGTTGACAGCGCAAGCCCGGTGGAGAGTTTCACGTAGCTGGCGGCCACCCCGCCCATCACAAACACCCCGAGCAGTGACAGCGCTTCCCGCAGGCGCGCCGACCGGCTGCTGACCAGCATCTCCACTGACCCGGTGCCGAGCCGGTAGCCTTTCATAAACAGCCACCAGGAACCGGGGATGACGATCCCGGCGTAAGCGATGATATAGAACAGCGGCCCGAGCACGCTGCCGCCCGCGGCCAGCGCCATGCCGATGCTGAGCAGGATCGGGATCAGCATACCCGGCAGCATGGAATCCCCGATGCCCGCCAGCGGCCCCATCAGCCCGACTTTCAGGGTGTTGATGGTGTCGCCGTCCACCGGCTCGCCGTTGGCGCGCTTCTCCTCCAGCCCGACCGCCATGCCGTTGACGATCGCCCCGAGTTGCGGCTCGGTGTTGTAGAACGAGGCATGGCGGCGGATCGCCTCAATGCGTTGCGGCCCGGCCGGGTAGAGCTTACGCAGGGCAGGCAGCATCCCGAGGCAGAAGCCGTAAGACTGGAGCCGCTCAAAGCTCATCGACGAGAGGTTGTACATCATCCAGGCGCGCCAGCAGCGGCGCAGATCCTGTTTTGTCAGGGTAACGGGGGTCGTCTCCATCAGAACTCCTCCTCATCCGCGGCCGCGACAGCAGCCGGTTCCGGTTTGTAGCTGTAGTGGATCAGGGCCAGCAGCGCGCCGACGATCACCAGCGCCACCATGTTCAGCTTCAGGAACACGATGCAGATGAACCCGACCAGAAAGTAGGTAACCATGCTGGCGTGCCGGATGATCTGCTTTAGCAGAATGGCAATCCCCACCGCCGGCAGAATGCCGCCCAGCACATTCATGGTGGTCAGCACCACCTCCGGCAGGGCGTCCATCACCCCGTTGATGTAGCGCGCGCCAAAAAACACCGCGATAAACGAGGGCACAAAACGCAGCAGGAAGTTAGTGGCCTGCGGCCCGATGGCGCTGTTGAGGTAGATGCCGCGCTCATCACCCTGCTCTGCCGCCACGTCCGCCCGGTGGTTCCAGTAAGAGTTGAGCACCATCATCGCGTTAAACAGAATGGTGCCGAGAATGCCGATGGTGGCCGCCAGCGCCACTGCCACTGCCGTGCCCTGGCCGGAGAGGATACCGAGCGCAATCGCGGGCCAGGCGACGAAATTCAGGTCAGCAGGCATTGAGCCGCCCGGCGTCACCATCGCGATATAGACCGCCTGCACCGCCACGCCGATCACGATCCCGGTCTGGATATCCCCCAGGATCGCCCCGACCACCATGCCGGACACCAGCGGGCGGCTGAGGATATACCAGCCGCCGGTCAGCCCCAGCAGCCACGGGCTGCTCAGCGCCCCCAGATAGCAGAACACGCCGATAAGCGTTGCTTCAAACCACATCATGCCTCCCCGCCGTCAGGCTGACGGCTTCATTTTTTTTTGCGCATCCTGCCAGCTGAAACAGCCGGCATCCGGCACCAGCCGGAACTCAATGCTGTAGCCGCGCGCCGCCAGAAAATCGAAGGCCTCACGCTCCCCGGCCGTCACCGACTGGTTGGGGCCGATGGTGACGGTATCCGCCCGCGCCGACATCGGCCCGACGTTGATCCGCTGGTAACGGTTGTGCAGGTCAATGCCCGCCTTCGCCAGGTGTTGCAGCGTCACCGGGGATTTGCCGATCACGAAATAGTGTTTGCTGCTGGCAATCACTTTCGGCAGCTTCTCAATCGCCTGCGCCACGGTGAACAGCCAGACCGGGATGTCCTGAATCGCCCCTTTCATCACCGACGCCAGCAGGGCATCCGCGGCCACCTCATCATCGATCGCCACAATGCCGTCGCACGGCAACTCCTTTGCCCAGCGGGTCACCAGCTGGCCGTGGATCACGCGGTCATCAATACGTACAAACGAAAGCGCCATTCTTTTCTCCTCAGAACAGGTCGGGTTGCGGGGCAACGGCCGGGCGGAAGCCGCTGACGGCCTCGCGTGCCTGCGCGATCAACCGGCGCGCCACCTGGTGCACATCCGGCTCCTCCAGCAGTTCGGCGCTCATCAGTACCATCGGCAGGTTGACCCCGGCCACCACCGCCACCGGCACCGGGTGGCCCGGCGTCATCGCAAAGCGGCAGGCCAGGTTGAAGGGTGTACCGCTTTGCAGATCGCACAGCACCAGCACCCCGCTGCTGTGGTACACCGCCTCCGTCAGCGCGTCGGTGAATACCTGTTGAAAAGCCGTGATGCCGCCATGCTCCTCCAGCGTGACTGCGTGGGTGCGCGGCAACGCGCCCCAGATCATGCGGGCGCTGGTCAGCAGGGCATCGGCCAGCGGCCCGTGGCCGGCAATAATGACCGTCAGCATGGGGTTGCCTCCTCACGCACCCAGGCTTTCAGGGTGCCCAGGCGCTTGCCCAGGCTGCGGCCGCAGGGCCGGATGCGGTAGGCCCCCACGGCGGCGGGGATGATAAAAGTCTCGGCGAAATGCACCACGAACGGGGCGAAGTGGCCGGACGGGCTTTCCACCACCGCCTCTTCCCCCTCAATCAGGTTCAGGACGTTGACGCGCCCTTCGGTGTGGTGCAGCACCGGCACGCTGAACCAGTGGCGGCGGGTTTCGATAAACTGGCTCGGGTGCAGGCCGGTGCGCTCCTCCTGCCAGCCCGGCCCGGCGGCCACCGGCTCGACGCGGTTCACCAGCTCCCGCGTCACCCAGCCGGTGTCGCGCTGCCAGTCAATCACCTCGCGGCCGTGGTGCAGATGCAGCGGACGCGGGCGGCCATCCAGCCCCAGCCGCCCCCAGTCCCATAATTTGAAGGTAAAAAGGTAAGGCGTGGCGCTGATCTCCAGCACCACGCTGCCCGCCCCGGCGCAATGCACTGTCCCGGCCGGGATCAGGAAATGGTCGTGACGGCGCGCCGGCAGGTGGTTGATGAAGCGGCGATCGTCAAAGCCATTCAGCCCCTGCCCGGCCTGAGCCAGCGCAGCAGCCATTTCGTCGGGTTGGGTACCGGTTTTCACCCCCAGGCAGACGCCGGCGTCCGGCTCTGCTGCCAGGATGTAGTAGCTCTCATCCTGCGTGTAAGCCATGCCGAACTGCTGCCGGATATAGGGTGCCGTAGGGTGAACCTGAAGGCTGAGGTTCTGGCCGCCGACGGTGTCCAGCAGGTCAAAACGGATCGGGAATTCCGCGCCGAAGCGCGCATACACCGCCTCACCCAGCAATGCCTGCGGGTAGAGCAGCACCAGATCCAGCGCGGGGATCTCGACCCGGACGTCGCCAAAACGCATCAGCAGGCTGTTTTCCTCGGGCACGCAGTCAAAACACCATGCGTAGTTGGCCGCCGCCGGATCGAGATCAAACTGTTGTTTCATCCATTGCCCGCCCCAGACGCCGGGGTCGAAGAACGGCACCACGCGGAACGGCTGGCGGGCCACTTGCCGTAGCCCGGCGTGGAAGGCCGCCCCGCTCACCAGACGCGGCGAACCGGCCTGATGGGTGTCGAGCAGAAAATCCGCCCGTTGCAATAACGGCACTTTATGGCGGTCCAGCACCCGCCAGTCGACGAAAAAGGCGCGCTTATAGCGGGCGGCCAGATCGGCCGTGGCGTTGTCAGCCCCCCAGTTGCCCAGCCCGCCGTGGCGAAAGCGCTGCTGGATCTCCCAGCGGGCGAGATCGGCGTAGATCAGCAGATCGCCCTCAGCCATCAGCGCCGCGCCGGTGCCGACCACCACCACCAGCCCCCGGCTGACGGCGGCGATCGCCTGTTGCAGGCGTGCGCACTTACCGGGATCGAAGAAGTCGGCCAGTTCCCGCGTGCAGATCCGCCCGAACACCGGGTCGTCTGTGAGATCGGCGTCGATCAGCGCGTCAATCTCCTCCGGGCTGCGCCGGGCTTCGGCGGCATCAAACAGCGCGGCCGGGTGCAGCGGCATCAGTAACTTCGTCAGCAGTTCGCGCTGCGCCACCCCGTGGTAACACTCCACCACCAGCACTGTTTTCTGCTGCGCCCGCGCGGCCAGCGCCGCCTGAAGTGTTGCCACCACCTGCGGCCAGCCCTGCCGGGCGGCCTGCTCCCGGCCCGCAATCACCACTTCCGGGAATTTGTCGTACTGCGGGTGCTCATTCCTTTTGTTCATCTCTGCGCCTCCTGCCGTGAAAGCGTAAAGATTAATCGATTAACCTTAAGTTAAGTAGGGCGATTAACGGGATTAACCTCTAGAAAGCCGCATTTAGCGGCAAAAGAGGCCGGGATTTATGACAGGCCTCACAGGATAATTTACGCTGCCCCGCGGAAACAGGTTAATCGTTATACCTTGAGGATTCACAGGGATAACGGTGCGCACAGCGCGTGACAGGAGCAAGATATGACCAGCATTACCCTGGCCGACGTGGCGGCCCATGCCGGCGTCTCAACAGCAACCGTCTCTATGGTGCTGCGTAATCGTGGCCGGATTTCTGCCGCCACCCGCCGGCGGGTACTGGAGGCGATCGATACATTGGGCTATGTCTATAACCAGACCGCCGCCAACCTGCGCAACCGCCGCAGTAACCAGATTGGGTTGCTGCTGCATGACATCACCAACCCGTTTTATGCGGAGATGACCGCCGGGCTGAGCCAGGAGATGGCGCGCCACGACCTGATGCTGTTTCTGGCCAACAGCGAGGAGTCGGTGGAGCGCCAGCAGAAGTTTGTGGATTCCCTGTTACAAAACAGCGCCGGCGGCATGGTGCTGTGCGCCGCCCGCCAGACACCGCCGCTGTTTTTTGAGGCACTGAAACGGCGCAAGATCCCGGCGATTATGGTGGTACGCCCGGTCAATGACGCGCATTTCGATTTTGTCGGTACTGACAACTTCCTCGGTACCCAGCTTGCTACCCGCCACCTGATCGCGATGGGCCACCGGAATATTGCCTTTATTGGCGGCTCGGCCACCTCGTCAACCCGCGCACAGCGGCTGGGCGGCTATACCAGCACCCTGGTGGAGAATGGCCTGCCTATCCGTCAGGAATGGATCCTGTGCAGTGACGCCAGCCAGAGCGCAGGCTGCCAGGCTGCGGAACCGCTTTTCCGGGCATATCCGGCGATCACGGCGGCACTCTGTTATCAGGATGTGGTGGCATTGGGGGTGATGCAGGCGTTGCGGGCGCTGAACTGGCAGATTGGCCGTGATGTCGCGCTGATTGGCTTTGATGACATCACGGAGGCGGCGTTGGTGCAGCCGGGGCTGACCACCATTTCGGTGGCAGCGCGGGAGATTGGCCGCACCGCCGGTGAACTGCTGTTTCGCCGGATGCAGGGCAATGATGAGCCGCCGAAGCGCATCATCCTGCCGCCGACGCTGGTGATCCGCGGCTCCTGTGGTTTCAGCGGCTGAGCCTTACCCGACCCGCACCGAGAGCATACTCAGTGACGCCATCTCGATGCCGTCCGTGGGCGTGGTGATTGGCTCGCGGCCGTCCCAGGTGCCGAGCACATACAGCAGCGGCAGGTAGTGTTCCACCGACGGGTTGGAGAGCGCCGCGCCCCCATGTTCCATAAAGTGCACCAGCGGGTGCCGCTCGCCGCGGTAGGTCAGGTTCTGCTTCACATAATCGTTGAAGGCGGTGGCCCACGGGTAAGCTGGGGCGTCGCCCTGCCATTTCGCCATGCGCAGGTTGTGCACCACGTTGCCGCTGGCGACAATCAGCACCCCTTGGTCGCGCAGCGCAGCCAGCTTTTGCCCTAATGCATAGTGGTATTCCGGCGGTTGCGTTCCGTCGATGCTGAGCTGCACCACCGGCACATCGGCCTCCGGATACATCTTGATCAACACGCCCCATGAGCCGTGATCCAGCCCCCACTCGCCCTGATCGGCCGCCACCGGCACCGGCGCCAGTAACTGCTGAAGCTGCGCGGCCAGCGCCGGGGAACCGGGTGCCGGGTAGCGCACGTCAAACAGCGCCTGCGGGAAGCCGCCGAAATCATGGATAGTGCGCGGCTCGGCCATCGCCGTGACCGCCGTGCCGCGGGTGTACCAGTGGGCCGAGATCGCCAGAATCGCGTTTGGCCGCGGCAACCCGGCGGCCAGTGTTTGCCAGGCGCGGGTGTGGCTGTTGTCCTGCAGGGCGTTCATCGGGCTGCCGTGGCCGAGGAACAGCGCAGGCATACGTGTAGTGGTCATAAATTATCCTTGCTGCGTATACTCTGAATGCAGCAAAAGGCAAAAGCCCCTGCCGCCGGTAACAAAATACGTTACTCTCTTTCACAAAGGCTTACAGCCGCATAAGCATGAAGAAGATGTTCAGAATTTTTGAATCCTTATGTCAGCGGCAGTGCACATCAGGCGCGTGGTGCCGGGTGGCACGGCCCACAGTTAATGGAATTTACTGAAAGGAGCTGTCATGTCAGTACCGCTAATCCTTACCCTGCTGGCCGGTGGCGCGACCTTTGCCGGGGCGCTGTTGGGCATTATCGGGCAGAAGCCCTCAAACCGGGTGCTGGCGTTTGCCCTCGGGTTTGCCGCCGGTATTATGCTGTTGATTTCGTTGATGGAGATGTTACCGGCGGCGCTGCATACCCAGGGCATGTCGCCGATGCTGGGTTACGGCATGTTTATGCTGGGCCTGCTGGGCTACTTCGCGCTGGACCGGCTGCTGCCCCACGCCCACCCGCAGGATCTGACCGACGGCCAGCTGTTGCCGGGCAACCTGAAACGCACCGCGCTGCTGCTGACGCTCGGCATCAGCCTGCATAACTTCCCGGAAGGCATAGCCACTTTTGTCACCGCCAGTACTGATCTGGAGCTGGGGCTGGGCATTGCGCTGGCGGTCGCCATCCACAATATCCCGGAAGGGCTGGCAGTCGCCGGGCCGGTGTATGCCGCCACCGGCTCGAAAACCAAAGCGCTGCTCTGGTCAGGCGTTTCCGGCATGGCGGAGATCCTCGGCGGCCTGCTGGCATTCAGCCTGCTCGGCCCGCTGGTGTCGCCGGTGCTGATGGCCTCGATCATGGCGGCGGTGGCAGGGATTATGGTGGCGCTGTCGGTGGATGAACTGATGCCGCTGGCCAAAGAGATCGATCCCAACAACAACCCGAGCTACGGCGTGCTGTGCGGCATGGCGGTGATGGGCTTCAGCCTGACACTGCTCCAGAGCGGCGGCGCGGGCTGATCCCCGCCCCCCTTCCCGCCATAAAAAAGGGCTGCCCATCGGCAGCCCTTTTTTCAGCGCTGGTCTTTTTTTCAGCGCTGGTCTTTTTTTCAGCGCTAATGTTTTCACGCTGTTTTTCCGCGCCATCGCAGGCGTTGCGGATCAGCTCGCCTGGCGCGTCTGGGCCTGGCGGTACGCCACCAGATCTTCAATGGTCACGACCGGCATATCATGCTGTTTGGCGAAGGTGACGGCTTCCGGCGCATGGGCCATGGTGCCGTCATCGTTGGTCAGCTCACACAGCACGCCCATCGGTTTGAACCCAGCCAGTGACACCAGATCGATGGTCGCTTCGGTGTGGCCGCGGCGGCTCAGGACGCCGCCGTTTTGCGCGCGCAGCGGGAAGACATGGCCGGGGCGGTTCAGGTCGCTGGGTTTGGCATTGTCTGCCGCTGCCGCACGGATGGTGGTGATGCGGTCTGCGGCGGAGACGCCGGTCGTCACGCCTTCGGCGGCTTCAATGGTCACGGTGAAGGCCGTCTGGAACTGGCTGGAGTTGTTCTCCACCATCATCGGCAGCGCGAGCTGCTGACGGCGTTCCTCGGTCAGGCAGAGGCAGACAATGCCGCTGCCGTGGCGGATGGTCAGCGCCATCTGCTCGACCGTCATGGTTTCGGCGGCAAAAATCATGTCACCTTCGTTTTCGCGGTTTTCATCATCCAGCACCATCACGCCGCGGCCATTGCGCAGCGCATCAATTGCACGTTCAACACGTTCAACCGGCGTACCGAATTCGGAAAGTAGCGTCTGATTCATGGTAAAAAACCTCATTAAAATTATGGATTACCAGAATCAGGGCGAGCTTAGGAGGGTAATCACCCGCAGGCAGGTGATTTGAAAAATAACGCAAGCGGGCATCATGCCCGGCAACAGCCGTTACTCTCTCCCATCCGGACTATAACCGTCGGCCCCGGAATTACACCGGATCTGCTGACCTTACACCGATAACCGTGTAAGCGCTCGCGGGCTTCCATACCGGCCATTGATAGCCGTGGTGTATGGTTTACCGCCGGTGGGGACTTTCACCCCGCCCTGAGAATAAGCGTGATTACTATAGCGCCAATGTTTTCATAGGGCAATTCACGTTTTTGGCTAAGCTTTGCCGCTTTTCACTGCACATTTTCTTAGGTAGCCGCTGGTTTATCTGATTCATCCGCTGAATGTTTCCCAAGGGTTTATCCTGTGCCGAACTCAGATTACACTAGAGTTAAGAGACTTTTATCCAAACAAGGGAACGATCATGATTGACCCGAAAAAAATAGAACAGATTGCACGCCAGGTGCATGAGTCCATGCCGAAAGGCATCCGCGACTTCGGGGGCGATGTCGAGAAGAAGATCCGGCAAGTGCTGCAATCCCAGCTGACCCGCCTTGATTTGGTCAACCGCGAAGAGTTTGACGTGCAGACCCAGGTGCTGCTGCGTACCCGCGAAAAGCTGGCGCTGCTGGAGCAACGCCTGGAAGCCCTGGAAAGCCGCCAGGTCACCCCGCCGACCGCCGTGATCCCGGACGCCCCGGTACTGCCGGAAACTGCCGTGGCACCGGAGCCGCTGGTGGCCCCGGACGCCCCGGTGAGCCCGCCGACGCCGCCGTCGGACAAGCTGTAACCCATAAAAAAAGGACACCCTGGGGTGTCCTTTTTCGTCAGGGCGGCCTGTCAGCCACGCCCCTCTTTGATCGATTTGATGATGTTGGTGGTGGAGCAGCCATCTTCAAAGTTCAGCACCCGCACGTCACCGCCCGCTGCCCATACCTCTTTGCTGCCGGCAATTTCATGCGGCTGGTAATCCCCGCCTTTTACCAGCAAATCAGGCAGGATCTCCGCGATCAAACGCTGCGGCGTGTCCTCTTCAAACAGCACCACCCAGTCCACCGCTTCCAGGGCGCTGAGCACGATCATACGCTGCGTTTCCGGGTTCACCGGGCGGGATTCGCCCTTGAGCCGTTTGGTGGAGGCGTCGCTGTTCATCGCCACAATCAGGCGGTCGCCCAGCTTGCGCGCGTTGGCGAGGTAGGAGACGTGGCCGGCGTGCAGGATGTCGAACACCCCGTTGGTCATCACCACTTTTTCGCCGCGCTTGCGCGCATCCGCCACTGCCCGCTTGAGTTCCGCCTCGGTCATGATGCCGAAGCCGGTTTCCGCACGGCCGTGGATGGCGTTCTCCAGCTCTACCGGCGACACCGTCGAGGTGCCGAGTTTGCCAACCACCACGCCTGCGGCCGCATTCGACAGGAAGCAGGACTCTTCCAGCGAATTGCCTGCCGCCAGCGCCGCCGCCAGCACGCCGATCACCGTATCACCGGCACCGGTCACGTCGTAGACTTCCTGCGCTTCGGTCGGCAGGTGCAGCGGCGGTTTGCCCGGCTGCAACAGGGTCATGCCCTGTTCGGAGCGGGTGACCAGCAGCGCGGAGAGGTCGAAATCAGCAATCAGTTTCATGCCGCGCTCAACCAGTTGCGCTTCCTCTTTGCAACGGCCTACCACCGCCTCGAATTCAGAGAGGTTCGGCGTCAGGAGCGTGGCACCGCGGTAACGTTCGAAATCGTTGCCTTTCGGGTCAACCAGCACCGGCACCCCGGCGGCTTTCGCCAGCGCGATCATCGGCTGCACGTCGGCCAGCGCCCCTTTCGCATAGTCAGACAGCACCAGTGCGCCGCAGGTGGGCAGCGCCTGTTGGATGCGGTCCAGCACCGGCTGCGGGTCAATGCCCTCAAACCCTTCCTCAAAATCGAGGCGGATCAGTTGCTGGTTGCGTGACAGCACGCGCAGCTTGGTGATGGTCGGGTGCGTCGGCACCGGGACGAAATCACACTGCACATTGACTTCGTCCAGTTTGGCATTCAGTGCGCGCGCGGCATCATCGACACCGGTCAGCCCCACCAGGCGGGAGGCCGCCCCCAGCGAGGCGATGTTCATCGCCACGTTGGCCGCACCACCAGGACGCTCCTCAATGGTATCGACTTTTACTACCGGCACCGGGGCTTCCGGCGAAATACGGCTGGTCGGCCCATACCAGTAGCGGTCCAACATGACATCACCAACTACCAGCACACCGGCACGGCGAAAATCAGGCAGTGTTACTTTCATCCCATACTCCAGACTGATCAAAACGGTAAAATTTCGCGAGATATTATCATAAGCGCGGATTAACCCTGCGCGGTTTATCCCCGTTCCCACCGGGAACCTCTACCCGGCGCATCTTCCGGCCTGTTGCGTGGACAGCCCGCCCGGCATCATCCCAGCCACGCCTGCCAGCTCTGCCTGACCTGCCGGCGCTCCGCCTCAAACTGGCCGGTGGCCACTTTACCGGAAAGCGCCTGTAACGCCAGATGGTGGATCTCATCACGCAGCGTCACATAAGCGTGGGTCAGGGCGGCGGCCTCCTGCTCCTCCATGATGCGGTACTGCGCCATCAGGGCAAAAATACGCACATTGTCTGACCAGCGGGTCAGCGCCGGTTCCTCCGCGGCGTAGCGTAGGACAAGATATTGCGCGATGAATTCAATGTCCGTGATGCCGCCGGGGTCAGATTTCAGGTCAAAACGATCCGGTTGCTTGCCGGCGAGGTGCGTCACCATCTTCTGGCGCATCTCCCTCACCTCCTGCCGCAGCGTATCCGCGTCGCGGCGGCGGCATAAAATAGCATGGCGGATGGCGTCAAACTGCTGGTGGATGTGCGGGTCGCCGTGCACGATGCGCGCGCGCACCAGTGCCTGATGCTCCCACGTCCAGGCATCATGTTGCTGATAAAGCGAGAACGCCTCCACGGTGCTGACCAGCATCCCGGCCGCCCCGGAGGGGCGCAGGCGCGCATCCACTTCATACAGGATGCCGGACGAGGTGCGGGTGCTGAACAGGTGCATAATGCGCTGCGCCAGCCGCAGGTAGAACTGGCGGCCATCGATGCTGCGCTCGCCGAGGGTCATGACATCTTCCGGGCAGTCGAGCAGGAACACCAGATCGAGATCGGAACTGTAGCCCAGCTCCCAGCCGCCCAGCTTGCCATACCCGATCACCGCAAAACCGCGCCCGTCGCGCCCCGCCAGGTGCGACGGCTCGCCGTAGCGCGCCACCATCTGGTGCCACGCCTGCTGTACCACGCTCTCAATCATCGCCTCCGCCAGATAAGTGAGGTGGTCGCTCACTTTCATCACCGGCAGCACCCCGGCGATGTCCGCCGCCGCGATGCGTAATAACTGCGCCTGTTTGAACTGGCGCATCGCCTCGAGGTGTTGCTCCTCCTCCTCTTCCGGCACGCGCATCAGGTACTGGCGCAGCTCATCGCGGTAGGCATCCGGCGCAATCGGCTGATAAAGGGTTTGCGGGTCGAGCAATTCATCCAGCAGCAGCGGGTAGCGTGCCAGCTGGTCAGCCACCATGGGTGAGGCGTCACACAGCCGGATCAGCTGCTTCAGCGCGCCGGGGTACTCCACCAGCAGCTCAATATAGGTGGTGCGCGTCACGATGTTCAGCAGCAGCGGCGTCAGGCGTGCCAGCGTGACGTCAGCATGAGGGTGAGCGCACACTTCCATCAACAGCCGCGGCATCAGCAGGTCGAGCATGTCGCGCCCGCGCGGGCCGATGGTGCGTTTGTCCATGTCCTGCCGGAAATCACGCAGGCAGCGCAACAATTGCGCCTGGCGCGGCGCGGCCAGTTGCGGCACCAGCGGTGCCAGCTCGCTCTCTTCCAGCGCGTCATTCCACAGGCTGGTGTAGTGCTCCTGCACGCCGTTTTCGCCCTGCTCCGGCGCGTCATCACCGATCAATTGGTCAAACACCGCCCGCACCGCCTGCATATGGGCGTCGGTGGCGGCGTTAAGCGCCGCCCAGTCCGCCTGCTGCATCCCCCACGCCAGCCGTGCCTGATTCAGGGCATCAGCAGGCAGCGTCTGGGTCTGTTCATCGGCAATCGCCTGCAACAGGTTCTCCAGCCGCCGCAAAAACAGGTACGCCTCGCGCAGGTCAGTGACCTGCTCCTGCGGCAGCAGCCCCAGTGCGCCCAGCGCTTCCAGGGTCGGCAGCAGCGCGCGCTGTTGCAGCAGCGGCTCGCGCCCGCCGCGGATCAGCTGGAACACCTGCACGATAAACTCAATTTCCCGGATGCCGCCCGCGCCCAGTTTGATGTTGTCTTTCAGGCCGCGCCGCCGCACCTCACGCGCAATCATCCCTTTCATATTGCGCAGGGACTGGATCACGCTGAAATCGATGTAACGCCGGAACACAAACGGCTTGAGCATGTTGTGCAGCTCCCGGCTGTGGGCATCGTCCGCCCCGCCCATCAGCCGCGCTTTCACCATCGCGTAGCGCTCCCAGTCGCGCCCCTGCTCCTGGTAGTAATCCTCCAGCGCCGGGAAGCTCATCACCAGCGGGCCGCTGTCACCAAACGGCCGCAGCCGCATATCCACGCGGTAGACAAAGCCGTCCACCGTGGCCTGATCGAGCGCTTTAATCAGCCGCTGCCCCAGCCGCGTGAAGAACTGGGCGTTATCCAGCACCCGCCGCCCGCCGCGGGTTTCACCGTTTTCCGGGTAGGCGAAGATCAGGTCAATATCTGACGAGAAATTGAGTTCGCCGCCGCCCAGTTTACCCATCCCGAGGATCAGCAGCGTTTGCGGCTCGCCCTGGGCGTTGGAGGGGGTGCCCCAGTCGCGGCAGCAGGCGGCGTAGAGCCAGTCACGTGCCGCGACGATCAGGGTTTCCGCAAGGTGGCTGAGCTGTTGCAGCGTCTGTTCGGTGCTGCTCTGCTGCAACGCCTGCGACCAGGCGATACGCGTCATGATGCGGCGGCGGAACTGCCGCAGCACGCGCATCAGCGCCGCTTCCTCTGTGGCCTCTGCCAGCGCCTGCGCCAGCCAGCCCGCATAGTGTTGCCACTCCTCCGGCTGCGGCGGGGCGGCCTGCAAGGCCGGCAGCCAGTCAGGGTGGGCAATCAGGCTGTCACTGACAAACTCGCTGAGTGCCAGCACGCACCCGGCCTGCGCCGTCAGGGCATGGGTGTCAGGCAGGCGGGCGGCCTGCGCGTCAGCCTGGGCGCGCAGCAGGGGAGGCAGAGGTAACATGTCAAATTCCTTATTGAGAAAAGCCCGCACAAGGCGGGCCGGAAATCAGGGGAATCAGTCCGCTTTGGCGGGTGCGCCGTTCAGCCAGAAGGCGGGTTGCTGCACCGCATGTTTACGGGCGGCTTCCAGCCAGGCCTGCTGCTGTTGCACGATCGATTGTTGCAACGCCTGCCAGTTTTCGATGTAGCTCTGCCAGGCACTTTGCGGGTAAGCCCCGGCCAGCAGATGCAAGGCAATGATCTGGCGGCTCAGGCGCGGCAACTGGTCGCGGTAGCCTTCGTCCGTCAGCGGCTGGCTGAAGGCCTCTTTAATGTCAGCGGCCACGCGGCCCAGCATAATATCGGCGAAGCGTTTGAACGAGCCGTCGAGTTTCTTGCGGCTTTTCTCGTCCACAAAGTCACGCCATTCTGCATTGGCCAGATAGGTAGTAAGCGCTAACTTGCATTTCAGGTAGCCGGCGCTGAAACAGAGTTCAGCGGCATTGGCTTCCGGGTCAGCCAGTTGCGGCTCCAGCTCATTGAACTGGTTACGCAATTCGCTGGTGGCTTTGCGCGGCACCAGCCCGCCAAACAGCGCCAGCGCCTGGCGCACCATGCCCAGCGCTTCAATCATCGCGTGGCGTGCCTGCTTGTCACCGCGCAGCCACAGCTCCTCATGGTATTGCCAGTGGCTGAGCGCCTGCTCCAGCACGCCCGCCATGCCCTGCTCCACCGTGGCCTTGGCCGGCGGCGTCCAAACCGGGATCGGCCGGATTTTGCGCTGCCCGGTGCCCCGTGCCAGCCAGAAGCCGCGCGCGGCCTTACTGAAACCACCCTGGCGCAGGCCGCCCTCGTCACCCAGCCAGGCGGCCAGTTGCAGCAGGTCTGCCACGTTGCCCTCTTTCAGCTCCAGCTCGATTTCCGCCAGCGGTTCGCTCAGCTCCCCGGCTTGTACGGCACCCTGGTCGAGGGCAATCTCAATCTCGCTTTGCTGGTAAGTGACCACCCACTTCTCACGCATGAAATCTGTTTTGAACAGCGGTTGCAGTTCGCCCTGCAACGCGGCCACATCACAGCCTTCCGGCCAGATGTCGGCCGGGAAGCGCGCCAGGTCAAGCTCAGGCTCCTCCAGCGGGACGTTGTATTCCGGCCGCTGGTGCAGCCCGCCCACCGCTTTGCCGCTGGTTTTCACCGTCATTTCATACTGGCCGTCAAAGCCGCGGATGCGCAGGCCGATGCCCTGCTCACGCAGGGTGTTCTCAGCGGTTTCGTAATAGATGTTGGTCAGCTGCTGCGGGGCGCTGTGCTGGCTTTTCAGGGAAGAAACTTTGGCCGGTAATGCCGCGATGGCCTCCGGCGTCGCAATAAATTTCAGTTCAATTTCTACAGTCATCGTTTTTCCGCACCGAAGTTTTCCGGCACCGCCACGGCTGCCGGGCGGGCCTGAGAGAGGCAACCCCACCGGGGCTGGCGTCATATGGCGTACTAAGCCACTTATTTTCTTAAATAGTATCGTAAGAGCCGCAGCGCGTCTTGCGCCATGCAGACAGCAACCGCGCCGCCTGCGAACTTTTTCGCCCTGCCCGCTGTCAGACTACCGATGACGCCGCCGTCACGGCCTGCGCTCACCGACGCACAACATGGCGGTCATGTTGCTGGTAATTTTGCTTAAGTGCGCGGTTCCTGCCGGTTTGGGCGGGAAAAGCCTGATGGCCTGCGGTGTTGGCGACGGTTGGCAGCAGGATAGCCAGCGGGATAGTAAGATAGTTCTCATTCCGGTTTTCGCGTTGCGTCGTCACACTTAACTTATTAGTATCGTTCCCCTAAATTTAGCCAAATACGATGGAATAATGCAGAAATTACGCCTGATTTGCCTTACTTTGCTCACTTTGAGCGTCACCTGGGGCGCCCATGCCGACGAAACGCGCTATATCTCCGACGAACTGAATACCTACGTTCACAGCGGCCCCGGCAACCAATACCGGATTGTCGGCACCCTGAATGCCGGTGATCAAGTGACGCTGCTGAGCACCAATGACAGCACCCACTACGGCCAGATTCAGGACAGCAAAGGGCGCACCACCTGGATCCCGCTCGACCAGCTCAGCGACCAGCCCAGCCTGCGCACCCGGGTGCCGGCACTGGAGCAGCAGGTCAAAACCCTGACCGACAAGCTGACCAACATTGACGGCAGCTGGAACCAGCGCACCGCAGAGATGCAGCATAAAGTCGCGGCCAGCGACGGCATCATCAACGGCCTGAAGAGTGAAAACCAGAAGCTGAAAGACCAGCTGATTGTGGCGAATAAGAAGGTCGACGCGGTCAATGTCCAGCTGGATGACAAACAGCGCACCATTATTCTGCAATGGTTTATGTATGGCGGCGGCGTGCTGGGTGCCGGCCTGATCCTCGGCCTGTTGTTGCCGCACCTGATCCCAAGCCGCAAGAAAAAAGATCGCTGGATGAGCTGAGGCCGCCGCACCGCCTTCCTTCCACACCTCAGGGCACGTTTGTGCCCTTTTGTCTTTCCCGCACGCTACACTGAAAGCAGTTACCTTACCGGCAGGCCGGGCGATGCCCGCTCTCCGGTTGTCATCATGTCAGGAGTCAAACGTGAAGATTTACCTGGTGGGCGGTGCCGTCCGCGATGCGCTGTTGCATCTTCCGGTCACCGAGCAGGACTGGGTGGTGGTCGGTGCCACGCCCGAACAGTTGCTGGAACAGGGCTACCAGCAGGTCGGCCGTGATTTCCCGGTTTTCCTGCACCCGGTCAGCCGTGAAGAGTATGCGCTGGCCCGCACTGAGCGGAAATCCGGCAACGGGTATACCGGCTTCGAATGCCATGCCGCGCCGGATGTCAGCCTGGAGCAGGATTTGCTGCGCCGCGACCTCACCATTAACGCCATTGCCCGTGATGCGCACGGCGCACTGATCGACCCGTACCACGGCGTGCGTGACCTGAACGACCGGGTGCTGCGCCACGTCTCTGCGGCCTTCAGCGAAGACCCGTTGCGGGTGCTGCGGGTGGCGCGCTTTGCTGCCCGCTTCGCCCACCTCGGTTTTACCGTCGCGCCGGAAACCCAGGCGCTGATGCAGCAGATGGCTGACGGCGGCGAACTGGCGCACCTCACGCCGGAGCGGGTGTGGAAAGAGACGGAAAAAGCGCTGCTGACGCGCGATCCGCAGGTCTATTTTCAGGTGCTGCGTGACTGCGGCGCGCTGAAGGTGCTGTTCCCGGAAGTGGACCGGCTGTTTGGCGTCCCGGCCCCGGCGAAATGGCACCCGGAGATCGATACCGGCATCCACACCCTGATGACGCTGAAAATCGCGGCTGAACTCAGCCCGGCGGTGGATGTGCGCTTCTCGGCGCTGTGCCACGACCTCGGCAAAGGGCTGACGCCGCCGGAGCACTGGCCGCACCACCCCGGCCACGGCCCGGCCGGGGTAAAACTGGTGGACGAACTCTGCCGCCGCCTGCGGGTGCCGAACCCGGTGCGCGACCTGGCGCTGCTGGTGGCAGAGCACCATGACCTGATCCACACCATCAACCGGCTGCGGCCGGAGACGCTGCTCAAGCTGTTTGACAGTATCGATGTGTGGCGCAAACCCCAGCGGCTGGAGCAGATGATCATGACCAGCGAGGCCGACGCCCGCGGCCGCACCGGGCTTGAGAATAACCCGTACCCGCAGGGCGACTACCTGCGCGCCGCGTACCATGCCGCCAACAGTGTCTCGATCAAAGAGGTGCTGGACGCCGGTTTACAGGGTACCGCGATCCGCGATGAACTGCGCCGCCGCCGCATCACTGTGCTCACCGACTGGAAACAGCAGCAACAACTGTTGCCGGTTGAGGGGTAAGCAGCGCAGCCCGGCCACAGGTACCTCCCATAAAAAAAGCCCCGTAATGCGGGGCTTTTTGTCAGCGGGACGGGGTTATCAGAAGAACACCGCGTAGAGCACACCGGCCACGATAAAGCGGTAGATGGCAAACGGCACAAACGAGAAGCGCTTGATAACCGCCAGGAAGGTTTTGATCGCCACCAGGGCCACCAGGAAGGCGGTGATAAAGCCCACCGCGAACATCGGCAGGTCAGCCATGCTGAGGAAGCCTATGCTCTTGTAGAGATCCAGGGCGCTCGCCCCCATCATCATCGGCACTGCCAGGAGGAATGAGAATTCCGACGCCGCATAACGGCTGACGCCCATCAGCATCCCGCCGGAGATGGTCGCGCCGGAGCGGGAGAAGCCCGGCCACAGTGCGAGGCACTGGAAGCAGCCAATCATGAACGCCTGCAGGTAGGTGATATCATCCAGCCCCGGTGAACGCGGCTGTTTTGGCTTCAGCCACTCGGCGGCCAGCAGCAGGAAACCGCCCACCACCAGCGCATACATCACGTTTTTTACTTCGAACAGCGCTTTGATCTGCTCATGCAGCGCCAGGCCAATCACCACCGCCGGAATCATCCCCAGCAGAATATGCCCCAACGTCAGCCGCCCTTTGGAGACGCCCTCATGCGGCACCTGACCGAAATGGATGCCGATCAGGCCAAACAACCGGCGCCAGAACATCACCACGACCGCCAGAATCGACCCGAGCTGGATAATCACTTCAAAGAATTTTGCTTTGTCATCGGTAAAGCCGAGCCAACTGGCGACGATGATCATATGCCCGGTAGAGGATACCGGCAGGAATTCAGTCAGGCCTTCAACCACGCCAAGAATAAACGCAACCACTAACGAATGGACATCCGTCATGAAATCTTCCTTACCCCTAAAATTAACGTCATAAAAAAGCGGCATAAATAGATGCCGCTAAATTTCTTCACGTTATGACCAGCTTACCGGCCGATGGTTTCATTTCAGTGACATTTTACTGACCGTAACGTCAGGGCCGCCGGCCACGCTCAATGATCACTCCAACCCGTGCAGCCTGTGCCACTGCGCCGGGCTTACTGACCTTAATACGTACCCACGGCGATTTGAAGCGTGTGAGCAACAATTCAGATACTTCCTCTGCCACCCGCTCCACCAGCGCAAAACGCCCGCCCTCCACATGCTGAAGGATCGCCTGGCTGACATCGGCATAACTCAGGCAGTCATTGACGTCATCACTGGCGGCCGCCGCGCGGTTGTCCCAGGCCATTTCCACATCAAACACCAGCTTTTGTTGGATGGTCTGTTCCCAGTCGTAAACGCCGATGGTGGTGATTACGGTGAGCTGTTCTATAAATACGATGTCCATCATGTCATTCTCTGTTTTTGGCCCGGCCGGATACCACTTCCAGCGGAATATGCGTATTATCCATAGATGCTGCGATTAAAACGACCCCTAATGAACGGAACCACGTTATGAGTGCTACCGCGCTTGGGATGATTATCCTCGCGTACCTATGTGGCTCAATTTCCAGTGCTATTCTGGTGTGCCGCCTTGCCCGCCTGCCCGACCCGCGCCTGAGCGGCTCCGGCAATCCGGGTGCCACCAACGTCCTGCGCATCGGCGGGCGCGCAGCCGCGGCTGCGGTGCTGATTTTCGATGTGCTGAAGGGAATGCTGCCGGTCTGGCTGGCCTACAAATCCAACGTGCCGCCCTTCTACCTTGGCCTGACGGCGATTGCCGCCTGCCTCGGCCACATCTGGCCGGTGTTCTTCCACTTCCGCGGCGGCAAAGGCGTGGCGACTGCCTTTGGGGCGATTGCGCCGATCGGCTGGGACCTCACCGGTTTGATGACCGGCACCTGGCTGCTGACGGTGCTGCTGAGCGGCTACTCCTCACTGGGCGCGATTGTCAGCGCACTGATTGCCCCGTTTTACGTTTGGTGGTTCAAGCCGCAATTCACCTTCCCGGTGGCGATGCTCTCCTGCCTGATCCTGATGCGCCACCATGACAATATCCAGCGTTTGTGGCGCGGCCAGGAAACCAAAATCTGGCACAAGCTGCGCAAACGGCGCGAAGAAGCGCGCAAAGCGGCGGCCGGCCGCAAACCCTCCTGACCCCGGTGCGCCCACGCGGCGCACGGCAGCCTGCTTTCCCTGATACCCCCCTTTCCGGGCTGCGGCCTGCCCGCTGCGGCGCTTTACGTTCCCCATTTTCCGACACCGCTCAACAAATAAATAAAACTCATACCTCAATAACTATTTTACGGCAGACAAACCTGCCGTACCTGCCTAAGTTGATCGCTGTACCTTTTGATGTTTCAAAAATAATACGTTGATTAATCAATAAAAATTATAAGCACGGCCCCGCACCCTGATGCGGCGGCCAGTTTGTTTCGCCGGTGGCAGCCGGTAAAAACTTTAACCCGATCACGTTATTGATAAAAAAAACAGAGAGCGTACCCGATGAGCGATCACCCGATTGTTGACGTAAAAGGCTGGATAGATGCCCGCCCCATTTCCGGCTACCAGTGGCTGGTGCTGGGGCTCTGTTTCATCATCATCATGTTCGACGGCTACGATGCGGCGGTGATGGGCTTTGTGGCCCCGGCGCTGATTGAGCAGTGGGGCATTTCACGGGCAGAAATGGGGCCAATCCTCGGTGCGGCGATGTTTGGCGTGGCGATTGGCGCGCTGATTGCCGGGCCGTGGTCAGACCGTGTGGGGCGTAAACGGGTGCTGCTGTTCTCTGTATTCGGTTTTGCCCTGTTCAGCCTGTTGTGCGCTTTTGCCCGCACGCCGCTGGAGATGGCCGTGCTGCGTTTTCTGGCCGGGCTGGGGCTGGGCGCGGTGATGCCCAACTGCGTCACGCTGGTGTCGGAGTATATGCCGGCGCGCCGCCGTGGCCTGACCATCGCCCTGATGTACAGCGGTTTTAACATCGGTTCCGGCGCTGGCGGGTTTATTGCCGCCGGGCTGCTGCCTGATTTTGGCTGGAAAGCGGTGCTGGCCCTCGGCGGGCTGGTGCCGCTGCTGATGCTGCCGGTGTTGATGATGGTGCTGCCGGAGTCCGCCATGTACATGGTGGTGCGCCGCGTCAGCCGCGAGAAAATCGCGGCGGTGTTGCGGCGTGCCGGCGGCCATTTTGCGCCCAATACCACTTTTGTGCTGAATACGCCGGTGATCCGCAAGCGCGCCGCGGTGCTGCAACTCTTCAGCAAAGGCTACGCAGGCGGCACCCTGGTGCTGTGGATCACCTACTTTATGGGGCTGTTCGTGATTTACCTGCTGAACGGCTGGTTGCCGACCATTATGCGTACCAGCGGCTTCTCGCTGGAGCGCGCCGCGATGATTGCCGGGCTGTTCCAGCTCGGCGGCCCGCTCGGTGGCCTGCTGGTGGGGTATCTGATGGACCGCTTCGCCGCGAAATATGTGATTGGCCTGTTCTATTTGCTGGGGATGGCCTGCCTGCTGGCGCAAGGGCTCGGGGCCTTCGGCCCGGCGGTGCTGGCCGTGCTGGTATTCTTCAGCGGCTTTTGCATTAACGGCGCCCAGAATGGGTTACAGGGCTTCTCCCCGGCGTTTTACCCGACCGAAATGCGTGCCACCGGCGTGAGCTGGATGCACGGCATCGGCCGCACCGGGGCGATCCTCAGTTCCTCTATCGGCGGGGTGCTGCTGGTGACCTTCCCCGGTACCACCAGCATCTTTATTATCCTGGCGATCCCTGCCCTGCTGGCGGCGCTCACCATCACCCGGCACCAGAAAGCGAATCCGCCGGAACAGGTCAAAGGCATCGATATCAACGACTTGCCCGCCCTGTCACGCACCATGAACAACCGGTAGCCGGGGCGTTATGGGGTCGCGGGTAAACCGGCCTGATCCTGCCCTTCGGCACACACCTCGCGCAGGCAGTCGATCATTGCCTGCGCGGCAGGTGAATGCAGGCAGCCCGCGCGGCAGGTCAACCCGATATCGCGGCCGGTGTCCGGCAGGGGCAGCGGCAGCACCACCAGCTCGCCGCTGGCCAGCTCATGCTCCAGCTGATGCGCTGACACCGCCGCCACCATCTCTGAATGCAGCAACAGCCCGCGCACCAACGCCAGATCACCGCTCTCCACCACCGGCTCCGGCGCCGGGATGCCCATCGCCCGGAAGCAGCCGTCCAGCAGGCGGCGTGCCGGTGTCGCCGCCCGCGGCAACACCCAGCGCGCCCGGCGCAGATCCTCCGCGCTCAGTGATGGCGTCACCAGTGGGTGATCCCGCCGCGCCAGCAGCACCATCTCCTCACGAAACAGCGTCTCGCGCGTGATGTCAGCGGCATCGCTGCTGTTGCGCAGCGCCCCGAAAATAAAATCGATGTCCCCGGCGCGCATCTCAGCTGCCAGGGTGCCGAATGCGCTCTCATTGGTAATGACCCTGACCGCCGGGTAGCGCGCCGTCAGCCGGATAATCGCCTGCGGCAGCAGCCGCGTGCGCCCCAGCGGCAGCGCGCCGATGCGCACCGTGCCCGCCAGCACCCCGCGCCGGGCGGCGATATCGGCCGGAATGTGGTTCAGCTCGTTCAGGGCACGGCGGATGTTCGGCTCCATCTCACGCCCGGCCAGTGACGGCATCATGCCGTGCGGGGTGCGCTCCAGCAGTGCGATGCCCGCGCCATTCTCCAGTACTTTCAGCGCGGCACTGACCGCCGGCTGGCTGAGGCCGAGTTGCGCGGCCACCGTCTGCATATGGCGGGTCTGGCACAGGGTGATGAAAATATGCAGCCGCCGCACGTTGAACAGCCAGAGCGGCTCTGCCTCGCTGCGCGCCGGGGCCGGCCGGCCGCGCAGCCGCGCCAGCAGCAGCGGCACCTGGTGCAGTTCTGCCAACGCCCGCCGCGCCCGCGGCAGCACGCATTTGCCGAAGTCTGTCAGCATCATGCCGCCTGCATGGCGCTCAAACAGCGGCACCGCCAGCCGTTGCTCCAAATCGCGGATGGCACGCGTTACCGCCGACTGGGTACGGAATAACTCATCTGCCGCACGCGAGACGCTGCCCTGCTCCACCACCTGAATAAACGCCCTGATTTGCATCAGGTTTACCCCTTCATCATGGGCTGTCAGCTGCATGATTTTCCCCACCCTGAAAACACGATCCTGATGGGCAATATAAATAAAACGCATACCTGCTGCAATCGAATGAATTATCGCCATACCGGACGGCGTGCCAGCATGGAAAAAAACCGGAGGACATCATGAACAATGCCACCCTGAAAAAAAGTGCGCTGGTTGTCAGTGCCCACTCTGCCGATTTCGTCTGGCGCGCCGGCGGCGCCATTGCCCTGCACCACGCGCAGGGTTACGACGTCCATGTGGTTTGTCTCTCATTTGGCGAACGCGGTGAGTCCGCCAAACTGTGGCGCAAAGGCAACATGACTGAAGAGAGCGTCAAAGCAGCCCGCCGGGAAGAGGCCAACGCGGCGGCGGAGATCCTCGGCGCAAGCATCGAGTTTTTTGATATGGGCGACTACCCCTTGCGGGCGGACAAAGACGCGCTGTTCCGCCTGGCGGATGTTTACCGCCGCGTACAGCCGCACTTCGTGCTGACCCATTCGCTGAAAGACCCGTACAACTACGATCACCCGCTGGCGACCCACCTGGCACAGGAGGCACGCATCATCGCCCAGGCTGAGGGCTACCGCCCCGGCGAGCCGGTTGTCGGTGCGCCGCCGGTCTACTGCTTTGAGCCGCACCAGCCGGAACAGTGTGAGTGGAAACCGGATGTGCTGCTCGACATCACCTCCGTCTGGGATAAGAAATACCAGGCGATCCAATGCATGGCCGGGCAGGAGCACCTGTGGGAATACTACACCCGCGTGGCGCAACAGCGCGGCGTGCAGGCCAAACGTAACGTCGGCATCACCAGCAGCCGCGACATCATTTACGGGGAAGGCTATCAGAGCATTTTCCCACGCGTCACGGAGGATCTGGCATGAGTCATCTCGGCAAACGCGGCGTCGTGGTGCGCAACATTCCCCGCGCAGACCACGCGGTGATCGACACCCTGGCCGCTTACGGTGTGGCAACGGTGCATGAAGCGCAGGGGCGCAAAGGGCTGCTGGACCCGGCGATCCGCCCGATCCAGCAGGATCACGGCATTGCCGGCAGCGCCGTGACGGTGCTGGTCGCCCCCGGTGACAACTGGATGTTCCACGTCGCGGTTGAGCAGTGCCGGCCGGGTGATGTGCTGGTGGTCGCCCCCACCTCCCCTTGCAGCGATGGCTATTTCGGCGATTTGCTGGCGACCTCATTGCAGGCACGCGGCGTGCGCGGGCTGATTGCGGATGTCGGTGTGCGTGACACCCGCACCCTGCGTGAGATGGGGTTCGCCGTCTGGTCACGGGCGGTGTATGCGCAGGGCACGGTCAAAGAGACGCTGGGTTCCGTCAACGTGCCGGTGGTGTGCGCCGGGCAGTTGATCGTCCCCGGTGATGTGATGGTGGCGGATGATGACGGTGTGGTGGTGGTACGCCATGCCGAGGCGGCCGGGGTGGCCGCCGCCAGCCGCAAACGTGCGGAGCTTGAGGAGAGCAAACGCGCGCGTATGGCGCAGGGCGAACTGGGGCTGGACATCTACCAGATGCGCCCGCGCCTGGCGGAAAAAGGGCTGCGCTATGTCGACAGCCTGCATGAGCTGGGGGAGTAAGTAAAATGCGCCAGCGCCGGATCCCTTGTTTGCTGATGCGTGGCGGCACCTCGAAAGCGGCCTGTTTTCTGGCCGCCGATCTGCCTGCCGATCCTGTATTGCGTGACCGCGTGCTGCTGGCGGTGATGGGATCGCCCGATCCGCGCCAGATCGACGGCCTCGGCGGGGCCGATCCGCTGACCAGCAAAGTCGCGATAGTGGCGCGTTCCAAACGCCCGGATGCGGATGTGGATTACCTGTTCGCACAGGTGAATGTCGACAAGGCGGTGGTGGATTACGGCCAGAACTGCGGCAACATCCTCGCCGCCGTCGGCCCGTTTGCCATTGAGCGCGGGCTGGTGCCCGCCCGGCCCGGTGTCACGGAAGTCCGTATTTTCATGGAGAACACCGGGCAGGTTGCCGTCGCCCAGGTGGCAACGCCGGACAGCGCCGTGAACTATGACGGCGGGCTGCACATTGACGGCGTGCCCGGCACGGCCGCCGAGGTGGTGCTGACCTTCGCCGACATCGCCGGTTCCAGTTGCGGCGCGCTGCTGCCCACCGGCGCGGCGCGCGATCGCGTTGACGGCATTGACGTCACCTGCATTGATAACGGTATGCCGGTGGTGCTGGTGCGTGCGGCGGATCTGGATCGCAGCGGTTACGAGAGCCGCGAACAACTGGATGCCGACAGCGAACTGAAACAGCGGCTGGAGTCGATTCGCCTGCAAATGGGGCCGAAGATGAACCTCGGTGACGTCAGTGATCGCAGCGTGCCGAAAATGACGCTGCTGGCTGCGCCGCGCCATGGCGGGACAATTTCCAGCCGCACGTTTATCCCGCACCGTTGCCACGCCTCAATCGGGGTGCTGGGCGCGGTGAGTGTCGCCAGCGCCTGCCTGATCCCCGGCAGCGTGGCGGAAGGGCTGGCAGCGCTTACCCCAGGGCAAAACCCGCAGCGCCTGAGCGTGGAGCATCCGGGCGGCGAATTCAGCGTGCTGTTGCGGCTGGCTGCGCAGCAACAGCTGGCCGGGTGCGGCCTGTTGCGCACGGCCCGGCTGATTTTTGACGGCAATGTGTTGATCCCGGCCGCCGTATGGCCGTTTGAAGGAGCACGATGATGGAAATAGCCCGTGTTACGTTGATTGGCTTTGGTGAAGCCGGTGCCATCCTGGCAGAAGAGATGCAGGCGCGCGGCGTGCAGGTCACCGTCTGGGACAGCCAGTTGCTGGGCGGGACGCGCGGCGCGATGCTGGCGAAAGCCGCCCGCTGCGGCGTGCGCCCCGCCCTGTCGCCGGCGGATGCGGTGCAGGGGGCGACGTGGGTCTTCTCTGCCGTGACCGCCGCCAATGCGCTGGACGTGGCGGCCCAGTGCGCCCCGCTGCTGACCGGCGGGCAGGTGTTTCTCGACCTGAACTCCGTGGCCCCCAACACCAAGCGGGCCGCCGCGGCATTGATTGAGCAGCACGGCGCAGATTACCTCGATGTGGCGGTGATGGCCCCGGTGCCGCCGCAGCGCCTTGCCACGCCGCTGCTGATCGGTGGGCCGCGCGCAGAGGAGATAGGCCCGAAGCTGAATAGCCTTGGCTTCCATTGCCGGGTCTGGAGCCGTGAAGTGGGCGAGGCGTCCGCCATTAAGATGTGCCGCAGTGTGATGATCAAAGGGCTGGAGGCGCTGACCACGGAATGTTTGAGCGCCGCGCGCCAGTACGGCGTGGAGCAGGCGGTGATTGACTCCCTGCACGCCAGCTTCCCGTCGCTCGGCTGGCAGGGGGAGTTTCCGCACTACCTGATCAGCCGGGTGGCGGAGCATGGCCGCCGCCGCGCTGAAGAGATGCAGGAAGTGGTGAAAACGTTGCAGGATGTGCAGGTGCCCGCAGCCATGAGCCAGGCCACCGCGCAGACCCAACAAGGCATGGTGGACGCGCTGGCCGCACGCGATCTGACCTATGCGCAATTGACGCCGTTTGTCTGGCAGCAGACGATCGATACGCTGTACGCCAAAAAGTAGAGTGTGGGGGGCCGGATCGGCCCCTTATTTTACGCCTCATTTTAATTCACATTAAATCAACATTAAATTAACCTGACGTATAATTATCCGCCCGCCGGTTCTTTTTTTAGAATAATCAGACTTTTTATTTCCCTTTCACTTTAGCGGTTATTTCTGCGTCGTTTTCCGGGCTTATCCCGCGCATTTATTCTGCCCCCAATCATGATTTGATTTAAGTCCGCTTCCTTCTTAAGGCTAATAACAATGCGTTACTGAATGGTTATTGACTCCGTCGGTTATTAACTGACAAAGGGACTTTAATTAAACGGCTGTTAAATGATATATTCCGCCGCGTTGCGCAAAGGTTGCATATTTGCTTCGTAATTATCATACCTTCAAAAGGTTCCTCCAGCGGCGAGGGACGTTTTTATGTTATTGATAAATAATATTTTTTCTGAACAAGTCCTGGCAAGGTAGTCGTAATGAAGATGAAAGTAGTGGCTTTATTGTGCTCATCCGCGTTGCTCAGCAGCACGCTCGCGCACGCAGCGGAAGACCAGAAAGTGGATGTCCTGTTGATCGGCGGCGGTATTATGAGCGCCACCCTGGGCACCTATCTGAGTGAGCTGGAACCGGATTGGTCAATGGCCATGGTTGAGCGCCTGGACGGTGTGGCAAAAGAGAGTTCCAACGGTTGGAATAATGCCGGTACCGGCCACTCTGCACTGGCGGAAATGAACTACACGCCGGAAAAAGAGAATGGCGAGATTGAGATCGCGAAAGCGGTTGAGATCAACGAAGGTTTCCAGATCTCCCGTCAATTCTGGTCTCACCAGGTGAAACAGGGCGTTCTGAAGAACCCGCACTCCTTTATTAACTCCACGCCGCACATGAGTTTCGTCTGGGGCGATGAGAACGTCGATTACCTGCACAAGCGTTACCTGGCGTTGCAGAAGAGCACCCTGTTCCAGGGCATGCAGTATTCTGACGACCCGAAAGAGATCCAGAAATGGATCCCGCTGGTGATGGATGGCCGTGATCCGAAGCAGAAAGTGGCCGCCACCTGGATGCCGATCGGCACCGACGTGAACTTTGGTGAGATCACCCGCCAGTTCGTCGGCAACCTGCAACAGAAGAAAAACTTCACGCTGGATCTCTCCACGGAAGTGCGTGACCTGAAACGCAACCCGGACAACAGCTGGCACGTTACCGTGGCTGACCTGAAAAATAACGGCGAAGAGCACAGCATTGATGCGAAATTCGTCTTTATCGGGGCGGGCGGTGCGTCTCTGCCGCTGTTGCAGAAATCCGGTATTCCGGAAGCCAAAAACTACGCCGGTTTCCCGGTGGGCGGTTCCTTCCTGGTGACCGAGAACCCGGAAGTGGCCAGCAAACACCTGGCGAAAGTGTACGGCAAAGCGTCCGTCGGCTCCCCGCCGATGTCCGTACCGCACCTGGATACCCGTGTGCTGGACGGCAAGCGCGTGATCCTGTTCGGGCCATTCGCTACCTTCTCCACCAAGTTCCTGAAAGAGGGTTCTCTGTGGGATCTGGCGAAGAGCACCACCGTGCATAACATCGTGCCGATGATGCATGTTGGGATCGATGAATACCCGCTGGTTGAGTACCTGGCCGGTCAGCTGATGATGTCTGACGACGACCGCTTCAAAGCGCTGCAGGAATACTTCCCAGAAGCGCGTAAAGAAGACTGGCGTCTGTGGCAGGCAGGCCAGCGCGTGCAGATCATCAAGAAAGATGAAGAGAAAGGCGGCGTACTGCGTCTCGGCACTGAGATCGTAAGCGACAAAGAAGGCACCCTGGCAGCCCTGCTGGGCGCATCTCCGGGCGCGTCCACTGCAGCACCGATCATGGTGAACCTGCTGGAAAAAGCGTTCAAAGACAAGATGGCGACCCCGGCCTGGCAGGCGAAGATGCGTGAAATCATCCCAACCTACGGCAAGAAGCTGAACGGCAACCCGCAGCTGACCGAGCAGGAATGGCAGATGACCAGCCAGACGCTGCAACTGACCCCGCCGCCGATGATCCCGCAGGATACCCCGGCTGTCGTGGCTCCGGCCAGTGAAAGCAAAGTAGAAGCCAAAGCCGCGACCGACATGCAGCTCTAAGCCTCTCCTTTTCCCCGGTGCCATGCCGGGGAAACATAAAAAAAGCGCCGGTGCAGATTGCCCGGCGCTTTTTTTTGCGTGCCCACCGCGGATGCACGCGGCAGATGCTTTGTGTGCCCGCCGCGGATGTACGCAGCGGCAGGTTACACGGCCGGCAGCTCTGCCAGCGGCCAGCGCGGACGCACGGTGATGCCCAGCCCACCGGTGTTGCCTGCTTTAAGGCGCACCATGCCCGCGTAAGCGATCATTGCGCCGTTGTCGGTGCAGAACTCCGGGCGGGCGTAGAACACCTCGCCACGGCGCTTCTGCATCATCTCCGCCAGCTTGCTGCGCAGGGTGCGGTTGGCGCTCACGCCGCCCGCCATCACCAGCCGGGAGAAGCCGGTCTCCTCCAGCGCCCGCTTGCACTTGATCGCCAGGGTATCCACCACCGCATCTTCAAAGGCGCGGGCGATGTCTGCTTTGGTCTGATCGTCAGACTCATTGCCGCGGATGGTATTGGCAGCAAACGTCTTCAGGCCGGAGAAGCTGAAATCCAGCCCTGGGCGATCGGTCATCGGCCGGGGGAACGTAAAGCGCCCCGCCTGCCCCTGCTGCGCCATTTTCGACAGCATCGGGCCGCCGGGGTAGTCCAGCCCCAGCAACTTGGCGGTTTTGTCGAAGGCTTCCCCGGCGGCATCGTCAATCGACTCGCCCAGCAGCCGGTATTCACCAATGCCGGTCACGCTGATGAGCTGGGTGTGCCCGCCGGAAACCAGCAGCGCCACAAACGGGAACGACGGCGGGTTGTCTTCCAGCATCGGGGCCAGCAGGTGGCCTTCCATATGGTGTACCGGCACCGCAGGCACGCCCCAGGCGAACGCCAGCGAACGGCCGATGGTCGCCCCCACCAGCAGCGCGCCGACCAGCCCCGGCCCGGCGGTATACGCCACCGCATCGATGTCACTGCCCTGCAGGCCCGCATCCTTCAGCGCGGCCTGAATCAGCGGCACCGTCTTGCGGACGTGGTCACGCGAGGCCAGTTCCGGCACCACGCCGCCGTAGTCCGCATGCAATTTCACCTGGCTGTACAATTCATTGGCCAGCAGACCTTGTTGATCGTCATAAATTGCGATGCCGGTCTCATCGCAGGACGTTTCGATACCTAATACGCGCATTGCCTTTTCCACCTGTTTCGAACGGCGCCCCGACGCGGGCGGCGCGGCGCGCAGTTTACCACTATCTGGGGGCGGCTCAACACCGGCTTGCAGCCATATGCGCCCGCACAACCTGCCTGCGCCTGCGCCCCCCCTCTTTTTTTCCGTGCCGGACAGCGAGGGAATTTTCGCCCGGCACTGATTAATCACGGGTATTCCCGATTGATTGGTATATAATCACCCGCTTGCGCATAAGCGAGCACATTTGCTGGCCGTCCTGCCCATTCCAATTTGCTGTGGTGCTTTACAAAGCAGCACCCATTGAAGTAAAATTCCGCACCATTTTGAAAATGGCTGGCGCCACAGGCCAGCGACAAACCGATTTTATTGAGGTGAGAGGCACATGCCGGTAATTAAAGTACGTGAAAACGAGCCGTTCGACGTAGCTCTGCGTCGTTTCAAACGTTCCTGCGAAAAAGCGGGTGTTTTAGCTGAAGTTCGTCGTCGTGAGTTCTATGAAAAACCGACTACCGAACGTAAACGCGCTAAAGCTTCTGCTGTGAAACGTCACGCGAAGAAACTGGCTCGCGAAAACGCACGCCGTACTCGTCTGTACTAATTTTTCGGGGGTAACCCCACCGCGTGGTTTGGTCATTTCGAAAAACGCGCAGACTGAGTAGTAGTATACGAAGGCCGTGCTTTCCGAAAGGAATGCGCGGCTTGTTGTCGTTTATAGGCTGGTGAGCAAGGGGCTTATGGCTGGACGAATCCCGCGTGTATTTATCAATGACCTGCTGGCGCGCACTGACATCATCGATTTGATCGATGCCAGGGTGAAGCTGAAAAAGCAGGGCAGGAATTATCATGCGTGCTGCCCGTTCCACAATGAGAAAACCCCCTCTTTCACCGTCAATGGCGAGAAGCAGTTTTACCACTGTTTCGGCTGCGGCGCGCATGGCAATGCCATCGATTTCCTGATGAATTACGACAGGCTGGAGTTTGTCGAAAGCATTGAGGAACTGGCAACCATGCATGGCCTGGACGTGCCTTACGAGGCAGGGTCCGGCCCCTCCCAGATTGAACGCCATCAGCGCCAGAGCCTGTACCAGCTGATGGAACAGCTGAGCACCCATTATCAGCACGCCCTGGCTCAGCCCACTGCGCAGGTCGCCCGCGACTACCTGCAACAGCGCGGCCTGAGCCAGGAGATTATCCAGCACTTTGCGATTGGCTTTGCCCCGGCCGGATGGGATAACACCCTGAAGCGCTTTGGTAAAAACAGTGACGGCCGTACCGCGTTGAATGACGCCGGGATGCTGGTCACCAACGACCAGGGGCGGGTTTATGACCGCTTCCGCGAACGGGTGATGTTCCCTATCCGCGACAAACGCGGGCGGGTGATCGCCTTTGGCGGGCGGGTGCTGGGTGATGGGGTACCCAAGTATCTCAACTCCCCGGAAACCGAGATTTTCCATAAAGGCCGCCAGTTGTACGGCCTGTATGAAGCGCAGCAAAGCCACCCGGAGCTGGCCCGTTTGCTGGTGGTGGAAGGTTATATGGACGTGGTGGCACTGGCGCAGTTCGGCATTGATTATGCCGTAGCCTCGCTCGGCACCTCGACCACCGCTGACCACATCCAGCTGATGTTCCGCGCCACTGACAACGTGGTGTGCTGCTATGACGGCGACCGTGCCGGCCGTGAGGCGGCCTGGCGCGCGCTGGAAACCGCCCTGCCCTACCTGACTGACGGCCGCCAGCTGCGCTTTATGTTTTTGCCTGACGGCGAAGACCCCGACACCCTGATCCGTAAAGAGGGCAAAGCGGCCTTTGAGCAGCGCATGGAGCAGGCTCAACCGCTCTCGACCTTCTTGTTCGAAACGCTGCTGCCGCAGGTGGATTTGAGCAGCCCTGACGGGCGCGCCAAATTAAGCACCCTGGCATTGCCGCTGATCGGACAGGTACCGGGTGAAACGTTACGTCTTTACCTGCGCCAGCAACTCGGCAACAAGCTGGGCATCCTGGATGACAGCCAGCTGGAGAAGCTGCTGCCCAAACAGGGTGAAAGCGCAAATAGCTACCAGCCGCCCCAGCTAAAACGCACGACAATGCGTATACTGATAGGATTGTTGGTACAAAATCCCCGGCTGGCTACACTTATTCCTTCGCTGCAAGGCGTGGAACAAGCCGGACTGCCGGGCTTTGACCTGTTTGTCGAACTGGTCGAGACCTGCCTGGCCCAGCCGGGGCTGACCACCGGCCAGTTGCTGGAACAATATCGCGATAATAAGTACAGCCAGCAGCTTGAAATCCTGGCGACATGGAACCACATGATCGTAGAGGATATGGTTGAGGAAACATTTGTGGACACGCTGGCCAGCCTGTATGACTCCGTTCTGGAGCAACGGCTGGAGACGCTAATCGCGCGCGCCCGGACGCATGGTTTGAGCACGGAAGAACGGGAAGAGGTTCGCTCTCTCAACCAGGTACTGGCGAAAAAAAAATGACCATCTGACGGCTTAAGTGCCGATATATAGCGGGGCGATGCCCTGCACGATGCCGCCATAGCGGGCCGCGGCAACAACAAAAACGCCCCAAATGTTATCGTTGGCGGTTTCGCCGACCGACACCAACCCAAATACTCTGAAGTGTGGATACCGTCTTATGGAGCAAAACCCGCAGTCACAGCTCAAACTTCTTGTCACCCGTGGTAAGGAGCAAGGCTATCTGACCTATGCTGAGGTCAATGACCATCTGCCGGAAGATATCGTCGACTCCGACCAGATCGAAGACATCATCCAGATGATTAACGACATGGGCATTCAGGTGCTGGAAGAAGCACCGGACGCCGATGATTTGATGCTGGCCGAAAACACCAATGACACCGACGAAGACGCGGCCGAAGCGGCTGCCCAGGTGTTGTCCAGCGTTGAGTCTGAGATTGGCCGTACGACCGATCCGGTGCGCATGTATATGCGCGAAATGGGTACCGTTGAACTGCTGACGCGTGAAGGTGAAATTGACATCGCCAAACGCATCGAAGACGGTATCAACCAGGTGCAGTGCTCCGTTGCCGAATACCCGGAAGCGATTACCTACCTGCTGGAACAGTATGATCGTGTGGAAGCCGGCGAGTCCCGCCTGTCTGACCTGATCACCGGCTTTGTTGACCCGAACGCGGAAGAGGATATCGCCCCGACCGCCACCCACGTTGGCTCTGAACTGCCGAACGAGGAACTGGACGACGAAGACGAAGATGAAGATGAAGACGACGACAGCAGCGACGATGACAACAGCATCGACCCTGAACTGGCGCGCCAGAAATTCACCGACCTGCGTGAGCAGTATGAAGCGACCCGTAACGTCATCAAGACCAAAGGCCGCAGCCACGCCAGCGCCGCAGAAGAGATCCTGAAGCTTTCTGAGATCTTCAAACAGTTCCGCCTGGTGCCGAAACAGTTCGATTTCCTGGTCAACAGCATGCGTTCCATGATGGATCGCGTCCGTACCCAGGAACGCATCATCATGAAGCTGTGCGTTGAACAGTGCAAAATGCCGAAGAAAAACTTCGTCAACCTGTTCGCCGGCAACGAGACCAGCGATGTCTGGTTCGAAGCGGCCGTCGCGATGGCCAAGCCGTGGTCTGAGAAGCTGAAAGACGTCAGTGAAGATGTCCAGCGCAGCCTGCAAAAGTTGCGTCAGATCGAGGAAGAGACCGGCCTGACCATTGAGCAGGTCAAAGACATCAACCGCCGTATGTCGATTGGTGAAGCGAAAGCGCGCCGCGCCAAGAAAGAGATGGTGGAAGCGAACTTGCGTCTGGTGATTTCTATCGCCAAAAAATACACCAACCGTGGCCTGCAGTTCCTGGACCTGATTCAGGAAGGCAACATCGGCCTGATGAAAGCGGTAGACAAGTTCGAATACCGCCGTGGTTACAAGTTCTCGACCTACGCCACCTGGTGGATCCGTCAGGCGATTACCCGTTCCATCGCTGACCAGGCACGTACCATCCGTATTCCGGTGCATATGATTGAGACCATCAACAAGCTCAACCGTATCTCGCGCCAGATGCTGCAGGAGATGGGCCGCGAGCCGACGCCGGAAGAGCTGGCTGAACGTATGCTGATGCCGGAAGACAAGATCCGCAAAGTGCTGAAGATTGCCAAAGAGCCGATCTCCATGGAGACGCCGATTGGTGATGATGAAGATTCGCATCTGGGCGACTTCATTGAAGACACGACGCTGGAGCTGCCGCTGGACTCCGCGACCTCTGAGAGCCTGCGCTCTGCCACGCACGACGTGCTGGCCGGCCTGACGGCGCGTGAGGCGAAAGTGCTGCGTATGCGTTTCGGTATCGACATGAACACCGACCACACGCTGGAAGAAGTGGGCAAACAGTTTGACGTCACGCGTGAGCGTATCCGCCAGATTGAAGCGAAGGCGCTGCGTAAACTGCGCCATCCGAGCCGCTCTGAAGTACTGCGCAGCTTCCTGGACGATTAATCGCCCGGTTGCCGCCACAAAAAAGCCCCGTAAGGGGCTTTTTTTATGCCTGCGGTCTGGGGCCGGCGCAGAGGGGAATAGCATTCACGATAGCCGCTATCCGCCTGCCGGAGCGTGCCCGGTTCAGCTTATGGGTTATGGCGCGCGTTGGGTCAGGTCGAGATAGAGTTCGCGGTATGCCGCTACCAGCTCGTCAAGCGATGCGCGGTTCAACCCGCTGGGGTTGGGCAGCACCCACACCGCCGTCCCACCGATGCTTTCCGGCTGACGCCCCCAGGCCACTTTCCTGATGCCAAAGGCGCTGCTGTAAGCTTGTTTGCCCAGCACCGCCAGCGCCCGTGGTTGATATCGCAGGATCTTCTCCCGCAGCGCCGCCCCGCCCTGCCGCAACTCCGCCCGCGCCAGTTCAGAGGCTTCCACCGTGGGCCGGTCCACCAGGCGGGTGATGCCGCAGCCGGTATCCAGCAGATGCTGCTCCTCTTCCGGCCGCAGTTGCCGCGCAGTAAAGCCGGCCAGATGGATCACTTTCCAGAACCGGTTATTGCTGTTGGCGAAGTGATACCCGTGGTGCGCGGTGGATAACCCCGGATTAATCCCGCAAAACACCACCTGCAACCCCTCTGTCAGGATGTCCTTAATCATATCAATCCCCAGTGATACATTTCTTTTGGTTATCGCAAAAACCTCCAGAAATTACAACAGACTAATCTGAGCAGAAAACCGCCATCCAGCCGGGCAAAGGTAGACCTGCTGATGAGAACTGCCGTATAATCACGCCGCCCGGCCCCTTAGCTCAGTGGTTAGAGCAGGCGACTCATAATCGCTTGGTCGTTGGTTCAAACCCAACAGGGGCCACCAAATTTTAGCTTTAAAATCATATGATTAAGCCACTCCGCAAGGGGTGGCTTTTTTGTTATCTTTATTTGTCAGCGAACGTAATATGGGAACTGTAGCTGCTTATCGGGAGCGGCTGTTAACCGGGAAAATATCGATTCAAACAGAGTTAAGACAGTAACAGCTCGTACAGTAAATCTTGAACTGGCCTACTTTAGAGCTATGTTTAATGAGTTGCGTCGCCTAGATGAATGGACCGCGCCCAATCCGCTTGAGAACGTGCGCGAGTTCAAAATCAGTGAGTCTGAGATGGCGTATCTCACCATTGAGGAAATAAGAACTCTTCTCACCGAGTGTGAGAACAGCCGTTCTAAAGATCTGACTACCATTGTGAAAATCTGCCTGGCAACTGGCGCACGATGGAGTGAGGCCGAAGGCTTGAAGGGAAACCAAATCCGCGCCGGTCAGATCATATATGTAAAAACTAAAGGCAAGAGAAACCGCGCGGTGCCGATTACTGAAAAATTACAGGCTGAACTGCCATCGAGCAGGAAAGCGCAGTTGCTCTTTAAACCATGCTATTCAGCTTTTAGAAAGGCTATGCAACGTGCTGGCCTCGAGACACCAGCCGGACAGCTAACGCATGTTTTGCGCCATACCTTTGCTTCTCATTTCATGATGAATGGCGGCAACATTCTTGTACTCCAACGGATTTTAGGACATACAGATATTAAAGTGACGATGCAGTATGCTCATTTTGCTCCAGAACATTTATATGAAGCTAAAATTCTGAATCCGCTAACTAAAATTTCTTAAAGTTTAATTCTCTTAAATCTCAGGATACTTACATGTCAAAGATAGATGTCTGGTCTACAAGAATTGCTAACTTTTCACAAATAGGGGTTTTGGCACTAGCAGCTTTTGGTTATTTTTATACCGTACTTCCTGTGTATCAGAAATCACTGCTTGATGAAGAAATAGCAAAAAAGACTCTTGAACTTGAAAAAAAAGACAAAAAACTTTTAGACCTTAACGCAAGCTTGAATGAAAAAACGATGGAACTAAGTCAGCTTTCGAAGGATGTTAACCAAGCAAAGAACGAAGCTCTCACAGCTAAATCAAATCTTAAAATAGTACAAGGGAAATTTTCTGAGCAATATTCAGAATTGAGGGTACATCTATTATCTCAATTTACATCGCTAGCTTACTCCGAATGTTATAAATTAATGTCCAGCGCCAATAATATATCACAGTGCTTTAATAAAATAGCTGAATCGTACAATCTTCGAGAGCTCAACACCAGAGACAAAGGTAATCTTAGGAGAAACATAAAAAGGGAAAGCCCTAAATTATTTATAGATTATTCTAATAAAAAAGACGCGCATGATTATACATTAAATAAAATAAATGACAGAATCACACTTGCCAACCGCCAGTGTGAATCAAAAAAAAGAACCGATGATTATAAGGATAGCTTTAAAAAAATAAACATTGATTTCGAATGTGAAACTAAAAAAACGAATTAGAAAATGAGATATTGAAAACAAAAACGCAATTAATTTTCGCGAGACAACAGTTAATGTCAGTTTATTTAAATTCGATAGCACAGAAAACTTTAAATTAAATAGACCTTATACTTTCAAACAGAGGGCGTTATTCACGCCCTCTGTTTTGCGCAGCAAGAATCAAAAGTAATTTTTTTCAAATTCTTCTGCTTTACCAATTGACGGCCTGATTTTTTCAATCACTTGTTGGCAATTATCAATATCATCTTTCAATGCTTTTAGTGCCTTTTCCTTAATTTTTGGAATATTATTAAATTTCCCTTTCATCATCCCTTCAGCCCCATATGCTCCCCAGTCGCCTGCTGCACAGATGTGAATAATAAGTTCGAAACAACTTGAGTCATCCATCAAATTTGAGATATCACCATCGTATGAGCTTGCACTCTGTGCAAAAGAGTTAGCTTCTGAGAAAGTTGAAGAACCTGCCTGGCCAAAAATTGATTGTATAACTTTATCTTTAGCCCATTCATGCCCTTTAACATATTTCATTAATACGGGACTTAGTTTGTATTTCTCAAGAACATCCTCAAGGGTAGACTTAAAACATCTATCGATAACTATCGCTTCCAAACCAAGAATACTATTAGCAATTTGTACGGGATGCCTTAAATACGTATGTTGATCAGAGGATTTTGTATCTAAAATTGTATCCTCAAACATTTTATTTAATCTTAAATAAATAATATCATCTATATCCTTGAGTAGATTACCATTGGTTGAGATACATTCCATCAAACATTGCCTTTTACTTTTATCGGTACTGCATTCAATTACAAGTTGTTTTTTTATCTGCTCAAGGACATCACTATTAAGCGGTTTACTTGATAAACCCAAAAGATATCTTTTTGCATTTAGCTTTATTTGTTCGTTTGCATTATCGAGTGATTCGATCAATTTTTTTAGAAGATATGAATATCCATCATGATGCAGGTTTTTAACACCTTCATTTACTACTGTAGCATGATCTTGAATACTCGAAGTCGGAAATAAATATGAGTTAGTCAACCTAGACAGGATTTGGTCGGCAACCTGAGTTGTTGATAAAACTGGCTTAGATAGAAATCTATGTATAGTTTCAGAATAAACATATCGGGCTTCTTCAGCAGTGGGCTTATGACCTGAAGGATGTGCAGCTTTATTTCTGAGCGTTCTTAATACTGAAAGGAAATCCGCATCAATATCCGTAATTATTTTTTCAGCCTTTAATTTATTAAGTAAATCACTTTCATAAACTTTTTGCTCATCTCTTTTTTTAGAGATTTCTATGAAAATTGCTTTAGCTACTCTATTTGTTGTAGCCATCCCGTCTAATTTTTTGAATAAATCTTCAAAAATAGCGATAAATGAAAGTACGACGCATGCTCGATGCGCACCTGTCATATAGCAAGTTAATGCTTCCCGCATGTATTCTTTCAGCTCAACATCAACTATATCACTAATAAGTTCTTCCATATCTCTAAGGCTTGACATAACTACTCCTTTATTTAATTTCAATTTTAAATAACATATCTAAATACCACTTAGTAAAAAAATAATATTGACAAATTTAAACCGGGTATTAATGTTTTTTAAACAGCCAACAAAATCATACCGTTAATCACCTACATTTTGGATAGATAAGTTTGGCAGCAAAGTGGCAGCAGAGCGCAACGCTATGTGCCACTTTTCATCACTATATGGCCTAAAGAAAAGATAAATATCAGCAAGTTACTGATTTCACTCGATTCAAATTGGGACTCATAATCGCTTGGTCGTTGGTTCAAACCCAACAGGGGCCACCAAATTTTAGCTTTAAAAGCATATGATTAAGCCACCTTGCACGGTGGCTTTTTTATTTGGTGAAATCAAAGTGGCGATGAAATGGCGATGGATTTTTAAAGCCCTCATGCTCTAGACATAAAAAAGCCCCGCTTTTGCGGGGCCTTCTTACATCCATAAGGTGCCTTGTTGTGATCTGTGTGGATGTAGCGGTTTAAGTTTCACGTCTTCAAGCCTGACAATCATTTCCACGATCAGGCATTCACGCAACCTGCCGCAGCCACAGGCGTTCAGCTTTGGCGATCCGACCGCGGTGATGGATAAGCGCGACATCCTGGATTATGCCGAGTGCATCGGTAACGGCCGTTGTTATGAGCCGCCGGTGAGTTTTCACGGGCTGGCGAAAAGCCTCCGCGCCGCCGTGCATTACAGCTCACCGATTTACGTGAAGCGCAATATCCTGGCCTCCACCTTTGTGCCGCACCCGCTGCTGACACAGCAGGAGTTCAGCCGCATCGCGCTCGATTATCTGGTATTCGGGAATGCCTTTGTTGAGCTGCGTAAAAACGCGCTGGGCGCGCCGCTGCGCCTGGAGTGCTCACCGGCTAAATTTACCCGCCGGGGCATTGAGGAGGGGGTGTATTGGTTTGTGAATGACTGGAAAGAGCCGCATGAATTTGTGGCCGGCAGCGTGTTTCACCTGGTTGAACCGGACATTAATCAGGAGCTTTACAGGCTGCCGGAATACCTCAGCGCCCTTAATTCCGCCTGGCTCAATGAGTCGGCCACGCTGTTTCGGCGCAAGTATTACCAGAACGGGGCGCACGCGGGCTACATCCTGTATATGACCGACGCCGCGCAGAGCAGCAGTGACATTGAGAAGATGCGCCAGGCGATGCGCGATACCAAAGGGCTGGGGAATTTCCGCAACCTGTTTATGTACGCACCCAACGGCAAGCCGGACGGCATTAAAATCTTACCGCTCAGTGAAGTCGCCACCAAAGACGACTTTTTCAATATCAAGAAGGCCAGCCGCGACGACCTGTTAAGCGCGCACCGCGTTCCGCCGCAGATGATGGGGATTATCCCGGACAACTCCGGCGGCTTTGGGGATGCCGTGAAGGCGTCACAGGTGTTTGTCAGGAACGAGCTAACGCCGTTGCAGGAGCGAATGAAAGAGATGAATGCCTGGCTCGGCCGGGAGGTGATTACCTTCAGGCCGTATAACCTGGAGAGTAATGAGTAACCTTGCACCGGCCGACCCTGGCCGGTTTTTTTATAGCGCTGTCAGGCGTGCTTTTCTATCAATTGATATATCAAGCTATATACATTAGGACACTACCATAATTAAAGGATCACGTTGAAAGAAAGTAAGAGCCTTTTGTCACATGGGTGTATTTATAATCCAATAATAAAAGTTGGTCATTTTAGTTTTGTGCATCGAGTAGAAAAAATTCAGGCAACTGGAGTATCGATCCCACAAGAGAGCGGGCACTTAGCACGCCATGCCTAATCATTTCAATCTGTTCAATAGCCTCATTTATGTGATGCATATCCAGTTGGGGAGAAACAGTGGCCATTTTGATAACTTTACCGTAGTACATAGCTTTAACATCTAGCATCCAGTCAGCAAACTGCCGTTCGAGGCGTAAAGCATAAGCCACCTTAGCCGACAATGCTTTATTATGGCTAAAGTGTATTTTAATATCTACTAGCATCGCTATAGCACGCTCTAATACTACTAGGTGCATTCGAGAAGCATCACCTACTCTTTGAGCAGATAAGTAGGCATCTAAACAGCCATAACGTGAAATCATGAAATGCACATACTCAAAAGACATATCACATGTATAGCGATTATGTCGGGAGGCATCTAGAATTTCTCGCCAATGCTTCGTAGATGCAAATAAGCATTCAGCCCGCGTTCCCTTTCTGCCATCTGGCAACACGTAGTTAACTGTTGGAATCTGGATCTCTCTTAGTTTCTTACCTCGTTTATCTTCAAAAAATGCTAAAACTTCAGCTGCTTCAACATGATTTGCGGTTACTTCCCGCACCTTTGCGCGTAGTATCGTGCGTAGGCGTTTAAGCTGTTTTTGCTTGACCTTGCAACCTAGATAGCAATTAGATGAATAGGTAGCTGCAATTGCCTCTCTTAGCTTTTCACACATTTCCCAAAGCTCATTAACTTGATTACGGTCAGTTAATGGGCTGGCTATTAATTTTCGAGTGGCAGCCAATTCATTATTTGAGATTTTATTAATCTTCTCGTAGGGGAAAAAATCATCAAAGTCAGTTGTAATATATATATTTTTTTCCGCTCTTATCTTCGAAAAATCTTTATAGAAAGAATCACACAAACCACGTTGCAACCAAAAATTAACCGTAGCTTGTTCATTACCCTTAGGTTCGAGGCCATTGAAGAAATGATGTTTTTTGCTAAGAATTTTTACGATATTATTGACATCAACAAACTTACCAGCGATCGTGACATTAACAAGTCCATTTCTGCAATGCGCACTTTTTTTTGGCAATGGAATAACCTCAAGCATCTTGTAGTCTCAATTTTTGGCAGGTGACAACGTTATATTTAAATAAATAGTTTCAAATAGAAGCTATTGATTTTTATTGTTATTTTATATTTGCATTTAAAATAACCTGGGTTATATATAAAGATAAACATTCTGCTCTGACATTTAAATATTGTAGCACTCATCATGAACATATCATTTCATAATGAAACCATACAATCCTAAACCCCTAGTTTATAATAAATAATTATTGAGACACCCCGCCGCAGCGGGGTAAACTCTAGAATTAGAATAAATCAGAAATCTCATTGCTCCAGGCTTTATAGCCTTTGAAATTGATATGTGTATCGTCTAGCGAAAATTCAGGATTCAAGACACCATCAACTGCTAGGGATTTATTTATATCCACATAATGATAACTCTTTTCCTTACAGAACTTAGTCAGCTTATTATTAATTTGGTTGATGACAATATTCTTCTGGCGTAAAGTCTCCCCTGAAAAAAGAGTAGATTCAACCACTATATCCATTCCGGCTTCTTTCAACTTATCAGCAATCTTTCCAATATTTTCCACAATACCATCCGCACTCATTCCACGATCAATATCATTTGTCCCAACCATAATGAAAGCCTTTTTTGCACCAGTAGCAATAATATCGTCAATACGTTCTAATATACCGGTGGTATCATCGCCAGCAATGCCACGATTCACAATTTTATAATTGGGGAAAATATCATCCCAACGAGCATTTTCTGTAATGCTATCCCCTACCATCACATAATCGCCTTTTCCATGGAATTCTTTATACATATCGCGCTTATATAGATAGGTGGCATTGCGAACCGTATCTGATGTTTCAGACGTAAAATACTTATGTTTTAATTCGTAAATAGTGCTGTATGGGAAAATAGCATATTTACCCAGAGCAAACCCATAACCAAAGACTAATGCCACCCCTGCGGCTATAGCCACATTTTTCATTTTCAAATTCATTTCATCACCTTAGAGGAAAAAGCATAAACCGCTCAAATTTTAAGGAATTATACTCTTTCTGCAACATCTAAAAATATAAATATTTCTAATGATTAGATTCCAAGTTTAACTTTTATCTTTTGGAATACCGTTCTTGAGAATAACTGAGACACTTCACATTAGCTTAACTAAACATTATTCCCTAAAAGGAATTAGAATGAAGGACAGAAAACTTTCTTCCACTTTAAACGGGCGTGATTTTCAAGCATCGGATGTGTTTCATATAACAGCCAAGGTCTTTTTAACAGACAAAAACCGTAGTTAGCCTAGCCATAAAGCGAAAATCAGTTCCATTTGCTCACCATAATGCTGTCATATAACTAGGCTTGCCGTCTGCAATACCCCAGAAAACAATTTGTAAACAGTTGGTTAGCCTGATTTTAACAATCATAGGTTCTAGAGAATATGTTAAATCAGGATAAACTTTATGTTCTGTTTGCAGCGCTACCTGCAACATCTCAGCCTCAGCCAAGTGCTCTAAGGTCAGAGCCGTGGTTACATCGTTTCCCCAGCGCCCCGAACCTAGGTAGAACTGGTCACCTGTCATGCTTAGATGCCGGATGACGAATCCCATTGGCCGAATATCTTTCTTATTATCGGCCTGCACAATATGCAGCCAGAATTCTCGTGTCCCTGCTTCTGTATTCATTGCTGCCTAATCACTATGTCAAAAATCCAAAGTAGTATGCCGTCAAATAGAGTAAAAAAGGAGAGAGCGGATCACTATTTGTTCAAATTCGGAATAATGCCTTAAGTTAAACACTATTAATGATTTGGATACTTAGAAGCAACGGAATCCTTTAGTAATGAGGTATATCGATTTTTGCTGGAAATGATTAGTCAGATTCGAATAGCCGCGCAAATAGCTAAATGCAGATTTTTATTAACTCTGCGCGCAATGCTATCCCCGCCACGCCTGCCCGCTTTATGCATCGTTTTTCATGCAGGTGCATGAACCAACGAAAAAGGCTCCAGCACTGGAGCCTTTGAGGTTTTGCTATGTGTCGCTCTGCATTCAGATCCATGCACTCTATGTATGCATAGCCCTTGCACCGCAACCTTGGTTACTTGATGATTTTGACTAACTCGCCTGTTTGAAGGTCTACGCGGGCGGCGATCTCATCTTTGATGATCCCACCATATGCGTTTTTTCCACGGAATACAGTTTTAACGATAGCGTGAGGATCTTTACCCAAGATTAAGCGATATGACGTTGAAACATGTTTATATGATGAATCATCATTCATATTATCTTTGATGAATCTTTCTAACGGCCTATATGACCCATCCCACCCGCTAAAGTTTTCTTGGAATGTATCAAAATTTATTTTCTTGGCTAAAGATTCAGGTGTGCGCTCATATTGTGCATAACACCATCCGAAAACTTCATTAAGTTTTAAATCATCTGATTTAGTAAAGCTGTATTCGCTAAGGCAAGCATACATACCATCAATGGCCGCATCAGGCATCGCCTTAAAATCGGTATAATCTGCTACGATTTTATGCCGGGTGCCTTTAGTCTCATTGCGATAGCCCTTTAGACTCATGTCAGCAAACTCAAACACACGCGGCGTCGGTTCAGTTTTTTCCTCAGCGGCTTGAACTGACTCCTGGCTTGGTGCCTGTGATTTCGCTGAAGGGTATAAGGTGGAGCCGAGAAAGCTTAAAACAAGCCACCCACCAAGATAGATAACGCTCGACCTTATTCGGTTTGGCATTCGAACCACTGAAGGTTTAATCAGCCCAACGATGAAAGCAAGTAAGCAAAGAAGAGATAATAAAGCGATTATAGTTCCCATACTATTCCTTTTAAATGTGTGTAGCCCCAAAAAAACAGCCGCATATTATCAAATATGCGGCTGTTATATATAAAATAATTTAATGCGATTTATTGCTTATGTTTCTTTCTTGAGGCTGCTTTACTAGTAGAAGCACCACCCTGATAGTCTCGCTCTATCATTAAAGGAATTTCACCCAAGCCACTTATATCTTCCCTCTATAAGAGCATGACTAACTAGCTGATTTTTTTTATTTTTATCATGATACATCGGCTGTTAGTTCTCAAGCGGCCGAGCTGAAAAAATCACCTGAAAATGATTGTCTTGTAATGTCATGCCACGCGCTAAATCAGCAATCATGAGTAACGCTACCTCCCGATCTCTTTCCTGACACCCACCTTCAGCAGTGAGCCGCGCAATCAGTTCAACCCTTTCAAGTGCTACATGCGCCTTCAAATTCTGATCCATAATCCCCCTTCTTATTGATACTGTTTATTTATACAGTAGCACAGCAATACTGATTTATAAAAGAATTTTCAAAAGCAGCGGTGATCAATTTATGCTTTTGAAACTTAAGGCAAACTTTGCCGCCCTTGATTGATAGGCTCTAACTATTAGTTAATGAAAAACATAATGAAATTTCACGCTATTATTTACTGACATTAGCAGCTTTCAGACGAGCCGCGCCCGCCAAGCGTGCAAACCTATCCAATATTTGGCTGGAATCCAGCTTCTTGGCAGCGCTGAAGACTTCCCCGGAACTGGCACCTCTAAGCCACTTGCCATTTATCTGTGTTCGGACACCGCTTATCACACGTGTAGCTAAAGCCCGGCTGATGGTTTCGCCAGTTGTATCTCTGATTTCACCAATAGCCCGATCACAAGCTGCCTCTACAGCGGCCGAGCGCTGATAAAATTTTGGTGTCTTCTTAACCTGGCTATCTCTTACTTTATTCAGAAGTTGCCTCCGCTCTTTTCTGCTTAAGCTAGAAAAATCTATATCCTGATAACTTTCCAGCCTCATCATGTCCTCACACCCTTCCCTCACCGTACAGTTATTGACAGAACTCCGAGAGGGCGGCGAGGCAATGCGCTCATTAAATATATGAACACCCTTTAAGCCTCTTACTTCTACCCACCTTACCGCTCCACCGCATACGCTTTCACATAGGCATACCCTAATGTGTTCAGGTGCGGGTACAGGGCGTCCGGCGAGGCGGCGGCATCGCTGCCGACGGCGTGGCACAGCACCCCGGCAAGCGAGGTGATAAGGATCACCGCCACGGTGTCTGCCTCGGTAAAGGAGGCGTCGGCCGCACTGCTCAGTAAAGCGTTGACTGCCCCGCGCATCTCATCCTGCACCTGCTGGAGAATCTCCTCGCCGCCGTGATCCATCGCAATCACATACAGCGCGCGGGAGGCCTCGGGCCGCGCAAATTTAGCCTCAAGATAGGTGCTGACCAACGCACTGATCATCGGTTGCAGCGCGGTGCCGTGCTGCTCTGCGCAACAGGCGATGACCGCCTGGCTGACGTCATTAAGATGGCGCGCCAGCAAGCTGTTCAGCAGCGACTGTTTGTGCGGAAAGTATTGGTAGAGCGTGCCGACAGACACCCCGGCGCGCTCCGCGACCCGGGTGGTGGTGCAGCGCTCCAGCCCATCGGCGATCAAAACCTGAAGGGTCGCCTCCAGAATCGCGTCCACGGTGGCTTCCGATCGCGACTGAACCGGCATTTTACGGGGCTGTAGCTGGAGGTTACCAGGCTTCATTGAATGCGAATTCTAAAGGGGAAAGATGTTGCATAGTATAACGATTCACCCCAAAAAGGAGCACAAAATGAGCACATCCCGTTTTGCCCTGGTTACCGGCGCCAATAAAGGCATCGGCAAAGAGATTGCCAGACAACTGGCACAGCAAGGCTACCATGTGTTTCTCGGCTGCCGCGATGCGGCGCGTGGCAGAGAAGCACAGGCGGAGCTGGAAAGTGCCGGCCAGGTTGAATTCGTGGCGCTGGATGTCACCGACAGTGCCTCGATAGCCGCGGCAGCGGCCCAGGTGGACGCCCGTGCCGGCCGGTTGGATCTGCTGGTGAACAATGCCGGCATCGTAGCGGATGCCGCGCCGCCCAGCCAGGCGAAGCCTGATGACATCCGCGCCACTTACGAGGTCAATGTGCTTGGCCCGGTACAGGTCACGCAGGCGTTCCTGCCGCTGCTGCGGCAAGGTGAACAGAAAAATATCATTAATGTCTCCAGCGAGCTGGGGTCACTCGGCCTGCACAGTTACCCCGATTTTGCTTACCACGGGGTCAATATCTTCAGCTACAACTCCTCCAAAACCGCCCTGAATGCCTTTACCGTACTGCTGGCGAAGGAGCTGAAACCGGAAGGGTTCCGGGTCAACGCCGTGAATCCCGGCTATACCGCGACGGACCTGAACCAGCACAGCGGCCCGCTGCCGCCGGAAGAGGCTGCGGCGACCATTGTGCAGTATGCGGTGCAAGGAACGGGCGGCCCCACCGGCGGGTTCTTCGTCCGGGATGGCCAGGTGCCCTGGTAAAATCTGCGTTGTCACATCCCCTTCTCTTTCAGGACGCCGGCGGCTTCACGCTCTGCGTCCTTTTTTCGTAATGCCTCGCAAAGTTGGGTGTAAACTTCTGATGCATCGTGATATCAGTTGCTAACGGCTTGGGCGACATATTAGATTCACCCCACTACCGGGCAGACAGGTCCGGGCCGATTTGCACAGGGCAGTACCCCACCGGCATAAAGCGTTCAAAGGATGATTGATGAATAAGCGTTGTTTACTTGGCCTTCTGGTTTGTCTGGCAGTTTCCCCCGTCTATGCGGAGCCGGTTCCCCCCGCGCCGCAGTATCAGGTAAAGGAGAAAACCGCCTTTATTGACCATCTGCTGAAGCAGATGACGCTGGATGAAAAAATTGGTCAGCTGAATCTGGTCACGGTGGGGCCGGAATACCCGAAAGAGGCGATCATGGCGGACATCCGCGCCGGAAAAGTGGGCGGAATGTTCAATACCGTGACCAAACCGGACATCCGCCGTATGCAGGATCAGGTGCAGCACAGCCGCCTGAAGATCCCGCTGTTCTACGCCTATGATGTGGTGCACGGCCAGCGCACCATCTTCCCGATAAGCCTCGGCCTCGCGGCCAGCTGGGACATGGACGCCGTGGCGCTGAGCGGCCGCATCTCCGCGATTGAAACCGCCGCAGACGGCCTGAACATGACGTTCTCCCCGATGGTGGACATCACGCGGGATGCCCGCTGGGGGCGCGTCTCTGAAGGGTTCGGGGAAGACACGTACCTGACCTCACGGCTGGCGAATGTGCTGGTCAGTGCCTACCAGGGCGATGACCCTTCCGCCCCTGACCGTATCATGGCTAACGTGAAACACTACGCCACCTATGGCGCGGCGGAGGGCGGCCGGGATTACAACACGGTGGATATGTCACTGCCGAAAATGTTCCAGGATTATCTGCCGCCTTATAAAGCCGCGATTGACGCCGGGGCCGGTGGGGTGATGGTGGCGCTGAATGCCGTGAATGCCATGCCTGCCACCTCCAACAGCTGGCTGTTAAATGACATTCTGCGTAAACAGTGGAATTTCCGCGGCGTTACCGTCAGCGACCACGGGGCGATCGGCGGGCTGGTGAAACATGGCGTGGCGGAGAATAACCGCCAGGCGGCGGCGATGGCGCTTAAGGCCGGGGTAGATATGGACATGGCCGACAATATGTACGGCCTCTACCTGAAAGGGCTGCTGAAAGATGGCCTGATCAGCCAGCATGATATCGACCGGGCAGTGCGTGATGTGCTGGACGTGAAATGGGATATGGGGCTGTTTGCCGATGCCTACCGCCACCTCGGCCCCGCCTCAACCGACCCGGCCGACACCAATGCCGAGAGCCGCCTGCACCGCAAAGAGGCACGTGAAGTCGCCCGTACGGCGATGGTGCTGCTGAAAAACCGTGCCCAGACGCTGCCGCTGGCAAAAAGCGGCACCATCGCCGTGGTCGGCCCGCTGGCAAAAAGCCAGCGCGACATCATGGGGAGCTGGTCAGCTGCTGGGGTGTCTGCGCAGACGGTGACCGTGTGGCAGGGTATGCAGAATGTGGCCGGTGACAAAGCCACCCTGCTCTATGCGCGTGGGGCCAACGTCACGGACAATCAGGCGATTGTGGATTACCTGAACTCTTACGACAAAGCAGTGGTTAACGATCCGCGCCCGGCGCAGGAGATGATTGACGAAGCGGTCAGCGTGGCGAAGAAAGCCGATGTGGTGGTCGCCGTGGTCGGCGAATCCCAGGGGATGGCCCACGAAGCCTCCAGCCGCAGCGACATCACCATCCCGGAGAGCCAGCGTGACCTGCTGAAAGCGCTGAAAGCCACCGGCAAACCGCTGGTACTGGTGCTGATGAACGGCCGCCCGCTGGCCCTGCCGTGGGAAAATGACAATGCGGATGCCATCCTCGAAACCTGGTTCAGCGGCACAGAAGGCGGCAATGCCGTGGCGGACGTGCTGTTCGGGGACTATAACCCGTCCGGCAAGCTGCCGATGACCTTCCCGCGTGCCGTCGGCCAGGTGCCGCTCTATTACAATGTGCTGAACACCGGGCGTCCGTTTAACCCGAATAAGCCGGACAAATACACGTCCCGCTATTTTGACATTACCAATGGCCCGCTCTACCCGTTCGGCTATGGGTTGAGTTATACGCAGTTCAATGTGTCAGACATTACGCTCTCCAGCGCATCGCTGACCCCTAAAGGCCACATTACGGCAAGTGTGACGGTGAAAAATACCGGTGACCGCGCCGGGGCCACTGTCGTGCAACTCTACCTGCAGGATGTGACGGCCTCACTGGCCCGGCCGGTCAAGGAGCTGAAAAACTTCAAGAAGGTTATGCTCCAGCCCGGCGAACAACAGGTAGTGACATTCCCGATAGATGAAACGGCCCTGCGCTTCTTCAACCAACAGCTTAAGTGGGTTTCAGAGCCGGGACGGTTCAACGTGTTTATCGGCCTGGATTCACAGGATGTGAAAAAACAGAGCTTCCTGCTGACGGAGTAACCAGGAAGAAGAGGGCTTCCCGGCCCTCTTCTCTGGCAGAGAAAGGACGGCAATTGTAAACGATGGCAGTTGTAAACAAAGTTACTACGCTTTACCACAATGGGAGGCGGGGTTACTTTTGTTATTCTTTAGCAACCCAGTGGGTCTTTATGGCACCCTATAACCGTTTATCCGGTGCCGGGCACAGGGATGGCCGCCAGAGAGCGCCTTTCCTGTCAGGTTGACTGCCGCCCCGTCAGGGACCCGCGTACCGATCCGGGCGCTGTCTGTTTACCAGGGCAAGATCTGTTTTCCAGGGCTATTTTCTGTTGATCAGGGCAATATCTGTTTATCAGGGCTACATCCTGTTCATTGGGGCAATACCAGGCCCGTTAGGCTGGCATCCGGTTTCAGCCTGCAAAACCTCTTCTGCGGAGATGTCTTCATGATCGAAAATCAAGATGGTTCGATCCTGTACCAACATTTTGGTACCCCCCGCCCCTATTGGCGACTCCATGCGGACAGCAACGCGCTGGAACTCTCTGCGGAAAAAAATATGACCAACGTCGCCATTGCCCTTACCGGCTACCAGGCGATGACCATCCGGGAACTGACCGGCGTGACGGCCAGTTTCTCCCTTGATATTTCACTGTATGGAACACCATTGCGCCTGCATCTGGTTGGCCGCCGCATAGGCCCTAAAGAGTGGGGCGGTACTGCGTCCGACTACTACGACACCCCTTCCGTCGCGCATGATCTGGAGGTCGGCTTATCCTTTGCCGAGCAGGTCGTGTCTGAAGCGAATTCGGTGATTGTTATCGTTGATCAGGAAGGAAAAGTTCAGCGCTTTAACCGCCTGAGTGAAGAGTACACCGGCGTCAAAGAGAAAGATGTCATCGGCAAAAGTGCCTATGACCTGTTTATGTCACTCGAGGAGGGCACCGCCTCCCGCCAGAACATTACCGGCTTTTTCCAGACGGCCCAATCCTACGAAGTCGAACGCTGGATCAATACCGTCAAAGGCCAGCGGCTGTTTCTGTTCCGCAATAAGTTTGTGCACAGCGGCAGCGGCAAGCAGCAAACGTTCCTGATCTGTTCCGGTACCGACATTACCGATGAGCGGATGGCGCAGGAGCGGCTGCGTATTCTGGCCAACACTGACACCATCACCGGGCTCGCCAATCGCCACGCCATCATGGAAAAAATGAACGCCGCGCTGGCCGACCGCGGCGACACCGCTGTGGGGGTGATCTACCTGGATTTAGATAATTTTAAGAAAGTGAATGATGCCTACGGGCATATGTTTGGCGATCGCCTGTTGCAGGAGGTCGCGACGTCCATCCAGGAGTGCCTCGGCCCGCGGGATACGCTGGCCCGGCTGGGTGGGGATGAATTTATCATCCTCAGCGAAAATACCAGCCTGGAAGCGCTGGAAGCCTGCGCCGTGCAGATCCACAGCCGCCTGAAAACGCCCTTCCGCATCGGCCTGATTGAAGTCTATACCGGCTGCTCTTGTGGCCTTGCCCTTTGCCCTGAGCACGGCACCAACGCCGAGAGCCTGATCCGGAATGCAGACACCGCGATGTATGTCGCCAAAGATCAGGGGCGGCGCACGCACCGGGTTTTCTCCCCGGAGATGAATTACAAAGTGGCCGAGTACATGTGGCTGGACACCAACCTGCGCAAAGCACTGGATGAGCAGCAGCTTCTCCTCTATTACCAGCCGAAAATCTCCGCCGGCACCGGCCGGGTGGAGAGCGTCGAGGCGCTGGTGCGCTGGTATTCGCCGGAACGCGGGTTGATTGCGCCTGCCCAGTTTATCCCGTATGCCGAGGAGTCCGGGCTTATCGGCCCCCTGGGTAAATGGGTGATGGAAACCGCAGCCAATCAGGCGATGGCCTGGCAACAGAAAGGGCTGAACCTGCGTATCGCCGTGAATCTGTCCGCGCGGCAGCTCAGCAGTGACACGCTGATCCCCACGTTCAAAGAGGCGATGGCCTCCTCGGGCATGACACAGTGCCTGCTGGATGTGGAGCTGACCGAAAGCTGCCTGATCGAAGATGAGAGCACGGCGGTGTCGTTGATCGGCCAGTTGCAGGCGCTGGGTGCCGACGTCTACCTGGACGATTTCGGTACCGGCTACTCTTCCCTCTCCCAACTGGCGCGCATCCCGATCGACTACATCAAGCTCGATCAGAGTTTTGTGCGCGGCATCAGCAATAACGACGTTTCACAGGCACTGGTACGGGCAATCATCGCCGTTGCCAGAACGCTGAACCTGAAAGTGGTGGCGGAAGGCGTAGAGACTGAAAACGAGGAGCGTTTCGTCGATGAGATGGGCGTGGATGACAAACAGGGTTACTTCTATGCGAAGCCAATGCCCGCAGAGGAGCTGGAGCATTGGCTGTCGAACAATGATGTGCTTCACCCATCAAAGTAAACCGGTCACGGTTGTGCCGGCAATAATGCTAAATCAGGCAGTCATACTGCCTGAACCGGTTAACCCGCTTTGCGCAGGCTGGCGGTGTGGCGGTTTTGCAACATCACCAGGCGTTCCATATAGGCGATGTCTTTCTCTTCCAGGGTAAAGGCGGCGTCGACCCAATCTTCCGTGATGTCCATCAGCTCGGAGCGGGTAAGTTGCAGCACCCGCTGCCGGGCACGGATCATCGCCCGCATGCCGTTCATTTTCGGCCGCAGGGTATCCATGAAAGTACGGGTCGCCTCAAAGGCGCTGCCCGGCTGGAACAGGTGGTCAATCAGCCCGCGGTTCTCATACCACTCTGCGGTATGGGATTCGCCGCTGCTGATCAGTTCCTCCGCCAGCCGCATCCCTGCTTTACGGGTCACCAGGGAATAGGCGCCCATGCCGGGGAACAGGTTAAACGCGATTTCCGGGAAGCCCATGCGCGCGTTGTTCTGCGCCAGCACATAGTGGTGCGCCAGGGCCGCTTCAAACCCGCCGCCCAGCGCCGTACCCTCAATCATCGCTAATGTAATGGCGCCTACGCCAAACCCCTGGGAGGCGGCATGGACGCAGTCAATACAGGCACGGGCATAGGCCCGCAGCGACTCCCGTTTACGGCTTGTGATCGCCTCCACAAAATAGTTGAGATCGCCGCCGACGTTATAGATGTTGGGCACCAGCGACCCGGTTACCCAGAAATCAATCGGCAACTGTGACGTTTTGGCCGCATCGGCTAATTTCATAATGTCGTCAATTAACGCCTGGTTGAAACAGGGGCGTGGGTAAGCCCGCAGCATCATCCAGACAACATTGCGACCCTCTTCATAAAATGCAGAAATTTGTGAAAGGTTGCCGGCTTCAGTAAATGCGCGGCAAGATGGATGGTCAAGAAGGTTCATAATAAGTCCTGTTTTTTTCAGTGTATGTCGGGTGAAGCCAGACCAGCCTAGTGCAGCGCAACGATGAACTGAATCCATTGCAGCAGATGATGCAGTGAATATATAAAAACAGGGGTGCACCGATTAAAAAATGATCGGTGAGTTTTATAGGCTCCGTAATCGCATTTTTTGATCAAATTGCGTATAAAAATAAAAGAAGCTGTTTTGAATAAGATTGCTCTTATAAAATTTCACCCTTATAAATAATATCGAAAAATATTCTAAAAAACCTTGTGTAATAACGGGTTAGCACGTCACTTCTTCACGGAAGATGAATATATAATTAACTATTATTTAATTGCTCGCATCCTGATGAGAACGCATCATTTGAAATGCAAATGGTATTGCAGAAATAATCGCATCATTTTCCAGATTGTTGCATGTGATTAATTATCTTATCAGGAGTTATACTATGCCCTATAAAATAATCATTGCCGGGGATAACCCCATAATTAAATACGGGCTTACCCATATTATTAATGAACAAAGCCACAAGACCCTGAAGGTGGTTAATACGATTTTATTAAAGGATATTTACCATATTGAGGAGAAGTTTGATCTGCTCCTTGCCAGCATCAATGCACCGGAAGATATGTTCAGCATCCACCTGCCGTTTATCAGCCGTTTTTACGAAAGATCACCCGGTAAAAAACTCGCCATGATTACCGGCATCGCTTCTTCTTCCCTGTTGTTAAAATCCCGGAAATACCTGAATGGCCTGCTTTCGGAGCGTGATCCTTTTGCTGAATTAATTGAAGGCATTCTGAAAATCCTTGAAGGCCAGAATTACGTTTCACGCAGCATCCGTGAACATCAATTTATTGATAAGCGCCCACGCCCATTAACTCTGGGCACCTCGCGGCTGGCATTAAGTGAATGTGAAGATAAAGTCATTAAATACATTTTCTCTGGTTATAACGTCACCGAAACCGCACGGCTGCTTGACCGCAGTATTAAGACGGTCAGTGCGCAAAAACGGCAGGCGATGAAAAAATTAGGGGTCGAAAATGATACGGAATTGTTGTTAATCGGCAGCCAGTTTTCCTATGGGGATAAATCATCCGGCGGCGAAGAGGCTGGCTGAACACGACGCAGCCGGCGCACGCCGATGAGATAAAACAGGGAGCATGGGTGGCTCCCTGTGACGACCGCTCGCTTTTCCGGGTGATGTACGGCAACGACCCGGCAGCAGATTTTTGAACAACTTCACATTCCCTGAAGAGACTGTTTTTAACCGCTTCATCTCCCCTCTTTTGCCCCCTACACTCATCCGACCACTCAGCAAGGTTGTGATGCCTTGTGCAGGAAGAGCCCTGTTTTTATTGCCGGAGATGCTTATGGCCGCTTACCCCCACCTGCTTGCCCCCCTTGACCTGGGCTTTACCACGCTTAAAAACCGCGTTTTGATGGGCTCGATGCACACCGGGCTGGAGGAGCTGCCGGACGGCCCGGTGCGGCTGGCGGCCTTTTATGCGACACGCGCCCGTGCCGGTGTCGGGCTGATTGTCACCGGCGGCATCTCGCCGAACGCCGAGGGTGTGGTTTACCCCGGTGCCTCTACGCTGGTGTCATCAGCACAACTGGCCGGGCACCGGCAGGTAACAGCCGCCGTACATCAGGCCGGCGGGAAAATCGCCCTGCAAATCCTGCATGCCGGGCGCTACAGCTACCAGCCGCACCCGGTCGCCCCTTCCGCCCTTCAGGCGCCGATTAACCGCTACGCGCCGGAAGCGCTGTCAGAGGAGAAGATCCTCGCGACCGTGGCGGATTTTGCCCGCTGCGCCCGGCTGGCCCAGCAGGCCGGTTACGATGGAGTAGAAATCATGGGCTCAGAGGGATACCTGATTAACCAGTTCCTCGCGGCGCGCACCAACCACCGTCATGATGGCTGGGGCGGCAGTGCCGGGAAACGCCGCCGCTTTGCGCGGGAGATTGTCCGGGCGGTGCGGCAGGTCACCGGCCCCCGTTTCATCATCATCTATCGCCTGTCGCTGCTTGATCTGGTCGAAGAGGGGCAGACGCTGGCGGAAAGCATGGCGCTGGCGCAAGAGATTGAACAAGCCGGCGCGACGCTGTTAAATACCGGCATCGGCTGGCATGAGGCGCGTATTCCCACCATTGCCACCAGCGTGCCGCGGGCGGCGTTTGGCTGGGTCACACAACAGCTGATGGGCCATGTTTCGGTCCCCCTGATCGCCACCAACCGCATTAATGATCCGGCTGTTGCAGAGCAACTGCTGGCAGACGGTATGGCCGATATGGTGTCGATGGCGCGCCCGTTCCTGGCTGACCCGGCGTTTGTGCAGAAAGCGGCGCAGGGCCGCCCGGAGGAGATCAATACCTGCATCGCCTGTAATCAGGCCTGCCTGGATCAGGTTTTTGACGGCAAAGTCGCCTCGTGCCTGGTCAATCCGGTTGCCTGCCGCGAAACTGAGCTGATTTCGATACCGGTTCTGACGCCCAAACGGCTGGCGGTGGTGGGTGCCGGCCCGGCCGGGTTGGCCTTCGCCGTTACGGCGGCAGCGCGTGGGCACCATGTCACGCTGTTTGATGCGCGGCCGGAAATCGGTGGTCAGTTTAACCTCGCCCGGCTGATCCCCGGTAAAGAGGAGTTCAGCCAGACACTGCGCTATTACCGCACCCAACTGGCGTTGCTGGGCGTGGTACAGCGGCTGGGGCAGCGGGTCAATGCCGCGGATCTGGCCGGGTTTGATGAGGTGGTTCTGGCAACCGGCGTGGAGCCGCGCACCCCGGCCATCCCCGGCATCGATCACCCGAAAGTGCTGAGCTACCTGGCGGTACTGCGCGACAAGGTGGAGGTGGGGCCGCGCGTGGCGATTATTGGTGCCGGCGGCATCGGCTTTGACGTGGCAGAGTACCTGAGCCAGCGCGGCCCGGCCGCCAGCCTGAGCAGTGAGCAGTTCTGCCGCGAATGGGGGGTGGATCGCACCCTGACGCAACCGGGCGGCCTGATGCCGCACGGGGGCGTGGCTGAGCGCCCGGCGCGGCAGATTTTCCTGCTGCAACGTAAAACCAGCAAAGTGGGGAGCGGGCTGGCCAGAACCACCGGCTGGATCCACCGGGCCTCCCTGATGCAGCGCGGGGTCACCCTGCTTAACAGCGTGGAGTATCTGGGTATAGACGATCGCGGGCTGCATATTCAGCGCGCGGCGGAGCAGCACTGCCTGGCCGTGGACCATGTGGTGGTGTGCGCCGGGCAGGAGCCGCAACGGGCGTTGCAGGCCCCTCTGGCCGCCCTGGGGAAAACCGTGCACCTGATTGGCGGCGCAGAGGTGGCACTGGAGCTGGATGCCCGCCGGGCGATTGATCAGGGCACCCGGCTGGCCTTAACGATCTGACGTTTAGCGGTATGCGCGGGTTTTGACTGCCCGCAGCACCACGAACTTCTGGCTGGAAGCCAGGGTTTCGCAGTTGCCGAACAAGCGTTTCAGCTTGTGGTAGTAGTCAAGGTGGCGGTTGCCGACGATGCGCAGCTCGCCGCCGTTTTGCAGGCAGCGCTTGGCATCACAGAACATCTGCCAGGCGGTGACGTCCGTGATGGTGCTCTGCTGGTGGAACGGCGGGTTACACAGCACCGCCTGCAGGCTGTCACGCTCCACATGCGCCAGCAGGTTATCCACCTGGAAGGTGCAGCGCGCATGATCCTGCGGGCGGTTACGCACCACATTCATCTCACTGGACGCCACCGCCATATAGGATTCATCGGTAAACAGCAGTTCTGCGTCCGGGTTCTGCCCCAGGGCGATCAACCCGATAATGCCGTTGCCGCAGCCGAGGTCAGCAATCCGCCCTTCCATGTTTTCCGGCAGGTGCTGCATAAAGAGGCGTGCGCCGATGTCCAGCCCGCCGCGGGAAAAGACGTTGGCATGGTTGGCAATGCGGTAGTCGGTGCCGTCCAGCGCCCATTCGCTGATCACCGGCTGGTCATTGACCGGCAGATCGGCCACAGTGGCGAAAATCAGGCGGGCTTTTTTCTTCGCCAGGCTGGTTTTGGTCGGCCCCAGGATCTTTTCAAACAGTTGCAGGGTAGAGGTGTGGATATCCCGCGCTTTGGCCCCGGCAATGATCACGGTCTCCGGCGTCACCACATGCCGCAGCGCTTTCAGTTGCTGCTCCAGCAGCGCCAGCGTTTTCGGCACACGCATCACCACCAGCCCCGGCGCATCCGGCAACGGAGCCAGGCTGTCCTGCACTTTTACTGATTCCGGGTCCCAGCCGTTCAGCGCCAGGTTGTGGCGTACGGCCAGTTGCGCCATGTAAGAGTCGCTGATGCTGTAAGGCTGATGCGCCGACAGCGCACACCCCAGCGCACCAAAGGTGTCGTTGAAAATCAGCAACGGTTTGCCGTCAGCAGCGGTAATGTCCAGGGTTTCCAGCAGATATTCATCTGCGGCATCCCAGGCTTGCAGCGTGGTGATCTCTTCCTGCTGCGGGTAGCGCTCAAGCTCAAGGCGCAACGTTCCCAGTTCGAATAGGCTCATCGCCCCTCCTGAATAAAAAATTTGGGCTGTTTATCCCTTAAATTTGCCTGTCAGTAAAATGTTTTTTCGGTTAAAACTGGCTTTATTGCCGTGGCGGCGCGTTTCTGCCTGCCCTAAGCGCGGCATCCCTTTTCCGGAGAGTGAGCCAAACCGATGCAACCACTGACTTACCTTCAGGGCTATCCTGATCACTTACTGCATCAGGTACGCCAGTTGATCACTGAGCAGCGTCTGGGCAATGTGTTGTTGCAGCGTTACCCGCAGCCGCACGACCTCACCACGGACAAATCGCTCTACCAGTTTACCACTGACCTGAAAAACCAGTTTCTGCGCAACGCCCCGCCGATCAGCAAAGTCGCCTATGACGGCAAAATTCAGGTGATGAAGCACGCACTGGGGCTGCACACTGCGGTTTCCAGGGTGCAGGGCAACAAGCTCAAAGCCAAGGCGGAGATCCGCGTGGCGACGGTATTTAAAAGTGCGCCGGAGGCGTTTCTGCGGATGATTGTGGTGCACGAGCTGGCGCACCTGAAAGAGAAAGACCACAACAAGGCCTTTTACAGCCTTTGCTGCCATATGGACCCGGCCTACCATCAACTGGAATTTGATACCCGGCTCTATCTGACGCACCTGGACCTGTTCGGCAAACTTTATTCCTGAACCGATGGCGGCCCCGGCTGCCTGCACATGGAGTTACCCATGATTCGCTTTGCTGTTGTTGGCACTAACTGGATCACCCAGCGCTTTATCGATGCCGCCCATGAAAGCGGCAAGTTGCGCCTCGCCGCGATCTATTCCCGCTCGTTGGATCAGGCCAAAGCGTTCGGGGAGGATTACCCGGTCGCCCACTATTTTGACGATCTGGACGCGCTGGCAAAAAGCGATCAGGTGGATGCCGTCTACCTCGCCAGCCCGAACGCCCTGCACTGCGCACAGGCGTTGCTGTTTATGCGCCACGGCAAGCATGTGATCTGTGAAAAGCCGCTCGCCTCCAATGCGCGTGAGGCACAACAGATGATCGCCTGCGCACGCGAACATCAGGTGGTGCTGTTTGAAGCGTTCAAAACCGTCTGGCTGCCCAATTTCCTGCACCTGCAAAGCTGCCTGTCACGGGTCGGCACCCTGCACCGGGTCTATCTCAACTATTGCCAGTTCTCATCACGTTACCCGCGTTATCTGGCCGGGGAGAACCCGAACACCTTTAACCCGGCGTTTTCCAACGGCTCGATCATGGACATCGGTTACTACTGCCTGGCCAGCAGCGTGGCGCTGTGGGGTGAACCCCAACGCGTTACTGCCAGCGCCGCCCTGCTGGCCAGCGGTGTGGATGGGCACGGCACGGTGATCCTTCACTATGATCAGTTTGAGGTGGTGATCGCCCACTCCAAAGTGAGTGACTCCGCGCTGCCCAGCGAAATTCAGGGCGAAGGCGGCACGCTGGAAATTGAGAAACTCGCCGAATGCCAGGCCGTGGCCTTTACGCCGCGCGGCGGCCAGAAGCTGGACCTGACCCAGCCGCAACATATCAACACCATGCTGTATGAGGCAGAAGCCTTTGCCCGGCTGGTAGAGGCCGGGCAGGTTGAGCATCCGGGGCTGGAGACCTCCCGCATCACCGCCCATCTGCTGACTGAGATCCGCCGCCAGACCGGGGTAGTATTCCCGGCCGACAGCGCCCCTGACGCCTGACAAGGAGAGAGTATGACGCAGCCCAAGCCTTTGTTGATCCTGCAAACCGGTGATGCCCCGGAGGTGATCCAACAGCAGCATGAGAATTACCGCCAGATGTTTATCCATCAGGGGGCCATTTCGCCGCAGGCGCTGGAGGTGGTGCACCTGCCGCAGGGTGAGCGGCCCGGTTCCCCGGCGGCTTACAGCGGGGTGATCATTACCGGCTCGGGCGCGATGGTGACTGACCGGCTGGTGTGGAGCGAATGGGCGGCGGGCTGGCTGCGTCAGGCGATAGAAATCGCGCTGCCGGTGTTCGGCGTCTGTTATGGGCACCAGTTGCTGGCTGATGCGCTGGGCGGCGAGGTGGGTTACCACCCGCAGGGCATTGAGTGCGGCACCAAACGGCTGGAGCGGCTGCCGGGCGCGGAGCATGACCCGCTCTGTGCCACGCTGCCCGCGCACTTTACCGCCAACCTGATCCACTCGCAGACGGTGCTCGTCCCGCCGCCGGGCGCGCAGGTGCTGGCGCGTTCCGAGCACGACCCGCACCAGATCCTGCGGTTTAACGCCACCACCTTCGGCACCCAGTTCCACCCGGAATTTAACGGCGCGGTGATGAAAAGTTACCTGATGCGCCAGGCAACGCTGATGCCGGAGAGGCAGGCTGAACTGATGGCGCATCCGGCGGAAGATACGCCCGTCAGTCAGGGGTTGTTACAGGCGTTTGTCGCCGGGCTGGGTCACAGTCAGCAACAGTAAACATAAGTTTGACGAATCTTTACCTGATGACATATTGAGCACTGAAACATTTTGTATTATTTTGTCATCAGCAAAGGGGAGTAACTTCTTCGCCGGTTTATCGTCATTACGGTGTCTGTTTCAGGCACCCGGTAGCCGGGGCAACCCGAGAACATTGCGCATTCAGGCATAAGCAATGTTGTCCGTGTTGTAAGTGAGACCTTGCCGGAAGGCGGGGTTTGCTTACAGCTCAACAGAGCGGCTGACGTCTTCCGATGTCGGCCGTTTTTTGTTTTCAGGATACTCAGGAGCACCGTATGAACTCTGTTGGAAACCCGTGGCTATGGGGCAGTTTCGCTGTCATCGTGGCCATTATGCTGGCGGTAGACCTGCTGTTGCAGGGCAAACGTGGGCAGCAAACCATGTCCATGAAAAGCGCGGCCTGCTGGTCGCTGGTGTGGGTCAGCCTGGCGCTGCTGTTTAACGCCGGTTTCTGGTGGTACCTCAACGGCACCCTTGGGCGTGAGGTCGCAGACCAACAGGCGCTGGCGTTCCTGACCGGCTACCTGATTGAGAAAGCGCTGGCGGTGGATAACGTCTTCGTCTGGCTGATGCTGTTTAGCTACTTTGCGATACCGGCCAGCCTGCAACGGCGGGTGCTGGTGTACGGCGTGCTCGGTGCGATTGTGCTGCGTACGATAATGATTTTCGGCGGCAGCTGGCTGGTGACGCAGTTCCACTGGATTTTGTATGTGTTCGGCGCGTTCCTGCTGTTTACCGGCATTAAAATGGCGTTGGCGAAAGAGGACGACGCAGTGCTGGGTGAGAAGCCGCTGGTGCGCTGGCTGCGTAAGCACCTGCGGATGACCGACGAGCTGGACGGGGAGAAATTCTTCACCTACCGCAACGGCGTGCGTTTCGCTACCCCGCTGCTGCTGGTGCTGATTCTGGTAGAGCTGAGTGACGTGATCTTCGCGGTGGACAGCATTCCGGCGATCTTCGCGGTCACCACTGACCCGTTTATCGTGCTGACCTCGAACCTGTTTGCGATCCTCGGCCTGCGCGCCATGTACTTCCTGCTGGCGAACGTGGCGGAGAAGTTCTCGCTGCTGAAGTATGGCCTGGCGGTGATCCTGGTGTTTATCGGTGCCAAGATGCTGATGATGGATATTTACCATATCCCGGTCGCCGTCTCGCTGGGCGTGGTGGGCGGCATTCTGGCCGTGACCCTGCTGTTGAACGTCTGGGTGAACAAACGCGCCGCGCGCGTCTGATTGATCACGAAATAAAGAAAAACGGGGCAGAATGTCTGCCCCGTTTTTTTGTGTATATTTTCTGCGTTAACGCCGGGGTTTATTGCCGCCCGGTTTCGCCTCACCACCCTCTTCTTTGCGGGTGATGCCGTCCAGTAACGCTTCCAGCGGATAGACTACCGCGATCACCACCTCATCCCGCACCACCGAGGCCTTGTCCAGTAACTGCCTGGCGCGTTTCACTTCGTTATTGCTCATCATGCTGCCGCGCTGGGCGACGTCCACCAGCCGCAGGCCGAGCACCGCAAGCGCATTCACGTCTGCGGCCACCGGTTGCAGCGGGGAGAGCAGATAATTGCCCGCCAGCAGCGGCGCAACCTCCGGGCTGTTGGCCTGCCAGCGGGTGAAGCGGCGGCGCAGGGACTCCGCGGCGGCGCTGTCAGTGCGGTCAGCCAGCAACTGCTGAACCTCAAGGCCCATCTGGCGCACGTCGTCACTTTCCGCCGGCAGGGCATCCGCAAAGCGGTTCAGCGGCTCGAACTGGTGATAGTTGCCCGCCTGGAATTTCAGGTGCAGGCGCGTGTAGTACTGCGCCGGTTCTACCGCTTCCGCCAGCACCTGCAACGGCGCAATCTGCGTGCTCTGCGCCAGCCGGGTCAGCAGGCGCGTGGTGTCGGCGTGCTGTTGCAGCCCCACTGACACCACCGACCAGGCATCCACCGCCGCCAGCCGCCGGTACATGTTCTGCTCGTCCTGCACGTCCCGCGCTGACCAGAGCCGCTCAGCCACCACAAACGCGCGCGGCCAGAGCCTCAGGTCAATCACCTGCGGCGTGATCATCTCCGCCCAGAGCGCCGCCTCACCGCCGAGGATATTGGCCGCACCGGTGCGATCCGGCACCACCGGCGCCGTCCCGGCCGGCACGGCGGCGAGCTTCTGCCCGCTGACCGGGTAGCGCACATTGCCGATCAGGAAGTAGCCGTCCAGCGTGCTGTTTTTCAGCGTCAGCACCGGCCGGGTGTCGCCCATCCAGGTGTCGATCTGGAAGGTCACATTCGCGTCACGCCACACGATGTTGCGCACCGCCCGGCGTGATTTGCCGTTGAAATCGATAAACCCGCGCCAGCCCTGCGGCCCCTCGATCAGGGTCACGCTGCCCTCTGCCGGTTTGCCCTTGAGGCGCGGCATGGTGAAGGCCCAGCTTTGCGCTTTCTCATCCTGATGGACGCGATCGTCGATCCAGAGCGGCTGCGGCAGCACTTCGTTGCGGTAGTGGTAAGCGGCGCTGTGCGGCTGGTCGAGGTAGAAGCCGGTGGAAAGCAGCCCTTTGTAGCCCTCCTGCGCCACCGTGCCCAGCGCGTCCGGCCCCTGCCAGGATTGGATCACCGCCGTTTTCGGCAGGTCCGGGTGATGGATTTCGTCCCAGCCCACCATGGTGCGCTGCCAGGAGCCGAGGATCAGCGTCAGCTTCTGGTTGAAATACGCCTGGAGCGCATGGCTGTCGGCCAGGTTATTGCGTTTCATAAACGCCTGGATGGCAGGCGATTCGTTCCACTGTGCCGGGTCGACTTCATCCCCGCCGATATGCAGGTAGGGATCCGGGAAGATCGCCGCCACCTCGCCAATGATCGTGTCCACAAACTGGTACGTTTCCTGCCGGCTGGGATCGAGCGTCGGCTTATGCACGCCCCACTCCCGCTGCATCAGGTAGGGGCCGGGCGCACTGACCAGCTCCGGGTAGGCCACGGCAATCGCGGAAGCGTGGCCCGGCAGGTCAATCTCCGGCACCACGCGGATGCCGAGCGCCGTGGCATAGGCCACCACCTCTTTCATCTGCTCCACACTGTAGAACCGGCCGTCACTCGCCTGCTGTTGCAGTTTCGGGTAGTGGGTGGAGGCGAAGCGCCAGCCCTGGTCGTCGGTCAGGTGCCAGTGGAATACGTTCAGCTTGGCCGCGGCCATGCCGTCAAGCTGGCGTTTGATGTCACTGACCGGCAGGAAATGGCGCGCAGAATCGAGCAGCACGCCGCGCCACGGGAAACGCGGCGCGTCTGAGATGCGCACCAGCGGCAACGCGGTGTGGCCGCCGTCATTGTGGATCAGCTGTAACAGCGTCTCCATGCCGCGCAGTGCGCCGAAACGGGTTTCCGCATTCAGCACCACCCCCTGCGGCGTGATGGTGAGCTGATAGCGTTCGTCGCTGTCCGGCAGCGGTTGCGGGTCCACTTTCTGCTTGATCACCACCATGATCAGCGCCTGTTGGGGGTTATCCGCCTGTGGCAGCAGCGTCCAGCCGGTCTGCTGCTCTATCCGTTGGCGCCAGCGGTCAATGGCCGGGCCGAGCTCATCCCCGCTGACGCCGAGGGTCAGGCGGTTATCAAGGACCAGCTGGCCCTGTTGCGGGTTGCCCTCGACCTTTTGCGGCCAGGGCATCAGCGGCAGATCGCCGGCGGGCAGCGCCCACAGGGCGGGTGAAAACAGCATCAGCGAGGCCAACAGCGTGGCGGGTAAGCAGCGTTTCATTTTTATCATTCCCTGGAAGTCATTACAGCTGTGCGCAAGAGTAACCCGGCGAATAATAAAGGGTAAGTTGCGTCCCGTCGCCGCCGATGGCCAAAAAACCGCCGGAGATCACGTCTTGTCTGCCGCTTGCCCGATCATGCCCTTTAATAACAGAAACTTTCAGCTGGTTACCGGGGGTTGCGCCCGGCCCTCCTGCTGTTTCAGGGAAATTTTTCCGGCAAAATTAAGAATTTCCCCACCCCAGTGCCGTGTTTGCCTGAAGAGGGGGTGCAGAGCGCCGGGATTTCAGTTACAAAGGTAGGCCTTGTTCTTGCCGCCGTGGAATCTGCTGTACATCATGACAACCCGTCTGACCATCAAAGATATTGCCCGCCTCAGCGGCGTGGGGAAATCCACGGTATCCCGCGTGCTTAACCACGAAGGCAGTGTCAGCCCGCGCACCCGGGAACGGGTGGAAGCGGTGATCCGCGAGCACGGTTTTACGCCGTCAAAATCGGCGCGGGCCATGCGCGGCCAGAGCGACAAAGTGGTGGGGATTATCGTCTCCCGGCTCGACTCCCCGTCAGAGAACCAGGCGGTACGCGCCATGCTGCCGCTGCTCTACCAGCACGGTTACGACCCGATTGTGATGGAAAGCCAGTTCTCGCCCGCCCGTGTGGAGGAGCATTTGCAGGTGCTGCGCCAGCGCAATGTGGACGGGGTGATCCTGTTTGGTTTTACCGGGCTCGAGGAGCCGCTGCTACAGCCGTGGCAGGCCAACATGGTGACGCTGGCACGCGACTACGCCGGGTTGTCGTCGGTCTGTTATGACGATGCGGGCGCGGTGCGTCTGCTGATGGACGAACTCAGCCGGCGGGGCCACCCGCAGATCGGCTATATCGGCGTGACCCCGGAAGATGCCACCACCGGCCTGCGCCGCCAGCAGGCGTATCTCGATTACTGTGCCGACACCGGCCTGGTGCCGCAGGTTGCCATTGGTGAGCTGCGCTACCAGAGCGGCTTCCGGCTGGCGCCCGAGGTGTTGCGCCCCGGTATGCAGGCGCTGGTCTGCGCGTCAGACACTATTGCGCTGGGCGCGGCCAAATATCTGCAACAGCATGCCCTGCCCGCGGTGCAGGTGTGCGGCATCGGCAATAACCCGCTGCTGCGTTTCCTGTTCCCGGAGACGTTTTCCATTGAGATGGGGTACGGCACCGCCGGGCTGCGTGCCGCCGAACAGTTGCTTAAACAGCTTCAGCACCCTCAGCACGGCATCCGCCAGATTACCGTGCCCTGCCACCTCGTTACCTGACTCTCATCTCAGCGTTTTAACGTTTCCTCACAAATATCTGTGATGCTGCGCTCAAACCGGGAACGTTCCCAATTTCACGCCCGCAGATTCACGCTATGCTTTTAAAACACCTTCCCTTGTTCCGGCCGGAAATGCGCCTTCACCCACGCGGCTAATAAAGAGCATAAAACCATGAGCAAAAAGAACACGGTAAACCCGTCTGATGTTGAGCAGTTGATTGCGCTCGTTGGCGGCAGCGGCAACATTGCCACTGTCACCCACTGTATTACCCGGCTGCGCTTTGTCCTGAACGACCCAACCAAAGCCGATCCCAAAGCGATTGAGGCGTTGCGCATGGTGAAAGGCTGTTTCACCAATGCCGGGCAGTTCCAGGTGGTGATTGGCCCGGAAGTCGGCGACTACTATAAGGCGCTGATCGCCGCCAGCGGCAACAGCGGGGCCAACAAAGAGCAGGCCAAGGTGGCGGCCCGCCAGAACATGACCATTTTTGAGCGCGGCATTTCGCATTTTGCGGAGATTTTCTTCCCGCTGCTGCCGGCGCTGATCAGCGGCGGCCTGATTTTAGGGTTCCGCAACATCATCGGTGAAATCCCGATGAGCAACGGCAGGACGCTGGCGCAGATCTACCCGCTGTGGCAGACCCTGTACGATTTCCTCTGGCTGCTGGGCGAGGCGATTTTCTTCTATCTGCCGGTCGGGATTTGCTGGGCCACGGTAAAAAAACTGGGCGGCACGCCGATCCTCGGCATTGTGCTGGGCGTGACGCTGGTGTCACCCCAATTGATGAACCCCTACCTGCTGGGGCAACAAGTCCCGGATGTGTGGGATTTTGGCTGGTTTACCATTGAGAAAGTGGGCTATCAGGCGCAGGTGATCCCGTCCATGCTGGCCGGGTTAACCCTGGCGTTTATCGAGACCCGGCTGCGGCGCATTGTGCCTAACTACCTGGAGCTGGTGGTGGTGCCGGTATGCTCGCTGATGCTGGCCGTTTTCCTTGCCCATACGCTCATCGGGCCGTTTGGCCGTATGATTGGTGACGGCGTGGCCTGGGCCGTGAAAGCGATGATGACCGGCAGCTTTGCCCCGATCGGCGCGGCCATTTTCGGCTTCCTGTATGCCCCGCTGGTGGTGACCGGCGTGCACCAGACGACGCTGGCCATTGACCTGCAAATGATCCAGAACATGGGCGGTACGCCGGTCTGGCCATTGATTGCGCTGTCCAATATTGCGCAGGCCGCGGCGGTGACCGGCATCATTATCGTCAGCCGGAAACACAACGAGCGTGAAATCTCGGTGCCGGCGGCCATCTCCGCCTATCTTGGCGTCACCGAACCCGCCATGTACGGGATCAACCTGAAGTACCGCTTCCCAATGCTCTGCGCGATGATTGGCTCCGCCTGCGCCGCGCTGATTTGCGGGCTGGCCCATGTCACGGCCAACGGCATCGGCGTGGGCGGGCTGCCGGGCATCCTGTCAATCAAACCGCAATTCTGGGGCACCTACGCAGTCGCGATCCTGACGGCGATCGTCATCCCGATCGCACTGACCGTGCTGGTCTACCAGCGCAAAATGCGCCGCGGCCAGCTGGCCTACACCTGAGACTTCAACGGGCGCCGTCAGGGCGCCCGTTGCTTTCCCCTTTTCCTGATTTTTTCTGATTACTATGGGAGTCATTGTCATGTCCGCAACTCTGCCCTGGTGGCAAAACGGCGTTATTTACCAGATTTACACCAAGAGTTTTCAGGACAGCACCGGTGACGGGCTGGGCGATCTGCACGGCGTCATCCGCCGCCTCGATTATCTGCAACAGCTGGGGGTGGACGCACTGTGGCTGACGCCGGTTTACCGCTCGCCGCAGGTGGATAACGGCTATGACGTTGCGGATTACTGCTCCATCGATCCGGCTTACGGCACCCTGGAAACCTTCGAGCACCTCACCGAAGAGGCGCACCGGCGCGGCATCCGCATCATCATGGACATGGTGTTCAACCATACCTCCACGGAACATGAGTGGTTCCTGCAGGCGCAAGACCCGGCCAGCCCCTACCGCGATTACTACATCTGGCGCGACCGCAACCCCGACACGCCGGACGGCCTTCCGAACAACTGGCGCTCCAAGTTTGGCGGCAATGCCTGGCAGTGGCACGAGGCCAGCGGCCAGTATTACCTGCACCTGTTTGCCCCCGAGCAGGCTGACCTGAACTGGGAGCACCCGCCGGTGCGCGAGGCGCTGAATAAAGTCTGCGCGTTCTGGGCGGCAAAAGGGGTCGATGGCCTGCGGCTCGATGTGGTTAACCTGATCTCCAAAACCCCTGGCCTGCCTTCGGATGAGACCGGTGACGGCCGCCGCTATTACACCGACGGCCCGCGCAGCCATGAGTTTTTGCAGGCGATGAGCCGGGAGGTTTTCCAGCCGCTGGGGCTGATGACCGTGGGCGAGATGTCCTCGACCTCGCTGGAACATTGCCGCCGTTATGCGGCGCTGGACGGCAGCGAACTCTCCATGACCTTCAACTTCCACCACCTGAAAGTGGATTACCCGAACGGTGAAAAGTGGTCACGCGCACGGCCGGATTTCGTGCAGCTCAAACAGATCTTCCGCGAGTGGCAGCAGGGTATGCACGGCCACGCCTGGAATGCGCTGTTCTGGTGTAACCATGACCAGCCGCGTGCGGTGTCGCGCTTTGGGGATGACGGCGCGCTGCGGGTGCCGGCCGCCAAAATGCTGGCGATGGTGCTGCACGGGATGCAGGGCACGCCCTATATCTATCAGGGGGAAGAGATTGGCATGACCAACCCCGGTTACCGCTATCTGGCGCAATACCGGGATGTCGAAAGCCTGAATATGTTTGCTGAACTGCTGGAAGCCGGGCGGCCGGAGGCGGAACTGCTGGATATTCTGTCCGGGAAATCACGCGATAACGGCCGTACGCCGATGCAGTGGGATGAGAGCGATCATGCCGGGTTCAGCACCGTGACGCCGTGGCTGGAGCCGTGCGCCAACTACCCGGTGATCAACGTCAAACAGGCGCTGGAGGATAAGGATTCGGTGTTTTACACCTACCAGCGGTTGATCGCCCTGCGTAAACAGTTGCCGATCCTGACGCACGGTGATTATCAGGATCTGCTGCCCGATCACCCCTGGATTTGGTGTTACCTGCGTCAGCAGGGTGACCAGCAACTGCTGGTGACCGCCAACCTCAGCCGGGAGGCGCAACCGTGGCAGCCTTCCGTGACCACCGGGGGCTGGGAGCGGATCATGGGCAACTATGGCGATACTGCCGCACAACCGGCGGCCATGACGTTACAGCCCTTTGAGGCGATTTACTGGATGCGCGGCTGAGGCCTCAGCGCGGGGTCACCAGGCCCTGCGCAATCATCCATTGTGCGGTTAAGGCCATGCCCTCTGCCAGCGCGTAACGCGGCGTGTAATTCAGCGTGTTGCGAGCGCGGTGGCGGCTTAAGGTCAGGTCATAGACGGCGGTGGCGACCCCGTGCCGGGTAAGGCGTGGCGGTTGCCGCCGCATCATACTGCCCAGTTCATGCAGCCCCGCACGGCCGTAAGCAACCTGGTAAGGCGCAGCCCGCAGGTAGTATTGAATCCCCAATTGCTGCCCCAGCAGCATCTCCAGTATCAGCGCCAGGCTCTGCGCCTCATGGTTGGTGATGTTAAATACCGCCCCGCTCTCCAGCGCCGGCTGCTCTGTCGCCAGCACCAGCGCCTCCACCACATTCAGCACAAAGGTGAATTCCGCGCGCGCCACCCCGCCGCCCGGCAGGGCCAGAATGCCTTTGCTGTGGCGCAGGTTCTCCAGCATCTCCGGCAAAATGCCCTGTTGGTATGGGCCAAACAGCGCACCGGGGCGCAGGATGACGCAGCAGGTATGCGGGTAGTGCGGCATCAGCCGCCGGATGCTCTCTTCCGCCGCGTATTTACTGGCTGCCGCGTGGTTGGCAAAGCGCGCCGGGCGGAACGTCTCTTCCACGTTGTAGCGGTGGCGGTAGTCGAAATAGAGCGCAGCGGAGGAGACGTAAATAAAGCGCCCGATGCCCGCCTCCCCGGCCGCCTGTAACAGATTTTCGGTGGCGATGACGTTGATGTCATAAAACGACTGATAGTCGCCCCAGTGGTGGGAATTGGCAGCGCAGTGCCAGACAGCATCACAGCCCGCTACCAGCGCCCGGCAGGCAGTAATGTCCGCCACGGCCAGGTCCAGTTCGGTGAATTGCGCGCCCTGTTCCGCCAGTGCCTCGCCCACCGCCGGGTTACGCCCGGTGGCATGAACCTGATGGCCCGCCTGCAATAGCCATTCAACGGCATTGCGCCCCAGCCCGCTTGTCGCTCCAGTGACCAATACTTTCATTGCTCTCCTGCCCGTTTTCATGCCATGCCGAAAATAGCTTCCTTTCAGCAGTGTAGCCGGGCAGCGAGTGTAAAAAAATCGTTAATCTCTAATATTGCGGCGTTACTTGTGCCTCTGGGGCGACGCCGGAGGGGAATGGTCAGAGTTTCCCCAGCACACTTTTTTCTTTGTCTTATATCAAGCAAAGCGCCATTAACTCTCGCCAAAGCACTACATGTAGTGCGTATAGTAATCACCCTCTTCTATATATAGTCATTCTTATCATTACGGCCGGGTATCCCTGCCGGGTGATAACCACCAAAGGAGTGCCATCGTGAAACCAGTGGTGATAAAGCGGGACGGGTGCCGGGTCTTATTTGATGAAGCGCGGATCATGCAGGCGATTGCCAGGGCGGCGCAGGCGGCCCGGCTGGAGGATAACGCCTATTGCGCCGGGGTCGCCCGGCATGTCACCGCCCAACTGGCCAAGCGGGTTCAGGTGGACATCCATGAGATCCAGGAAGCGGTGGAAAACCTGCTGATGGCCGGCCCGCACAAGGCGCTGGCACGCGCCTATATTGAGTATCGCCACGATCGCGATGTCGCCCGTGAACAGCGCGGCAAATTGAACCAGGAGATCCGTGGGCTGGTTGAACAGCGTAACCACGCCCTGCTCAATGAGAACGCCAATAAAGACAGCAAAGTCATCCCGACCCAGCGCGACCTGCTGGCGGGCATCGTTGCCAAACATTACGCCAAGCAGCATATCCTGCCGCGTGATGTGGTGCTGGCCCATGAGCGCGGCGAGATCCATTACCACGATCTCGACTATTCGCCGTTTTTCCCGATGTTCAACTGTATGCTGATTGACCTGAAGGGGATGCTGACCGGCGGCTTCAAGATGGGCAATGCCGAGATCGAGACGCCGAAGTCGATCTCCACCGCGACAGCCGTCACCGCCCAGATTATCGCGCAGGTCGCCAGCCATATTTATGGCGGCACCACCATCAACCGGATTGATGAGATCCTCGCGCCCTACGTGACGGCCAGCTTTGAAAAACACCTCACCACGGCGCAGGCATGGCAGATCCCGGATGCGGACGGCTATGCCAGGGAGCGCACGGAGAAGGAGTGCTATGACGCGTTCCAGTCGCTGGAGTATGAGGTCAACACGCTGCATACCGCCAACGGGCAGACGCCGTTCGTCACCTTTGGCTTTGGCCTCGGCACCTGCTGGCAATCACGCCTGATCCAGTGCTCCATTCTGCGCAACCGCATCGCCGGGCTGGGCAAGAACCGCAAAACCGCCGTGTTCCCTAAGCTGGTGTTTGCCATTCGTGACGGCGTCAACCATAAGCCGGGGGATGTGAACTATGACATCAAGCAGCTGGCGCTGGAGTGCGCCAGCAAACGCATGTACCCGGATATTCTCAATTACGAACAGGTGGTGAAGGTCACCGGTTCGTTCAAAACCCCGATGGGCTGCCGCAGTTTCCTGGGCGTGTATGAGGAGGACGGCGAGCAGATCCATGACGGGCGCAACAATATCGGCGTCATCAGCCTGAACCTGCCGCGTATTGCGCTGGAAACCCGCGGGGATGAATCGCTGTTCTGGATGCGGCTGGATGAACGGCTGGTGCTGGCGAAAAAAGCGTTAATGACGCGGATTGCCCGGCTGGAGGGCGTCAAGGCACGGGTTGCGCCGATTCTCTATATGGAGGGTGCGTGCGGGGTGCGCCTGAAGGCGGATGATGATGTCGCGGAGATTTTCAAACGGGGGCGCGCCTCGATCTCACTGGGTTACATCGGCCTGCATGAAACCATCAATGCGCTTTCCGGTAACCGGCATGTGTTTGACCATGCCGAACTGCAGGCCAAAGCGGTGCAGATTGTCGCCCGGCTGCGGGCCGCTACCGACGCATGGAAAGCGGAAACCGGCTACGGTTTCAGCCTTTACAGCACCCCCAGCGAAAACCTGTGCGATCGCTTCTGCCGGCTGGACACCGCAGAATTCGGTGTGGTGCCGGGCGTCACCGATAAGGGCTACTACACCAACAGCTTCCACCTCGATGTGGAAAAACGCGTAGACCCTTACGCCAAACTGGACTTTGAAGCGCCCTACCCGCCGTTGGCGAATGGCGGGTTCATCTGTTACGGCGAATACCCGAACCTGCAACATAACCTCAAGCCCTATTACGGCACCAATACACCGATCGATGAATGTTATGCGTGCGGCTTTACCGGTGAGTTTGACTGCACCAGCAAAGGCTTTACCTGCCCGAAATGCGGCAACCATGATGCCAGCACCGTGTCGGTGACCCGCCGGGTGTGCGGCTATCTCGGCAGCCCGGATGCCCGGCCGTTTAACGCCGGCAAGCAGGAAGAGGTTAAACGCCGGGTCAAGCACCTGCACACCGGCCGGTTGGGGTAAACTTTGATGCATTTCCATCAATACTACCCGATCGATGTGGTCAACGGCCCCGGCACGCGCTGCACGCTGTTTGTGGCCGGGTGCGAGCACCAGTGCCCCGGCTGTTATAACAAAAGTACCTGGCGGCTGGACTCCGGCCGCCGGTTTACCCCCGAAGATGAGGATCGGATTATTGCTGACCTGAATGATTCCCGCATTCCACGCCAGGGGCTGTCACTTTCCGGCGGCGATCCGCTGCATCCGCAGAACCTTTCCGCCATCCTGCATCTGGTGAAGCGCGTCCGGGCGGCATGTGAGGGAAAAGATATCTGGTTATGGACCGGTTACCAGCTGGGTACACTGACGCCGGCGCAACGCGAAGTCGTCAGTTTCATCAACGTACTGATTGATGGCAAGTTTGTGCAGGATCTTAAAGATCCGGCACTGATCTGGCGCGGCAGCAGTAATCAGGTGATCCACCGGCTGCGTTAATCACGCGTTCGCTTTTTATTCTCTCCCTGCTTTTTACAGAGCTCAGAATGGCGCGAAATTCTGAGCTCTGTTTCCCATATTACAAAAACGGTGCGTTTTCGGCGGGCAACTAAATATACAAATGCAGGAACACAAATTACACTTACTGTATCTTCATTTAACCCACGGACTATTATGCAAAGAAAAAAGCCCGGTGCCTTACGTTCCGGCACATCGATGTCAGATAAAAAAATCAAAGTGGCGATAGCGGATCAAAACCCTATCGTTATCTATGGATTGCGGGCGTTATTACGGGAAGAGCACGACATTGAGGTAGTATTTACCAGTTCCACAGCCCAAGACCTGTTCAAAAAACTGGTTATGTATGAGGCGGATATTATTATATGTGATAGTAACTTTACAGAGTCACTGGATACCAAGGGCACCCAATTATTAAGGAGTATTCATCGTTATATTCCGCATATTAACATTGTGTTCTACAGTGCGAACCTGACATCACATCAGATTGCTGAAGCCATGGAAGCAGGCGCGGCCAGCGTGATACGCAAAAGTGAAGAAGATCTTTCGCTCATTGTCCATACGCTGCGCCGGGTACATAACGGCAGTTTTTATCTGCAACCCAGTATTTCCCATGAGATTTTGTCTTCGTTTTTATCTGGGCGGCAAAAAAACAGCAGTTGGCATAGTCTTTCTGCCCGGGAAAAGGTGGTTATCCAGCTTATCTGTGAAGGGCATTCCATTAAACAGATTGCTCACGAACTCTGTAAAAGCCCTAAAACGATCAGCAACCAGAAAACCATGGCCATGCGGAAATTAGGTGCAGCAAATGATATACAGTTGATAAACAGAGTGAAAGAGCTTCGTTATGAACTGGCCGCTGATCCTAAGGAAGAGAATAAGCAAGCGTAATTGCTGTTGTTTTTTATCCCTGCCACGCGTTATTTTCTCGCCCTACTCCCACGCCGACTCTCCTTGCCTTATTAAACTTTATATCAGACATAAAAAAACGTGCTTCCGAGGAAGCACGTTTCAGTTAAGTACCTATAACAAATCAGGCTGTATTAATTAATCCCTTTAGCCCTTCTTGTTATTTGAGAAGGTATTTGCCTGCGACCATTCAGCATTCTGATAGGTTTGCTTGGCGGACAGCGAGTACTCCGGCAACAGCGGTTGCCAGGCTCCTTTGCTGATCGTCATATTCCCGGCACTGGCTGCCGAACCGTTCATCTCCGGTGCAGAAATCACCTTGCCTTCGAACTGGGAAGCCGGCTTCGGCTGCACGCCGCCACCGTTTTGACCCGGGACGATCAGACCTTTCGCTTTCGGCTCAACCGTGAGGCCCATATTGCCTGCGCTTGCCGCTTCCGGACCACGGATTTCCACGCCCTGACCTTCACCGGTGGCGATAGGCTTCGGCTGCACGCCATGGCCTTTGTCCATCGGCTCAATCAGGCCTTTCGCCTTCGATGCAATATCGAGATGGATAGTGCCTGCGCTTGCCCCTTCCGGACCACGGATTTCCACGCCCTGGCCTTCACCGGTGGCGATAGGCTTCGGCTGCACGCCATGGCCTTTGTCCATCGGCTCAATCAGACCTTTCGCTTTCGATGCAATATCGAGATGGATAGTGCCTGCGCTTGCCGCTTCCGGCCCGCGGATTTCCGCACCCTGACCTTCACCGGTGGCGATAGGCTTCGGCTGCACGCCATGGCCTTTGTCCATCGGCTCAATCAGGCCTTTCGCCTTCGA
>NZ_PJZI01000109.1 GCF_002858805.1 Chimaeribacter arupi
CGCAGGGCCGGGTGAGCGGGCATGGATGCCCGCGAGAGCCGCCCATGACAGGGACTGTCATTAGCGGCGGCCCGGAAACCCGGAGGCGAAATGAGGGGACACGCGAGAGCGTGCAATGATTCAGCCAAACCACCAAAAGCGCGCGGGTGCAGGGCCGGCGCGCCGGCAGGCCCTGCTCGGTTGAGGCTTGGTGGCTCAAGTAGATAAATACACATCAGCAACCGAAACATGCCACTTTACGACCAATGACGGCAGCGGAGCTGCAGAAAGACAGCGGGCGTATGCCAAC
>NZ_PJZI01000110.1 GCF_002858805.1 Chimaeribacter arupi
TCTGCCAGCGCGGCGCGTTTTGCTTTGGCACGGGCGACAGCGGCGGCCACCGCGGCTTTGCGTTTGTCGTCGGCGCTCAGCTCAGCTGAAGCGGCTTGCGCGGGTTCTGCCTCTGCCGGTGCAGCGTCAGCCGGTTCTGCCTGCGCGGCGCGTTTTGCCTTGGCACGGGCGACAGCGGCGGCCACCGCGGCTTTGCGTTTGTCGTCGGCGCTCAGCTCAGCTGAAGCGGCTTGCGCGGGTTCTGCCTCTGCCGGTGCAGCGTCAGCCGGTTCTGCCTG
>NZ_PJZI01000111.1 GCF_002858805.1 Chimaeribacter arupi
GGTGCATCCAGGAGGATTCGAACCTCCGACCGCTCGGTTCGTAGCCGAGTACTCTATCCAGCTGAGCTATGGATGCAACGGAATGACTTCTTCTTACTGCTGTTACTGCGTGCCTTCTTACGGGCGGGTATGGTGTCGCTAAGACCACATTCACTGTCCATACTGCAAAAGTATGGTGCATCCAGGAGGATTCGAACCTCCGACCGCTCGGTTCGTAGCCGAGTACTCTATCCAGCTGAGCTATGGATG
>NZ_PJZI01000112.1 GCF_002858805.1 Chimaeribacter arupi
TGGGGGAAGGATGATTCGTCACTTCGTTCCTCACCCTTCGGGCCGTTGCTGCGCAACGTTGCTCGCGTTCGCTCGCCGAACCTTGTCGAAGGTTCTCGTCCTTCCCCGTATGGGCAACTCTTTTTTACTGGGGTGTTTATCAGGAAGTGCGTGCTGTCTGAAAGGATGGTGGTGGGGGAAGGATGATTCGTCACTTCGTTCCTCACCCTTCGGGCCGTTGCTGCGCAACGTTGCTCGCGTTCGC
>NZ_PJZI01000113.1 GCF_002858805.1 Chimaeribacter arupi
CGGGCAAATTGACAAAATGGGCGTTGCCGTTGAGCGCCTGAATCAGGCAGGCATTCTGGTTTCGCTGTTTATTGATGATAGCCCCAGCCTGCTCCAGGCACCATGTGCGTTCGCCGCTCAGCACCAGCAGGCGGCGAATACCGGCCTGCTGCATGGCCCATAAGCCCTGCGGGATGTGAATTCAATAAATATGAAATGATGTTTTATTTATTTTTTGAAGGGCGTCATGCTTTTG
>NZ_PJZI01000114.1 GCF_002858805.1 Chimaeribacter arupi
GTGGTCAATATTGACACCAAGCAATAAGTCAGCCATGACAGTCCTCGGAAAAAGGTGGGGGTGCAGGCAGTTTACACCTGAAAGGCTCCATGAGCTCGCAACTGCACGGCGTGCCGCTGACGGTGGACGCGCTGTGCGATGCGGCGCTGGCCCTGCTCGGCGTATGGGCGATCGCTTTTACGCTGTTTACCGGCTGGTCCTGGCTGACGATTGCTGAA
>NZ_PJZI01000115.1 GCF_002858805.1 Chimaeribacter arupi
AGCCTCAACCGAGCAGGGCCTGCCGGCGCGCCGGCCCTGCACCCGCGCGCTTTCGGTGCCCCGGCTGAATCATTGCACGCTCCCGCGTGTCCCCTCACTCCGCCTCCGGGCTTTTCGGGCCGCCGCAGACACGCTCCCGGCGTGGCTGTCCCTCTCGCACACATCCCTGTGTGCTCGCCCGGCCCTGCGCCCTTGTCGGCAATAATTTAATGCCCC
>NZ_PJZI01000116.1 GCF_002858805.1 Chimaeribacter arupi
CACTGCCGGCCGCCGGCTGAATATCCCGGCGCCTGCGCCCGGCACGCCGCGCAGGGGCTAAATGATTAAAAGTTTGGCGGAAAGGAAAACCTTTTGTGTGCGCGTAAAGCGCCGCGGCAAGCACGAGTTTACCAAGGTCGGTTACCAGCCCGGCGATGCCGGGGTGTTCACCAGCGGCGGCACCCAGAGCAACCTGATGGGCCTGATGCTG
>NZ_PJZI01000117.1 GCF_002858805.1 Chimaeribacter arupi
CAGTAAATCGCCTGAGCGGATCGCGGCAGAATAACCATGCTTCTCATAGAGAGCATGGCGATTTGCAGGGAAAACGGTTTGTTTCACCTGCATAACGGTGGGGAATTGATTCTCCGGATCGGTATGAAAGGTTTCACATCGATAAGATCGTCAAACGTACACCCTGCAGCGGCAAGCGTGGCCTTGAGATTATCAAAGGCACGCTCTACC
>NZ_PJZI01000011.1 GCF_002858805.1 Chimaeribacter arupi
GGCGAACACAGGGTTCTCATCAGCCGCCCATCCCCGGATGCAAAAGCAGAAGGCCCCGATTTTCATCGGGGCCTTCTGCTTTTGAATATGGCGGTGAGGGAGGGATTCGAACCCTCGATACGTTTTCACGTATACACACTTTCCAGGCGTGCTCCTTCAGCCACTCGGACACCTCACCATATTTTCGTCTCGCCGCTATCGCGTCTCAACGGGGCGCTACTATAGGGAGGTCAGCGCAATGGGTCAAGCCCCTTTTTTCAGGTTTTTATCGTTTAGTTAAACTTTCAGCAATCTGTTGTTTTAAAAAACAATTTATGACGTAACTCTGCACAGTTCGCCCCGGTTCGCCGTGCCGGCCCCGCGTTTTAAGTGCGCGCCTACCCGGTTACCGCTTCAATGTGCATAAATAGGCAATAAATGGGGTAAATAATGACTAAACAATCAATAGCCTGCTAATAAAGCTGGCAATCCGGCAGTTCGTGGCGCTAAATAGAAAAAATGCCCGGCCACAAGCCGGGAATAAAATAACCGCGCACAGCGGGCAGGGCAGCGCGCCGCCAGATGCCGGACTGAAACAGGCTAAGGAAATACAGAGGGTTTATGCATCACACATCCACCACACCGCAGGGCGGGCATCACATTCCTGCCGGTGCCGGGACACTTTTCTTCATCCAGATCTTCTCCACGCTCGGCTTCGCCGTGCTCTACTCCACACTGGTGCTCTATGCCACCAAAAAACTCGGCTTCAGTGAGGGCAACGCCAACGCCATGATGGGCGTTTTCGGCGCCTTTAACTATGGCCTGCATCTGTTCGGCGGCTACCTCGGCGGGCGTTACCTCAGCAACCGCAACCTGTTTGTGCTGGGCATGGTGTTACAGGTGATCGGCTGCTGGCTGATTGCCACGGCCGGGGTCAGCGGGCTGTATTGGGGGCTGGCGATGTTCCTCACCGGCAGCGGCCTGAACGTCACCTGCCTGAACATGATGCTGACGCAGCGCTTCCGCCCGGAGGATGAGCGGCGTGAGTCGGCGTTCCTCTGGAACTACGCCGGGATGAACCTCGGCTTCTTTATCGGCTTTGCCGTGGCCGGCTATTTCCAGCTGAGTGAAAACTACCGCGCGCTGTTCCTGTTTGCCACCTTTGGCAACCTGCTGGCGATTGTAATCACCCTGTTGCGCTGGCGCATCCTGAAGGATGTCAATACCCCGCTGAACGAGGCTTCCCACGGGCGTTTCCGCCTGAACATGCTGATCGGGGTGGTGATCCTGCTGCTGCTGGTGCCGCTGATCCGGGTCTTGCTGACCCACGCCGGTTTCAGCGGTTATTTCGTGGTGACGCTGGGCGTGCTGATCTTCCTGGCACTGGGCGTGGTCACGCTGCGTCATCCGCAGCGGGATGAACGCCGCCGCATGATGGCCTATTTGTTGCTGGCGCTGGGGTCGCTGGTGTTCTGGATGCTCTACCAGTTGGCACCGATGGGCCTGATGCTGTTTACCGAACACAATATTGACCTGAACGTCTATGGCCTGCGCGTCGCCCCGCAGTGGGTGCAGAACATCAATACCCTGGTGATTGTGGTGGGCGGGCCGCTGATGGCCTGGCTGTTCAGCCGCCTGCGCCTGCGCGGCTGGCGCATCGACATCCCGTTGCAGTTTTCTGCCTCGCTGTTCTGCATCGGGCTGGGGATGCTGGTGCTGCCAATCGGGATCTCACTGGCGGGCGCGGACGGGCTGGTGGCGTTTAAATGGATTGTTGCCAGCTACGTGTTGCAGAGCCTGGGTGAACTGCTGATCTCCCCGATTGGCTATGCGATGATCGGCAAACTCGCCCCGGCCCGTTATCAGGGCATCATGATGGGCTGCTGGATGATGGTCACCGGCGTGGCGTCGGTGCTGGCCGGGTACATCTCTGGGCTGATGCCGCAAAACAGCGGCAGCACGCCGTTGCTTACCAACCCCGGTTACAGCAGTATCTTCAACACGTTAGGCTGGGGGGCAGTGGCCACCGGTGTGGTATTACTGGTGCTGATACCGTTACTGCGTAAACTGATACAGCGCCCGGCCGCCTGAACCCGCCGCGCGCCGATGGACATGGAATAACATCAGGAGGGCAGTGCATGAACATCCTTTTTTATCATCCGACCTTTAACAGCCAGACGTGGGTCACCGGGCTGACGCAACGCCTGCCGGAGGCGCAGGTGCGCGTCTGGCAACCCGGCGATCATGCCCCGGCGGACTATGCGCTGGTGTGGCAGCCGCCGCGTGAGATGCTGGCGGACCGCAGCGGGCTGAAGGGCATCTTTGCCCTGGGCGCAGGCGTTGATGCCATTCTGGCGCAGGAGCAGCAGGCACCGGGCACCCTGCCGGCGGGCGTGCCGCTGTTGCGGCTGGAGGACACCGGCATGGGGCAGCAGATGCAGGAGTATGTGCTGGCCTATGTGCTGCGCTTTTTCCGCCGGATGGATGAGTACCAGCTCCAGCAACAGCAGAAACAGTGGCAGCCGCTGAAACCCTACCGGCAGGAGAGTTTCCCGATCGGCATTATGGGGGCCGGGGTACTGGGGCAGCAGGTGGCTCAGGTGCTGGTGGCGCTCGGGTTTACCGTGCGCTGCTGGAGCCGCAGCCCGAAACAGATCGAAGGCGTTGAGAGTTTCCACGGCCGCGATAATTTACCGGCGTTCCTGAACGGTACCCGGCTGCTGATCAATCTGTTGCCGAACACGCCGGAGACGGCCGGCATCCTCGATCTGGCGCTGATGAAACAGCTCGCCCCCCAGGCGTATCTGATCAACGCAGCGCGCGGCGCACACCTGAAAGAGGGTGATTTGCTTACCGCGCTGGATCAGGGGCACCTGGCCGCCGCCGCGCTGGATGTGTTTGCCGATGAGCCGCTGGCGCGGATGCACCCGTTCTGGTCACATCCGCGCGTCACGGTGACGCCGCACATCGCGGCCGTGACCCTGCCGGCACAGGCGATGGACCAGATCGCCGCCAACATCCGCGCCATTGAACAGGGGAAAACCCCGGCCGGAATGGTAGACCGGGATCGCGGTTACTGAGTCTCTTCTGAACGGTGTATCAGGGTGCCGCCGCTGCGGTGGCACCTCCCCGCAATGCATTGACCCTAAGCACGATAAAATACGCTGAACCCAATTTAATGCCTCACAACAAAATATAAAATTATGCCATTACGGTAAGCAAAAAAGATTCTCACGCATTGTGGCCGGATGCCTGCCTCATTATTTTCTATCCAGACGCTAGCTTAATAATATTTTACCGTTCCCCCGTTTCTCAAATAATCTGGAAATTCATTATCAGGTATTCACCCTGGCCTGAAGTTATTTGAAGGACACTGAAATGACGGTTGAAAAAAAAGAGATCGATACACTGGTAGTCGGCGCAGGTCAGGCTGGTGTGGCGATGAGTGAGCATCTGAGCCGGCTGGGGATCCCCCATCTGGTGCTGGAAAAAAGCCGCATTGCAGAGGCATGGCGCAGCGGACGCTGGGATTCGTTGGTGGCTAACGGCCCCGCCTGGCATGACCGGTTTCCCGGTATGGAATTTCCGGGTTACACGCCGGACAGTTTTGTCGCAAAAGAGGATGTGGCTGACTATTTTGTTGCGTATGCAAAAAAATTTAATGCGCCGATCCAAACCGGCGTTGAAGTAAAAAGGGCGACCCGTAATTCGGGGCGGCCGGGATTTACCATTGAAACCTCTGAAGGGGTTATTGAAGCGCAACGTATTGTCGCGGCCACCGGCCCGTTTCAGCGCCCGGTTATTCCTGCCATTGCGCCTGAGGATAACCGCCTCTTCCAAATCCACTCTGCGGATTACCGCCATCCCGGGCAATTGCCGGCGGGCGGCGTGCTGGTGGTCGGGGCGGGTTCATCCGGTGTACAGATTGCCGATGAGTTGCAGCGTGCCGGGAAAAAGGTCTGGCTCTCCGTCGGCCCGCACGATCGCCCGCCGCGCAGTTATCGCAACCGGGACTTCTGCTGGTGGCTGGGCGTCCTGGGGTTGTGGGATGCGGCAGCCAGCCAGCCCGGCAAAGAGCATGTCACCATTGCCGTCAGCGGCGCACGGGGCGGCCACACCGTCGACTTCCGCAAACTGGCTGCGCAGGGCATTAACCTGGTCGGGCTGACGAGCGCGTTCCACCAGGGCGTGGTGAGCTTTCACCCGGATCTGGCCGAAAATATCCACCGCGGGGACGCCAATTACCTGTCGCTGCTGGACGCCGCCGATCGTTACATTGCCCAGAACGGCCTCGACCTGCCGGAAGAGCCTGAGGCGCGCCATTTTCTGCCTGATCCCGCCTGCATGACCGCCCCCACGCGGGAGCTTAATCTCGCCGGGGCAGGGATTACCGCCATTATCTGGGCGACCGGTTATGTCGCGGATTACCGCTGGCTGGAGGTGAATGCCTTTAATGAGCAGCATAAACCGCAGCACCATCGCGGGGTGTCGAGCGAACCGGGCGTCTATTTTCTTGGCCTTCCCTGGCTCTCCCGCCGGGGGTCAACCTTCATTTGGGGGGTGTGGCACGATGCGAAATACATCGCCGATCAGATTGCCATCCAGCGCCAATACCAGCATTACCAGAGCACGTCAGAACGTTGATGCGCCTTCATTCCCGTCAACTCACAGGAAACAGATGATGCCGACACATACCCGCATCCGTATGTTCAATACCAAAGAAACCTATCCGAACCAGGCCCTGGATAACGATCTCTGCCAGGCTGTGCGCGCCGGGAACACGGTGTATGTCCGTGGTCAGGTAGGCACCGATTTTGAAGGCAACCTGGTGGGGCTGGGCGATCCCCGTGCGCAGGCTGAGCAGGCGATGAAAAACGTCAAGCAGCTGCTTGAAGAGGCCGGGAGTGACCTGTCACACATTGTGAAAACCACCACCTACATCATCGACCCACGCTATCGCGAACCTATCTATCTGGAAGTGGGGAAATGGCTGAAAGGGGTCTTTCCCATTTCAACCGGGCTGGTGGTCTCTGCGCTGGCGCAACCGCAATGGCTGATGGAGATTGATGTGATTGCCGTGATCCCGGACGACTGGAACGCTAAGGAGCCTGTATGACCCTGTCTATCACCGCCCGGTGCCCGGAGTCGGGGCAATTGGGCATTGCCATCAGCTCCTCCAGCATCGCGGTCGGCGCGCGTTGCCCCTGGCTACAGGCCGGTGTCGGCGCAGTCTCCAGCCAAAATATCACCTTGCCCGCGTTGGGGCAGCAGATTCTGGCTTATCTGGAAGCGGGCGAAAGCCCGCAGCAGGCGATGAAAAGTGCGCTGGCAGAAGATCGGTTCAGTGAGTACCGTCAGGTGGCGGTCATCAGTGCGGACGGTGCCACGGCAGTGTTCAGCGGCGATAAAACGCTGGGCATCTGGCATACGGCACAGGGGGAGAATTGCGTCGCCGCGGGCAATATGCTGGCAGACAAAGCCGTGATGGGTGCCATGGTGGACGCCTTTGCTGCCTCCCGCGGGGAGCTTACCGGGCGCCTGATCGGTGCCCTGCAGGCCGGGCTGGCACGCGGCGGGGAGGCGGGGCCGTTACATTCTGCCGCGGTAAAAGTCGTTGAGGATTACACCTGGCCGGTGGTCGATCTGCGCGTGGACTGGGCGGAGGAAGACCCGGTCGGGCAACTCCAGACGCTGTGGCTGGCCTATGAGCCGCAAATGCAGGCTTATCTCACCCGCGCGCTGGACCCGCGTGACGCGCCCAGCTACGGGGTGCCGGGTGATGAATGAATCTGTGCGGGCGCTGCTGGCGAGGCTGCTCGCGTTTGATACCACCAGCCGTGAATCCAATCTGGCACTGATTGATTTCATTCATGACTACCTGGCGGAGCACGGCATTCCTTCACAGCGCTTTTACGATGAGGAGGGGCGTAAAGCGAACCTCTATGCCCGGCTGGGGCCGCCGGGCGGGGGCGGCGTCATGCTCTCCGGCCATACCGACGTGGTGCCGGTTGACGGCCAGTCCTGGACTGTGCCGCCCTTCAGCCTCACCGAGCGGGAAGGGCGCTGTTACGGGCGCGGCAGTGCCGACATGAAAGGCTTTCTCGCCTGTATGCTGGCTTCGCTGGCGAATTTCCTGCAACAGCCGCTCAGGATGCCGCTCCACCTGGCCTTTTCTTACGATGAGGAGGTAGGCTGCCTCGGGGTACGCAGTCTGGTTTCCTATCTCAACGCCTGTGCAGAAAAACCGGCCATGTGCATCATTGGGGAGCCGACGGAGATGCGCCCGGTGTATGGCCATAAAGGGAAACTGGCCATGCGGTGCCGGGTACATGGGCATGCCTGCCATTCCGCGTATGCGCCCTCAGGCGTGAATGCCATCCAGTATGCTGCCCGGCTCATCACCCGGCTGGAGGCGTTGGGGGAGCAGTTGGCAGAGCAGCGCGACAGCCGCTTTGACCCGCCTTACAGCACTTTACAGGTAGGCACCATTCAGGGCGGCACCGCCTTGAATATCGTGCCGCAAGATTGCCGGTTTGATGTCGAAATCCGCAGCCTGCCGGGGGCAGACGTCGCGGAGGTCACCACCGCGTTACAGGAGTATGCCCAACACACGCTGCTGCCCATGATGAAACAGGTGGACGGGCGCTGCACCATCCAGTTTGACCCGTTAAGCCACTACCCGGCGTTAATGACCGACCCACAGTCGGCCTTCGCGCAGTGGATGATGCAATGGAGCGGCAGTGATGATTTCCGCACCGTGGCGTTCGGCACGGAGGGCGGTTTATTTGATGAGGCGGGCATCGCCACGCTGGTATGCGGCCCCGGCAGTATGGAACAGGGCCATAAACCCGACGAGTATGTCAGCGTTGATCAACTTGCGCGCTGTATGCAGATGCTGGACAACCTCTGCCGGTGGATGCGGGCCTGACGGGTTGCGGCTGCCGCTTTCACTCCGGCGGCAGCCGCGGCCGTTAATCCACCAGCGAAGGGTCCGCCTCAATCATCAGGTGTTTCATCTCTTCAAAATGTTGGCGGGAGAAGTCGCTGATTTTTTCCCAATCCTGCGCGGTCTTCTCGGCAACGTCATCAGACAGCACCTTCAGCGGCCGGCCGGTGGACCAGGCGGTCACCAGAATCTGGCAGGCCCGCTCCAGCGTCCAGATATCATCAAAGGTTTCACCTATCGTCTGCCCGGTCACCATGACACCGTGGTTGCCCATCAGCAGGCGGCGTTTCCCTGCCAGCAGATCGGCAAGGCGGGCGCCTTCTTCCACCGAGTCAGCCATGCCGCCGTAGAGCGTATCGATCGCCACACGGTTGAAGTAGCGCGCTGTATTCTGGTCAATCGGCGGAATATGGGGGTGCGCCAGGCAGGCGATGCTGGTGGTATAGACGGGGTGCAAATGCAGGACCACCCGCACTTCCGGCAGGCGCTGGTGGATCTGGCCATGAATGGCCCAGGCGGTGGCATCCACATTATCACGCTCTGCGTTGGCGGCGTCGTCCGCATTCAGCAGTAACAGATCGCTGGCGCGGAGACGGGAGAAGTGTTTCCACTTCGGGTTGAGTAAAAAGTCTTTCCCGTCAGGGGAAACAGCGGCACTGAAATGGTTCGCCACGGCTTCATGCATCCCCAGGTGGGCGATAATGCGAAACGTCGCGGCCAGGTCAATACGCGTTTTTTCTTCAAAGGAGAGTGCCATAGGTTATCTCTTCAGGCATGGCATGCCCCGGCGAGGGAGGCATGCCGATCAAGGGTCAGGGTTTGGGCATCAGGGTGCTGATGTCTTCCTCGCTGGGTGACTGGAAGTTATATTTCTTCAGCAGCGCCGCGTATTCCGGCGTCTGGCGGTATTTTTCCAGGGCATCCGTCAGCGCTTTTTTCACCTCATCATTGCCTTTTTTCACCCCAAACCCGTTCAATACCGGGTAGATAAGGGTGTCGGAGGAGATGACGATCCGAGTGCCCAGTTTCTCAATCACCCCTTTTGCGACCGCGGCATCGGTGATTTGAGCCTCAACCGCATGTGACAGCAGGGCCTGGGTGGTTTGCGGGTCGGTACTGTATTCGCTCAGCGCAATCGGCTTTAACCCTTTCTTGACGCAATAGTCACTGGAGAGCTTTTGCAGCTGTTGCAACCAGGAGGTGGCCCCCATCGAGCCTATCTTGTGGCCGCAAAAATCTTCCGGGCGTTTGGGCTGATAGTCGCTTCCTTTCAGCGACAAAATAGCCTCACCACTTTTCAGGTAAGGCACCATATCGATGACTTTCAGGCGCTCAGCCGTGATATACATCGAGGAATTGGTAATATCGAAGCGCCCGCCTTGCAGGCCGGTGATCAGGTTGGGGAAGCGGGTATCGATATTTTCCGCCTTGCGCCCCATCATTTTTGCCAGGCCATCAAGGAATTCAATATCAAAGCCTGCCGGCTGGTTTTTCTCGACGTATTCATAGGGGAAAAAGGTCATGTCAGACCCGGCGATGATTTTTCCGGGCTGCAGGAAAGCCTGTGAACTAAAGGAGGCCAGCGCGAGGGCGGCGCTCAGGCACAGGGCTACAGGGCGGGCAACGGGACGTAATGGCTTCATGTCAGCTCCAAAGGAAAGAAGAAGTCAGGCAATCGCGGGATCTTTCCCCGCCTGTTGAACAAAAAAGGACGCGCCGCGCGGTTTTTGCGGCAGCCGCAGTTGGTTATCGGTGCTGCGTACCAGCCCGCTCTCTTCACCGGCCACCATCACGCCGGCATGTTGGCTGGGTAAAGGATTTTCACCATAGGGCAGGCTATCTTCCGCGGCATACACACAGATAAAGAGGGTCCTGGGTAACTCAGTGACATTGGGGCTGGAAGCATGCAGCAAGCGGGTGTGCATGAAACAGACCGACCCCGGAGGGCCAAAGCACGCAACGGGCTGACGGCAATGTTCATCCACCACGGCGTCATCCACCGCGCCGGTAAAGCGGTTATTCTGCCAGTGTGACCACAGTGGCCCTTTATGGCTGCCGGGTATCACATTCAGGGGGCCATTTTCCGGCGTCACTTCACTGACCATCAACAGGGCGGTGACGATGTCATCATTGCTGTGGGGCGTGAACAGGAAATCCTGATGCCACTTCACCTGGGTGGCGGTATGCGGCAGTTTTGAATTGATTTTGCTGTGGTGAAAACGGGTACCGCTGCCGCCAATCAATGCCCCGGCAATCTGTGCCATACGGGATTGTAATGCCGCGTGCTCATACACCGGTGAGATCTCGGTAGGGGAGCTGACACGGCGCAACGAGGGATGATCAGGGCGGTGATCGCCCTCCAGGTCGAAACGCGCCCGCCCATCCTGTGTCTCCCCCCAGGCATCGCTGCGTGCGCGGCTCTCTTCAACCCATTGGTCAAAGTCACGTTGCAACGCGGCGACCTCGTCGGCGGATAACACCCCTTCCACGACCAGATAACCTTGTTGATGAAACTGCTCTGCCTGCCACTGTTCGATCATGAGATTTCCCCTAAGAAAAGTGTGAATGGTTAAGCCAGTGAAACATCCTTCAGGAAGGCGTCTACGCGAGGGTGTTTCCCGCTGCGCAGTGCCTGCGGCGCGTCATCGCAGACCACGCGTCCTTTTTCCATAAAAACAACCCGGTCAGAGACTTTGAAAGCAAAATTCATTTCATGGGTAACGATCATCATGGTGATCCCCTCCTGCGCCAGGGTTTCAATGACCTGCAGGACTTCATTGATTTTTTCCGGATCGAGGGCTGACGTGGGTTCGTCAAACAACATGATTTGTGGGCGCATCATCAATGCGCGGGCAATCGCCACACGCTGCTGCTGCCCGCCGGATAACTGATGCGGGTATTTCCAGGCGTGTTCAAGCATGCCCACTTTGTGTAACAGCATGCAGGCGTACTGGGTTAACTCGTCTGCGGGGGCCAGGCGGTGGTAACGCGGTGCCAGCAGCAGGTTATTCATGACGGTCAGGTGCGGGAAGAGATTAAAATTCTGGAACACCATCCCAATATTCAGGCGATGCTCGGCATTTTCGATAAAGCGTGGCTTTTGCATACCCTGGCGTTGCAGATGCAGGAAAGGCTGGCCATTGATCCTGATCTCCCCGTTATCAAGCTGTTCCAGGCCGTTAAGCAGGCGGATTAACGTGGTTTTCCCCGACCCCGAAGGGCCAATGACTGACACCACTTCGCCCGGCTGGATCTGCAGGTTGACGGCCCCCAGGACTTCGACATTGTTGTAGGCTTTATGCAAATCTGAGGCTTGCAGCGCCGGGTTCTGGCTGCCGGAGAAGGGGCGGGCCACCGCAGCCGGTTCCTGGGTGGCCAGGGCCAGCATGGCAGCGCCGGGCACGCGGGTGGTCTTGCGCTGCGTGACATCCAGCGCGCGCTCCAGGTATTTCAGCAGCCCATCAAACACGGTCACCACGAGCACGTAATAAAAGGCCACGGCCGCCATGGTTTCCATCACCATGAAATTCTGCGAATAGAGCCGCTGCCCCACCATCAGGATTTCTGTCAGGGAGATGACTGACACCAGCGAGGTGAGTTTGACGATGGCGATATATTCATTGGCCAGGGCCGGCAACGCCACGCGCAACGCCTGGGGGATCACCACACGCCACTGTATGCCGGCGAAACGTAACCCCAGCGCATGTGCGGCTTCGCGCTGCCCTTTAGGGATAGACAACAGCCCACCCCGGTGGATCTCAGCGATATAGGCACTTTCACAGATGACCATCGCCAGCAGCCCGGCCCAGAAGGGGTCGCCCAGCACGGCAGAGAAGGCCGGTACTGCCTGCGGCAGGTTATACACAAAGATCAGCAACACCAACAGCGGCAGGCTGCGGAACAACCAGATATAGCCGCGTGCAGGCAGGCTCAGAAAGGGATTCGTGGACTGTTTGCCCAACGCCAGGATAAAACCCAGTACGATACTTAACACCCACGTCAACAGGCTCAGTTTTATTACTGTCCAGGTCGCCAGCCAAAAATCGGCATCACTCAGCAGACCCAACATATAGTTCCAGTTAAACGTCATGGATAATTGGCTCACCGTATTTAAAGGAATGATGTCGCGTGACACAAACGCATTTGAACCGCGCATTAACTTTTCAGTGACACTATGGCGGCAGCGGGATAAAAGAGGCAATTAGTAATTTTTTGGCCTTTGGATTAAAAAAAACTATGCCTCAGCCCGCCCTTTTTAAGGGCAGGTCATGCGCTAAAATGAGGCAGAAAAAACAGGCCGGCCAACAGGATTTTTGGGGAGTAATCCGGGGGTATAAAGAGCAATAAGAAAAGCATTATCAAACAAGGAAAGAAACAGGAAAACAGTTTCTGCTTTTACAGGCCAATAAAAATAGCTGGCATGGGGATTGCTTTCATCTATCACGGCTTATCATCAGACAGTCTGTTACATGATGATACTATTTAATAGGTTGAATAATAATGCGTTTTACACTGAAGCAGCTCAGGTATTTTGTGACCGTGGTAGAAATGGAAAGCATTGCAGAAGCCTCCCGGCAATTGCATATTGCTCAGCCCTCTATCTCTATTGCCATTAAAAACCTGGAGGATGCCTTTGATCAGCAATTATTTATCCGGCATCATGCGCAAGGGGTTTCCCTGACGCCGGGCGGGCGCCGCTTTTATGATAAGGCGAAAGATCTTTTACGCCTCTCTTATGAATTTGAGCAAAACTCCCGCGCAGAAAACGAGGTGGTATCAGGCACCATTGCCGTCGGCTGCTTTGAATCGGCTGCCCCGTTATATATGCCGAAACTTATTGCCGGATTTAAAAAAATCTATCCGGATATCAGCATTCAACTGAATGATGGCGAGCAGCATGAGCTGATGCATGGTTTGCACCGGGGCCGGTTTGATGTGGCTTTTCTTTATGATCTGGAGCTGGGGAATGATATCCATAAAGAGGAATTAAATGCGCCGCATAAACCTTATGCGCTATTGCCGGCCGCCCATCCGTTAGCCAAAAATAAAAGTGTGACACTGCATGAATTAAGCCGAGAGCCTATGGTGTTGCTGGATGCTATTCCCAGTAAAAACTATTTCATTAATATTTTCAGGGATAAAGGGTATTACCCGGATGTGGCTTACAGTTCGCCCTCCATTGAAATGGTCAGGTGTATGGTGGGGCAGGGTCTTGGGTTTTCAGTATTGGTCACCCGCCCTTATTCCATCATGACCTATGATGGAGGCTGCCTGGCGCAGGTGGAGATTGAGGATGATATGCCGGCATCAACCCTGGTCATGGCGTATTTAAAAAATAATGAACCGACACGGCCGGCCAGGCTTTTTATGGAATATTGCCGCAGTATTGAATTAACCCCGCCCCATGCCGGGTAAGAGTTGATTGCCGGCGAAGGTCGTTGCCTGCCTTGATGATAAGAGCCCGGCTGAACACCTGGCCGGTACGCGTTTCCACCCACCAACCCGGCGTGAAAAATGAACATACCTGAGCAAGAGACGTTACTGATTAATTTTTTGACTGACGCTGAGTTGGCAGAATGGAAAACCTATTTCTCCTCGCGCTTGCCGGATTTACGGCTCGCTGCCTGGGATGATGTTTCCGTGGACCCCTTAAGTGTGCGTTACGTGCTGGTATGGGAACCGGAGGCGGGGCAGTTAGCCCGGTTTCCCCATCTGCGGGTCATCCTCAGCGAAGCCGCGGGGGTGGATCACCTTCTCTCTGATAGCACACTGCCGCCGGATATTCCCATCACGCGGATGGTCACCCCTGAAACGGCGGCCAGGATGGCCGATTATGTGACGATGGCCAGCTATATGTTAGTGCGCCGGCTCCCTGAGATTATCCAGGCGCAACGGCATAAACGCTGGGCCGCCCATCTGGCGGGTGGCCTGGCCAGTGAAACCGCCGTCGGCATCCTGGGGCTGGGCCGCCTGGGAACGGCCGTCGCACAGCGGTTACTGGCGAATGGGTTTACCGTTAACGGCTGGTCACGTTCCGCCAAAACTGTGCCGGGTGTGGTGGGTTTTTATGGCGCAAAAGGGCTGTCGCCCTTTCTGACGCGCAGCCAGATCATGGTGAATCTGTTGCCGGACACCGCAGAAACCCGGGGGATCATAAATGATGACTTTCTGGCCCAATTGCCGGACGGCGCAGGGATCATTAACGTGGGGCGCGGGCATCAGCTACAGCATGATGCGTTATTGCGTGCCCTTGACCGGGGCCGGGTGAGCGGCGCTGTTCTGGATGTTTTCCCTCAGGAACCGTTACCTGAGGACGATCCTCTTTGGTGCCATCCCGGCGTTATTGTGACAAGCCACGTGGCTTCGCTGATTTCCCATCAGTCCAAAGCGCAACACGCCCTCACCATCATTCAGGCCGATCGCGCCGGGCAGGCGTTACCTCTGGTGTTTAATCGAACCCTGGGCTATTGACCTTTTCACCGGGCGCGCTGCGCGGGGCCATGCGGCTGCCAACCCCGGTGATTGCAGAACGGGCCGATCTGTGACATCGTCTCGCCAATTTTTCGCCTTACAGGTAAAGCCCGATGAATGAGTTTTCGATTGTCTGCCGCGTACTGGGTACGCTGTTTAACCGCTCGCCGCAAGACCCGCTGGTCGCCCCGCTGTTTACGCTGATCCGCGAAGGCAAGCTGGCGCAGCACTGGCCGCTGGAGCAGGACGAGCTGCTGGCCCGGTTGCAGCAAAGTGCGGCAGATCTTCCCGCCGTGACGGCAGATTATCAGGCGCTGTTCGGCAGTGATGCGGCGGTGTCAGCCTATGCCCATGACTATGACGCAGCGATCGCGGAGGCGGAGGTGCGTGCTTTCCTGCAACAGCGCGGGATGCCGCTGAGCGACGCCCCGGCTGACCATATCGGCGCGCTGCTGCTGGCGGCCTCATGGCTGGAAGATCAGTCGCAGGAAGATGAGGTGCAGGCGCAGATCGCATTGTTTGATGCCTATTTGCTGCCGTGGTGCGGGCGTTTCCTGGGGAAAGTCGAGGCCCATGCCGCGACCCCGTTCTACCGCACGCTGGCGTTATTGAGCCGGGAAGCGATTCAGGCCATGTGGGATGAGTTGTCTGAAGCGCAGGCACAGGACAGCGACGCGGCAGAAGACGAATAGCGGCCTGACTGCACCTGAGTACAAAAAAACGCGCCGGATGGGCGCGTTTTTTATGTGTGGCTTCAGGCTTATTGGGTAAACGGGATCACCAGCTCACCCGGTTTCACCTCAATCCCTTTCGCCAGCCGTATCGCCAGCGCTTCGCCTTTGCTGCGATCGGCATTCAGCACATAGGCCGGGCGCTGGTCAAAATAGCTTTTCAGCGACTGGTTCAGGTACGGGCTGAGGGTATTCATCACCCCCTGCATTTTTTGCGGCTGCACGGTGTAGTCAGTGAGTTGCAGATCTTTCAGGAAAATCGCTTTTTTCTCGTTATCAAACTCCGGCCGCGCCTCCATGGCCAGATCCATTTCGGCCTGCTGCGGGCCTAGCAGGGAGGTAATGCTGATGGCGGCATGGCCTTTGAGCATCACGCGATCCGGCTGGCTGCGGCCAATCTGGCTGTTGAGCTCCGTCAGCACAATGTGGGCTTCCACCAGCCCCGGCACACCCACCTGTTTCTCAAATTTATTGTGTTTTTGCAGATACTGGTTAACGTCCTGTTCGCTGAGTGTGTACTGCGTAAGTTGGTTACAGCCGGTAAGCAGACCGGCAAAAAGCAGGGCCGCAGCCCCTAAAAAGCGGATTCTCATTTTTTCCTCGTAAGCCAAAATCATCTCTCCCTTGCCACGCCGGCAAGCGGGTGCCCTCTTTGACGGCAAAAGGGGGCAGGAGTTCCTGTGGGGCAGGGTAATGAAAAACGGGGGCCATCGGCAAGGGGCAAGCGCCGCCGGTCAGCCCGGCGGCGGCAGGATCACTGGGCGATACTGCTCAGCAGGTTCACCTGCGTCTGTTTCGCCATATTGTCACGGTACGCCGCCACGCGGGTCGGGAAGGTGACGCCGTTGACGATAGTCAGTGAGCGCAACAGCGGGAAGAGGCTGAAATCATCTTCTGACAGCTCCCCGTTGACGGCATTCGGCTCGACAATCAGTTTGTCCAGATCGTGCAGGTCCTGGCCTATTTTCTTAATCAGGCCGGGGGAGTGCTGCAAATGTTCGTCAAAGCTGCCGAGCGTGGCCTCTTTTTTATTCACGAAATAGCGGCGCGCTTCCGGGGTGGCAAACTCTTCAAAATTGGCACGGGCAAAACGCGGCAGCAGCAGGCGGGAGGTGTATTCGTTGACGTGGCGCAACCAGGCGGCAATCGCCGGGTTGGTGCTGCCGGTGATCAGCGGTGCGCCATATTTTTTATCGATGTAGTGCACGATATCCATGCTCTCCGGCATGAAACCGCCTGTTTCGGTCTGCAGGATCGGCACCATTTTTTGGCCGACCATAGAAACAGGCGTTTTCTCATCATCATTGGCCAGAACACTGATCTCCACCGGCACGTTTTTCAGGCCGAAAATCATGCGCGCTTTGACACAAAAAGGACAATGTTCATAGACATAGAGTTTCATATTTTCATGCTCCTTCAGGTTTGCCATCACGGGCAGGCGGCCGGAACCCGGCCGGTGGTATGCCCGCATGTGCGAAAGGAAAGTATGGGTAAGGAATGGCCGGAGATCAAACTGCCCGGCGGCGGCCGGGCAGCGGAACAGAAAAGAGAGTGTGGAAAATCAGCTAGTTGCCGCTGAGCATCGCCGGTTCAATCCGGCGCTGGTTAAACTGCCAATAGAGCGCCAGCAACGTCACCATCCCCACCGCACTCAGCAGCAGCCAGGGCAGCGCCGGCAGGCCGGATGCCTGGCCGGCGTCATACATCCAGCCGCCGCCGGTGTAACCGATGGCCCCGCCCAGCGCCAGGCCAAGGCGGCTGAAGCCCATGTAGCTGCCGCGCGCCCGGTTGTCCGCCAGGGAGGCCCCCAGCGTCTCCCGCGCCGGTTCGGCAATGATCGCGCCGAAGTAGAACACACAGATCAGCGCAAACAGGGCATGCAGGCTGTGCACCATGCCGACCGGCAGCAGGCTGAGCGTCATCAGCAGCAGCCCGGCCATCAGCCGCTGTTCCAGCCGGAACCGCTTTTCGCTCCAGCGCGCCACCGGGTAGAGCAACGTCAGCGACAGGCAGGCCTCAATCGCATACATCCATTTCACGGCCGCGGCCGACCCGGCCAGCACATTCACCATGATCGGCAGCATCAGCATCACCTGCACCGCCAGCATATAGTAGCCGGTCAGCGTCAGCACATAGGTCACGAACCGCCGGTCGCGCAGCACCCGTGCCATGCCGTCACGCATCGGGGCGCGCACGGTGGAGATACGGTAGGCGGGCAGCAGCCAGGCGTTCCAGGCGGCCGCCAGGATGAAAATCACCGCCCCGGCCCAGCAGACCAGCCGGAAATCGTACTGTAACAGCCAACTGCCGATCAGCGCGCCCACCACCGCCCCGGCGCTGTCCTGCATCATCAGCAGGGAGAAGAAGCGGCTGCGCTCATGCGGGCGGGTCAGTTTGATCACCAGTGCGGTGCGCGGCGGGTCAAACAGCGTGCCGCCGAGGGCGGAGAGCACGCAGGCCAGCCAGAGCTGCCACGGCTCAGCGGCTTCAGCCATCGCGGCAAAACCGGCGGCCCGCAGCAGCATCCCGGTGACAATCATCGGCTTGGCACCGAAGCGGTCAGAAATCGCGCCGCCGAAAATCCCCAGCCCCTGCTGCACAAATTGCCGTAGCCCGAGCGCAATACCGACCATCAGCGCGGCCCAGCCGAGCTGATCGACAAAGCGGATGGAAATTAACGGGAACACCACGAAAAACCCCAGCACTACCAGCAAATTATCCATTAACAGGAAATATTTGCCCAAGCTCCTTGCCTGTGAAACCAATGACATGACACATCCTGTAAAGGCGACCACCGGGCGGCGGGTCAGAGAGGGAAGCAGAGCCTCTATTCTGAACCTGAACGCAGGCATAAGACAGGTGGCAGATAGATAATATTTTTTTATCGTCAAGCGGTTAACGATAAGCGAGAATGCGGGTAAATTTCTATGAGCGGTGCCGCGTCCCGGTGCTGCCCGTCAGCACAGGCCCGTGGGGTGGTCTATGCTCGGTGATAAGCGCCGGCAATCCTGGCAGGCAATACCGGCAGTACCGCCATAAAGATGATTTATCGACCTGTCCAGAGAGCGGAGGGAATGGATGTTTGGCTATCGCTCGGCATCACCAAAGGTACGCCTGATCACCGACCGGCTGGTCGTCAGGCTGGTTCATGAGCGGGATGCCCACCGCCTGGCGGAGTATTACGCCGAAAACCGGGCATTTCTCAAACCCTGGGAACCGGTGCGGGACGAAAGCCATTGCCACCCCTCCGGCTGGCAGGCGCGGCTGGGGCTGATTACCGACCTGCACAAACAGGGCAACGCCTACTATTTTATCCTGCTCGACCCGGATGAGCGGGAAATTATCGGGGTGGCTAACTTCAGCAACGTGCTGCGCGGCTCTTTCCATGCCTGTTTCCTCGGCTATTCGCTGGGGGAGAAGTGGCAGGGCCGGGGGCTGATGTATGAGGCACTGCAATCCGCCATCCGTTATATGCAGCGCCAGCAACGGATGCACCGCATCATGGCGAACTATATGCCCCATAACCAGCGCAGCGGCGATCTGCTGGCCCGGCTGGGGTTTGAACGTGAAGGCTATGCCAAAGATTATCTGCTGATTAACGGGAAATGGCAGGACCATATTTTGACGGCGCTGACCTGCCATGACTGGGTGCCGCCACGCTAAGGGAACATGATGAAACATCCGCTGAGTGTTGAAGAAGCCAGGGTCATCGGCTGCCTGATGGAGAAACAGATCACCACGCCGGAACTCTACCCGCTGTCACTGAACAGCCTGGCTGCCGCCTGTAACCAGAAAACCAACCGTGACCCGGTGCTGGAGCTGAGTGAAAGCGAGGTGCAGCAGACGCTGGATCTGCTGGTGAAAAAACATCTGATCCGCAGTGTCAGCGGCAGCCGCACGCTGAAGTATGAGCACCGGTTCTGTAATTCCGAATTCGGCAACCTGAAATTTTCCGCGCCGGAAGTGGCGCTGGTGACCACGCTGCTGCTGCGCGGGCCGCAGACGGCGGGGGAGCTGCGCACCCGTGCCGCCCGGCTTTATGAGTTCAGCGATGTCAGCGAGGCTGAACAGGCCCTGACCGGGCTGGAGACGCGTGAGGACGGCCCGTTTGTGGTGCGCCTGGCGCGTGAACCGGGCAAGCGCGAGCACCGGTATATGCACCTGTTCAGCGGGGCGGTGACTGCGCCTGCTGAACCCGGTGCCCCGGCCGCCGGCGCGGCCACGAACACTGAGACCAGCCCGCTGGAGGCCCGCGTTGCCGGGCTGGAGTCCCAGGTGGCTGAATTACATGAGCGCCTTGAAATCCTGTTGGCCCGGCTGGGCAACTAACGGAGCAGACCATGACGACGTTGCGTGTGGGTGTGGTGGGGCTGGGCGACATCGCCCAGAAAGCGTATCTGCCGGTGCTGGCCAATGCCGGGGCATGGACGCTGGTGGGCGGCTTCTCGCCCAACCAACAAAAAACAGAACAGGTGTGCAGCGCTTACCGGATGCGCGCCTTCTCCCGGCTGGATGAACTGGCAGAGCAGTGCGACGCGGTCTTCGTGCACAGCAGCACCGCCAGCCATTTCCATGTGGTGAGCGATCTGCTTAACCGTGGGGTGCATGTTTACGTCGATAAGCCGCTGGCTGAAACGCTGGAGCAGGCCGAGCATCTGGTGGAGATCGCCAAAGACAACGGCAAAGCGCTGATGGTCGGCTTCAACCGGCGCTTTTCCCCGCTTTACCGGCAGTTGCGCAGTGAGATGCAGCAACCGGCCTCCATCCGCATGGACAAACACCGCAGTGACAGCGTCGGCCCGCAGGATGCACGCTTTACCCTGCTGGATGATTACCTGCATGTGATCGACACCGCGCTCTGGCTCACGAACGGGGATGCCACGCTGGAGGGCGGCAGTATCCACCGCAACCCGCAAGGGCAGATGCTGTATGCCGAACACCATTTCCGTTGCGGCAGTATCCACGTCACCACCAGTATGCACCGCCGGGCCGGCAGCCAGCGCGAACGGGTGCAGGCAGTCTGTGACGGCGCGGTCTACCAGCTGGATGAGATGCGCCACTGGACGCAGGAGCAGGGCGGCCTGCTGACTGAGCGGCCGGTGCCCGGCTGGCAGAGCACCCTGGTGCAGCGCGGCTTTGACGGCGCGGTGCGGCACTTTATTGAGTGCGTCAGTAACCAGACGGCGCCGGAAACCTCGGGCGATCAGGCACTTTACGCCCAGCGGGTGATTGAGCAACTGCTGTACGAGGGCGAGCTGCCGGAGTAACCGGCAGTAACAACTGGCTCTGGCTATTACGCGCCGGATACGTAGACTAAGCGCACCATGAGCCTGGCGGCCCACCCCCGACGCCTGCATTTGCAGGCGTTGTTGTTTGGGCTGCACTACAGAAAAACAGAGATGAACCTACTTAAATCATTAGCTGCCGTCAGTTCGATGACCATGTTTTCACGTGTGCTGGGATTTGCACGTGATGCTATCGTGGCGCGGGTATTCGGGGCAGGCATGGCAACGGATGCCTTCTTCGTGGCCTTTAAACTGCCCAACCTGTTGCGCCGCATCTTTGCCGAAGGGGCGTTTTCCCAGGCGTTTGTGCCGATTCTGGCCGAATACAAAAGCCAGCAGGGCGAAGAGGCGACCCGCACCTTTATTGCCTATGTCTCCGGGTTGCTGACGCTGGTGCTGGCGCTGGTCACGGTGGCCGGGATGCTGGCTGCCCCGTGGGTGATTTTCGTCACGGCGCCCGGCTTCGCCGATACCGGGGATAAATTTGCCCTGACGTCTGCCCTGCTGCGGGTGACATTCCCCTATATCCTGCTGATTTCACTCGCCTCGCTGGTGGGCGCGATCCTCAATACCTGGAACCGTTTCTCCATCCCGGCATTTGCGCCGACGTTCCTCAATATCAGCATGATCGGCTTTGCCCTGTTTGCGGCACCCTATTTCCACCCGCCGGTGATGGCGCTGGCCTGGGCGGTGGTGGTGGGCGGGGTGCTGCAACTCGGTTACCAGCTGCCGCACCTGCGTAAAATCGGCATGCTGGTGCTGCCGCGCCTGAACCTGAAAGATGCCGGGGTCTGGCGTGTGATGCGCCAGATGGGGCCGGCTATCCTGGGGGTGTCCGTCAGCCAGATTTCCCTGATCATCAATACCATTTTCGCCTCGTTCCTGGCGTCCGGCTCGGTCTCCTGGATGTACTACGCTGACCGGCTGATGGAGTTCCCGTCCGGCGTGCTGGGGGTGGCCCTCGGCACCATCCTGCTGCCGTCACTGGCGAAAAGTTTTGCCAGCGGCAACCATGATGAGTATTCACGCCTGATGGACTGGGGGCTGCGCCTCTGTTTCCTGCTCGCCTTGCCGAGCGCCGTGGCGCTGGGGATCCTGGCGAAACCGCTGACGGTGGCGCTGTTCCAGTACGGCAAATTCAGCGCCTTTGATGCGGCCATGACCCAGCGCGCGCTGGTGGCTTACTCTGTGGGGCTGATGGGGCTTATCGTGGTGAAAGTGCTGGCACCGGGCTTCTATTCGCGCCAGGACATCAAAACGCCGGTAAAAATCGCCATGATCACCCTGGTGATGACGCAGCTGATGAACCTGGCGTTTATCGGCCCGCTGAAACATGCCGGGCTGTCGCTGTCGATTGGCCTGGCCGCCTGCCTCAACGCCGCGCTGCTCTACTGGCAACTGCGCAAGCAGAAGATTTTCCAGCCGCAACCGGGCTGGATGCCGTTCCTGCTGAAGCTGCTGGCCGCGGTGGTGGTGATGTCTGCGGTGCTGGTCGGCGTGATGTGGCTGATGCCTGAATGGTCGCTCGGCACCATGCCGCTGCGCCTGCTGCGGCTGGCGGCCGTGGTGGTGGCCGGGGTGGTGGCCTATTTTGGCGTGCTGATGCTGCTGGGCTTCCGCCTGCGTGATTTTGCCCGCCGCACCGTCTGACCGGTTGGGGGCATAAAAAAGGGCGACAGTGAATGTCGCCCTTTTTGTTGCACAACCCGCGTGATTACATGCGTTCGACGGTTTCAATACCCAGGGTATCGAGGCCGGTTTTCAGCGTCTGCTGGGTCAGCAGGGCCAGTTTCAGGCGGCTGTTGCGGATCTCGTCGCTTTCCGCGCTGAGGATCGGGCAGTGCTCATAGAAGCCGGAGAACAGGCCCGCCAGATCGTACAGGTAAGAACACATCACGTGCGGCGTACCTTCGCGCGCCACGGTGGTCAGCACTTCTTCAAACTGCAACAGGCGGGTCGCCAGCGTGATTTCACGCTCGTCATTCAGCACCAGCGGCTGTGCCTGCAGGCTGGCCGGGTCGATCGCCGCCCGCTTGAAGATAGAGGCCACGCGGCTGTAGGCATACTGCATGTACGGGGCGGTGTTGCCCTCGAAGGCCAGCATGTTGTCCCAGTCGAAGATGTAGTCTGTGGTACGGCTCTTGGAGAGGTCGGCATATTTCACCGCGCCAATCCCTACCGCGTTCACCAGCTGTTGCAGATCCGCCTCGCTGAGGTCCGGGTTTTTCTCTTTGATCAGTTTGCCTGCGCGCTCGATCGCCTCATCCAGCAGATCGGAGAGCTTCACCGTGCCGCCGGAGCGGGTTTTGAACGGTTTGCCGTCCTTGCCGAGCATCATGCCGAACATATGGTGCTCCAGCGGCACGGAATCCGGTACGTAACCGGCTTTGCGCACAATGGACCAGGCCATCATCAGGTGCTGGTGCTGGCGGGAGTCGATGTAATAGAGCACGCGGTCAGCGCCCAGCGTTTCGTAACGGTATTTGGCGCAGGCGATATCGGTGGTGGTGTAGAGGTAGCCGCCATCCTTTTTCTGGATGATGACGCCCATCGGCTCGCCTTCTTTGTTCTTGAACTCGTCCAGGAACACCACGGTCGCGCCTTCGCTCTCCACGGCCAGCCCTTTGTCTTTCAGGTCAGCAACAATGCCCGGCAGCATTGAATTGTAGAGGCTTTCGCCCATCACATCGCGTTCGGTCAGGGTCACGTTCAGGCGGTTGTAGGTGATCTGGTTCTGCGCCATCGTCACATCCACCAGCTTGCGCCACATCCGGCGGCAGTACTCGTCACCGCCCTGCAGTTTCACCACATAGGCGCGGGCGCGTTCAGCGAAGGCAGCATCTTCGTCGTAATGCTTTTTGGCTTCACGGTAGAACTGCTCCAGATCGGCCAGCTCCATCTCAGCGGCGTGCTCGTTCTGCATCTTCTCCAGATAGGCGATCAGCATCCCGAACTGGGTGCCCCAGTCGCCGACGTGGTTGGCGCGGATGACGTTATGGCCGAGGAATTCCAGGGTACGTACCGAGGCATCACCAATAATGGTGGAGCGCAGGTGGCCGACGTGCATCTCTTTCGCCACGTTAGGCGCAGAGTAGTCCACCACGATGGTTTGCGGGGTGACCGGGGTAATGCCGAGTTTCGGCGCGCTCAGGGCGTGGTCGACCTGGGCTGCCACCCAGCTTTTCTCCAGGAACAGGTTGATGAAGCCGGGGCCGGCGATCTCAACCTTGCTGACGATGCCGCTCAGGTCCAGCGCATCCACCACTTTTTCCGCCAGTTGTCGGGGCGGCATCCCAAGCTTTTTCGCAACCGACATAACGCCGTTAGCCTGATAGTCACCAAACTGGGCCTTGGCTGACTGACGCACCTGCGCTTCGCTCTCTGCGGGTGCGCCTGCGGCAATCAGCGCCTGGCTGATTTTTTCGGAAAGAAGTGCCTGTATATTCACCGGATTACCTTTATTGCTGGTGGGGGGCCTGGGTCGTCGCGGCCCGCCTGAGATCAAGGGACGCCTGCCGTGAAAGCACAGAAATAACGCAGTGCCGGCAAGGCGTTAAGCAAACGGCCATTATATCCTATCCGGACAGGAACGTCAGTATGCCTTACGGGCAGTCAGCAGGGCAGACGCGGCCGGCTTGCCTGCCAAAAGCCATTCAGGGCCGCGTGAAGACAGAGGAGGGAATGTTAATAATAATTAAATAAAGACGGGCGGGAAGGTAAAGAAATAACGTAAATCATTAATGTCTTAACGCTTTCCTGCCTGGGATGGGCTGCGATTTTTTAATCAGTCGGAGGTGCCGGTAAAGGGCAAATAAAGCGATAACCACCAGCGAAACAGAAGCGACCAGTAACATCATGTGTTTTATATCCCTATTTAATAACAAAAAATAAAATCGTACAGGAATGAAAAGGGAGGTGAACTCTCGCCGTGCGTGAAAAACACCCGGATAGCGCTATAAATTTCCTTTATGTTTCCATGGGGTTGCATAATTTCATTTGATAGAAAAGTGAAATTTCACTTTAGAAATTTACCTTAAGTAAAGCAGGTCGGTAAAGCGAAATTTTGGTTCATTGCGCTCCCGCCGACGCGGCCGGCAGGTCACGATGCAGCGGTTTCTGATGAAAAGAGGGCGTCCGGCTGGCACCGCGCCGGGGCGCCATGTAAATTAAGGCTTTATGATGTTGAACAGAGAGAAGAAACTATGCCGTCCTCACCCTTGGCGGGCATCGCCGAATTACACGATCTGGTGGCTGACCTGAGCCGTTTTGAGCTGGCGCTCGAGACCTTTGCGCAAAAACTCCAGCTCGACCTGCCGGCATTCCCGGCCGACCACATCTCCGTGCGTTGCCATCAGGTTGCCACCGCGGAACGCTGGCGGCGTGGGTTTGAACAGTGCGGCAGCCTGTTGTCAGAAAACCAAATCAACGGGCGCGCCATCTGTTTGTTTGATCTGCGCGAACCGCTGCGGGTCTGTTCATGGCAGATAGACCTGATTGAGCTGCCTTACCCAGGCGAGCGCCGCTACCCGCATGAAGGGTGGGAGCATGTGGAACTGGTGCTGCCGGGCGACCCGGACACGCTCTACGCCCGGGCGCTGACCTATTTCTCGGATGATGCGCTGCTGGCACCCGGCATCAAGCTGAAATACAGCTCGCCGCAGGGCGAGAATGAGCGCCTGCCCAACCCGACGCTGGCTGTCAGTGACGGCTCCGTGACCCTCAAATTCCACCCGCACACCCTGCGTGAGATTGTCGCCAGCGAACAGGCCTAAAGCGCCGCGACCGCACGCGCGATCCGCGTCAATGCCTCATCCAGCAGGGCGCGCGGGCAGCCGAAGTTCAGCCGCACAAAACGGGCGTCACCAAACGCGGTGCCGTCCGTCAGGCCCACCCCGGCGTCCAGGAAGAAGCGCCACGGGTTCTCCACCGGCAGGGCCGAGGCATCAATCCACGCCAGATAGGTCGCCTCCACCGGCAACAGCCGCAGGCCGGGCAGGGCGTTGATGCGTGCGGTCACCTCATCGCGGTTGGCGCGCAGGTAGTCACGCTGCGCGGCCAGCCAGTCCTCACCGTCACGGTACGCGGCGGTCGCTGCCACAAACGCCAGGATATCCACATGCGGGATCAGCCCGCGTCGCTGCTGCTTAAACGCATGGCGCAGCGCCGGGTTGGCAATAATCGCAAACGACGCGCCCAGCCCGGCCAGATTAAAGGTTTTGGACGGGGCCATCAGGGTGATGGTGCGCTGTTCAGCGTCCGGGTTCAGCGAGGCAAACGGAATATGCCGGCACCCCGGTTCCAGGATCAGGTCGCAATGGATCTCATCAGAACAGACCACCAGATCGTGGCGCTGGGCAAAAGCGTGCTGCGCCTCCAGCTCCTCACGCCGGTAAACCGTGCCGCCGGGGTTGTGCGGGTTGCAGAGGAACAGCAGCGCCTGATCGCCGTTCAGCGCCGGCTCAATGGCCGCGAGATCCAGCTGCCAGCGGCCCGCCTGCTCCCGCACCGGGGCGGCATAAGCGTGACGCCCGGCGTACCCGGCGGCCTCGGCAAATGGCGGGTAGAGCGGCGTCGGGATAATGGCAGCCTGCGTTTCCCGGGTATAGCTGCGCATCGCCAGGTTCAGCCCGCACACCAGTCCCGGCAGGTAGACGATCCATTCCGGGCGGATGGCCCACTGGTAACGGGTGTGCATCCGTTCCACGATAAGCGCCGTCAGTTCCGGCGGCGGGGTGCCGTAACCAAACACCCCGTGCGCCACCCGCTGCGCCAGCGCGTCAATCACCGCCGGGGGAGACTGGAAATCGGTGTCCGCGACCCAGAGCGGGATCACTGCCTGATCGCGGTATTTATGCCATTTCATACTATCGCTGTGACTGCGATCGACTCGTAAATCGAAATTGAATGCCATAGTTATCTCTTTCTGCGTGGCTGAAAGGTCGTCACTCAGCCTACGCGAGACGCGTTATCAATAACAAGCCGCCATGTTACCGGCCGGACGCCTCCGCGCCCGGCCCCGTTTCCGGGGTTATAGCATGTGGTCCGAATAAGGGGAGAGGTAATGACGAAACTGGAAGTATGCTGCTATAGCCTGGCCTGTGCGCTGGAGGCTGAACGCGCGGGTGCGGATCGCATCGAGCTGTGTGCCAGCCAGCCGGAAGGGGGGTTAACGCCGAGTTACGGCACGCTGATGATGGCGCGCGAGGGGTTGGCGATCCCGGTGCATCCGATTGTCCGGCCGCGCGGGGGCGATTTCTGTTACGACAGCTATGCCTTCAGCGCGATGAAAAATGATGTCGCCGCGATACGTGATATGGGGTTCCCCGGCGTGGTGATTGGGGTGCTGGATGCGGAGGGGCATATCGATCTGGCGCGGATGCGGCAGATTATGGCGCTCTGCAACGGCATGGACGTCACCTTCCACCGGGCCTTTGATATGTGCCTCAACCCGATGGTGGCATTAGAACAGTTGACGCAACTCGGCGTTGCGCGCATTTTAACCTCTGGGCAACAACAAAGCGCGGAACTGGGGCTGACCCTGTTGCGCGAACTGGTGCAACACACCCAGGGGCCGGAGATCATGGCCGGGGGCGGCATCCGCCTGACCAACCTGCATAAATTTGTGGATATCGGCATCCGTGAGGTGCACAGCTCCGCCGGCGGCCATGTGCCGTCACCGGTGCGCCACCGCAAAGCGGGTGTCACCCTGTGTACCGATCTGGAATTCGATGAGTTCAGCCGTTACTGCGTGGATGCTGACGTGGTGGCGACCATGAAAAGTGCACTCTGTAATGATGGCTCCCTGTCGCGTACCGCCTGAGGCGACGGACCGGGAGCGCAACAGCATTACCGGGTCGCAAGACCTTTTGCGTGTACTGCGCGTGTACCAAGCCCCGTCCATTTTGTCGGGGCTTTTTTTCGCCTGATGGTCAGGGGCGGCGTCAGGGTTTGCGCGCCACCAGCACCGCACGGCGCGGTGCCGGGTAGCCTTCCAGCGTTTTGCTGCGGTCATCCGGGTCCAGGAAGTCGGCCAGCGATTCGCTGGTCATCCAGCCGGTGCGGCGCTGCTCATCAAGGCTGGTGACCGAGAGATCGGCCAGCCGGATGTCCACAAAGCCGCATTTCGCCAGCCACCCCTCCAGCGCCGCGGCCGACGGGATAAAGTAGACGTTGCGCATCTGCGCGTAGCGATCACCCGGCACCAGCACCTGCTGGCTGTCACCCTCAATCACCAGCGTCTCCAGCACCAGTTCGCCGCCGCTCACCAGCTGGTTTTTCAGCTGGTAAAGGTGGTCAAGCGGCGAGCGGCGGTGGTAGAGCACGCCCATGGAGAACACGGTGTCGAACGCCGCCAGCTCCGGCAACTGCTCAATGCCGAGCGGCAGTAGGTGGGCGCGCTGGTCGCCGCCCAGCAGTTTACGCACTGCCTCAAACTGGCACAGGAACAGCTGCATCGGGTCAATCCCCACCACCAGCTGCGCCCCGGCCCCGACCATCCGCCACATGTGGTAGCCGCTGCCGCAGCCGACATCCAGAATGGTGCGCCCGGCCAGCGGGGAGATGTGCGGCAGCACGCGTTCCCATTTCCAGTCAGAACGCCATTCGGTATCGATGTCGATGCCGTACAGGGAAAACGGCCCCTTGCGCCACGGCATCAGGTTGCGCAGCAGGTTTTCCATCCCGGCTTTCTGCCCGTCAGCGAGCGGCGCGTCCATCTCTGCGCGCACGCTGTGCAGCAGATCCAGGCGTTCCGGCGTCAGCAGCGGCAGGCGATCCACCGCGTTGAACCACTGGCGGAACTTGCCGTGCAGGGATTCCTGTTGCCAGGCGGTGAGCTGGGCGGGCAGGGTATTGAGCCAGTGGCTGAGCGGGCCGCTGGCAATCAGGCGGTAGAAATCGCCGAATTCGATCATGCCGCGTCCCCCGCTTTCAGTGCCAGTAACGAGCCGAAGTTGAAGCACTGGAACCAGGTTTCCACATGGGCAAAACCGGCCTGATGCAGCCGCGCTTTGTGGGTCTCCACGGAGTCCGTGAGCATCACATCCTCGAGCATACTGCGTTTCTGGCTGATCTCGAGCTCGCTGTAACCGTTGGCGCGCTTGAAATCGTGGTGCATGTTGAACAGCAGCTCACCGATGTCGCCATCCTCAAAGCTGAACTTCTCCGACAGCACCAGCGCGCCGCCCGGCCGCAACCCGCGGCAGATGGTGTCCAGCAGTTGCTGGCGGTCATCCGGCTTGAGGAATTGCAGGGTGAAGTTCAGCACCACCAGCGAGGCGTTCTCAATCGGGATGTCGCGGATATCGGCCTCAATCACCTCTACCGGCGTCTCTGCGCGGAAGGCGTCAATGTGGCGGCGGCAGCGCTCTACCATCGCCGGCGAGTTGTCCACGGCGATAATGCGGCAGCCCGGCACCTCAATATGGCGGCGCATGGAGAGGGTGGCGGCCCCCAGCGAACAGCCGAGGTCATACACCTGGCTGCCCGGCCGGACAAAACGGCCGGCCAGCATCCCGATCATTGAGATGATGTTGGAGTAGCCCGGTACCGAGCGCTGGATCATGTCCGGGAACACTTCGGCGACGCGCTCGTCGAAGGTCCAGTCGCCCAGCTTGGCAATCGGCGCAGAAAAAAGAGTATCGCGGTTTGGCATAGCGCTGTGTCTGATCGAAAAATGAGGGGGCGTATTCTAACAGATAACCGCCGGAAATCATGCTGCCGGCGGCATAAACCGCGTTTTGCGCCTCTGCGCAGGCTCAGCGCAGGGTCAGGATCTGGCTCCAGGGCAGGTAATAGATATTGGCGGCCACCATCAGCAGCAGCGAGGCGTAGGTCGCCGCCATGCCGTTGCGCCGCCAGCGGAACTCCCGCTGTTTCAGGCCGACATAATGGAACAGCCGGCCGCACAGCAGCATGATGCCGCACAGGTGCACCATCCAGATATCCGCCCCGTTCATCTCCATCATCACCAGCAGCAGCGCGGCGATCGGGATGTACTCCACCGCGTTCCCGTGTACCCGGATGGCGGTCTGTAACTCGTAAAACCCGCCGTCGCCATAGGCGACCCGGTACTGCATCCGCAGCCTCACCACATCCACGGACAACTTAATCAGCAACAATGCGCCCAGCACCACATACAGCGCGCTAACCATGTTCACTCCACCGACTTATTGTTTTGCGCACGGATAATACGCGCGCACGCCGGGCCTGTCTTGCGGAAAACGCTGAAAGCAAAGGAGAGGCTGTCCGCCGGGGTTGACACTTCCTTAGCAGGCTCAGAACAGCGCGGCCTGCTCCGGCCAGTCCGGTGCCGGGCCGAGGCCCTGGATCTGCGGTTGCAGCCGCTGCCAGATCTTCTGCGCCTGTTGCGGGGCATCGCTGCAATCCGGCGTATGGATGAACAGGTACGGCGGGTGGCTCTGCTGCCAGTCAGCCAGCTTAGTGAACCAGGGGGTAAACCAGGTGAGGTTATCCTCCAGTTTGTCGCCGCCGATAAAACGCACGATGGGCCGGTCAGCGGTACAGAGCGCATGGACCGGCAGTTGCGGTTTTTTACGCTGGGCATCACGCACGGCCGCATTGGCCGGGTCAGCATGGTGCACCGGGCGGCTGTCCAGCATCACGCGGTTGATGCCGCGCTGCGCCAGCCCCTGATTCAGCAGCCGCTCCTCCGCGCCTTTGGCAAAGAACGCCGGGTGGCGCACTTCCACGCCATAACTGAACCCGGCAGGCAGCGCATCCAGAAAACGCCACAGCGCCGGCAGCCCCTGCGGGCCGAAAGCGGCGGGCAGTTGCAGCCAGAGCTGGCCGAGGCGCGCCTCTAAGGGAGAGAGGGTGTGGAAAAACTCACTCACCAGCGCGTCACAGTCGCGCAGCGCCGCCTGATGGCTGATGGTGGCCGGGAATTTAAAGCAGAAGCGGAAGCCGTCGCCGGTCATGTCACGCCAGCGCAACACGGTTTCCGCGTTCGGCAGGGCATAAAACGTGGTATTGCCCTCCACACAGGTGAAGTAGCGGCTGTAGTCGGCCAGGGTATGCAGGCCGATGCGGTGCCAGGCGGTATGCTGCCACTGCGGCAATCCGATATACATGCAAGCGGGGTCCTTGAGCTGAAGCGCCGCCCGCGGCGGCGCTGGGGTCAGGCGGGGCGTTACGCGGGCAGGGCGGCCAGCACCTCATCCGTGGACCGCACCCGGCCGATACGCGGGAAGATCGCGGTGACGCTGCCGTTGTGCTGCGCCGCGTTATGCGCGCTGCACGCATCTTCCACAATCACCTGATTATAGCCATATTCCCAGGCGCTGCGGGCGGTGGACTCCACGCCGATATTGGTGGAGATGCCCGCCAGCACAATAGTGTCGATGCCGCGGCGGCGCAGTTGCAGGTCGAGGTCGGTGCCGTAGAAGGCCCCCCACTGGCGCTTGATAACCAGGATGTCGTGCTCTGCCACGTTGAGTTCCGGCGCAAAGTCCCACCAGTCTGCCGGCAATTCACCGGCCGGGGCGGGCTGGTCTACCGGCTGTTTCAGCGCCTCAGCGAAATCCGCTGACCAGCCGACCCGCACCAGGATGACCGGCGACCCGTGCTTTCGGAAGCGCGCAGCCAGCCGGGCGGCGTTGTCCACCACCTGTTGGGCGCTGTGCGGCCCACCGGCGAACGGCAGGATGCCTTTTTGCAGATCGATGAGCACCAGCGCGGTGGTTGAAGGGGATAATGTGAGCATCGTGGGGACTCCTGAAAAAGGGGGCGGAAAAACGTCCGGCGTCAGGGCCGGCGCGGGGCCGGGGGTTGCTATACAACCGGCCGCCACGAGTTTATGCTACTGCCCGGAGGAATGGGTAAGCGCGGGGTTAACAAATTTGTTAAATGATGTGTGCCGACAACCGCCTGCGCGCAATTTTGTCGCGGCCTGACCCTGGGTTCGCTCTTATCGGATGCCTGAAATTCCTTTATAATGTCCGCCTTTTTTCACCAGCTATGACACTATAACGCGATGCCGATTTACGAATATGCATGCCAGGCCTGTGATCACCGGTTAGAAAAGTTACAGAAGGTGTCTGCGGCACCTCTGACCGAGTGCCCGGCCTGCGGCAAACCGACATTGACCAAACTCATCTCTGCGGCCGGGTTTCAGCTGAAAGGCACCGGCTGGTACGCCACCGACTTCAAGCCGGGCGGCAGCAACACCGGCAAGGGTGCCGCAGAGAAGTAACAGCACACTAAAAAACAGCAGCACCGGCGGGGCACGGTTCCGCCGTTCCCCCAGCTGAGTTAAAGGATATCGTTATGCGTACTGAATATTGTGGACAGCTGAACCTGTCCCATGTGGGCCAGGAAGTGACCTTGTGTGGTTGGGTAAACCGCCGTCGCGATTTGGGTGGCTTGATCTTTATTGATATGCGCGACCGTGAAGGGATTGTCCAGGTGTTCTTCGACCCGGATCACCAGGCCGCTTTCGCCCAGGCCTCAGAACTGCGTAATGAGTTCTGCATCCAGATTACCGGTACCGTGCGTGCGCGCCCGGAGAGCCAGGTCAACAAAGAGATGGCGACCGGCGGGGTGGAAGTGTTTGCCCACAGCCTCAACATCATCAACCGCGCTGAGCCGCTGCCGCTGGACTCCAACCAGGTGAACAGCGAGGAGCAGCGCCTCAAGTACCGCTACCTTGACCTGCGCCGCCCGGAAATGGCCGACCGCCTGAAAGCACGCGCCAAAATCACCAGCTTTGTGCGCCGCTTTATGGACGATCACGGCTTCCTCGACATCGAAACCCCGATGCTGACCAAAGCGACGCCGGAAGGCGCCCGTGACTACCTGGTGCCGAGCCGGGTGCACAAAGGTAAATTCTACGCGCTGCCGCAATCCCCGCAGCTGTTCAAGCAGCTGCTGATGATGTCCGGCTTCGACCGTTACTACCAGATCGTGAAATGCTTCCGTGACGAAGACCTGCGCGCTGACCGCCAGCCGGAATTCACCCAGATCGACGTGGAAACCTCTTTCCTGAGCGCAGAACAGGTGCGCGAGCTGATGGAGAAAATGGTCCGCAACCTCTGGCAGGAAGTGAAAGGGGTTGATCTGGGCGCGTTCCCGATCATGACCTTCGCCGAGGCGATGCGCCGTTTCGGCTCCGACAAGCCGGACCTGCGTAACCCGCTGGAGCTGGTGGACGTCGCGGATCTGCTGAAAGATGTCGAGTTCAAAGTCTTCTCCGGCCCGGCCAATGATGCCAAAGGCCGTGTGGCGGCCCTGCGTGTGCCGGGCGGCGCCCAGCTGAGCCGTAAACAGATTGACGAATACGGCAAATTCATTGAGATCTACGGTGCGAAAGGGCTGGCGTATATTAAAGTCAATGACGCGGCGAAAGGGCTGGAAGGCGTGCAAAGCCCGGTGGCCAAGTTCCTCAGTGAAGAGGTGCTGGCGGCCCTGCTGGCGCGCACCGGTGCCACCGACGGCGACATGCTGTTCTTCGGCGCAGACAGCGCCAAAGTGGTGACCGATGCCCTGGGCGCGCTGCGCCTGAAACTGGGCCGTGACCTGAAGCTGACCCGCGAAGGCACCTGGGCGCCGCTGTGGGTGGTGGACTTCCCGATGTTCGAAGAGGATGGTGAAGGCGGCCTGGCCGCAATGCACCACCCGTTCACCGCCCCGCGTGACATGACCCCGGACGCGCTGAAGGCCGACCCGACTTCCGCTATCGCCAACGCCTATGACATGGTGCTGAACGGCTATGAAGTGGGCGGCGGTTCCGTGCGTATCCACCGCAGCGAAATGCAGCAAACGGTGTTCAGCATCCTCGGCATTAATGAGCATGAACAACGCGAGAAGTTCGGCTTCCTGCTGGATGCGCTGAAGTACGGTACGCCGCCGCACGCCGGCCTGGCCTTCGGCCTTGACCGCCTGGTGATGCTGCTGACCGGCACGGACAACATCCGCGACGTGATTGCCTTCCCGAAAACCACCGCGGCCGCCTGTCTGATGACGGAAGCCCCGAGCTACGCCAACCCGGCTTCGCTGCAGGAGCTGGCAATCAGCGTGGTGAAAAAAGGCAGTGACAACGCAGAGAACGCGTAATGGGTTATAAGCGACCCGAATCGGTGCTGGTGGTGATCTATGCCCAGTCCACCGGCCGGGTGCTGATGCTTCAGCGGCGGGATGACCCGGATTTCTGGCAGTCGGTCACCGGCAGCCTGGAAGAGGGTGAACCGCCGCTGCATACCGCGCAGCGTGAGGTGCTGGAAGAGACCGGCATTGATATTGCCGGGGAGAACCTGCCGCTGCTGGATTGCCGGCGCTGCATTGAGTTCGAGATCTTCCCGCACCTGCGCCACCGCTATGCCCCTGGGGTGTTCCGTAATCAGGAGCACTGGTTCTGCCTGGCGCTGCCCACGCAGCGTGAGGTGGTGATCACGGAACACCATGCCTACCGGTGGCTGGCCGCCCCCGAGGCGGCTGCCCTGACCAAGTCATGGAGCAACCGGCAGGCAATAGAAGAGTTTGTTAATTATTCAGTCTGAACAGACTATTTGGAGATGCTTATGGCAGGTCACAGTAAATGGGCCAACACAAAACACCGCAAAGCGGCACAGGATGCCAAACGCGGTAAAATCTTCACCAAGATCATCCGTGAGCTGGTGACAGCGGCCAAGCTGGGCGGGGGCGACCCGGGCGCGAACCCACGTCTGCGTGCCGCCATCGACAAGGCGCTGTCCAACAACATGACCCGTGATACGCTGAACCGTGCGATTGCACGCGGCGTGGGCGGCGAAGATGACAGCAACATGGAAACCATCATTTATGAGGGTTACGGCCCAGGCGGCACCGCCGTGATGGTTGAGTGCCTGAGTGACAACCGTAACCGTACCGTGTCTGAAGTGCGCCACGCCTTCACCAAAACCGGCGGCAACCTTGGGACTGACGGCTCCGTGGCTTACCTCTTTACCCGTAAAGGCGTGATCTCCTTTGCACCGGGCCTGGATGAAGACACCGTGATGGAAGCGGCGCTGGAAGCGGGCGCAGAAGACATCGTCGGTTACGATGACGGCGCGATTGATGTGTTCACCGCCTGGGAGAGCCTGGGCGAGGTGCGCGACGCACTGGAAGCGGCCGGGTTCAAGGCAGAGACGGCAGAAGTCTCCATGATCCCGTCCACCAAGGCGGACATGGATGCCGACACCGCGCCGAAACTGCTGCGCCTGATCGACATGCTGGAAGATTGTGATGACGTGCAGGAAGTTTACCATAACGGTGAAATTTCCGACGAAGTGGCCGCGACGCTCTAAGCGACCGTCCGCCCGCTGCACGACCCGATGCCGGACGCTTGTCCGGCATCTTTTTTTAGACCGGGTGCAGCCGCACCCCGACAGGGCGACTTCCCTCTTATGGCAATTATTCTGGGTATCGATCCCGGTTCACGCATTACCGGCTACGGCGTCATCCGCCAGCAGGGCCGCCAGCTCAGCTACCTCGGCAGCGGCTGTATCCGCACCAAAGTGGACGATCTGCCCGGCCGCCTGAAACTGATTTACGCCGGGGTCTGTGAAATCATCACCCAGTTCCAGCCCGATTTTTTCGCGATTGAACAGGTATTTATGGCCAAAAATGCTGACTCGGCGCTGAAGCTTGGCCAGGCACGCGGCGTGGCGATTGTCGCGGCGGTCAACCACGACCTGCCGGTATTCGAGTATGCCGCGCGTCAGGTGAAACAGACCGTGGTCGGCACCGGGGCGGCGGAAAAGAGCCAGGTGCAGCATATGGTGCGCTCGCTGCTCAAGCTGCCCGCCAATCCCCAGGCCGATGCGGCGGATGCGCTGGCCATCGCGATTACCCACTGCCATCTGAGCCAGAATGCGCTTAAGATGAGCAGCGACAGGCTTCAGTTAGCACGCGGCAGGTTGCGCTGACTTCAGGCTGGATATTCATCCAGCCTTTTTTATGTTATAAACAGCGCAGTTAGTTATTCCGGCCGTCTGCCATACCCGGCAAACGGGATGGCCGGCAGGCATTTTTTGCGAAGGGGAAGAGTGTGATCGGTCGTCTCAGGGGAATTATTCTGGAGAAGCAGCCACCGCTGGTGCTGCTGGAAACGCAGGGCGTGGGCTATGAAGTGCATATGCCGATGACCTGTTTCTATGAGCTGCCGGAACTGGGGCAGGAAGCCATCATTTTCACCCAGTTTATCGTGCGCGAAGATGCCCAGTTGCTGTACGGTTTCAATGACAAGCAGGAGCGCGCGCTGTTCCGCGAGCTGGTAAAAGTCAACGGGGTCGGGCCGAAACTGGCACTGGCGATCCTCTCCGGCATGTCGGCGCAGCAATTTGTGCGGGCCGTCGAAAAAGAGGAGATCACCGCGCTGGTGAAACTGCCGGGCGTCGGCAAGAAAACGGCGGAGCGGCTGGTGGTGGAGATGAAAGACCGCTTCAAGGGCCTGAACGGCGACCTGTTCAACAGCGTCAGCGACATCACACTGCCGCAGGCAGAAGAGGCGCGCCAGGAAGCCGATGCAGAATCCGAAGCGGTCTCCGCGCTGGTGGCACTCGGTTACAAGCCGCAGGAAGCCAGCCGCCTGGTCAGCAAAGCCGCCAAACCGGGTGCTGATTGCGAAACATTGATCCGTGACGCCCTGCGCGCCGCGCTGTGAGGTAAACCATGATTGAAGCCGATCGCCTGATCTCCTCCACCGTGATCAATGAAGAAGAGATTATTGACCGGGCCATCCGCCCCAAACTGCTCAACGAATATGTCGGCCAGCCGCATGTGCGTGAGCAGATGGAAATCTTCATCCAGGCGGCCCGCCAGCGCGGCGACGCCCTGGACCACCTGTTGATTTTCGGCCCGCCGGGGCTGGGCAAAACCACGCTGGCCAACATTGTGGCCAACGAGATGGGCGTCAACCTGCGTACCACCTCCGGTCCGGTGCTGGAAAAAGCCGGCGATCTGGCGGCGATGCTCACCAACCTTGAGCCGCACGATGTGCTGTTTATTGATGAAATTCACCGGCTCTCCCCAGCGGTGGAAGAGGTACTCTACCCGGCGATGGAGGACTACCAGCTCGACATCATGATTGGTGAGGGGCCGGCTGCGCGCTCCATCAAGCTGGATCTGCCGCCCTTTACGCTGGTCGGTGCGACCACCCGCGCCGGGTCACTGACGTCGCCATTGCGTGACCGTTTCGGCATTGTGCAGCGGCTGGAGTTCTATCAGGTGGCGGATCTGCAACACATCGTCAGCCGCAGCGCCGGTTGCCTGGGGCTGTCGCTGTCAGACGAAGGCGCGCACCAGATTGCCCGCCGCGCCCGCGGCACACCGCGTATCGCCAACCGGCTGCTGCGCCGGGTGCGGGACTTTGCCGAAGTGCGCTCAGACGGCAACATTGACGGCAACGTCGCCAACAAGGCGCTGGATATGCTGGATGTGGATGCCGAAGGCTTTGACTTTATGGACCGCAAGCTGCTGCTGGCGATCATTGATAAATTCACCGGTGGCCCGGTCGGGCTGGACAACCTGGCCGCGGCCATCGGCGAAGAGCGTGAAACCATTGAGGATGTGCTGGAACCCTTCCTGATCCAACAGGGTTTTATCCAGCGTACCCCGCGCGGCCGCATCGCCACGCTCCATGCCTACCGTCATTTCGGCATTGACCGGCCGGACTGACCTGCCGCAGGTGAAATAATAAAAATGAAAAAGGAGCCTCACGGCTCCTTTTTCACATCAGTTGCAGATGAAATGCTGCCGGTCAGGCAGGCTGCTTTTTATTCAGGCTCAGCACAAACAGCAGGGCGGCACACAGCACCACGGACGGCCCGGCAGGCGTATCGTACAGCGCGGAGAAGGTCAGGCCGCCGGTCACGGCCACCACCCCGACACCCACCGCCACGGCAGCCATCTGCTCCGGCGTGCGGGCAAAGCGGCGGGCCGTGGCCGCCGGGATAATCAGCAGTGAGGTAATAATCAGCGCGCCGACAAATTTCATCGCCAGCCCAATGGTCAGCGCCGTGACCAGCATCAGCACAATGCGCACCCGTTGCAGGTTAACGCCGTCCACATGCGCCAGCTCAGGGCTGATGGTCATGGAGAGCAGGGCGCGCCACTGCCAGCACAGCACCACCAGCACCACGACAACCCCGGCACCAATCATCCAGATATCGCTCAGCGTCACCGAGAGCAGATCGCCGAACAGGTACGCCATCAGGTCAACCCGGACATTGGACATCAGGCTCACCACCACCAGCCCGAGCGACAGCGCACTGTGGGCCAGGATACCGAGCAGGGTATCCACCGCCAGGTGCGGTTTGCGCTCCAGCCAGACCAGTGCCAGTGCCAGCACCAGCGTCACGGCGATCACCGCATAAAACGGGTTAACGTTCAGCAGCAGGCCAAACGCCACGCCGAGCAGCGAGGCGTGGGCCAGCGTGTCACCGAAATAGGACATACGGCGCCACACCACAAACGACCCCAGCGGCCCGGCGGCGGCGGCCAGCAACACCCCGGCCAGCCAGCCGGGTAACAGCAGTTCAATCATGCTTCACGTTCCCCTGTGCGCGGTGCCGCCTGGCTTTTCAGCACAATGCGGCCTTTCAGGTCATGGCGGTGGTTATGGTGGTGGCGGTAGATCGCCAGTTGTTGTGCCCCGTGGCTGCCGAACATGGCAATAAATTCCGGGTGCATTGATACCACTTCCGGCGTGCCGGAACAGCAGATGTGCTGGTTCAGGCAGAGCACATCATCGGTTTTCGCCATCACCAGGTGCAGGTCATGGGAGACCATCAGCACCGCACAGCCCAGCTCCTTGCGCAACTGGTCAATCAGGTCATACAGCGCCAGCTGGCCGTTGACGTCGACCCCCTGGGTCGGTTCATCCAGCACCAGCAGTTGCGGCCGGTTCAGCAGTGCGCGCGCCAGCAGCACCCGCTGGGTTTCCCCGCCGGAGAGTTTCTGCATCGGCTGATGTTGCAGGTGGGCGGCTTTGACCCGCTGCAACGCCGGCAAGATGTCCGCTTTTTTAACGCCCGGTTTCAGGCGCATAAAGCGGCTGACGGTCAGCGGCAACGTGGCATCCAGGTGCAGTTTTTGCGGCACATAACCAATGCGCAGGCCCGCTTCCCGCACCAGCGAACCGCTGTCAGGGGAAATCAGGCCCAGCACCACGCGGACCAGCGTGGATTTCCCCGCGCCGTTCGGGCCGAGCAGGGTCAGGATCCGCCCCGGTTTCAGGGCAAGTGAAATATCGGAGAGCACCCGCCGGTTGCCGAAGCTCACCGACACGTTCTCCAGGGTGACCAATGTGGACATAGTGATTACGTCTTGCAGTAAAATTCGAATGTTATAATATTACGTTTCACAAAATAAAACGACGAGATAACTCATTATGATACAAAAAAAACGCTGGTTGCCGTGTGCCTTTTTCGGTGCGTCTTTGATGGCGGCTGCTTCTGTACACAGCGCGGAGGCCGCCGTGGTGACTTCCGTCCGCCCGCTTGGGTTTATTGCCGCCGCCATTGCTGACGGCGTCACGCCGACGGAAGTGCTGCTGCCGGACGGTGCGTCTGAGCACGACTACGCGCTGCGGCCGACCGATGTGCTGCGCATCAAGCAGGCCGATCTGGTGGTGTGGGTCGGCCCGGAGATGGAAGCGTTTATGACCAAATCCCTGGCGCAGCAACCGGCGGAGCGGCAGCTCTCTCTGGCAGCCTTGCCCACCGTAAAGCCGCTGTTATTACGCGGTGAGCATGATCATGATGAGCATGGCGAAGAAGCGGCCGATCACGCGGGAGAAGCGGCAGAAAATCATGCGCATGACCATGACGAAGATCACCATCATGGTGAATACAATATGCATCTCTGGCTCTCGCCGGCGATTGCAAAACAGGCGGCCATTGCGATTCATGACAAATTATTGGAACTCAAGCCGCAAAATAAGGACAAACTAGACGCGAATCTGCGCGACTTCGAGCTTAACCTCGCGCAAAGCCAGCAAAATATTGCTACTATGCTTGCGCCCGCGCAAAACAAGGGGTATTTCGTTTTTCATGATGCGTACACGTACTTCGAAAAACAGTTTGGCCTGAGCCCGTTGGGGCACTTCACGGTCAACCCGGAAATACAGCCCGGCGCACAGCGTTTACATCACATTCGAACACAGTTGGTTGAGCGTAAAGCGGTCTGCGTTTTCGCTGAACCACAATTCAGGCCAGCCGTCATTGCGGCCGTTGCGCAAGGGACCGGTGTCCGGATGGGCACCCTTGATCCGCTTGGCACCGGGCTGCCACTGGGGAAAACGAGCTACATGACGTTCCTGTCACAGATAGCCAACCAGTACGTGAGCTGCCTGAAGTAACATCAGAGGATAACATCACGTGCAGCAACTAGCCCGCGCTATTGCCTTGGCATACAACAACTTACCGCGACCGCACCGGGTAATGCTGGGGTCGCTTACCGTGGTAACTCTGGCCGTCGCTGTCTGGCGGCCTTTTGTTTACCACCCGGAACAGAACCCGATTGTGCGCAATGTGGAGCTGGATGCCGAGCAGCTCCGGTCATTGCTGCCGGAGGCCAGCGAGCCGATTGACCAACCGGCCCCGGAAGATGACATCCCCCAGGATGAAATTGATGAAAAAGTCGAGGGCGAGCAGGGCGTACATGAGTACGTCGTCTCGACCGGCGACACCCTCAGCAGCATTCTTACCCAGTACGGCATCGAAATGTCTGACATCTCGGTGCTGGCGCAGCAGAACAGCGAGCTGCGTAACCTGAAAGTCGGCCAGCAACTCTCCTGGACCCTCACCAATGACGGCGACCTGCAACGCCTGACCTGGGAGATGTCCCGCCGCGAAACCCGCACCTATGACCGTACCCCCACCGGCTTTAAATCGTCGGTACAGACCCAGCAGGGCGAATGGCAGAACAGCGTCATCCGTGGCCGGCTGGACGGCAGCTTTGTCGGCAGCGCCCGCGCCGCCGGGCTGAGCAGCAGCGACATCAGCGCGGTGACCAAAGCCCTGCAATGGCAGTTGGATTTCAAGAAGTTACGTAAAGGTGATGAGTTCGCGGTGCTGATGTCCCGTGAGACGTTCGAAGGCAAAAGCGAACAGAGCCAGTTGCTGGGCGTGCGGATGCGCAGCGGCGGCAAAGATTACTACGCGATCCGCGCGGAAGACGGCAAATTCTACGATCGCCAGGGCTCCGGCCTGGCCCGCGGCTTCATGCGTTTCCCTACGGTGAAACAGTTCCGTGTCTCCTCCAATTTCAACCCGCGCCGCACCAACCCGGTGACCGGCCGTATTGCGCCGCATAAAGGCGTGGACTTCGCGATGCCGGTCGGCACCCCGGTGCTGGCTGTCGGTGACGGCGAAGTGGTGGTGGCCAAGCGCAGCGGCGGGGCAGGCAACTATGTGGCGATCCGCCACGGCCGCCAGTACATGACCCGTTACATGCACCTGCGCAAAATCCTGGTGAAACCGGGGCAGAAAGTGAAACGTGGTGACCGCATTGCCCTTTCCGGCAACACCGGCCGCTCTACCGGCCCCCATCTGCACTATGAAATCTGGATTAACCAGCAGGCGGTCAACCCGCTGTACGCCAAGCTGCCGCGCTCTGAAGGGCTGAGCGGCAAGGATCGCAGCGATTATCTGGCCACCGCGAAAGAGGTTATCCCGCAGTTGCAGCTGGATTAACCCCGGTTTCATTTGCCGCAGGCCATTTCACCTGCGGCTTTCACAATTTCATTTCGCCTGCCGACAGGGCGTGTCGGCTGCGCGGAAACTTTTTGATGTAGCGAAGGTAGATTGCAAAAATTCTCACCGCAATTATCATTAGCCGATTGAAAAGACATTGAGTTTTCGCATGCAAAAAGAGAATAAACCGAACGCGGAGTTCATTCCGCAGTTCCAGAAAGCGTTTTACCATCCACGTTACTGGGGCGTCTGGCTGGGAACCGGGCTGTTGGCGGCGCTGGGCTATGTGCCGCCCCGCCTCCGTGACCCGTTGCTGGGCAAGCTCGGCAAACTGGCCGGTAAATACGCCCGCAGCGCCCGCCGCCGGGCGCAGATTAACCTGCTCTATTGCATGCCCGAGGTGCCGGAAGCGGAACGCGAACGGATTATTGATGAGATGTTTGCCACCGCGCCGCAATCCATGGTGCTGATGGCGGAAGTCGCCTGCCGCACCCCGGCAAAAGTACAGGATCGCATCCACTGGCATGGCCGTGACGTGCTGGACAGCCTGCACGCCGAAGGGAAAAACATTATCCTGCTGGTGCCCCACGGCTGGGCGATTGATATCCCGGCGATGTTGCTGGCAGCCGAGGGCAAACCGGTGGCCGGGATGTTCCACAACCAGAGCAACCCGCTGGTGGACTATTTGTGGAACAGCGTGCGCCTGCGTTTCGGCGGCAAACTCCACGCCCGTAATGACGGCATCAAGCCGTTTATCAGCTCAGTGCGCAAAGGCTTCTGGGGCTATTACCTGCCGGACCAGGATCACGGCGCGGAGCACAGCGAATTCGTGGATTTCTTCGCCACCTATAAAGCGACACTGCCGGCGGTCGGGCGGTTGATGAAAGTCTGCCGTGCGTCAATTGTGCCGCTGTTCCCGGTGTATAACGCGGCAGAAAGCCGCCTCGACATCCACATCCGCCCGCCGATGGACGATCTGGCCGACGCGGATGATCCTTACATCGCCCGCCGGATGAATGAGGAAGTGGAAAACGTGGTACGGCCGAATCCGGAGCAATATACCTGGATCCTGAAGCTGCTGAAGACCCGCCGCCCCGGCGAGAAAGAGCCGTACAGCCGCGATGAGCTCTACCCGAAAAAGAAACGCTGAGCGACACCGTTCCGCGTGAGTGAAAAAAACCGGCGCAGACCCTGCGCCGGTTTTTTTATGGCCCCGGTTCTGGGATCAGTCGGCAGGCCGCGTCCGCAGAAAATAGCGCAACAGCAGCAGCCACAGGCCGCCCGCCAGCAGGTTCCACAGTGAGAACGCGCCATTGCCCCAGGTGGTATAGAGCTGTTTCGCCACTTCAATGCCCCCGGCGTACAGCGCCAGCGTAATCAACCCCACCGCCGCGGCCACCGTGCCTTTGCCGACCGGGCTGGCAAACAGCGTCAGGCGGTAAAGCCCGGCATTAATCAGCCCGGTGCCGAAGGCGTAGAGGCTCAGGCCGATGACGCTGACTACCCATTGGTGCGGGTCGCTCAACGCGGCCACAGCCGCGATCGCCAGGCCCAGCATAATCGGCCAGGCACCCAGCCACAGCGGTTTCTCAATCGTCACCCGGCCACTGAGGCGGCTGAGCAGCAGGTTGCCGATAATCAGTGAGACAAAAATCGGCACCTGCACCAGCCCATATTCCAGCGGCGTCAGGCCGCCATCCTGTATCAGGATCACCGGTGACTGCGCCACCCAGGCCAGCAACGGCAGGGCAGAAAAACCGATCGCCAGCGCGCCGCAAAGCAGGCGGCGGTTGCTGAACACCTGCCGGTAATCCGCCAGCAGCCGGGCAACGGAGAAGCGTTCCCCGGCGTTGCCGGCCGTTTCCGGCATCGCGCGCCATAACCCCCACAGTGAGAACGCCGCAATCAGCGCAAACAGGGCAAACATCGCTTTCCACGGGGCGACATGGATAAACGCCGCGCCCGCCACCGGCCCCAGCAGCGGGGCAATCAGCGCCACGTTAGCCATCAGCGCCATCATTTTAATGCTCAGGGTTTCGGCGAAGGCTTCCTGAATCGCCGCATACCCCACGGCACCGATAAAGCAGAGGCTGATGCCCTGCAAAAAGCGCATCAGGATAAACTGCTCAATACTGGTGACCCACAGTGTCAGCAGGCAGGTGGCCACAAACAGCGCGACGCCCGCCAGCAGCACCGGGCGTCGCCCCAGCCGGTCAGAGAGCGGGCCGAGCAGCCATTGCAGCGTCATGCCGCCCAGCAGGTAAGCCGTGAGCGAAGTGGAAACCCAGCTGCTGTCGGCGCTGAAATCGCTGACGACCTGCAACATGCCGGGCTGGATCATGTCGTGGGCGATATAAGTGGCGAACTCGAACAGCACCAGGGAAAGGGGAAACAGCAGATGCCGGCGGGTCAGGGTCACCGCCGGGGAAAAAGAGGGGCTCATGATGGCATCCAGTCAACGTTAAAAACGGAAAAAGCGCGGCCGGGGCCGCGCAGGATAAAAAGGGCACTGAAGGCTGCGATCAGGGGCGGTACGCCGCGATCGGGTTTTTCAGGGTGCCGGCAAATTTCAGGTTCTGTGCCGGGTCGGCCAGGTTGATCATCTGCTTGTTATTAGCCAATTGCAGGCGGTTCAGGCAGGAGTGGGCAAACTCCTGTGCGAACAGATCGTAACGGGCAAATTTGGCCGCCAGTTCCGGGTGCTGCTGCTGGTAATCCGTAATGGTCTGCGCCACGGTCTGCCAGAATGCCTCTTCCGGCAGGGTGCCTTCCTGGTGCAGGATGCGCGCCATAAAGCGGAAGAAGCAGTCAAACACATCGGTAAAGATCGACAGCAGTTTCAGTGGCTCCGGCACCGCCACCGCCACCCGTTTCGCTTTTTCCGGCAGGTCGGCATCCGGGTTCATCACCGCGATCTCCTCGGCGATGTCCTTCATCCAGGCGCGTACCGGAATGTTGTGCTCGAATTGCAGGATCAGGTTTTCACCGTGCGGCATAAACACCAGATCGTGGGTATAGAAGCAGTGCACCAGCGGCGTCAGGTAGCAGCGCAGGTAGCGCGACAGCCAGTCCGTGGCGCTGAGGCCTGATGCGGCAATCATCGCCGGCAGCACGCCATGCCCGGCATCGTCCACATGCAGCAGGGAGGCCATCGTCATCAGGCGGTGGTTTTCCGGCAGGTGCGTGACCGGGTTGTCCCGCCACAGGGCGGCAAACATTTTCTTGTAGGGGCTGTCAGCTTTAATTGCCGACTCAAAATAGCTGTTGCGATAGCCGATGGAGGCCACTTCCCGCAGGATGCCGAAACCACAGGATTGCAGGCAGGCATCCTTCTCCACCAGCTCGGCCAGCCACTCATTGATGCCGGGCGTGGTCGCCATGTAATAGGGCGACAGGCCGCGCATAAAGCCCATGTTCAGAATAGACAGCGCGGTTTTCACGTAGCGCTTCTGCGGCTGGCTGGCATTGAAGAACGTACGGATGGATTGCTGCGCCAGGTAGTGATCCTCACCGGTGCCGAGGTAAATCAGCGACTGGGCGGCGATGTCCGGCGCGAACACCGTCAGCAATTTATTCTGCCACTGCCAGGGGTGAACCGGCATAAAGAAGTAGCGCGCCGGGTCAACGCCTTGCTGCTGCAACTGGGCCGTGAACGCCGCAACCTGCGCCTCACCCAGCTCCTCACGCATCAGCTGTTGATAGGAGAGGCCGTTGATGCTGGCAAACGTCGCTTTGCTGTCATGCACGGCGACCCAGATCAGCGCCACCGGCGAGGCGGCTTCCGGCGCATAGTGCAGGTAGTCACCGGCATCAAAGCCGATGCGGCCATTGTTGGCGATAAAGCAGGGATGGCCTTCGCTCATGGTGCTTTCCACCGTCTGGAAATCCGCCTGGGTCAGGGCCGCGGCATCCGGGGCGTTACGCGCCATTTTAAAGGCGCTGCCGGCCAGGGTGCTGGTGATCTCTTCCATGTAAGTCGGCAGCAGTTCCTGGGTGATGCCGAGCTGCTCGCTGAATTCGATGATAAATTGCAGCGCGTCCAGCGGCACCGGGGCCAGGTTTTCCAGCCGGGTGAGGGAGGGCAGGTCAATCAGCCAGTCATTGAGCGGCAACAGGCTGGCACTGAAGCGGTACTCCACCTCTGAATGCGGCACCGGCAGGCGGTAATGGTTCCAATTCTGATCTGACCCCAGCAGTTCCGGGGTAATCAGCCGCTCATGGGCGAACTCTGAGATCGCTTTACGCAGCAGCAGGGCATTGGCGTGCGCCCAGCGCTGAGGCTCAAGGTGTTTACCGGCCTGTAAGGCCGCTGCACGCGGGTCGGCGGCGGGGGTAGTCATGGCAGTCTGCTCCTGTGATACGGGAAAAGTAGAGGCGGGGGCCACATAGCCTGGGTAATCTTCGCGACGGCAAAAAGCCAGCCAGGCGGTTTTGTTCGGCAGGGTCACGGTGTGCTGGTAGGCAAAACCGGCCCGTTTGTTCAAGCGGTGGATTTTCTCATTGCGGACATCCGGCTCAACCACCACCCGCGCCACCTGCGGCAGGCTGAACATGTAGTCCATCACGGTGGTAAACACCTGCCAGCTGAAGCCCGGCAGCGGCTGGTCTGCCGGGGCAAGCAACAGGTGCATGCCGTAGTCGTCCGGCTGCGCCGGGTAGTGGCGGCCAATCTCATCATCCTGTGCGCGGTAAAATTCCATCAGGAATACCGGCTGCCCCGCCAGCTCACCGATCAGCGCGGCCTGCGGGTTGTCCTGCGTCAGGTCATGGTAAAAACGGTGCACCTCGTCCGGGGTGCTGTCGAGCATTCCCCAGAACTGGGCATAGGGCTGGGTCATCCAGCGGTGCAGCAGCGCGGCATCTTCCGGCAGGCGCAGCGGGCGCAGGCGGAACTCCCCGGCCGGGCGTGTGGCGCAAAACAGCGTATCAGGCGCGTGGTTCTCCATCACTGGCCTCCGATTTTGTGGGTGCAGAAGGTCTGGAAGGCGATGGCCTTCTCCACCGGGTAAATTTCGCGGCCGACCATTTCGCGGATCAGCGTACTGTTGCGGTAGCAGGCCATGCCGAGGTCAGGCGTGACAAAGCCGTGGGTATGCAGCTCGGCGTTCTGCACGAAGATCTCGTTATGGTCGTCAATGCTGTAGTTGCGGTTAACGGCAAAGCGGCCTTTTTCATCGCGGTTGATGCGGTCGCTGATGCCCTCCAGAAAGTCCGGCTGGCGGTAGGCGTAGCCGGTGGCAAGGATCAGGGAATCCGTGCGGTGGGTATAGGCCACCTGTTGCTCCTGCTGCATCAGCGCCAGCTCCAGCTCGCCGCTGCTGCGCCACTGCAGGCCGGTCAGCTCAGAGTGGGTATAGAGGTTGACGTTCAGCGGGCCGTCCAGCCGTTTGGTGTACATCAAATCGTAAATGTCGTTGATCAGGCTGCTGTTGATGCCTTTGTACAACCCTTTCTGCTCGCGGTTGAGCTGATCACGTTTCGCCATCGGCAGGGCGTGGAAGTAATCAATGTATTCCGGCGAGGTCATCTCCAGCGTCAGCTTGCTGTACTCCAGCGGGTAGAAGCGCGGCGCACGGGTGATCCAGTTCAGCTGGTAATTGTGTTTATCGATGTCGCCCAGCAGGTCATAGAAGATTTCCGCTGCGCTCTGGCCGCTGCCGAGCACCGTGATTGAACGGTTTTGCTGCATCGCTTCTTTGTTCGGCAGGTAGGCGCTGGAGTGGTGCACCTTGTCACCCAGCGCGGCGGCGCAGGGCGGCAGCCACGGGGCAGGGCCGGTGCCCAGCACCAGCCGGTGGGTCAGCAGCTCGGTACGTTCGCCGCTGCGGGTGTCGCAGGTGCGCACCCGGTAGCAGTTGAGCGCCGCATCATGGCTGACATGCTCCACGCGGGTGTTAAAGCGCAGGTTGGTCAGCTGCTCGCTGGCCCACTGGCAATACTGGTTAAACTCCTTGCGCATCATGAAGAAGTTTTCACGGATGTAGAACGAGTAGAGCTTGCCCTTCTGCTTCAGGTAGTTCAGGAAGCTGTAAGGGCTGGTCGGGTCGGCCAGCGTGACCAGGTCGGCCATAAAGGGCGTCTGGAGCATGGCGCTCTCCAGCATCATGCCGGTATGCCAGTCAAAGCCGGGGTTCTGGTCAACAAACAGCCCGTCGAGCTGCTCAACCGGTGCCGTCAGGCAGGCCAGCCCCAGGTTGAACGGGCCGATGCCAATGGCGATAAAGTCATAAATTTTGCTGGACATAATGTTTACTCGGTAGCCATCAGGGAGAGGTGCTGGGCAGTCAGTTCCTTGCCGTAATGCACGATCAGGTCGATCACTTCTTCAACGTCAGCCAGGGTGGTGGCCGGGTTGAGCAGGGTAAATTTCAGGTACTGGCGGTTGTCCACTTTGGTGCCGGCCACCACGGCGTTACCGGAACGGAAAATCGCCTTGCGGATATTGGCGTTGATCTCATCAATCACTTCCGGGGCCAGTGACTGGCGCGGTACGAAGCGGAACACCTGGGTGCTGAGCTGCGGCTGGTGCAGCACATCAATGTGCGGGTGGGCCGCCAGCGTCAGGTGCGCCTCCGCGGTGCGATCCAGCAGGGTGTCGAACGCCTCGCCCAGCTTCTGCTCGCCCATGATGCGCAGTGTCAGCCACATTTTCAGCGCGTCGAAGCGTTTGGTGGTCTGGATGCTTTTGTTCACCAGGTTCGGCGTGCCTTCCAGTTTGGCGCTCAGCGGGTTGAGGTAGTCGGCGTGGCAGGTCACATGCTCCAGGTGCTGGTGGTCCCGCACAAAGAACGCGCCGCAACTGACCGGCTGGAAGAAGGATTTGTGGTAGTCCACGGTGACGGAGTCCGCATGGCAGATGCCGTCAATGCGGTCGGCAAAACGCTGGGAAACCAGCAGCCCGCAGCCGTAGGCCGCATCCACATGCATCCAGACCTGGTGGCGGCGGCAGATCTCTGCAATCGGGTTCAGCGGGTCGATGCTGCCGAAGTCCGTGGTACCGGCAGTGGCGACCACGGCCAGCGGAATATTGCCCTCGGCCAGACACTGTTCGATGGCGGTGTCCAGCGCGCGCGGGTCCATGCGGAAACGGTCATCACTGGCGACCGGCACCACAGCGTTGTAGCCCAGCCCCAGCAACGCGGCGGATTTCTGGATGCTGAAGTGGCTGACGCCGGAACTGAAGATGCGCCAGCGGCCGGCATCCGGCGGCAGGCCCTGATATTTGATGCTGTGGCCGGGGTGAGTGCGTTTGCAATGGCTGTCACGCGCCAGCAGCATCGCCATCAGGTTGGATTGGGTGCCGCCGCTGGTGAAAATGCCGTCTGCCTGTGGGCCGAGGCCGATCTGGTCCAGCGTCCAGTCAATCACTTTCTGTTCAATCAGCGTGCCGCCGGCGCTCTGATCCCAGGTATCCACCGAGGAGTTGATGCTGGAGAGGATCGCTTCCCCCAGCAACGCCGGCAGCACCAGCGGGCAGTTGAGGTGCGCCAGGTATTTCGGGTGATGGAAGTAAACGGCATCACGCAGGTAGAGGGTATTCAGTTCGGCCAGCGCGGCTTCGGTGCTTTCCAGCGGCTGGTGCAGGTCAACCTGGGTAAATTCCTCTACCAGTTCAGAAGGCAATATTCCGCTGAAGGGTTTCTCAGCGCCGTTAATATGTTCACTGACCAATTCAGCGGCCTGAGTAATTTGCTGTTGCCATTCCTGCGTACTGTGCTGATTAAAAATAAACGAGGCCGCTGCTCTGTTGTTTTTGCGGCTTTCATAGCTGGCAATGGCATGATCAATATCAAACATAATAGAGCCCTGTTTTATTTTAAGGTTATTTCCGGCGCGTGCAGGAATCGCCCTAAAAAAGAGAGAAAAAGGAGGTAATGATGCAGTGCCGGCGTGTGCCGGCCTCCCGATACGGGATCAGGGGCGGCGGGGCGCTCAGCAGGTGTTAAAAAATATTTCTTTGTTAATCAGTAGGTAAAGCCTCACAGATCGAGAGGTAACAAACATTTAACGGTTGCGAAGCATTATAAATGCAAATCATTATCATTCAAGTTATCAGTTGTGAAAATGCAGAAATTAAGGAGAGACAGGGTGAAAAATGTGATGGGTGTCACACTTTCCATGTGGGAGAATTACCGCGTAAATGAATTAAAATAAGAAAGTTCTGTTTATTTACCTGTCCTAAAATTTTAAATAAAGCGTATTAAAAGGGAAATAAAGTCGATAAGTCATAACAACGATAAGGCTATTATCTTGGTATTCCGGTTTACCAGGAAATAATGGGCGTAGCCTGGGTGGGGAGATATCAGGGGAAAGCAAACGGGCGGGGAAATAACGGGTGGCCGGAAAGGGAAATAAAAAAGCCGGCACAGGGCCGGCCCGGTTCAGCAGGGGCGAACGCTACTCAACACGCAGCACGCGGCTGGTGTTGGTGGTGCCGGTGGTGCTCATCACATCCCCTTGGGTCACAATGACCAGATCGCCGGAGAGCAGGTAGCCCTTGTCACGCAGCAGGGTCACGGCATCGTGCGCGGCGGCAACGCCGTCATTGTTGCTGTCAAAGTATACCGGCGTCACACCGCGGTAGAGTGCCGTCAGGTTCAGCGTATGCTCATGGCGGGACATGGCAAAAATCGGCAGGCCGGAGCTGATGCGGGACATCATCAGCGCCGTGCGGCCGGATTCCGTCATGGCAATCAGCGCAGTCACCCCTTTCAGGTGGTTGGCGGCATACATTGAGGACATGGCGATCGCTTCCTCAATGTTCTCGAACTGCACATCCAGCCGGTGTTTGGAGACATTGATGCTGGGGATCTTCTCTGCCCCCAGGCAGACGCGCGCCATCGCGGCCACGGTTTCAGCCGGGTACTGGCCGGCAGCGGTTTCTGCTGACAGCATCACCGCATCGGTACCGTCCAGCACGGCGTTGGCCACGTCCATGACTTCCGCACGGGTCGGCATCGGGTTGGTTATCATCGACTCCATCATCTGCGTGGCGGTAATGACCGCGCGGTTGAGGGTGCGGGCGCGGCGGATTAGCTTCTTCTGGATGCCGACCAGCTCCGGGTCACCGATTTCCACCCCCAGGTCGCCGCGCGCCACCATCACCACATCTGACGCGAGGATGATGTCATCCATGGCCGCGTCGCTGGCGACGGCTTCCGCCCGCTCGACCTTGGAGACGATTTTGGCGTGGCAGCCGGCGTCACGCGCCAGGCGGCGGGCGTAGTGCAGGTCTTCCCCGGTGCGCGGGAAGGAGATGGCGAGGTAATCAACGCCGATTTTGGCCGCGGTAACAATATCTGCCTTGTCTTTTTCCGTCAGCGCTTCCGCCGACAGGCCGCCGCCCAGCTTGTTGATGCCTTTGTTGTTGGAGAGCGGGCCGCCCACCGTGACTTCGGTGAAGACTTTCATGCCCTGGACTTCCAGCACTTTCAGCTGTACCCGGCCGTCGTCCAGCAACAGGATGTCGCCCGGCACCACATCGCCCGGCAGCCCTTTGTAGTCAATGCCGACGCGCTCTTTGTCCCCTTCGCCTTTGGCCAGGTTGGCATCCAGCAGGAAACGATCACCGATATTGAGAAACACCTTGCCTTCCCGGAAGGTGGATACCCGGATTTTCGGCCCCTGCAGGTCACCGAGGATGGCAACGTGGCGGCCCAGCCGGGCTGAGATTTCACGCACCTTGTTGGCGCGCTGCATCTGGTCTTCGGCAGTACCGTGGGAGAAATTCAGGCGGACTACGTTGGCACCCGCAGCAATAATTTTTTCCAGATTATTGTCGCGGTCGGTAGCCGGCCCCAGCGTGGTTACAATCTTGGTTCTTCTGAGCCGTCTGGACATGTATAACTCCGTTGACTGGTAAGGCATGGGTTGTTCCCTGAAGCAGGATAACCAAACAATGCAGTAATTGTAATTTTACGACAAAAGTGTTTCATCCGGGTGAAACATGACGCCCGCCGGGCACGACACGCCTTGCGCGCTGTCAGCGGCAGGCCGGGTCAGCTGTTGCCGGGCTCTCGTGGGGGTGCCGTTCCTTTGTCGAACCGTGACTCTTTCAACGCCTCTTTTACACGCTTCAGGTTATCACGGAATTTGGTGCCGCGGCGCAGGGTAAAACCGGTTGCCAGCACATCAATCAACGTCAGTTGGGCAATCCGGGAGATCATCGGCATGTAGACATCGGTATCTTCCGGCACATCCAGCAGCAGCGGCAGCGTCGCCTCCTGCGCCAGCGGCGTGTCACGGGAGGTGAGGGCGATCACCGTCGCATCGTTTTCGCGCGCAATCTGCGCCAGCTCGACCAGGTTTTTGGTCCGGCCGGTGTGCGAAATGAGCACCACCACATCCCCCTCGCTGGAGTTCATGCAACTCATGCGCTGCATGACGATGTCATCGAAGTAGACCACCGGGATGTTAAAACGAAAAAATTTATTCATCGCATCGTGGGCCACCGCGGCGGATGCGCCCAGGCCGAAGAAGGAGATTTTCTTTGCCTGGGTCAGCAGATCCACCGCGCGGTTAATGGCGGCGATATCCAGCGTGGTTTTGACATGGTCAAGATTGGCCATTACCGATTCAAAAATTTTATCGGTATAGGCGGCGACGCTGTCCGCTTCATCCACATTGCGGTTTACGTATGGCGTACCGTTAGCCAGACTTTGTGCCAGATGGAGTTTGAAATCGGGGAAGCCTTTGGTATTGAGCCGGCGGCAAAAGCGGTTGACGGTGGGTTCACTGACGTCCGCCAGGCGGGCCAGGGTGGCAATGCTGGAGTGGATGGCGGTCTGGGGCGAGGCCAGGATCACTTCGGCCACTTTGCGCTCCGACTTGCTCAGGATCTCCAGATGCGTCTGGATAATGTCCAGCGTGTTCATTCGTTAACGGTCACTCATGGGTTTTGTCGATTTCAATCAAAGGAGAAATCAATACCGGTTTAATGAAAATATACAACGACCCGAAAGGGCTTGGCACCGGCCAAAAGAGATAATTTCCTCTTTTTTCACCAGAATTTGAACTGTGTCTAACTTTCATAATGGTAAACGGGTGTCAAAAACGTCAGAAAATTACATCATAGGTACGTGGAATATGGTCAGTCTGTTTCCACAGGGTTGCCGGGTGTAATTTCTGGACGTTTATTAAGGCCTTAGATCCGGGTTTACGGGTTGCGGCTAAACAGAGTACATTATTCATGTAAGAAAATTACAAATATCCTGCAATGAGGAGAAGAACATGGCGGTAACCTCTACAGCCCAGGCATGTGACCTGGTTATTTTCGGCGCGAAAGGCGATTTGGCCCGCCGCAAATTGCTGCCCTCGCTCTATCAGCTCGAAAAGGCCGGCCACATCCACCCGGACACCAAAATCATCGGTGTCGGGCGTGCAGACTGGGACAAAGCGGCTTACATCAAGGTGGTGAAAGAAGCGCTGACCACGTTCATGAAAGAGAAGCTGGATGACACGCTGTGGGAAACCCTGAGTGCACGCCTCGATTTCTGTAACCTGGATGTCAACGACAGCGAACACTTTGCCAACCTCGGCAAAATGCTCGATCAGGAAAACCGCGTCACCATCAACTATTTCGCCATGCCGCCGAACACCTTCGGTGCGATCTGCCGTGGCCTGGGCGAAGCGGGCCTGAACAAAGATCCGGCACGCGTCGTGATGGAAAAACCGCTCGGCACCGACCTGGAATCCTCCCGTGTGATCAACGATCAGGTGGCGGAGTTCTTCAATGAGTCCCAGGTTTACCGCATCGACCACTATCTCGGCAAAGAGACGGTACTGAACCTGCTGGCGCTGCGTTTCGCCAACTCCCTGTTTGCCACCAACTGGGACAACCGCACCATCGACCACGTGCAGATCACCGTGGCGGAAGAGGTGGGCATCGAAGGCCGCTGGGGTTACTTCGACAAAGCCGGCCAGATGCGGGATATGATCCAGAACCACCTGCTGCAAATCCTTACCATGATCGCCATGTCGCCGCCGGCTGACCTGACCACCGACCGCATCCGTGACGAGAAAGTGAAAGTGCTGCGCTCGCTGCGCCGCATTGACCAGAGCAACGTGCGTGAAACCACGGTGCGCGGCCAGTACACCGCCGGGTTTGTGCAGGGCAAAAAAGTGCCGGGCTACCTGGAAGAAGAGGGTGCCAACAAAACCAGCAACACCGAGACCTTTGTCTCGATCCGCGTGGACATCGACAACTGGCAGTGGGCCGGGGTGCCGTTCTACCTGCGTACCGGCAAACGCCTGCCGACCAAATGTTCCGAAGTGGTGGTTTACTTCAAGAACCCGGCGCTCAACCTGTTCCGTGATTCTTACCAGCAACTGCCGCAGAACAAGCTCACCATCCGCCTGCAACCGGATGAGGGCATCGATATCCAGGTGCTGAACAAGGTGCCGGGGCTGGAGCATAAGCACCGCCTGCAGACCACCAAACTCGACCTGAGCTTCTCCGAGACGTTCCACCAGCAGCATATCGCCGATGCTTACGAGCGGCTGTTGCTGGAAGCGATGCGCGGCATCCAGGCGCTGTTCGTGCGCCGTGATGAAGTGGAAGAGGCGTGGAAATGGGTCGACTCCATCATGCAGGCCTGGTCTGCGGACAATGAAGCGCCGAAACCTTACCAGTCCGGCACCTGGGGGCCGGTCGCCTCTGTGGCGATGATCACCCGTGACGGCCGTTCCTGGAACGAGTTTGAATAACAGGGGGCAGGGCATGGCACATTTCGCCGAGTTTCCCAGCGCAGTGACGCTGAACCAGAGTTTTGCACGTAAGGTGGCCGACAGCCTGCGTCAGGGAATTGAAGCGAGGGGCCATGCCACCCTGGTCGTCTCCGGTGGGCGGACGCCGCTGGGGCTGTTTGAACAGCTTGCCCGGCAGCCGCTGGACTGGGGCAACGTGGTGATTACCCTGGCGGATGAGCGCTGGGTTGATCCGGACGACGAGCTGAGCAACGAGCGCCTGGTTCGCCGCGCGCTGTTGACCGGCCCGGCGGCCGCCGCCACCTTTGTCGGCCTGAAAAACAGCCAGGCCACGCCGGACGAGGGCGCGGCCGCCACCGAGGCCGCGCTGGCCCAGGTGCCGTGGCCGGCGGATGTGCTGGTGCTGGGCATGGGCGCAGACGGGCACACCGCCTCGCTGTTCCCCGGTGCCGCCAATCTCCCCGCCGCGCTGGCGATGGACTCGGGCCGCCGCTGTTTCGCCATCTCCCCGGTGACGGCGCCGCTGGCGCGGCTGACCCTGAGCCTGCCGGTGCTGCTCAGCAGCCGCCACATCTACCTGCATCTGGTGGGTGAGGCCAAACGCGAGCGGTATGAGCAGGCCGAGCAGGGTGAGGATGTGAATGAGATGCCGGTGCGGGCGATCCTGCACCAGCAACAAACACCGGTCGACGTCTACTGGACGGCCTGACCGGCAGTATGCAGCACCCGGTGCCGCGGCACCGGCCAGTTTGCGCAGCAGCCCGTATTGCGTAACAGCCAGTATTAGGTAACAAAAAGTGAGTATGGCACAAGGTGCGGTCGGACACTTGTCAGTTCGCTGATAAGTCCCTGTGGCAGGGGCGCGCCATATATCAACCGATGCCGGTACGGCATAGATGGAGTAAACGGATGAAAAACTGGAAAGTCAGCGCGGAACAGATCCTCACCTCAGGCCCGGTGGTCCCGGTCATTGTGATCAATGAGCTGGAACACGCGGTGCCGCTGGCTAAAGCGCTGGTGGCCGGGGGGGTGAAGGTGCTGGAGGTGACGTTGCGCACCGAATGCGCCCTGGAAGCGATCCGGGCGATTGCCCGCGAGGTGCCGGACGCCATTATCGGTGCCGGTACGGTGATCAACCCGCAGCAACTGGATGAGGTGATAAGCGCCGGTGCGCAGTTCGCCATCAGCCCAGGCCTGACCGCGTCCCTGCTCAAAGCGGCCACCGACGGCCCGATCCCGTTAATCCCTGGGATCAGCACCGTCTCTGAGCTGATGCTGGGCATGGATTATGGCCTGCGCGAGTTCAAGTTTTTCCCGGCGGAAGCCAATGGCGGCGTGAAAGCGCTGCAGGCGATTGCCGGGCCGTTCCCGCAGGTCCGTTTCTGCCCGACCGGCGGCATCACGCCGAACAACTACCGTGACTACCTGGCGCTGAAAAGCGTGCTGTGCATCGGCGGTTCCTGGCTGGTGCCGGCGGATGCGCTTTCGCAACGCGACTACGGCCGCATCACTGAGCTGGCCCGTGAGGCTGTTGCCGGTGCCCGCGGCTGATCCACAGCCTGCTGTCAAAAAGCCATCCTCCGGGATGGCTTTTTTTATGGCGCTGTCAGGGCCGGGGCTCAGCGGGCCGCGATCACCTTGATCTCCACTTTGTAGCCGGGATTCATCAGCCCGGCCTGCACCGTGCAGCGCACCGGCGCGTTGCCGGGTGACACCCAGGCATCCCAGGCGCGGTTCATTGCGGCAAAATCACTTTTTTCGACCAGGAAAATGGTGGCGTCCAGAATGCGGCTCTTGTCTGAGCCGAGCGTCGTCAGCACGGCATCAATGGTGGCCAGCGCGTTGGCGGTCTGCGCTTCGGCGTCCGCCTCCAGGTTCTCCGGCACGCTGGTGTAGTAGATGGTGTCATTGAAGATCGTGGCTTCAGACATCCGGTGCTCCGGCAGATAACGCTCAATGGTCATGGGCAGCTCCTTTGGCTGTTTTTTCAAGGGGATGCCGGGAGGCTTCCCCGGCGGCAGGCTAAGCGTACCACAGCCGGGGAAAGATGGGTGTGGTAGCCGGCGGGAAGGATTGGCATAATCAGCGCTGATTTTTTCCGGCTGAGAGGCAGTGTGACCGACGATTTCGCCCCTGATGGCGCCCTGGCGCAACATATCCCTGGTTTTAAACCCCGTGAACCCCAGCAACAGATGGCCGCCGCCGTGGCGGGTGCCATTGCGGCCAAACAGCCGCTGGTGGTCGAGGCCGGTACCGGCACCGGCAAAACCTACGCTTACCTCGCCCCGGCCCTGCGCGCTGACCGCAAAGTGATTATCTCCACCGGGTCGAAAGCCCTTCAGGACCAGCTCTACAGCCGTGACCTGCCGACGGTGGCAAAAGCCCTCAACTACACCGGCAAACTGGCGCTGCTCAAAGGGCGCTCCAACTACCTCTGCCTGGAGCGGCTCGAGCAGCAGACGCTGGCCGGGGGCGAGCTGGCGAACTCCGCGCTGGCTGAACTGGTGCAGTTGCGGCGCTGGGCATCAGAAACCAGTGACGGCGACATCAGCAATTGCGGCGGCGTGTCGGAAGACAGTATGGTCTGGCCGCTGGTCACCAGCACCAATGACAACTGCCTCGGCAGCGATTGCCCGCTCTATAAAGAGTGCTTCGTGGTCAAGGCGCGCCGCCGCGCGATGGATGCCGATGTGGTGGTGGTCAACCATCACCTGTTTATGGCGGACATGGTGGTGAAAGAGGGCGGGTTCGGGGAGCTTATTCCGGCGGCGGATGTGATGATTTTCGACGAAGCGCACCAGATCCCGGATATCGCCAGCCAGTATTTCGGCCAGCAACTCTCCAGCCGCCAGCTTATCGATCTGGCGAAAGACATCACCATCGCTTACCGCACCGAAGTGCGGGACTCAGCCCAGTTGCAGAAAAGCGCTGACCGGCTGGCGCAGAGCGCGCAGGATTTCCGGCTGGCGCTGGGGGAACCGGGCTACCGCGGCAACCTGCGGGAAGCGTTGCAGGATACGCAGGTGCAGCGGGCGCTGGTGCGGCTTGATGACGCGCTGGAGCTCTGTTACGACGTGGTGAAGCTGTCACTGGGTCGCTCGGCGCTGCTGGATGCGGCCTTCGAGCGCGCCACCCTCTACCGCGCCCGCCTGAAGCGGCTGAAAGAGACGTCTCAGCCGGGGTTCAGCTACTGGTTCGAGTGTACCTCACGCCATTTCATTCTGGCGCTGACGCCGCTGTCGGTGAGTGATAAATTCACCGAAGTGATGAAAGAGAAACCGGGCAGCTGGATTTTCACCTCCGCGACCCTGTCGGTGGATGACAAACTGGCACACTTTACCGATAGGCTGGGGCTGGAGAATGCCGAGTCGCTGCTGCTGGCCAGCCCGTTTGACTACGCCCGCCAGGCGCTGCTCTGCGTGCCGCGTTTCCTGCCGGAGCCGAACCAGCCGGGCGGCGGCCGCCAGCTGGCGCGGATGCTGAAACCGCTGATTGAGGCCAACGGCGGGCGCTGCTTCTTCCTCTGCACCTCCCACCAGATGCTGCGCCAGCTGGCAGAGGAGTTCCGCGCCAGCATGACGCTGCCGGTACTGGTGCAGGGTGAAACCAGCAAAGGCCAGTTGCTGGCGCAGTTTATCGCCGCCGGTAATGCCTTGCTGGTGGCGACCAGCAGCTTCTGGGAAGGGGTGGATGTGCGCGGTGATGCGCTGTCGCTGGTGATCATCGACAAACTGCCGTTCACCGCCCCGGACGACCCGCTGCTGAAAGCGCGGATTGAGGATTGCCGCCTGCGCGGCGGTGACCCGTTCGCGGATGTGCAGTTGCCGGAGGCGGTGATCACCCTGAAGCAGGGCGTCGGCCGCCTGATCCGTGACACCGATGACCGCGGCGTGCTGGTGATCTGCGATAACCGGCTGGTGATGCGCCCCTATGGCGCGGTGTTCCTCAACAGCCTGCCGCCGACGCCGCGCACCCGTGACCTGGCCGAGGCTGCCGCCTTTCTGCGGCAGGGTGCAGGGCAGCAATAGCGGCTGCCCTGTGCTATCATGCGCGCCCTTAATAAAAACCCATCTTTCCTGCCTGAGGTTGGCATGTCCACGCGAATTTTAGCCATTGATACCGCCACGGAAGCCTGTTCCGTTGCGCTCTGGAACCACGGCGAAACCCTCGCCCATTTCGAACTCTGCGCGCGTGAGCACACGCAGCGTATTCTGCCGCTGGTGGAGCAGATCCTGGCGGAAGCCGGGCTGACCCTCTCCCAGCTGGACGCCCTGGCCTTCGGCCGCGGGCCGGGCAGCTTTACCGGCGTACGCATCGGCATCGGCATTGCGCAGGGGCTGGCACTGGGGGCCGATCTGCCGATGATTGGTGTCTCCACCCTGCAAACCATGGCGCAGGGCGCGTTCCGCCGCACCGGCGCAACCCGCGTGCTGACCGCCATTGACGCGCGGATGGGCGAAGTCTACTGGGGCGAATACTGCCGCACTGAACAAGGCAGCTGGCAAGGCGAAGAGAGTGAGGCCGTGCTCACACCGGCGCAGGCGCTGGCCCGTGCAGCATCGCTTTCCGGGCAGTGGGCCACAGCCGGAACCGGCTGGACGAGCTATCCTGATCTGGTGGCAGGTGCCGCATTGACGCTGAACGATGGCGACATGCAGTTGCCCCATGCTGAGGATATGCTGCCGCCGGCCCTGGAGGCCTGGTCTGCAAAGCGTACCGTGGCGGTCGACCAGGCTGAACCGGTCTATCTGCGCAATGAAGTGACCTGGAAGAAACTTCCCGGCCGCTGAGATACGGCAACTTATACCTGGTGATGTGGTCAAAGAGTCAGATTCAACCCGGAGAGCAGGTCATGCGTAAGCCGTCTATGAAAGGCCCGATCGTTGTCGCCATCCTCAGCCTGGCTGCCCTGTCGCTGACAGGGTGCGTCACGGTGCCGGATGTGATTAAAGGTACCACTGCCACGCCGCAGCAGAACCTGGCGGCCGTGCAGAACGCCCCCCAGCTCTATGTCGGGCAGGAGGCGCGCTTTGGCGGGTCGGTGGTCAATATGACCAATGAAAAAAACCGCACGCGCCTTGAAATCGCGGCGGTCCCGCTCGACTCGGCTGCCCGGCCGGTGCTGGGTGAGCGCTCTACCGGGCGGCTGGTGGCGTACATCAACGGCTTTGTTGACCCGGTTGACCTGCGCGGGCAACTGGTGACGGTCGTTGGGCCGATCACCGGGGCTGAGCAGGGGAAAATCGGCCAGACTGATTACACCTTTGTGGTGATGAACGCCAACAGTTACAAACGCTGGCGGCTGCAACAGCAGGTCGTGATGCCGCCCGGCCCGACCGGCCCGTGGGGCTGGGGCGGGCCGGGGTGGGGCGGCCCCGGCTGGGGGCCGGGCTTCTACGGCGGCGGAGGCTGGTACTCCCCGGCACCTGCCCAGGTGCAGACGGTAGTCACTGAATAGAGAACAGACTTTCAGGCGGCGCAAGCCGCCTTCTTTTTTGCCCCGGCGGGGGGCCTCAGCAAATTAGTGACCCGGTTCGCAACATGGAAATTGTTTAAAAACTAACTGGTAAGCTGAGTTAAAATATTGTTAAACCGACGATTCAGATCGGCAGACACGACGACACATAATGATTCAGGAGTAATACCTTGGAAAAGGTTTGGCTAACACGGTATCCCTCTGACGTTCCGGCCGAGATTGACCCGGATCGCCACGGCTCATTGATTGAGATGTTTGAAAACGCAGTGCTTCGCTACGCTGACCAACCGGCGTTTATCAATATGGGGGAGGTGATGACCTTCCGCAAACTGGAGGAGCGCAGCCGCGATTTTGCTGCCTATCTGCAACATGACCTGAAGCTGAAAAAAGGCGACCGCGTCGCCCTGATGATGCCCAACCTGCTGCAATACCCGATCGCCCTGTTCGGCGTACTGCGGGCCGGGATGGTCGTGGTCAACGTTAACCCGCTCTACACCCCGCGCGAACTGGAACACCAGCTCAATGACAGCGGTGCCAGCGCCATTGTGATTGTCTCCAACTTCGCCCATACGCTGGAAAAAGTGGTCTACAACACCCAGGTGCGGCATGTGATCCTGACCCGGCTGGGCGACCAGCTCTCGGCGGCCAAAGGCACGCTGGTCAACTTCGTGGTGAAATACATCAAACGGCTGGTGCCGAAATACCACCTGCCGGCTGCCATCTCGTTCCGCACGGCGCTCCAGCGCGGCCGCCGGCTCGAGTATGTCAAACCGGACATCACCAACGACGATCTGGCGTTTCTGCAATATACCGGCGGCACCACCGGCGTGGCGAAAGGCGCGATGCTGACCCACCGCAATATGCAGGCCAACCTGGAGCAGTCAAAAGCCGCCTACGCGCCGCTGTTGCGCGCCGGGCATGAACTGGTGGTGACGGCGCTGCCGCTGTACCACATTTTCGCCCTGACGGTGAATTGCCTGCTGTTTATCGAGCGCGGCGGCAGCAATCTGCTGATCACCAACCCGCGTGACATTAACGGGCTGGTCAAAGAGCTGGCGAAATACCCGTTCACGGCGCTGACCGGCGTCAATACGCTCTACAATGCGCTGCTGAATAACCCGGAGTTCCAGACGCTCGACTTTTCCACGTTGCGGCTCTCGGTCGGCGGCGGCATGGCGGTGCAGCGCGCGGTGGCGGAGAAGTGGGAGAAACTCACCGGCAAGCACCTGCTTGAAGGCTATGGCCTCACCGAGTGTGCCCCGCTGGTGACCGGCAACCCTTACGACCTCAAACACTACAGCGGCAGCATCGGCCTGCCGGTGCCCTCTACGGACATCCGGCTGGTGGATGACCAGGGGCGGGATGTGCCGATGGGCGAGCCGGGCGAGCTGCTGATCCGTGGCCCGCAGGTGATGCGCGGTTACTGGCAACGGCCTGATGCCACAGCAGAAGTGCTGAAAGAGGGCTGGCTCTCGACCGGTGATATCGTTACAGTGGATGAGCAGGGCTTTTTGCGGATTGTGGATCGCAAAAAAGATATGATCCTGGTCTCCGGGTTCAATGTGTACCCGAATGAGATTGAGGATGTGCTGATGCAGCACCCGAAAGTGCTGGAAGCCGCTGCCATCGGCGTGCCCAGCGAGGCCTCCGGTGAAGCGGTGAAAGTCTGTGTGGTGCGCAAAGAGCCGTCCCTGACGCAAGAGGAGCTGCTGGCCCACTGCCGCCGCCACCTGACCGGCTATAAAGTGCCGAGAATTATTGAATTCCGTGATGAGCTGCCGAAATCGAATGTCGGTAAGATCCTGCGCCGTGAACTGCGCGACGAACATGTGAAAGCCAGGCAGAATGCCGCCGCCTGATCGGGTTTGTCATCCATCCCACAACGCCGGCCTGTGCCGGCGTTGTCACGTATCATCCTTTAGCCGTAAGAGAGTGACGTTTTGAATTATCAGTTGATCACCACCAATTCTGAGCTGGAAGAAGTCTGCCTTCATGCCCGCCAACATGCGCGCATCGCCCTGGATACGGAGTTTATCCGTACCCGCACCTACTATCCGCAACTGGGCCTGATCCAGCTGTTTGACGGTGAGCGGCTCTCCCTGATTGATCCACTGACCATTACCGGGTGGCAGCCCTTCCGTGACCTGCTGCAAGATGAGCAGGTGATTAAATTCCTGCACGCCGGCAGTGAGGATCTGGAGGTGTTCCTGAACGCCTTTAACGCCCTGCCGACGCCGATGATCGACACCCAAATCCTGGCGGCCTTCACCGGGCGCCCGCTCTCCTGCGGCTTTGCCAAGCTGGTGGCGGAGTACATGGGCGTGGAGCTGGACAAGAGCGAGTCCCGCACCGACTGGCTGGCACGGCCGCTGAGCAGCCGCCAGTGTGATTACGCGGCGGCCGATGTGTTCTATTTACTGCCGATGGCGCTGCGTCTGGAGCAGGAGGCAAAAGACGCGGGCTGGCTGGAAGCAGCGCTGGACGAGTGCCGCGCACTCTGCCGCCGCCGCAGTGAGGTGCTGGCGCCGGAACTGGCGTACCGTGAAATCAGCAATGCCTGGCAGCTGCGTACCCGCCAGCTGGCGTGCCTGCAAAAACTGGCAGCCTGGCGCCTGCAACAGGCCCGCCAGCGCGATTTAGCCGTCAACTTTGTGGTGCGTGAGGAGAACCTCTGGCAGGTAGCGCGTTACCAGCCCACCTCGCTGGCCGAGCTGGATACCCTGGGGCTGAGCGGCCCGGAGATCCGTTACCACGGGCGGACGCTGCTTTCCCTGGTGGAAGAGGGCAATGCTGTGCCGGATGAGGCATTACCGCCGCCGGTCACGAACCTTATCGATCAGCCGGGCTATAAGCGGGCCTTTAAGGAGCTGAAAGCGGTGATTCAGGAAGCGAGTGAAACCAGTGGCCTGAGTGTGGAATTGCTTGCGTCGCGGCGGCAAATTAACCAGTTGCTGAATTGGCATTGGGGCTTAAAACAAGGTGACAATCAACCTGAATTAATGTCCGGCTGGCGGGGCGAATTATTGGCTGAAAAATTATCAGCGGTATTAAAAGATTTTTAATAATTAAGCAGGCTGAAAGGGAAGGAGACTTTTTGGCCGCTGAAAAAGGGCTCACGGAATAAATTTATTCTGAATAGGCGGCGAAGGTAAGAATAACGCAGCAGGATGCCAGCGTATTTGAGATAAGTCTTAATGGGTCGCCGCCCTATTATTAAGGGTCGTTATCACCGGATGCTGTTATTTGCTGGATGTCCGTACAGTAATATAACAGGATAAGCCAGACGGGTGACCGCCCCCTGCATCAACACAGGGGGAGATTAACCCGCTTCACTCATTTCGGTGGTTCTTCTGTATCCGGCAGAGTGACGTTTAATTCCAATACCGAAATATCGTCGCCTTTTTGCTCAAACTGAACGTGCAGCATCTCAGGGTCGATTTGGATATATTTACAAATCACCGCCAGAATATCGCGCTTGAGATCCGGTAAATACGGGGGCTCAGAGTCCCCGCGGCGGCGTTCAGCAACGATGATTTGCAGCCGTTCCTTGGCTATATTGGCTGTCGATTTTTTGCGGGACAGAAAAAAGTCTAACAATGCCATGATTTATCCCCCAAAAAGGCGTTTCAGGAAGCCCTTCTTCTCTTCTTCAACGAAACGGAAAGGACGCTCCTCGCCCAGCAGGCGCGCCACGGTGTCATCATATGCCTTACCGGCGTCCGATTCCTGGTCAAGGATCACCGGTTCGCCCTGGTTGGACGCACGCAGCACGGACTGGTCTTCCGGGATAACGCCCACCAGCGGAATACGCAGGATCTCCAGCACGTCTTCCATGCTCAGCATGTCACCGCGGTTCACCCGCCCTGGGTTATAGCGCGTCAGCAGCAGGTGCTCCTTGATCGGCCCCTGGCCCTGTTCGGCACGGCGGGATTTGGAGGAGAGAATGCCCAGGATGCGGTCGGAGTCACGCACGGAAGAGACTTCCGGGTTAGTGGTGATGATCGCCTCATCCGCGAAGTAAAGCGCCATCAGCGCACCGGTTTCGATACCGGCCGGTGAGTCACAGATGATGAACTCAAAGTCCATTGCCACCAGGTCGTTAAGGATTTTTTCCACGCCTTCGCGGGTCAGGGCATCTTTGTCGCGGGTCTGTGAAGCAGGCAGGATGTAGAGCTGTTCGGTGCGCTTGTCTTTGATCAGCGCCTGGTTCAGCGTCGCATCGCCCTGGATAACATTGACAAAATCATAGACCACGCGGCGCTCACACCCCATGATCAAATCAAGATTACGCAGCCCGATGTCAAAGTCGATGACAACGGTCTTTTTCCCTTTCTGGGCTAAGCCGGTAGCAATGGCCGCGCTTGATGTAGTCTTGCCAACGCCCCCTTTACCCGATGTAACAACAATAATGCGTGCCATGAAAAGATTCCTTGTAAAAGGGCTTAGTTTAAAGGTTGTATGGTTAACACGTTCTCTATCAGGCTGAGGCGCGCTGCCTGGCCGGCATATTCCGGCGGGATCTGGTCACTCAGCCAGTACTGCCCGGCAATAGACACGAGCTCAGCACTCAGATGCGTGCAGAAAATCTGGCATTGCGCGTCGCCTGACGCGCCCGCCAGTGCGCGGCCGCGCATCATTCCATAAACATGGATGTTGCCGTCGGCGATAAGTTCAGCCCCGGCACTGACGCTGCTGGTGACGATTAAATCACTGTTACGTGCGTAAATCTGTTGCCCGGAGCGGACAGGGGTATTAATGATGCGCGTTTTTGCCGGCACATTCTCCGGCACGGCGGGGGCCGGTGGCGGCGCGGCTTTCTGGCCCTTGCCTTCACTCAGTAGCGGCAACCCGGCGCGCGTGATGGCGCGTTTTAACTGCTCATCTTTACAGCCGCTGATGCCGACAACACGCAGACCTGCAGAAGCAACAGCCTGTTGAATCTCTCTCCAGTTAACCTCACCGCTCAGGGAGGCCACGTTGATGACAACAGGGGCATCCTTGAGGAAAGCCGGGGCCTGATCGACTTTATCCTGTAGTGCCTGACGAATAACCTCAGGCTGCGAATGGTGTAAGTGAACCACCGACAGGGTAAAACTGCTGCCTTTTAGCTCAATGGGCGATTGTGACATCTATCCTGACTCAGTTTCAGCAACGTAAATCCCCGGAACAGCACCCGGGGGGCGATATTCCGATGTACGCTAAGCATGTTATAGTCACCGGTATATCTAGGCAAGACACCGCCCCCATTAAAAAGAGTTAAAAAAATGCTTTGCATGATTTATAGAAGTTCAAAACGCGACCAAACTTATCTTTACATCGAAAAAAGAGACGATTTCTCCCGTGTGCCGGAGGAGTTGATGAAAAGTTTTGGCCAACCTCAGTTTGCGATGACCATCAATCTGGCGAATCGTCAAAAATTAGCCAACGCGGATATTGAAAAAGTCCGCGAGGCATTGGCAGAGCAGGGCTATTATTTGCAGTTGCCGCCGCCGGTTGAATCATTATTGAAACAGCCCCTGGATAATAAGCCGGAATAATGGGCAATAAGCAGCTTGCAGTGTAATTTCTGCGGAAAATGTGAACGGTGACGCATTGAGCGATCGCACGCGGCACATTTCCGCAGGGCCGGCACTGGTCTATCCTGAAGGATCAGATTGGCATAAAAAGGACGACACGTATGAAACAGAGAGCTGTGGCCGCGCTTATCGGCGCACTGACCCTGGCCGGTTGCGCCGGTAAGAACCATGCTGCCCCGGCCGCTGCTCCGGCGGCAACACCGGCCGCCCAGCCGGCTGCCCCCTCAGACAGGATGCTGGCCCCGAAAGCGGCCACGCAGACCACGCTGGCCGCCCAGGGGCGTGACCCGGCAGAATTCCCGGCCTATGTCGAACAGCTGAAACAGCAGGCACGGGCGCAGGGCATCAGTGAAGCCACCCTTGAGAGCGCCTTTGCCAACATCCATTTTGTTGACCGGGTGATAAAATCCGATCGCAATCAGCTGGAGAAAAAAGTCACCCTGGATGATTACCTGGCCCGCGTGCTGCCGGCCTGGAAAATTGAGCAGGGCAAAACCCAGTACCATGACCACCAGGCGCAACTTGATGCCGCCGCGCAACGCTACGGCGTGCAGGCGAACTATATTGTGGCGCTGTGGGGCATGGAGAGCAGCTTCGGCAAAATCCAGGGGAAAGAGGATGTGATCTCCGCCCTTGCCACCCTGGCTTTTGAGGGGCGGCGCGAAGCCTTCTTTACCAAAGAGCTGATGGCCGCGCTGAACATTATCCAGCAGGGCCACATTGCCGCCGATCAGATGAAAGGATCCTGGGCCGGGGCGATGGGGCAGTCACAGTTTATGCCGACCTCGTTTTTGAATTACGGCGCTGACGGCGACGGCGACGGCCGCATCGACATCTGGAATGACCCAAGTGATGTGTTTGCCTCCGCCGCCAATTACCTGGCGACCGAAGGGTGGAAACCGGGGCAAAGCTGGGGCCAGGAGGTGCGCCTGCCAGCGGGTTTCAGCGCCGATCTGGCCGGAACAAAAACGAACCAGGCCAAAAGCGTGGCACAGTGGCAGCAACTGGGCATCACCCCGGCGGACAGTAAAGCGTTACCGGGCAACACCACCCGCGCTTGGATTATCACCCCGGATGACCTGCAGGGCCGGGCATTTATGGTTTACGATAATTTCCGCACCATTATGCACTGGAACCGCTCGTACTACTTTGCCATCAGCATCGGCATGATGGCCGACGGCGTGGCCGGGTAAATCCGGAACTGTCTGCCCGGTGGGCCGGGCGGGCCTCATCATGAACGCGTTTACGCAGGAGAAGGGCATGTATCAACATCGTGACTGGCAGGGTTGCCTGCTGGACTACCCGGTCAGCAAAGTAGTCTGTGTTGGCAGTAACTATGCGAAACATATCAAGGAGATGGGTAATCAGGTGTCGGCTGAGCCGGTGGTGTTTATCAAGCCGGAAACCGCGTTGTGTGACCTGCGCCAGCCGTTGTCAATCCCGAAAGAGTTCGGCTCGGTGCATCATGAGGTTGAGCTGGCGGTGCTGATTGGTTCGCCGCTGAAGCAGGCGAGTGAGGAGCGGGTCGCCAATGCTGTCGCCGGTTATGGCGTTGCGCTGGATCTGACCCTGCGCGATCTGCAGGCTGAATTCAAGAAAGCGGGCCAGCCCTGGGAGAAAGCCAAAGGGTTTGATAACTCCTGCCCGGTCTCCGGTTTCATTCCGGTGGCGGAATTTGGCGATCCGCAGCAGGCGCAACTGAAACTGACCGTCAATGGCGAGGTACGCCAGCACGGCAGCACCGCCGATATGATCACCCCGATCCTGCCGCTTATCAGCTATATGAGCAAATTCTTCACCCTGCGCCCCGGCGATATCATCCTGACCGGCACGCCGGAAGGGGTCGGGCCGATGGCCGGCGGCGACACGCTGGAGATTTCCCTGAACGGCCAGACACTGACCACCCGCGTCCTGTAACCCGCCTCCGCCCGGTGACCGGGCGGAAAACTTGCATCTGCCGGGTAAAAGGTCTATACAGGCTGCGTCTTTTTACTTATCAGGTATCGCATATGTCCCAACTTCCCTTTTGGCAGCAAAAATCCTTGTCTGAAATGTCGGACGACGAATGGGAATCGTTGTGTGACGGCTGCGGGCAATGCTGCCTGCACAAGCTGATTGATGAAGACACGGACGAAATCTATTTCACCAATGTGGCCTGTAACCAGCTCAATATTAAATCCTGCCAGTGCCGTAACTATGACCGGCGTTTTTCGCTGGAAGAGGACTGCATCAAACTGACGCGGGAAAACCTCACCACCTTTGACTGGTTACCGCCCACCTGCGCCTATCGCCTGATTGGTGAAGGCAAAAAGCTGTTGCCGTGGCACCCGCTGTTGACCGGCTCCAAATCAGCCATGCATGGCGAACGTATCTCGGTGCGGAATATTGCCGTGCGCGAAAGCGATGTGGTGGACTGGCAGGACCATATTTTAAATAAACCGGATTGGGCGCAGTAAGCGACGCACCTTGTCAGGGGTGCGCCTCTTCTTCTCCGGCGGCAGCGGTGCGGATACGCTGTCAATATGCCCCACGATAAACGGCCTCTTTACCTGAGGCCGTTTTGCTTTCTGGGAAATATTCGCCAAAAAAATAATGAATTTATATAAATACGTTTTATAAATGATTCCCTACAGCGCGCGATGACATACAGGCAACATTTGCATGATGTTGTCTTATTTTATGGCTGACATCAGCCCGATTTTCTTTTTTATCATCCCATTTGGTACAGAACTTTCTTATCTCTCTGCACCTGACCGCTGCCAAAAACTTTTTTAAGTCTGAATTATTTTTACCGGCGAGTGAGAGTGGTAAATTAACCGGCAGTTTTTTAGTGAGCAGGTTGCATAACGGGTATCGGATAAACAGAGTCAGAACAAGGAGGGAAATATGTCAACCAAAGCGCGTTTTTTTAAAAAGGTGCAACAAAACAGCACGATTACCGTGTCGGATGAGCGCTCTGTAGAAGCAGATATTCAGGCGTTTTGCCGGCGGATGGACGCGCTGGCCCGGCAAGTGCGCCAATGGTTTGAAGGCTCCGCGATTGAGGTGATTGTCTCGCAGAAATATCTGCATGACCTGAGCACCATTGGATTCAGCCTTAACAGCGGCTCTGTCTGTTATGAAATCACCACGATCACACTGCAGCATGGGCTGCGGAGCGTCACCATTATGCCGGAACAGCTCTGGCGGGCGGGGGACAAAGGCTGTGTGACACTGACCATTGACACCGCCGCAGGCGCAGCCGGTAAGCAGAAATTCTGTTTACGCATGGCGCCTGAGAGCGGCTGGCTTATCCGTGATGCGTCCCAGGCTTCAGCCGACAGTATACCCCTGACGGAAGAGGTATTCTTCCAGACCATCGAAACGCTGGCCTGAAAAGCCGGGTGCTGATAAAGGCCGGCAGGCCATTGCCATTGCCATTGGCTGTGGCGGCGTCATCTGATACCGCCGGGCACTATAAAACGGCAACGGACGGAATGCCGGTCTTTGTCATCAGGGTAACCGCCATAACACCGCGCCCTTATACCCCCAGGCCCTTATAGATTCCTGTCTCTTTCCCCCTGACCCTGTACCCCACCCGTAAGCCGCACTGTCAGATAATACCCCCGGCCAGGGGGTAATTGATTAAGCCTCCGGCAGGGTTTTTCTTTTTTAAAAACGTCGCTGGGACGCCTCAATAATGCTAAATGATACGGCTGAGGAAATATCATCTGCCGAAGACGTCACGGATGATAAATAGAGAATAAAAAAGATTAGGGATTATCCCGGCCATAACAAAATAATTTCCTCGCAGCCGGGTGATGACCGTCAGGGATAACCGTACATGATGGCCGCCCGTTTATCGCAGAAGGAGTTCCATTATGGTATCTAAAAGTCAAAAGCGCGGCATTGCTTACGATCTCTCATCAGTTAACGATCTCAAGGCTATTTCGGCGGGGATTTCCTGGTATTACAACTGGGGGGCCTCTCCCCATAGCAGCCTGCCATTTTCCCTCTCCGCCGTGCACGGCGTTGACTATATTCCGATGCTGTGGAATGAGAATTTCCATGAGGCATCGGTATTACGGTTCTTCAGGGAAAACCCCGGCATAAAATATATGCTGGTGCTGAACGAGCCTACCATCGGATTACAGGCCTATACCGAGCCGCAACGGGCGGCGGAGCTTTGGCCCCGGTTTGAGAATATCGCCCGTCAGGTGGGGGTGAGCATCGTTGGCCCGCAAGTGACCTGGGGAACCATGCCGGACTATCAGGCACCGGCTGACTGGCTGGACGCCTTTATCGCGGCCTATATCACCAACAACGGCAAACCGCCGCAAATCGATTTTCTGGGCTTCCACTGGTACGACTACGGGCTGGAAGACCAGCTGAACCTGCTCGCCCGGTTTGGGAAGCCGTTTTGGGTCACGGAATTTGCCAACGCCCACAGCCGGCAGGATGGGGCGCAGATCGACTCGCTGGAAAAACAGAAAGCCCAGATGAGTGAGATGGTCGCGTTATGTGAGCGGCGGGAGGATGTGTTTCGCTATGCGTGGTTCACCGGGCGGGTCAATCCCGATCCCCATTTTCAGCGCTTGTTTGAGGGCGACGGTGAGCTGTCTGCGCTGGGGCAGCACTATATTTCCTTACCCCACTAAAAACCGTGCCCTGCTGGCAACACGCCGCACCCGGCAAAAACATCGCCCTGCCGCTGGGTGAGAGCGGCAGGCCAGAGAATACCGGCAACGTGAATCACAAAAAGGCTGCCCCCGGCGGCCTTTTTTACGTGCTGAAAAGACACAGATCAGCAAACGCAGATTAACTGCTTGTTAACAGTAAAACGCACCCCTATTATCTTATGCACATTACGGTTAGGGATAAGCGACGGAAAAACGTCGATTAATTTCAAAAAAAGCGCTGTTAACTTCCATCGCCGGTGCAAAAGCGTGCCACACGGCGGGCCGTTAACAAAATCACTATACCGCCATTGCTGGTAAGGAAGACGTGACGATGAAATGCTCTTTTGTCAGGCTCATATCGCTCGCTGCTGTTTTTTGCCCCGTATCAACCTCGTTTGCCGACGATCTGGATCTTTACTCCATCCATACTGCCTCCTTTGTGTATCACGCCTTTGCCCCCAAAGATCGTTATGAGCAATTTTTCAAAAATGAGCTGTTCGCCGTCGAACGGCGCATGGACAGCACCTCAGACTACAGCCTCTACGCCGGCACCATGATCAACAGTGAAGGTGACCGCTGCGTTTTGCTCGGGGTCGATAAAAAGTGGGCGGAATACAATAACTGGACGGTTGAGGGAATTTACCTGTATGCCGGGGAGTTCTTCTTTAAATCCTTCTCACACTGCGGCGATTCCGGTGCCTATCACGATATACAAAAGGTCACGGGCGTCGGCTTTGCCCCCTACATTTATCACGGGGTTAAATACAACGTTAACCGTTATGTCGGCCTGCGGGCCGGGTTTATCCTGCCGGTGATTACCGTGCTGAGCGTACAGATTAATTTCTAAGGCAGAAAGGGGCAGGGCAGCGCCCCGCTTTTCCGCTGACGGTGCAGTCACAGGCCATCATGCCGCGGTGGCTGAGGCCACGCAGCCCTAAAAAATCTCATAAAGAGAATATGGCCGTTTGTGATGTACCAAAAATAGCGCCTGGTTACCCGCTTGCTATCATCAGGTTGTCTTATATAAGCAGGGGGTTTTATGACTGGAAACGGCTTTTTAACGGTACTTTCATGGGTGGCACTTCTTTTCACGGTATTTTATTTGATTCGCGCGGCAGTGCGTGCCAATCAACATATGGAATTACTGAAACAGATGGTGGAAAACCAGGAGACGCTTATTTTCATGCTCTCCAAAACACCCAATGTTTACCCTTTCACCACGGCATCGGTGGCGAAGAAAAGGGGCGAGACGCTTAAGGACGAGAAATAACGCTGTACAGCGAACCGCTATTAACCCGCTCCGGCGGGTTTTTTATCGCCGCAACGCGGCCTGGGCCGGCCATTTAAGGGTGTGCGGGGCGGTGTATCACCAGAATAATTCATGTGTTTTCGGGATGATGCCGCTATTTTTTATAATAAGAAAACTCAACGAGACTGCCTATAAAATATCAAGGATAAATACGGTGAAATAATGAGGTTTTTTATATTGCTGAGTTTATTGGCGTTGCTACGCTATCAATGCGTTCGCGATATTATCAGGAGGTCTTATGACAAGTTTCTTAGTAACGGCAATCATCTCCTGGCTTATCTCCTCAGCGGTTATTTATCAGGTCGTTAAAGGGGTAGCCGGTGAAAGCGGTACAGCATTCTGGATAACGACGCTTATTTCCTGGGGGTTTGGGGCCTTTATTCTTTTCAATGCCGTTCTATGATCCCTGTCGGGCGGAAACATGAATAAAGGGTAATGTGATTCAGGCTGAAAACATCAAATGGAATAACCTATCAGGAGGGCTTCTGTTTCCCCGTGTTGCCGGCGCTGCGTTGGCGGCGTAACAAGCGGCCTGCCTCTCAGTCTGCAAAGCCGCCCATCCCTGTTTTTCTTGTCAGAACAAGGCGCTGGCATCACATAATAAATCTCAATGAGAATCTTTCTCTTTTATTTTTGCGTTTTTTCACATCCGCTTCCATGCTTGTTGTGCAACATTCAATCAACGCAACGAGAGGAGGTTGGTATGTTTCACCATTCATCGAAGCTGCAATATCCGGTACGCGTAGAAAAGCCCGATCCTGAGTTTGCCATGCTGCTGCAACAGGCTATTGGCGGGGTGGAGGGGGAAATCCGCGTGGCGATGCAGTATTTCTTCCAGGCGATGGGTGCCCGTGGCGACGCCAGAATCAAAGATTTATTGATTTCGACAGCAACCGAGGAGTTAGCCCACATTGAAATGCTTGGCTACGCTGTCGCATTAAATCTTGAAGGCGCGCCGCTCTCTTATCAGGAAGCCTCAGCACAGGACCCGGTGGTTAACGCCATTCTGGGTGGCATGAACCCGCGCCATATCCTTTCTTCCGGGCTGTCAGCCATGCCGGTTAACGCCAATGGCGTTCCTTTTGATATGAGCCATATCTATGCGTCAGGCAACGTGGCGGCTGACATGCTGGCCAACGTCACCGCTGAGGCCACCGGGCGGGTACTGGCGACCCGGCTGTATAACATGACGGAAGATAAAGGGATGAAGGATTTCCTCTCGTTCCTGATTGCCCGTGACACCATGCACCAGCAGCAGTGGCTGGCGGTGATTGAGGATATGGGCGGCATTGGCGCGTCATTGCCGATCCCGAACAGTTTCCCGCAGGAAGGGGAGGCCACCGAGCACTCTTACTACTGCCTGAATACCTCGCTGGACAAACCGCTGCCGGAAGGCCGTTGGAGCCAGGGGCCGTCTTACGATGGGCGTGGCCAGTTCACGGCCAAACAGGAACCGGAACTGCTGGGCGACGAGCCGCTGCTGGGCAATGCCCGGCCGGGTTCCGGCGCACAACAGGAGCAGATGAGCACCACCGGCCTGCCGCCGGACCAGCCGGTATAAGGCGGCGGTGTGCCGCTCCCGCCTCAGGCCGCGCGATAGCGTGGCCTTTTTTATTTCCGGCGTTTTGCCATAAAAAAAACCGGCGCGAAGACCGGTCAGGTGGTTGCTATCATCATTTTATAATTAGACGAGGCGCCGTAGCGCTGCGGCAGAATAGGCACTGTGCATGACAGCCTGATGACAAGCTGCAAAAAAGTGCGCATCACGTCTGGGCGGTGGGCTGTTTACGTCTTGTTGCATTCTTATTCTACCCGGCGCAGGGCGCGCCGGCCGCGGCATACCGGGCGCTGAACCGGGCAGGGGCCGCGCTTTTTTGCCGTGCTTCCGGTACAAAGGGGAAAATTAACTATACTTATCACCTGTATACACTTCATTTGCGTATCACACACCGGAGGATAACGATGACGATTCATAAGAAAGGTCAGGCACACTGGGAAGGCGATATCAAACAGGGTAAGGGGCACATCTCCACGGAGAGCGGGGCGCTGAATCAGCAACCCTACGGCTTCAATACCCGTTTTGAAGGAAAAGCCGGGACCAATCCGGAAGAGCTGATCGGCGCAGCACACGCGGCCTGTTTCTCAATGGCGCTGTCACTGATGCTGGGGGAAGAGGGGTATACGCCAGAGAGCATTGATACCACCGCAGACGTCTCCCTGGACAAAGTGGGCGGCGGCTATGCGATTACCAAAGTGGCGCTCAACAGCAACGTGACGCTGCCGGGGATTGAAAAAGAGACATTCGATAAAATCATCAACAAAGCCAAAGCGGGCTGCCCGGTTTCCCAGTTAATCAGCGCCGAGATTACGCTGGATTACCAACTGCAAAACTGAGTGGCGTGAACCCCGCCCGCCGGGCGGGGTGTTCAGCCGGCCCTATTCACGCCTTTCCCCGCGTTACCACGACGCCGTTAACTTATCGACAACCACCCGCCCCTGGGCATCATGCTGGGTAATCCGGCAATCTGCCGGGTAAGAGCGGCGCGTATTCAGCTTATCAAACACAGACACTTTCCCTTTCACAACGCCATGCCGATCGGTTATCTGGTAGACCCGGATCTCTTCCTGGCCCTGGTTCGCCAGCCGGACATAATCAATTTGTTCAAGGGTATCGCTATCGGTTAATTGCAGGTGATCTCTTAACATTTTTATTACCTCTTGTTAGGTAGGGGGGGAGTATATGCCTGATATTTATGGTTTCAATCGAATATTTGATTTGATCAATCCGGCAGGCAGGCGTAAAGGCTTGGAAAGATAAAACTTGAAATTCAATGGGTTAAGAGTAAAGACTTAAAAAGCACCGGGCGGGGAAGGCGGGCATAAAAAAACCGCCGGAGGGCGGTTTTGGAAAGGTTATGCTTAGCTGGAAGCCAGTTTTTGCAGCAGGGTAAGTTGGGTGACGGCCTCATCCATGGCATCCATCCCTCCTGCCAGCGCTTTCAGCTGCCCCAGGTTAGCGGCAATGTCATTGCGTTCACGGCCGGTATCGGCACTCATGGCGGCAATCCGGTCGGCGGCGGAAATGCTCTGGTCCGCCATCCCCTGGGTGGTTTCCACCGTGGTGGTGGCCACGGAACGGATATGGGAGATGGTCACCACCGCCTCATTGATATGCTTGCGGGTGGCATCAGCCTGCTCTTTGGCAGACTGCGCCAGCCGCCGCACCTCGCCCGCCACTACCGCAAAGCCGCGTCCGGCCTCACCGGCACGGGCTGCCTCGACGGCCGCGTTCAGTGCCAACAGGTTGGTCTGGAACGCAATGGTACTGATGCCGCCGGTGATGGTGGTGATCCCGGCTGAGATCTGCTCGAGAGAGTCCAGCCCGCTCTCCAGCCGGCCTTGCGCCTCGCGGCTTGCAATTGCCGCATCACTGATGGCGCGGATGCTGCTTTCTGCCAGCGACAGTGTCTCGCTCTGGCTGACGGTGGCCTGCTCCAGTTGCGGCAGCGTGGTCATCAGCGGGGCCAGCCCATGCTGGTACTCCACCACCCGGCCAATCACTTTTGACTGGATCCCATGCAGCGCCTCCCAGCGGCGCAAGGCGCGCTGGGTATAGTGCGCCGCAAAGTTGGCGTACTCAATCGGGAAACGGGTCATGGCGTTGACCTGGTGATCGAAGAACACCAGCGCCGAGAGCGTCTGGTTGATCGGCACCCCGAGGATCTCACCAAAGCTTGAGAACCCGGCCGCCGGCACCCCCTCAAAGAAGCGTGCGCCGGGCAGCTCCGCGGTGTTGCCGACCCGCCGCAGGATGCAGTCATTCAGCAGCATGGCGGAAGGTTTGCCGTGCTGGGTGACAAACGCCTGCCAGTCGCGCCGGGTGGTGCCTTTGAAATCCGTGGCCTTGAGCAGGTAGAGCCGGTCACCAAATTCCAGATCGCAGAAAAAGGTGAGATGGTCCGGCTGGAAGGTGGCAACTGAACGGATGAAGTATTCATTGTCGACCTTCACCGCAAAGGTCAGCCCGGTAAGCCGTTCGCTGACCTGGTGCGGCGCACAGCGCAGGTAGTTCGCCAATGCCTCAAGGATCGGTTGCGGGCGGCCGTTGGCATCAAACACCGACGTCAGGGTGCGGGCTACCGGGTCCGCCTGGGCCACCAGCCAGCTTTGCGCGGTCGGCTCAAAGTTCTGGCTTTTGAACGGCGCAAAGGATTTCCCCTCGGCCATCTCGCAGAACACAATCACCGCTTTGCCCTGCAACACCGCGTCACCGGTGCCGATATAGGTGCCGTCAAACTCCAGCGAGCCACCGGCCGAACCGCCGATCGCCAGGCACGGGAAACGGCCGGACGCGTACCAGGCCTGCATCAGGAAGCCTTCCGAAGCGGAGAGGCCGTCGCAATACACCATCGCGAACGTCCGGTCAGCCGAGAGCGGCATACTGACGCGCAACCGATCCAGCTCGCCACGGATGGCCGCGACCCGTTGCTGGGCAGACATCCCGGCACGCACCTGTAAATCCACCACATGCACTTCATGGCGGGTAATCAGGCTTTGCGGCAGCCAGAGCCAGCTGCCCTGGCGGCTGTTCTGGTCACAATAGGTGGAGCCTTGCGCCTGGTTGCCGAGCGCCCCGTAAGAGGAGAGGGCCAGCACAGTGCGGTTGGCGGAGGCCAGGCGTTGCCAGGCCGCATTGACGCGGTGGAAATCCGCGCCGGGTGGCGTAAATGCCATTAACAGGCCGCCTTTATTCGGCAGGCCCAACGCACTGAGTGAGGCGGGTAACGCGCCGCAATCAAAAACACCGCTGGCCGGCCGGCTGCGCCCGAAGGGCAGCATTGAGCCAAAAAAATCAGAGCGGGTGCGGGGTGTCGGCATAATGCCCATGGTGTTACCTATTTTTAGTAAAGCGCAAAAAAAGAGAGCAAATCCTTACCGAATACAGTGTCTGTCTCTCGGGATACCCGTAAAGCCGGCGGCGCCTTGCGGACACAAACGCATCCTTTCTTCGCCGGCAATACGTACTCGTCATGGCGTCATCCTTACAGGTGACAACAGGGGTATCGGCGAAATAGTTCAGTAACGTGAGTAAAATCTGCGTCGGCAGGCGATTTATTTTCGTATGTTAAGTGTTTGTTTAGAAAGCTTTGCACGCTGGCAGGGGAATTTGGATTAAGGGCCAAAAGCGGAGGAATATTTCAGCAGGCTCGCCACGTTTTTCAGGCGAAAAAAAGCCCACAACGGAGAGCGGGCGTAGGGATAGTACCGATCATTACTGTGGATCTGCGCCCACCCCATTGATAGTAGTCAGCTTACCCTGAGATTGGAACTGGTAGAAATCTCAAAAAAAAGCCCGCCACCAGGGCGGGCCGGAACGTTATCCGCTACAAGAGGCTCCTATAGCGTGATTATCAAAAGGGGGTAATAATCACTGCGAAATAATAACGCATGTCATTTTTAAATCAATAACCTTTTGAAAATAAAAGTCTTTTAGGAAAATTCCGGCTTTTTTTTGCCCTTTCCGGCCAAAAATCGGCTGACCGGGCAGAAATAAAAGTAAAAACCCGCTCATCGGCGGGTTATTGTTTTTATAGTACTGCTTTTTTTAAAACCTGGTGTGGTGCAGACATCGCGTGTTCTGGTTGTCTGGCACTACAATCGCATATTGCCCGGTGGGGCGTAAATCGGTTCACGCTATTGATTTAATAGGCTGAGTGAATCAGCGCCCCGCAGGGCGAAAAACAGCCGTAACAAAAACGGCACCCATAGGGTGCCGTCATTGTGCTGTTTTTGGGGCTTAGCGGCCAAAAAGGTCACGTTTACGCGGCCGGAAGAACTGGGCCAGCAGCACCAGCAGCGCGACCAGCAGGTAGCCCGCCGAAATGACCACCAGCCATTGCGGCATACCGAGTGACAAAAATTCCCACTGTTTCTCCGCGCAGTCGCCGGTGGCGACAAACATGCCCGGCACCCATTTGTCCAGCGGCAGCCAGCTGGGGAAGCGGGCGGCAAAATCACAGGTGGTGAACGGGGAAGGGTGCAGCTGGATCATCGTATGCTCCCAGGAGAGGCGCAGCCCTTCCCAGGCGCTGTAAATCCAGCCGAGCAGCGCCACATAACGCAACGGCGTGGCCGGGGCCAGCGCACCCACCACCCCGGCGAAGAAAACCCCCAGCAGGGCGCAGCGCTCATAAATGCACATGACGCAGGGTTTCAGCAGCATCACATGCTGAAAATAGAGCGCGGCCAGCTCCAGGGCCAACGCCGTCAGTGCCAGCAGTAACCAGGCACCGCGCCCGCGTGAGCATTGGTTAAGAAATTGCAACATATCGAGTTTATCCCTGCAGTAAATGCCTGAGCGGCAGTGTAAACCAATTCAGCGGCGCTGCCAGCTACCGCAAAGCAAATATGCGTAAAAAGCGGGGGGACATAGCCGTGCGGGAGGGGCAGGAGGGCGCGCCACGGAAAGCGGGGCTGGCCGCACAAAATCGGGCAATGGCTGCGCAGGTTACCTGAATGTTAGCTTTTGGTGCTATAACCTGCTAAAGACGTCTGGTATGATGAGCTGAATTTTATGGCTTACATTCGTCGCTACGGAACGTTAAACACATGGTTATTAAGGCGCAAAGTCCTGCCGGTTTCGCGGAAGAGTACATTATCGAAAGTATCTGGAATAATCGCTTCCCCCCTGGCTCTATTTTGCCCGCGGAGCGTGAGTTATCAGAGTTGATCGGGGTGACCCGCACCACGCTGCGTGAAGTTCTGCAACGCCTGGCCCGTGATGGCTGGCTGACCATTCAGCACGGCAAACCGACCAGGGTCAATAATTTCTGGGAAACCTCCGGGCTGAACATCCTTGAGACGCTGGCACGGCTGGATCATGACAGCGTGCCGCAACTGATTGATAACCTGCTGGCGGTGCGCACCAATATCGCCTCGATCTTTATCCGCACCGCCGTGCGCCAGCACCCGGAAAAGACGCTGGAGATCCTGGCGCAGGCCGGTCACGTTGATGACCACGCTGACGCCTTCAGCGAGCTGGATTACGGCATCTTCCGCGGGCTGGCTTTTGCCTCCGGCAACCCGATTTACGGCCTGATCCTGAACGGGCTGCGCGGGCTGTATATGCGGGTCGGCCGTTACTACTTCTCCAACCCGGATGCGCGCAAACTGGCGCTGGCGTTTTATGCCCGGCTGGCCGAGCTGAGCCAGGACAAACTCTACGATCAGGTGATGGAGTGTGTGCGTAACTACGGCAAAGAGAGCGGGGCGATCTGGCACAGTATGCAGGGCACCATGCCAAGCACGCTGACCACCGAAACCCGCCGCTGAGCCGCCAGGCAAACAGCGCAGCAAAAAGGCACCCCCAGGGTGCCTTTTTTTATGCCGCGCGCAGCCGGCTCACAGCGGTGTGGTGCGTGCCGGGCAGCGCTCCAGCAATTCGATGCTGCCGTCTTCGCTTTTCTGCTCCATATAGACATCAAAGCCCCACAGGCGATGGATATGTTTCATCACCTCGCGGCGGCTCTTGTCCAGCGGCGCGCGCTCATGCGGGATGTAACGCAGCGTCAGCGAGCGGTCACCGCGCAGGTCAACGTTCCAGACCTGGATGTTCGGCTCGTGGTTGCTGAGGTTGTACTGCGCCGACAGCTCCTGGCGGATGGCGCGGTAGCCCTCTTCGTTGTGGATCGCCGAGATCTCCAGGAAGTTGTTGTGGTCATCATCCAGCACGGTGAACAGGCGGAAATCACGCATCACTTTTGGCGACAGGAACTGGCTGATAAAGCTCTCGTCCTTGAAGTCACGCATCGCAAAATGCAGCGTGTCGAGCCAGTCAGACCCGGCGATGTCCGGGAACCAGTAGCGGTCTTCCTCGGTGGGGTTCTGGCAGATCCGCTTGATGTCCTGGAACATCGCGAAGCCCAGTGCATAAGGGTTGATGCCGCTGTAATAAGGGCTGTTGTAGGGCGGCTGGTAGACCACGTTGGTGTGGCTGTGCAGGAACTCCAGCATAAAGCGCTCCGTCACCAGCCCCTCGTCATACATGTGGTTAAGGATGGTGTAGTGCCAGAAAGTCGCCCAGCCTTCGTTCATCACCTGTGTCTGTTTCTGCGGGTAGAAATACTGGCTGATTTTACGCACGATGCGCAGCACCTCACGCTGCCACGGCTCCAGCAGCGGCGCATTCTTCTCCATAAAGTAGAGTAAATTCTCCTGCGGCTCGGCCGGGAAGCGGCGCGCCACTTCCGGCACTTCCTCACGCTCACGGCGCGGCAGGGTTTTCCACAGTGAATTCACCTGGCTTTGCAGGTACTCCTCACGGCTTTTCTGCCGGGCACGCTCCTCCTGCAGGGAGACTTTCTGCGGCCGTTTGTAGCGGTCAACGCCGTAGTTCATCAGCGCGTGGCAGGAGTCGAGCAGCTTCTCCACCTCCACCGCGCCGTAACGCTCCTCGCACTCACTGATGTAGTGGCGGGCAAACAGCAGGTAATCAACAATGGAACCGGCATCGGTCCAGCTGCGGAACAGGTAGTTGTTCTTGAAGAAGGAGTTGTGGCCGTAGCAGGCGTGGGCCATCACCAGCGCCTGCATGGTCATGGTGTTCTCTTCCATCAGGTAAGCGATGCACGGATCGGAGTTAATCACGATCTCATACGCCAGCCCCTGCTGGCCATGTTTGTAGCGCTGTTCTGTCTCGATGAATTTTTTGCCGAACGACCAGTGGGTATAGTTGATCGGCATCCCGATGCTGGAGTAGGCGTCCATCATCTGCTCAGAGGTAATCACCTCAATCTGATGCGGGTAGGTATCCAGCCGGTAATGTTTGGCTACCCGGTCAATCTGCTCGAGATAAGTCTGGAGCAGTTCAAACGTCCAGTCCGGGCCATCACTCAGGCGTTCCTGCTTAATCTGCTCTTGCGTCATAGTCATCAGCGCACCCTCATTGTTGTCAGGCCTGATCGTTCCGGCCTCCTATCAATCGTAGCTCAAACTTTATGCATCGGGCAGGCCGCCTGCCGCTAAACCGGCGCGCCGGGGCGTGATTGCCGTGCAAAAGCAGCCATTTAGTGCGGCAGCAGCGGCGGCACCCACGGCGCGGCAGCCCGCACCCGGACGGGCCAGAGCCTATCCTACGCCCTCTGCCGGCGGGGTGCCCAGCCTCTTTGCTGCGAAGTGTGAGGGATTAACGGATAAGCACAGGATTTTCGTCTGCGATAAACGGCCTGTTCAGGCACGATATGTGGCGAAAGAGGGGGCGGCGCATGGCGATCTGTTTGTCGACAGCAATGCTGTCATTGCTGTCAAAATGCGGGCTTTTTTCTGCCTGAATGGGCAGTTCACGGGATCTTATCGCTATTTCGTTACGCCTATTGAAAAAAACCGGGGGATAAAGGATAAATATTTGTGAAAATTATCACGACTATTGCGGATATTGTTGGACGGTCATTTCTGTTGGGTTAATTTAACGTTAACAGAAGATTGTGCTTTTAATACCTTGAGGTGGAGTCGCTATGCGGGTTTTGGTATTGGGAAGTGGCGTAGTGGGCGTGGCCAGCGCCTGGTATCTGGCGAAAGCAGGGCATGACGTCACGGTGGTGGATCGCCAGCCCGGCCCGGCAGAAGAGACCAGCGCCGGTAACGCAGGCCAGATCTCCCCCGGTTATGCCGCACCCTGGGCTGCCCCCGGCGTGCCGCTCAAGGCCGTCAAATGGATGTTCCAGCGCCACGCGCCGCTGGCCATCCGCCTGGACGGCAGCAGCTTCCAGCTGCGCTGGATGTGGCAGATGCTGCGTAACTGTGACATGCGCCACTACCAGACCAACAAAGGGCGCATGGTGCGCCTGTCCGAATACAGCCGCGACTGCCTCAAAGCCCTGCGCCGTGACACCGGCATCCGCTACGAGGGGCGGCAGGGCGGCACGCTGCAACTGTTCCGCACCGCCCAGCAGTATGAGAACGCCGCCAAAGATATCGCGGTATTGCAGGACGCCGGGGTGCCGTACCAGTTGCTGGAATCCGCCCAGCTTGCCGGCGTGGAACCGGCGCTGGCCGGGGTGGCGCACAAGCTGACCGGCGGCCTGCGCCTGCCGAATGACGAAACCGGGGATTGCCAGCTCTTTACCCGCCAGCTGGCGGAGATGGCGAAGCAGGCCGGGGTCACCTTCCTGTTTAACCGCAGTGTGGATCGCCTGCTGGTGGAGGGAAACAGCCTGCGCGGCGTGCAGTGCGGCAATGAAACCCTCACCGCCGACAGCTATGTGGTGGCGTTTGGTTCCTATTCCACGGCGTTGCTGGAAGGGCTGGTGTCTATCCCGGTTTATCCGCTGAAAGGGTACTCGCTGACCATCCCGATCACTGACCCGGCGGGCGCGCCGCACTCCACCGTGCTGGATGAAACTTACAAAATCGCCATTACCCGCTTTGATAACCGCATCCGTGTCGGCGGCATGGCGGAGATTGTCGGCTTCAACACCGGGCTGGCGCAGGCGCGGCGCGACACGCTGGAAATGGTGGTGAAAGACCTCTACCCGCACGGCGGCAACGTGGAGCAGGCCACCTTCTGGACCGGCCTGCGGCCGATGACGCCGGACGGCACGCCCATCGTCGGCAAAACCCCGCTGAAAAACCTCTACCTCAACACCGGCCACGGCACCCTGGGCTGGACGATGGCCTGCGGCTCCGGCCAGTTGCTGGCGGACATCATCTCCGGCGTGACCCCGGCTATCCCGTATGAGGATCTCTCGGTGGCGCGTTACCAGCAGGGCTTTGCGGCCAGCCCGGCCCACGGCCGCCCGCGCATCCACCCGGTCAGCTGAACCGGCACCCTGCCGCGCGTGCCCGCGCGCGGCAATGTACGCCCTTTTATTCATTGAGCAGTGTTAACTGAGAGCTTTGCCATGCCCCGTCCTATCGTTGCCACCGTGCACCTTGATGCCCTGCGCCATAATCTGTCCGCCGTGCGCCGCCACGCCCCGTCCGCCCACCTCTGGGCGGTGGTCAAAGCCAATGCGTATGGCCACGGCCTGCAACGGATGTGGCAGGCGTTTGATCAGGCCGACGGCTATGCGCTGCTCAACTATGAAGAGGCCATCACCCTGCGCGAGGCGGGCTGGCAGGGGCCGATCCTGCTGCTGGAAGGGTTTTTCCATGCCGGGGATCTGGCGCTGCTGGACCGTTACCGGCTCACCACCGCCGTGCACAGCGCCTGGCAGATTGAGGCGCTGGCCGCCGCCCGGCCGGATGCGCCGATCGACGTCTACCTGAAGCTGAACAGCGGCATGAACCGCCTCGGCTTCCCGCCGGAACAGCTCACCGCCGCCTGGCAGCAACTCAGGGCGTTGCCGCAGGTCGGCACGATAACGCTGATGAGCCATTTCGCCGTGGCCGACGGCCCGGAGGGCGTCAACCAGCAGTACGCGGTGATTGAGCGGGTGGGGGCAGAGGTGCCGCTGCCGCGCTGCCTCGCCAATTCAGCCGCCACCCTCTGGCACCCGCACACCCACCACGCGGCCGTGCGGCCGGGCATCATCCTGTATGGGGCGTCACCGAGCGGCGTGGCGCAGGATATCGCCCCGGCCGGGCTGAAAGCGGGCATGAGCCTCACCAGTGAGGTCATCGGCCTCCAGCAGTTACGCGCCGGTGACCGCGTGGGCTATGGCGCGACGTACACTGCCGCCGGCCCGCAACGCATGGGTGTGGTGGCCTGCGGCTACGCGGACGGTTACCCGCGCCATGCCCCGACCGGCACCCCGGTCTGCGTGGGCGGTGTGATGACCCGCACGCTGGGGCGCGTCTCGATGGATATGCTGGCGGTGGATCTCACCCCGTGCCCGCAGGCCGGGATCGGCACGCCGGTCGAGCTGTGGGGCGCGCAATTGCCGGTGGATGAGGTGGCCGCCGCCGCCGGGACATTAGGTTATGAACTGCTGACGGCGGTGACGGCGCGGGTGCCTTTCCGCTACGAAAACTGACGCAGGCACCTGCTGAGGGAGAGGGCGCGGTTACGCGCCCTGATCTGGGGAGGTGTTTTTATTCAGGGAGGTCAGCGTGCCGCGCAACTGCTTGCTCAGCAGGCGCGCACGCAGCGCCAGCAGGCAACCCGCCAGCATCATCACCGCCAGCGACAGCTTGGGTGACAGCGGCAGCGCCATCGCCGCCAGCCCCAGCACCGAGCCGCCCGCCATCTGCACAAAGCCCACCAGCGCCGAGGCAACCCCGGCCTCACTGCCGTACGGCTCCAGCGCGTAGCTGGTGGCCGGGCCCATCATAAACGCCAGCCCGGCACAGGCCGCGGCCACCGGCAGCATATAGACCCACCAGTGCGGCTGCACCGCCTGCGGCAACAGCAGCACCCCTGCCACCAGCCCCAGCGCGCCCAGCAGCATCAGCAGGCTGCCGACAGCCAGGCAGACCGGGCGGCCGAGTTTATGGATCACGCGGTTGGCAAAGAAACTCACAAACAAAATCCAGAAGCCGTTGGCCCCGAACGCCAGCGAAAAGTGCAGCGGCGACAGCCCGCCGGTGCCCATCAGCACCGTGGGGGCGAGCGACACATAGGTCAGCGCCATGCCCATCGCCCCGGCGTTCACCAGGCTGAAGGTACGGAAGCGGTGATCGCGCAGGATGGCACCGTATTGCCGCAACGGCAGGCCGCGCACCGGCTGGGTGTCTGCCGGGCGGGTTTCCGGCAGCAGCGTGGCGATCACCACAAACACCACGGCGGCATAACCGGCCAGGAACCAGAAGGGCGCGCGCCAGCCAAAGGCCTCGGCCAGCAAGCCGCCCAGCAGCGGGGCCATCGCCGGCACAATGTTCAGCGTGCCGTTGAGGAAACCAAAGGCGCGGGCGGCCTCTTCGCCGTTCATGCGGTCACGGATGCCGCTGAACGCCACCACGGCGGTACAGCAGACCGCCAGCCCCTGCACCAGGCGCGAGGCAATAAACATCGCCGGGCTGACGGAGAGCGCCGCCAATACCGCCCCGGCCAGATAAAGGGCAATCCCGGCCAGCGCCACCGGTTTGCGGCCGTAGTTGTCCACCAGTGGCCCGGCCACCAGCTGCCCGGCACCCAGCACCAGGATAAACAGGGAAATCGTCGCCTGGATCACCGCCTGCGGGCTGCCCAGCCCGGCAGCAATGGCAGGGATGGTCGGCAGGTAGAGATCAATGCCCAGAGGGCCAAGCAAGACAATAGAAAGCAACAGCAGTAAAAAGGTTTGCATAGTGTACGAGTAACATCCTCATGACGATCGTGCCGTAACCGGCAAAAGAAACGCGCCGCCTAACAGGCGGCGCGTCAATCACAGAGCGGGAGGGTGCCGGGCGGCGGCACCGTGCGCTTACGTTGTTTTCCAGAAGTCGTCAAATACCGTGACCGGCAACTGACGCTTGTGTTCGGTGCGGGTGTACCAGCGTTCAATAATCTCCGCCACCTTCGGCTCTGCCGGTTTGCCTTCCAGGTAGTCGTCGATCATCTCGTAGGTCACGCCCAGCGCCACTTCATCCGGCAGGCCGGGGCGATCCTCTTCCAGGTCCGCCGTCGGCACTTTCTTGTACAGGTGCTCCGGGCAGCCCAGCGCCGCCAGCAGCGCCTTACCCTGGCGCTTATTGAGGCGGAAAATCGGGTTGATGTCCGTGCCGCCGTCGCCGTATTTGGTGTAGAACCCGGTAACGGCCTCGGCCGCGTGGTCAGTGCCCACCACCAGCCCGCGCGTCATCCCGGCGATGCTGTATTGCGCTTTCATCCGCTCACGCGCTTTTTCATTGCCTTTGACAAAGTCGGACAGCTCAATGCCGGCCTTGCGCAGGGCGGCTTCACTGGCGACCACCGATTCCTTGATGTTCACCGTCAGCACGCGGTTGGGCTGGATAAAGGCGATGGCGTCCTGGCAATCGGCTTCATCCGCCTGGTTGCCGTACGGCAGGCGCACGCCGATGAATTCGTAGCTGTTGTCGCCGGTTTCCTCACGCAGCTCGGTGATGGCCATCTGGCTGAGTTTGCCGGTCAGGGTAGAGTCCTGGCCGCCGCTGATGCCCAGCACCAGCGTGCGCAGCGCCGGGTTAGCCTGAAGATATTCCTTCAGGAAGTCAACGCTGCGGCGGATCTCCTCCTGCGCGTCAATCTGTGGTTTTACCTTGAGTGCCTCAATAATCTCTTGTTGCAATGCCATTGCCACGCCTCCTGAGTGCCGGTTAACTGCGGATATCTCTGTTAATTCTAGACATAAAATCATTCATCCCGGAGATAAAACTACCCCGGCGGGGGATAAAGGACAAGGCGCGATCGCGTGTCAGGCGGTTGAGCGCGTGCGCATTGAGCAGAAAATCCGCCGTTTATCCAGACAGTTAGCTATGCTTAACCGGGGCCGGTCCGTGGAGGGCGGCCATTTCCGGATTAATCCGGGGCAACCCCGGCCGGTTTCCGGCGTCTCACTGAGGGGTGATGACACGATCGCCCATGATGGGGCCAGACAACCTGATAACAAGGAGGATTTATGCAGAGAGCGTTACCCGCGCCATTTGACTCACCGGTTCGCGCCGGCAACGGGGAGGGCGCGTACTGATGGCAACGGCAATTTTTATGGTATTGATGGTGTGCGGCTACTGGTACACCACCCGCGATGTCTCCTCGCGTTTCAAACTCAAGCGCACCTTTGGCTGGGACGTCTATTTTGTGGTGGCGTTGTACGGCTGTATTTTCGTGTTGCAGGGGCTGTTGGTGATCGCCATCGTCTACCTGGTGCTGTGGGGCTTCTCCGGGCTGATGAACCAGTTCCCGTGGATTATCGGGCATGACCTCCAGCTGCAACGGGACTTCATTATGTGGAGTTTCTTAGGCATCCAGGCCCCGGTGGTGATCATGCTGGCGGTGTCGGTGCTGTTGTGCCTCTCCTGCACCTCCTGGTCGCGCAATATGCAGCTTGACCCGGCCGGGCGCAAAAGCCTCTACCAGCAACTGACCCGCTCCAACGGCGTGGAAGGGCTGCTTTATCAGTGTATGGACCAGGGCGATCTGGTATTTGTCACGCTGCGCTCGCGCCGCGTCTACATCGGCATGGTGCATACCCTGCGCTGCGAAAGCGGCACCACGGACAACGTCGTGCTGATCCCGATGGTCAGCGGCTACCGCGACCCGGAAACCCAGAAGATGCAAGTCGAGCATAATTACGCCAGTTACTACCAGCAGCACGGTATTACGCCCACTTCAGAACCGGTTTCTGCGCTCTATTTCCGTAAGGTGATTATGCTGAACCAGATCGAGACGCTGTCGCTGTTTGACCCGGCCACCGCCACGGCCTTTGAGGCGCTGGCCGAGCGCGAGCGCAAAGAGGATGAGCAGGACGAGGCCCTGAAAAACCGCATTCCATAATTTGCGGCCACAAAAAAGCCGGGCAACGCGCCCGGCTTTTTTTATGCCTGCGTCAGCCGTCCGGGGGTTACCCGTTGATCACGACGCCGCCGTTGATGTGGAGAGTCTGGCCGCTGACGTACGAGGCGTCTTTGCAGGCCAGGTAAACATAGGCCGCCGCCAGTTCCGAAGGTTGGCCGGGGCGTTTCATCGGCGTCTCCAGGCCAAATTTCGAGACGTGATCCTCATCAAAGGTGGACGGGATAAGCGGCGTCCAGATCGGGCCGGGGGCCACAGAATTGACGCGGATGCCGCGCTCCAGCAGGTTGGTGGAGAGCGAGCGGGTAAAGGCGGTGATCGCCCCTTTGGTGGAGGAGTAATCAATCAGGGTCGGGTTGCCGCGGAAGGCGGTAATGGAGCTGGTGTTGATGATCGCGCCGCCCTCCGGCAGGTGCTTCAGCGCTGCCTGCACCAGGTAAACCATCGAGAAGAAGTTAGTGCGGAAGGTTTTCTCCAGCTGTTCTGCACTGATCTCTTCCGGCGTCTCTTGTGGGTGCTGCTCCCCGGCAATGTTCACCAGCACATCCAGCCCACCGAAATGGGCCGCGGTTTTCTCCACGGCCTCCGTGGCAAACGCCTGATCGCCGAGATCACCGCGGATCAGCAGCGGCTCCGGGCCATACTGGGCCGCCAGGCGCTGGGTTTCGCGGGCGTCCTCATCCTCCTCCAGGTAGACAATCGCGACCTTCGCCCCCTCTTTGGCGTAAGCAATGGTCACGGCGCGGCCGATGCCGCTGTCGCCGCCGGTGACCAGCGCCACTTTCTCCTTCAGCTTGCCCGCGGCGCAGTAGTCCGGATCGTCATACAGCGGTTTCGGCTCCATCGGGGCCTCGCGGCCGGGTTGCTGGTCCTGGTGCTGTTTGGGCAGGGTCTGTTCGCTCATGGTTCCTCCTTAAAGAAATAAACGGGGAGGGCGCGCCTCCCCGGTAACAATCAGGCCGGGACGGCGGCGGCCTTGGTGCTGCGTGACCAGATGCGGTGCTGCTCCAGCGCGTCGAGGAAACTTTGCAGCAGCAGCCCCTCGGCTTTCGCCCCTTCCGCAATGCCTTCTTCCGTGGCGCTGTCATCAATGCCGAGCAGCGGTTTGACGCGGGAGGCGTCACCGCTCAGGCCAATCACTTTCAGGTGCTTGTATGCTTCCAGCAGGAAGTGGCGGGCGTCGCCGTCCAGCAGCAGCGAGTCGATGTTGCCGTTCGGCACCAGCACCGCATCCACCGTCACCGACGGCGTGTTGCTGAAGGTGCCGTCCACCGGCACGGAGGAGCCGTCATCCGCCAGCACTTCGCCCATATGGCGGGCCAGCAGTTTCGGGTGAACCCCCTCGGTTTTCAGCGCCTGGAGGATCTCCAGCACGTCCGCCGCGTGTACGCCGTCACTCAGCATCACCGCCACGCAACGCCCTTTCAGCACACCGTCCCCGGTGGCATAGAGGCTCAGGGTCTCATCCTTTTGCAGGCCGTTGACGCTGTGCGGCAGCGGGTATTTTTTCGCGTCATCCGGCAGCCGGAAGCCGAGGTTTTTACCGACCTCTTCCGCCAGGTTGATGTCCACGCGCGCCAGCAGATCCACCACCCGCTCACGGATGTAGGTGCGGCCCACCTTGCTCAGCTCAAAGGAAAACGCCCCGATGATGTGCTCCTGCTCCACCGGCGTCTGGCTCATCCAGAACAGGCGCGGCTGCGAGTAGTAATCCGCGAAGGATTCACTGCGTTCGCGCACTTTATGGCCGTCGATGCGCTCGTAGTGGCTCTCAAACCCGCCGCCCGAGGCTGCCGGCGGGGTTTCGCGCGGCCAGTTGTTGTTGATGGAGTTCGGCTCGTAGCTGGCCGGGTTGGTGTCGATGTCCATCCGGTGCATGCCGTCACGCTGGAAGTTGTGGTACGGGCAGACCGGCCGGTTAATCGGGATCTCATGGAAGTTTGGCCCGCCCAGGCGGCTGATCTGGGTATCGGTGTAGGAGAACAGCCGCCCCTGCAACAGCGGGTCATTGGTGAAGTCGATGCCGGGCACCACGTGGCCGGGGTGGAAGGCCACCTGCTCAGTCTCGGCGTGGAAGTTGTCCGGGTTACGGTTCAGCACCATCTTGCCGATGATCTCCACCGGCACCAGCGCCTCAGGGATCAATTTGGTGGCGTCGAGCAGGTCGAAATCGAACTTGAACTCATCCTCTTCCGGGATCAGCTGCACGCCCAGCTCATATTCCGGGTAGTCCCCGGCCTCAATCGACTCCCACAGGTCACGGCGGTGGAAATCGCTGTCTTTACCGGCCAGTTTCTGCGCCTCATCCCACAGCAGCGAGGCTTTGCCCGCCAGCGGTTTCCAGTGGAAACGCACGAAGGTCGATTTCCCCTCGGCATTGATAAAGCGGAAGGTGTGGATGCCGAACCCTTCCATGGTGCGGTAGCTGCGCGGGATGCCGCGGTCAGACATCGCCCAGAAGACGTTATGCAGCGTCTCCGGCTGGAGCGAGACGTAATCCCAGAAGGTGTCGTGGGCGCTGGCACCCTGCGGCATCTCATTGTGCGGTTCCGGTTTCACCGCGTGGACAAAGTCCGGGAATTTATGGGCGTCCTGGATAAAGAACACCGGGGTATTGTTGCCGACCAGGTCGTAGTTGCCCTCGTCGGTATAAAACTTGGTGGCAAAGCCGCGGATGTCACGCACGGTATCGGCCGAACCGCGTGACCCCTGCACCGTGGAGAAGCGCACATAAACCGGGGTCTGTTTCGCCGGGTCCTGCAAAAAGGCGGCTTTGGTGACGTCACTCATTGAGCGGTAGGGCTGGAAGTAACCGTGGGCCGCCGAGCCGCGCGCATGCACGATGCGCTCCGGGATACGCTCGTGGTCAAAGTGGGTGATCTTCTCCCGCATAATGAAATCTTCGAGCAGCGTCGGGCCGCGGACGCCGGCGCGCAGGGAGTTCTGGTCGTTGGCAATTTTGGTGCCGTGATCGGTGGTCAGCGGCTGGTTGGCCCCTTGCTTGCGGTGAATCTCCAGCGCATCGATCTTGGCGTTGTGGATGTCCGGGCTTTTCTGGCTGCCGGGGGCAGTCGGTTCCTTGCCGGGCGGTGTCGGTGCAGGGGAGGGCTGATGCGAATTATCTGCCGGGGCAAGATCTCCCAGGCCGGGCTGGGCAGCTTTGCCGTCCGTGGCCGGGGCCGGGTGAGAGGCGGTTTTCAGGGTTGTCTGATGACCTGTTATTTTCGACATTGAGCAATACTCCTCGGGGCGACGCTCTTATCATTGAGCTTTTGGGTGACCTTCAGATGGTGCAACCACTAACTATAGGACATCATGCCCACTTAACCGGAATTCTCGGACAAATCATGTTATCTTATAGGTATGGTTAATTTTTAATCACCCTTATCCCGGCTCGCCCGGCCTGCTTTCTGACCGTTCACCTTTTTTCACGCCGCTCCCCCCGATACGCCGCTGACCGGCAGTATTGCCGGGTTCCTTCAGGGCCAGATGCCCGCTCTTCACCTGTTTCATGGCCGCCACCTTGCGCGGCGCGCGTCTTTTCCCGGCCTGTGGTTACGGCCCGGCGCATCCTGAAAGGAGAAAGTATGATGTTATCCGGATTACTGTTCGCCGGCCGCGAAAGCCGCGGGCCCTGGGACGATCTCCGTCCGGTGCGCGGCGAGATGTTCGGCATTGAACGGCTGGAGCAGCACGCCGCCTCGCTGGCCGCCGCGCAGCCGGTGGCCGCCCGCCCGCCGTCCGTCAGGTCATTACAGGCCCGGCTCGACCAGAACGCCGCCATCCTGCTGTCGGCGTACCGGTCCAATGCACAAGAGCTGGCGCAGGGGCGTCAGGTCGTGCCGGCGGCGGAATGGCTGCTGGACAACTACCACCTGGTCGCGGCGCAAATCACCGACATTCACCGCCATCTGCCGCCTGGCTATTACCGGCAACTGCCGAAACTGGCAGATGGCCCGTTTACCGGTTACCCCAGGGTCTTCGGGCTGGCCTGGGCCTATGTGACGCACACTGACAGCCATGTTGACCCGGAAACCCTGCGCCGCTTTATCAATGCCTATCAGCAGGTTCAACCCCTGACCATTGGGGAACTGTGGGCCGTGGCGATCACGCTGCGTATCGTGTTGATTGAGAACCTGCGGCGGCTGGCGGAACAGATAACCCAGGGCCGCCAGGCGCGTAATGAGGCCGACCGGCTGACCGCCCAATTGATGACCCAGGAGGATGCGCTGATGGCGCTGGCATCGGCCTCTGCCGCCCTGGGCAATGCCCCGTTGCCGGAGATATACGCCGCGCAACTGGTGAAAAACCTGCGCGGCCAGGACCCGGAAACCACCCCGGCGCTGAGCTGGCTGGCGCGCCGCCTGCAACAGCAGGGCACCACCCCGGATGAGGTGGTGCTGCATGCCCAACAGCGGCTGGGGGCATCGAACGTGTCGGTGCGCAATGTGATAACCAGTATGCGGATGATCTCCGATCTCGACTGGGCCGTGATGTTTGAGAGCGTGAGCCTGGTCGACCGCACCCTGCGGCAGGCCGGGGCGTTTGCCGCGATGGATTTCCCGACCCGCAACCGCTACCGCGGTGCGATTGAACAGCTGGCCCGCGGTGCCGGCCGGCCGGAGGGGGAAGTGGCGGCTGAGGCAGTGGCGCTGGCCACCGCGCCCGGCGACGCGCGCTTGCCGCAGCAGAACGAGCCGGGTTACTACCTGATTGACCACGGGCGCCATCAGCTTGAAACCCGGATCGGCTTTACCCCTTCCCTGACGCTGCGGCTGCAGCGCGGCTTCCGGCGGGTCGGGCTGACCGGCTACCTGCTGGCGCAACTGGCGGTCACCCTGGCCGGGGCCGCTGCCCTCTGGGCCGGGCTGGCCGCGCTGATGCCCGGCGGTGTCGGCGCGGCGGGCTGGGCGGCCCTGTTGCTGAGCCTGTTCCCCCTGAGCGGGCTGGCGGCGGTGCTGGTCAACCGGACGATCAACAGCCTGTTTGCCGCCAAACCGTTGCCGGCGATGTCGCTGGAGCAGGGGGTACCCGCCGCGCTGCGCAGCATGGTGGTGGTGCCGACCCTGCTGACGCGGGCAGAGGACATCAATGAGCAGATTGAACAGCTGGAAGTGCACTACCTGACCGGTGTCTCCGGCGATCTGACTTTCGCCCTGCTGACCGACGGCATAGACGCCGCGACCGAAACCACCCAACAGGATGCCGAGCTGCTGGCGGGCGCCCGCCAGGCGATGGCGGCGCTGAATGCACGTTACGGGCCGGGCAGCCACGGGCCGCGTTTCCTGCTGTTGCACCGCCGCCGCCATTACAACCCGGCTGAAGGGGTGTGGATGGGCTGGGAGCGCAAACGCGGCAAACTGCATGAGCTGAACCGGCTGCTGCGCGGTGCCACAGACACCCATTTTATGGCAGAAGAGGGGCAGGCCCCCTGGGTGCCGCCGGATGTCCGCTACGTCATCACCCTGGACGCAGATACCCACCTGCCGCGTGATGTGGCGCAAAAACTGATTGGCAAAATGGCCCACCCGCTGAACCAGCCGCGCTGGGACGCCGGGAACACCTGGCTCGTCTCCGGCTATGCGATCCTGCAACCCCGCGTCACCATGGCGCTGCCGATGGGCCGGGAGGGATCACCTTACCAGCGTATTTTCTCAGGGCAGGGCGGCATTGATCCCTATGCGGCGGCCGTGTCCGATGTTTACCAGGATCTGTTTGGCGAAGGCTCCTACACCGGGAAAGGCATTTATGACGTGGATGCCTTTGAGCAGGCCCTGCACGGGCGGATCCCGGAAAACACCCTGCTGAGCCATGACCTGTTCGAAGGGGCGTGCGCCCGCGCCGGGCTGGCCTCAGATGTTGAGCTGGTCGAGGCACCGCCTGCGCGCTATGACGTGATTGCCCGCCGCCAGCACCGCTGGACGCGCGGTGACTGGCAGTTGTTGCCGTGGCTGGTGGGTAACGGCCCGGCCGGGGCAGAGACACCTGACGGCCGGGGCGGGCTGGATGCGGTCGGCCGCTGGAAGATGACCGACAACCTGCGGCGTTCGCTGGTCAGCCCGGCCTTGCTGCTGGCCCTGGCCGCGGGCTGGACACTGCCGGCGGCGGCGGCCTGGCTGGTGACCTTATCGCTGCTGGCTACCCTGCTGTTAACCTCCATTGTCCCGCCGTGGTGGGAGGCGCTGTTGCGCAGCCGCCGGCCGGCGTTATCCGCAGCGGATAACCTGCGGTTAATGAAGCAGGAGGGGCGCCTCTCCTGCCAGCAGGCGTTACTGACCCTCTGTTTGTTGCCGGATAATGCCTGGCGGATGCTGGATGCGATTGTGCGCACCCTTTATCGCGTGACAGTGTCACGCAAACACCTGCTGGAGTGGGTGCCGGCCGCGCAACTGGCCGCCAACCCGTCACCCACCTTTGCCGGTTTTTACCGGCTGATGATGCCCGGCACCCTGCTGGCGCTGGCGCTCTGCCTGCTGGCCGGTCTTACCGCCCCCTGGAACAGCGGGCTGGTTCTGCTGTTTGGTGCGCTGTGGCTGGCCGCCCCGGCGGTGGCCTGCTGGGTCAGCCGTGAACCGGCGCAGGCCCGGCGGCAGGCCCTCAGCGCGCCTGACCGCCACGCGCTGCGCCTGATTGCCCGCCAGACCTGGCGCTACTTTGAAACCTATGTCACGGCCGCAGAGCACTGGCTGCCGCCGGATAATTTTCAGGAGCAGCCTAAGCCGGTGATCGCCCACCGGACCTCACCCACCAATATCGGCCTCTATCTGCTCTCCACCCTGGCCGCCCGTGATTTCGGCTGGACCGGGCTGGCGCGCACCGTTGCGCGGCTGGAAGAGACCTTCGGCACACTGGTGCAGATGCCGCGCCATAACGGCCACTTCCTTAACTGGTACGGCACCCGTGATTTACAGGTGCTGCAACCGGCGTATGTCTCCGCCGTGGACAGCGGCAACCTGGCCGGGCATCTGCTGGTGGTGGCGGCAGCCTGTGAGGCCTGGTGCCACCAGAATGAGGTGCAAGACCCGTACAGTGCGGTTGACGACCACCTGCGGTTAATGGAACAGGCGTTGGCGGCGGCCCCGCTGCCTGCCGGCAGCCCGGCGGAGACGTTCCATTCCCGGCTGGCGGAGCTGCGCGCCGATGTGGCGCTGGCACAGCCGTGGCCGGCGCTGTTGGCGGCGTTGCTGCCGTTAAGCGAACCGCTGCTGCAGTCGGCGCGCCAGGCCGCCCCCGGCACGCCGGACGGTGAGGAGCCGGCATTGCTGTTTGCCTGCCGGGCGCTGCATGACATGCTCCAGGAACACGACTACGATCGCCGCCATCAGGACGGCCCAGGCTGGCTGGCCCCGCGTTTGCTGCGCCTGGCGCAACAGGCGCGCGATCTGGCCTATGGCATGGATTTCCGTTTCCTGGTCAACCCCGAACGCCAGCTGTTGTCCATCGGTTTTTCCGTGGCGGATAACCAGCTAGACGGCAGTTGTTATGACCTGCTGGCCTCCGAGGCGCGGCTGGCCAGTTTGTTTGCCATCGCCAAGGGGGATATTGCCACCCGCCACTGGTTCCGGCTGGGGCGCAACACCGTGCGGTTGCAGCACCAGGCGGCGCTGCTCTCGTGGTCCGGGTCGATGTTTGAGTATCTGATGCCGTCACTGGTGCTGCGTGCGCCGGAAGAGAGCCTGCTGGCGGAAACAAACCGCCTGGTGGTGGCCCAGCAACAGGCCTATGGCCGCCGCCTGGGCATTCCCTGGGGCATCTCTGAATCCGCCTATAATGCACGGGATCTCGAGTTTACTTACCAATACTCCAACTTCGGCGTGCCGGGGCTGGGGCTGAAACGCGGGCTGGCGGAAAACACCGTGATCGCCCCCTATGCCAGCGGGCTGGCATCGATGGTCGACCCGGCCGGGGCCGCGGAGAACTACCGGCGCATGGCGCGGCTGGGCGCTTATGGCCGCTACGGCTTTTATGAGGCGCTCGACTTCACCCCGAGCCGCCTGCCGCGTGGGGAGCGCGTCGCCGTCGTCTATAACTACATGGCCCACCACCAGGGCATGACGCTGGTGGCACTGGCCAACGTGCTGCACAACGGGCTGATGCGGGAACGCTTCCACCGGGAACCGGCCATCCAGTCCGTGGCGCTGCTGCTGCAGGAGCGCCTGCCGCAGGCACCGGCACTCGTCCGGCCGCTGGCGGATGAAGTGCGCGCGTCCGCAGGCAGCAATGAGGAAGAGAGCGGGGCGTATCGCCACTTTACCGGCACGCCGCCGGGCGCACCCGTCACCCATCTGCTCTCCAACGGTAACTATGCGGTGATGATCTCCGCCACCGGCGGCGGTTACAGCCGCTGGCACGACATCGCCGTCACCCGCTGGCGTGAGGACAGCACCCGTGACAACTGGGGATCGCTGATCCTGCTGCGCGATCTGCGCAGCGGCCGCATCTGGTCAGCCTGTGCAGCCCTGCAATCCCCGGAAGAGGCGCAGCGGGAGGGCGGCCGCCCGGCGCGTGTGCTGACGCCGTCACGCCGGACGCAACAGCCGGATAAACACCATGCGGTGCTGTTTGGGGAGGATCATGCGGCCTTTACCCGCCACGAGCAGCGGCTGACGTCGCGGCTGGAGATGCTGGTGTCCGGTGAGGATGACAGTGAGGTGCGGCGCATCACCCTGACCAACCGCGGGCGCCGGCTGCGTGAGCTGGACTTTACCTCCTATATGGAGCTGGTGCTGACCCAGGCCGCCACTGACAATGCCCATACCGCCTTTGCCAGGATGTTTGTGCAGACGGCGTTCCTGCCGGAGTATGGCGCGCTGATCGCCACCCGCCGCCGCCGCACGCCGGATGAACCGGTGATTTGGGCCGGGCATTTTGTGGTGGTGGAGGGCGATACGCAGCATGAGATTGGCTATGAGAGCGACCGCGCACGCTTTATCGGCAACGGCTTTTCGGTGTTTGAGGCGCAGGCGATGCAGCCGGATCAGGCGCTCTCCGGCACCACCGGCACGGTGCTTGATCCGATCTTTTCCCTGCGGCGCAAGGTGAGGATCGGGGCCGGGAAAACCGTGCGGGTGGCGTTCTGGACGGTGGTCGCCGGTTCCCGCGACGCCCTGATCAGCCTGATTGACAAGCACCATGACCGCCACGCCTTTGACCGCGCCAAAACCCTGGCCTGGACGCAGGCGCAGGTGCAATTACGCCACCTGGCGGTGAAACACAGCGAGGCGGCCGATTTCCAGCGGCTGACCGCGCCGCTGCTGTATGCCGATCCGCGCTTTGGCGCGCCGCCGGCGGAGATCATCCGCGGGGCCGGGCCGCAGTCTGACTTGTGGCCGCTCGCCATCTCCGGCGATCTGCCGATCGTGCTGCTGCGTATTGATGACGCGGCGGATATTGCCCAGGTCAAACAGCTGCTGCGCGCGCATGAATACTGGCGGCTGAAGTTGTTGAGCGTTGATCTGGTGATCGTCAACGACCGCGCCTCCTCCTATATCCAGGATCTGCAAATCGCCATTGATACCGCGGTGCGCAGCAGCCAGTCACGGCCGCGGTTGGGGGCGGTGGTGCAGGGGCAGGTCTATACGCTGCGGGCCGATCTGATGAGCAGTACGGCCCATGCGCTGCTGGCCTCGGCGGCGCGGGTGGTATTGCATGCCCGTAACGGGCCGCTGGAGCGCCAGCTGGCCTTTATGCCGCCCCTTGCCACAGAGGCGTATGCAGAAACCGGGACGTACCACGGCCAGCCTGATCCCCTGCCGGAGGAGGAAGCCCTGGAGTTTTTCAACGGCATCGGCGGTTTTGCCAACCAGGGGCGGGAGTACGTCTGCCGGCTGGAGGGCCGCAAGATGACGCCGTTACCCTGGATCAATGTGGTGGCCAACCCCGCCTTTGGCTTCCAGGTGTCGGCACGCGGCAGCGGCTACACCTGGGCGGAAAACAGCCGGGATAACCAGCTCACCCCCTGGAGCAACGATGCGGTCTGCGATCCGTCCGGCGAGGCCTTCTATCTGTTTGACCGCGAAAGCGGGGCCTTGTGGAGCCCGACCGCACAGCCGATTGATGACGGCGGGCGTTATGAGTCGCGCCACGGCTGGGGGTACAGCAGCTTCCGCCACCGCGCCAACCAGATTGAAACCACGCTGTTGCACTATGTGCCGCTGGCGGATGCGGTGAAAATTTCGCGGCTGACGGTGCGCAACCTCAGCCAGCGGCGGCGTGTCATCCAGGTCACGGCTTATGCGGAATGGGTGCTGGGCAGCCAGCGGGGGGCCACCGCGCCGTTTGTGATAACCGACCGGGATGCCCACAGCGGGGCCATCCGCGCCCGCAACCTGTGGGGGATGCAGTTCCCCGGCCGGGTGGCATTCGGCTGCCTGCGTGAACCGGCAGAGGCCTCGACCGCCAGCCGCCGGGAGTTTCTCGGCCGGAACGGCCATACCGGTGAGCCGCTGGCGTTAATCAGCGGCACGCCGCTCTCCGGGTTTACCGGCGCGCGCACCGATCCCTGCTGTGCCTTGCAGCACTCGCTGGATCTGCCGCCGGGCGGCAGTGCGGAGGTGGTGTTCCTGCTCGGCCAGGGCAGCAATGAGGAGGACGCCCAGCGGCTGATTGCCTATTACCGGAAAACCGATCTGGATGCAGTACTGCGGGAGGTCACCGCACACTGGCTGGAGGTCACCCAGGCTGTGCATGTGCAGACCCCCGACCGGGCCATGGATATTCTGCTCAACGGCTGGCTGCTCTACCAGACGCGTGCCTGCCGCATCCAGGCACGCTGCGGCTTCTACCAGACCAGCGGGGCCTACGGCTTCCGCGACCAGTTGCAGGACGGCATGGCGCTGACCCTGACACGGCCGCAGGAGACCCGGTCGCACATTCTGCGCGCGGCCGGGCGGCAGTTCCCGGAAGGGGATGTGCAGCACTGGTGGCTGCCGCATTCCGGCCAGGGGGTGCGCACCCGCATCTCTGATGACCGGGTCTGGCTGGCCTTTGCCACCGCCACCTATCTGGGCGTGACGCAGGATGAGGCGATCCTGGATGAACGCCTGCCGTTCCTCGACGGGCCGCCGCTGGCGGAGGGCCAGCATGACGCCTTCCTGCAACCCGGCCTCTCGGCTGAACAGGCGTCGCTGTTTGAACATTGCGCCCGCGGGCTGGACCAGTGCATCACGCTGACCGGCCAACACGGCCTGCCGCTGATCGGCACCGGTGACTGGAACGACGGCATGAACCGCGTGGGCGAGCAGGGCAAAGGGGAGAGCGTCTGGCTGGGGTGGCTGTTTATCCGGGCTGTCGCGCTGTTTGCGCCTTATGCCCGCCGTTACGATGCCCCGCGCGTGGCGCGTTGGGAGGCCCATGCGCAGGCGGTGCTGCAGGCGATTGAAACCCATGCCTGGGACGGCGAGTGGTACCGCCGTGCCACCTTTGATGACGGCACCTGGCTGGGCAGCCGGCAGAGTGAGGAGTGCCGCATCGATGCCATTGCCCAGAGCTGGGCGGTGCTCTCCGGCAAGGCTGACCCGGCGCGGATGCGCCGCGCGATGGCGTCGCTGTCGCAACAGCTGATCCTGCCGGATGCGGGCCTGTCATTGCTGTTTACCCCGCCGTTTGACCAGACGGCGCACGACCCCGGTTACATCAAAGGGTATCCGCCCGGCCTGCGGGAAAATGGCGGGCAATATACCCACGCCGCAATGTGGAATATCCTGGCTTATGCGGCGCTGGGCGACAGCCAGCGCGCGGCCTCCCTGTTCTCCCTGCTTAACCCGATCCACCACAGCGCCACCGCGCAACAGGTCGCCACCTATCAGACCGAGCCGTATGTGATGGCGGCCGATGTGTACTCGGTGGCACCGCATCAGGGGCGGGGCGGCTGGACATGGTATACCGGCTCGGCAGGCTGGATGTACCGGGCGGGGCTGGAGGGCATTCTCGGGCTGACGCGGGCAGGGGATACGCTGGTTCTCGCCCCTTGCCTGCCCGTGGCCTGGCCGGGGGCCACGCTGATGGTGATGCTTGGCGGGCGGCATTGCCGGATCACGCTGCATAACCAGCGGCATGGGCAGCACCATGCCACGCTGGATGGGGGGCTGCTGGCCTGGCCCGCCGGAGAAAAACTGCTGATCCCGCTGACTGACGGCGATCACCAGGTGGAGGTTTTTCTGTAACCCGCTAAGGCAGGCGTGAATTACCGTAGAAAGGGCAGGGGGAATATCGTCCCGCTGCCCTTTATTATTGGGCAGGCAACCGGTAAGTGTGTTTGTTATTTAACCAGTCAAGAGCAGGGCGTGTAAAAATTAAGTCAAATTTGGCCCAGGAAAAGGCGGTTAATTAAGATTAATCTAAAAAGAACCGTTATTTACATTATTCGGTCTAATCTGCGCTATATTCCGCCATTGACTTTATCGGGGCGAAAATTTGAAAATACGCGCCGCGCAGGCCGGGCCTGCAAATATATTTTGATACTGCGTTTTTTTATTGGGGAAGACATGATTGCCAGTCGGGTTTTACGTGCATTACCACGCTACGCCTTAGTGTGTGGTGCCACACTGTTCAGCGTTAACAGCTTTGCGGACAACACACTCTTTACGGCGCTGGACGATCCCTCCACCGCGAAAAAGAGCTTTGAAGGCAACGTGCAGGCGGGCTACAGCGCCCAGACCGGCAACACCAAAAACTCCGTGCTCAGTGCGGACACCACCATGACCTGGTTCCACCCGGACACCGCCTACAGCCTGTGGGGTTCGGCGCGTAACGCCTCCTCCAATGATGAGCGCTCCTCCGAGAAATACCAGATTGGCGGCCGTACCCGCTATAACCTGTCCGCCGACAACTACCTGTTTGGCCAGGCGAGCTGGCTGAGCGACCGTTACAACGGCTACCGTTCCCGCAGTGTGGCGACCCTGGGTTACGGCCGCCAGATCCTGAACGGCCCGATCCATACGCTGCGTATGGAAGCCGGTCCGGGTGTGCGCCATGACGAATTCCAGCAGGGCGGCAACCAGACGCGCGCACTGGCCTACGGCGCGCTGACTTATGACTACCAGCTCTCTGACAACGCCAAGTTCACCCAGGCCCTGTCAGTGCTGGCGAACGACGAAACCACGTTCAACTCCGAAACGGCGCTGAACGTGGCGATCAACAAATCGTTCGCGCTGAAGCTGGCGTATAACGTCACCTACAACACCGAGCCGCCGGCCAGCGCCCCGGAAAAAACCGACACCACCACCACGGTATCGCTGGTGTATAACCTGTAATGCCCGTCAGGGGATGACCGGACAAACCGCCGCGCAACACCGGCGGTTTTTTTATGGCCGCTCACCGCCATTCAGCAAAATAGCCGCCGCCGGATGGCCCGCAAAAAATAAAAAAACCGGCGTTTGTGCGCCGGTTTTTAATGGCTAACCCGTTGGCCGGGCGGTAAAAATCAATTATCGACCGTCTGGCGGTGGAACAATTCACGGAACACCGGGTAAATATCGGACTGCTCACGGATGTGCTGCATGGCGAAATTATCAAACTTCGCCTGCAATGCCTCATATTCCCGCCATAACGTCTGGTGGGCGCGGCGGGTTATTTCGATATAGCTGTAATAACGCACCATCGGCAATATTTTCTTCGCCAGCAATTCATGGCAGAGCGGGGAGTCATCGGCCCAGTTATCGCCGTCTGACGCCTGCGCCGCATAGATATTCCACTGGGCCGGGTCGTAACGCTCCTGCACCACATCATCCATGAGTTTCAGGGCGCTGGAGACAATGGTGCCGCCGGTTTCCTGTGAGTAGAAGAACTCCTGTTCATCCACCTCTTTGGCCTGGGTATGGTGGCGGATGTAAACCACATCCACGTTTTTATACGTCCGGCTCAGGAACAGATAGAGCAGGATATAAAAGCGTTTTGCCATGTCCTTGGTGGCCTGGTCCATTGAACCGGAGACGTCCATCAGGCAGAACATCACTGCCTGGCTGGAGGGTTCCGGCCGTTTTTCGTAGTTTTTGTAGCGCAGATCGAAGGTGTCGATAAACGGCACCCGCTCGATCTTCTGGCGCAGCTCCGCGATCTCCTTACGCAGCCGCTCCTCCTCCAGCAGCTGTACCGGCTCCTGGTTTTCCAGCTCGCTGAGATCGGATTCCAGCGCCTTCAGTTCACGGCGTTTGCCGGCCGTCATGGCGGTGCGGCGCGCCAGTGAGTTCTGTAACGAACGCACCACGCTGATGTTGGCCGGCACCCCGTTGGAGGTGAAGCCCGCACGGTGGGTTTTGAATTCATTCAGCTGCTTATACTGATTTTTCTTCAGGTTCGGCAGGGCCAGATCCTCAAACAGCAGATCGAGGTACTCATCTTTGGAGATCTGGAAAACGAACTCATCCTGGCCTTCGCCGTCCTGGCTGGCATTGCCCTGGCCGCTGCCGCCGCCACCCCCGCCTCCCTGCGGGCGTTCGATGCGGTCATTCTGTACAAAGTGATCGTTCCCAGGGTGGACGCGGTGGCGGCGGCCACCCCGTCCCTGATGGAACATCGGCTCGTTGATATCATCCGTGGGGATCGAGACGGACTCCCCACTCTCCACGTCGGTTACCGAACGCTTGTTGATGGCTTCGGCAATCGACTGTTTGATTTGCGACTTATAGCGGCGTAAAAAGCGCTGGCGGTTCACCATACTCTTGTTCTTGCCGTTCAGCCGTCGGTCAATAAAGTAGCCCATAGCTCCCCCAAACGACGTTGCCCTGCCTCTTCACGATGAAGCGGCCGCTGCGGTTATGATGACTTCCTGACCCGCAGATACCATTCGCACAGCAGACGCACCTGTTTGCGCGTATACCCTTTCTCCATCATCCGGTCGACAAAGTCATCGTGTTTTTTCTGCTCATCGGTCGAGGTTTTGGCATTGAACGAGATAACCGGCAGTAACTCCTCAGTATTCGAGAACATTTTTTTCTCGATAACCGTGCGCAATTTTTCATAGCTGGTCCAGTTCGGGTTGCGGCCGCTGTTGTTGGCGCGGGCGCGCAGCACAAAATTGACGATCTCATTGCGGAAGTCTTTCGGGTTGCTGATGCCCGCCGGTTTTTCAATTTTCTCCAGTTCGGCATTGAGGGATTCGCGGTCAAACAACTGGCCGGTATCCGGGTCACGGTACTCCTGGTCCTGGATCCAGAAATCAGCATAGGTGACATAGCGGTCAAAGATGTTCTGGCCGTACTCAGAGTAGGACTCCAGGTACGCGGTCTGGATCTCTTTGCCGATGAACTCAGCATATTTCGGGATCAGGTAGCCTTTCAGGTGCTCCAGGTATTTCTCGGACTGATCCTGCGGGAACTGCTCGCGTTCGATCTGCTGCTCCAGCACATAGAACAGGTGCACCGGGTTGGCCGCCACTTCCGCATGGTCAAAGTTGAAGACCCGCGAAAGGATCTTAAAGGCGAAACGGGTCGAGAGGCCGTTCATCCCTTCATCCACCCCGGCGTAGTCGCGGTACTCCTGGTACGACTTGGCTTTGGGATCGGTGTCTTTCAGGCTTTCGCCGTCATAGACACGCATTTTGGAGTAGAGGCTGGAGTTTTCCGGCTCTTTCAGGCGCGACAGGATCGAGAAGCGTGCCAGCGTCTCCAGGGTGCCCGGCGCGCACGGCGCGTGGGTCAGCTCACTGTGGTTAAGCAGCTTGTCGTAGATTTTGATCTCTTCCGAGACGCGCAGGCAGTAGGGCACCTTAACGATATAGACGCGGTCGAGGAAGGCTTCGTTGTTCTTGTTGTTGCGGAACTGTACCCACTCCGATTCGTTGGAGTGCGCCAGGATAATGCCGTTGAACGGCAGGGCGGAGATCCCCTCCGTACCGTTGTAGTTCCCTTCCTGGGTGGCGGTCAGCAACGGGTGCAGCACCTTGATCGGGGCCTTGAACATCTCCACGAACTCCATGATGCCCTGGTTGGCACGGCAGAGCGCACCGGAATAGCCATAGGCATCAGGGTCGTTCTGGGCGTGGTTTTCCAGTTTGCGGATGTCCACTTTCCCCACCAGCGCGGAAATGTCCTGGTTGTTCTCATCGCCCGGTTCCGTCTTGGCGATGGCGATCTGCTCCAGAATGGACGGCCAGACTTTTACCACCTTGAATTTGGTGATGTCACCGCCAAACTCATGCAGGCGCTTCGCGGCCCACGGCGACATGATGGTGCCGAGGTAGCGGGTCGGGATGTTGTACTCTTTTTCCAGAATATTGGCATCTTCCTGTGGGTTAAACAGACACAGGGGATGGTCGTTGACCGGGCTGCGCTCGCCATTGGCACTGAGCGCATAAATAGGAACCCGTTGCATCAACGCTTTCAGACGCTCAGCCAGTGACGATTTACCGCCACCCACCGGCCCCAATAAGTAGAGGATCTGTTTTTTCTCTTCCAGACCCTGTGCGGCGTGTTTGAGGTAAGAAACGATTTGCTCAATCGCCTCTTCCATTCCGTAGAACTCTTCAAACGCCGGGTATCGCGCAATCACACGGTTGGAGAACAGGCGGGATAAGCGTGACTCAAGCGCGGTGTCTACCATGACTGGTTCACCGATGGCCATGAGCAGGCGTTCCGCCGCGTTGGCATAAGCACTGCGATCTTGCCGGCAAATGGTAAGAAATTCCTGCAGTGTGAACTCTTCGTCCTTGGCAGCTTCATAGCGCTGACGGTAGTGGTCAAATATGTTCATAGCGATGCCCGTCCTGTTGTTTTGGTTGGGAACAAAAATTAAGAGCTTCTCTTTTTTGAGTAAAATAATGAAACTCTTACCTTATTGTTATGGACGGCTATCGGCTAAAGAGCAAGTGGCTTTTCTGGCGATAAAGTAGGCGTGTTGCCGATTAAATCAGCAAAAAATGGTCAATAAAGCTGCAATGTGGCAGGGTTTCAGAGAATAGCTCCGTAATATCATCCTTATTTATGGAAATACGCTGACCAATCGAAAGATTTTTTCCTACGTAAATTTTTCCCCGGACACCAGTTTAGCGGCCTCCATCACACCCGGTTTGCAGTGCTTCCGTTTAGGATTCTTCTTAGGCCCGCGTTCCGCTTATCCGGGCCAAGCCAAGCGGCACAAGGGCTTCAGGCATACCGCGTTCTGCGGATGACCGGTTTACCGGCAGGGTGCAGGCTATAACAGCCGGGTGACAACCTGATGACACCGTTTTTACTGCTTTTTTGCACCGGCCCATCACGTTTTTTTAGTAAAGGGTGCCGTGAAGGGCATCCTCTGTTCGCACACTCATTCAGTTTGGCTTAAAATCCTCAAGGATTTATTGATAACATTAATGGATGAAGTGTGAAAATTACTCGTTTAGCCTTGTTACCCCTGATGACCGGCCTCTTGTGCAGCCAGATGGCGACCGCCGGTACTTTCTCCCTCGGTGCCGGTGCGCTGGTCAGCCCTGATCCTTACCGCAGTGAACAGGACCGCGTAACCCCGGTGCCGGTAATCAACTACGAGGGAGAGAATTTCTTCTTCCGCAGCCTGATGGCCGGTTACTACCTGTGGAAAGATGATACCCACCAGCTCAGTGTCAACGCCTTCTACTCGCCGCTGCATTTCTCCCCGGATGACAGCGACAATGAAGAGATGGAGCGTTTGAACAAGCGCCGCAGCACCGTGATGGCCGGACTCGGCTACACCTACAACGCGCAGTGGGGCAGCATCCGTACCCTGTTCTCCGGCGATGTGCTGGACAACAGCAACGGCCTGGTAGGGGACGTCGCGTACCTCTACCGCCTCAAGCAGGACAACTGGAGCCTGACCCCAGGCGTAGGCGTGACCTGGAACAGCAAAAACCAGAACCGTTACTACTACGGCGTCAGCAATGCGGAAGCCCGCCGCAGCGGGCTGGACAGCTACCACCCGGATGACAGTTTCGCCCCGTATGCTGAACTCTCTGCCAACTATCAGTTCGCGCCGCAGTGGAATGCCTTTGCGATGGCGCGCTATGTGCGCCTGGCAGACGAAGTCAAAAACAGCCCGATGGTGGATAAATCCTGGACCGGCGTGCTCTGGGCAGGGGCCACTTACACCTTCTGATGCAGGACGGCATCCTCAGCAGCACAGCAAACGGGGCGCAGGCCCCGTTTTTTATTGCTACGCTTCACCTTTTATCGGCCGCAGGCGGTGGCCGGGCAACTACGCTGAACATGGAGAAGAGGCTATGGCAGAGCACGTGTTATTCCCGGACGGCACCCGCGTCCCGGCTATCGGGCAGGGCACCTGGTATATGGGCGAAGACCCGGCGCAACGTGCCGCCGAGGTCCGCGCCCTGCAACAGGGGCTGGATGCCGGCATGACGCTGATTGATACTGCGGAAATGTACGCCGACGGCGGGGCAGAGCAGGTGGTGGGCGAGGCCATCGCCGGGCGGCGCAACCAGGTGTTTCTGGTGTCGAAAGTCTACCCGCACCACGCGGGCGGCAAAAAAGCGGTCACTGCCTGTGAAAACAGCCTGAAACGGCTGGGCACGGAGCAGATCGATCTCTACCTGTTGCACTGGCGCGGCGGCTTTGGGCTGGATGAGACCATTGAGGCGATGGAAACCCTGCAACGCAGCGGCAAAATTGCGCGCTGGGGCGTCTCTAATCTCGATACCGCCGACATGGAGGAGTTATGGCAACTGCCGGGCGGCGACCAGTGCCAGACCAATCAGGTGCTTTACCATGCGGCCTCACGCGGGATTGAATATGACCTGCTGCCGTGGTGCCGGGCGCACGCCCTGCCGGTGATGGCGTACTGCCCGCTGGCCCAGGCCGGAAAACTGCGGCATCACCTGCTCGACGACAGCACTGTCGCCCGGCTGGCCGCTGAACATGGCGTCAGCAATGCGGAGATTGCGCTGGCATGGGTGACCCGCAGCGGCGGGGTGATTGCGATTCCCAAAGCGGTGCATCCGCAGCATGTGGCGCAGAATGCGCGCGCATTGACGCTGACGCTCTCGCCGGATGACCTGGCGGCGCTCGATCAGGCGTTTCCGCCGCCGTCGCGCAAACAGCCTTTGGATATCGTGTGACATAAAAAAGGAGCCGGGCGGCTCCTTTTTTCAGACGGGTGTAAGGCTTATCAATAACGCCATTACGCCTGATTCAGGGCGCGTACCCGCAGCGTGGTGGCAAGGCGTGCCGGTGCACCCGGTTTGCTGACCTGCGGCGTGCTGACGCAGCCGGTTTCAACACAAACCATGGTTTTATAGCCGTCATCCGTCATGTCACCCATGCTGGTGGAGAGCGCCACACCGGGGTTCCAGGCGATCACATCGCTGTGGTGATGGTGCTCAACCTCAATCTCACGGTTCAGGGTCGGGTCAACAATGGTGCTGACCGCCTGTGGCTGGGTATAGACGCGGTCAGTACGGCCGGTAAACACCAACTCGCCCTGATGCTCGCCTTTTGCGCCATCCAGCACTTTATCCACGTAGTGGCTGCCCAACCCGCGCACCGCCACGGTGTCGATGTCACCGATCTGGAAGTAGCTGTGCAGGGCGGCGGTGGTGGTGAAATCACCGGTGGACTCCAGCTCAATATGGCACTCCACGCCCAGCGTGAAGCGCGCCACCAGGGTAAAGGCGTGCGGCCAGAGCGCCTGGGTTTGTGGGTTATCCGTCAGGGTAAAGGTCAGCGTCACGCCTTCGTCATTTTCAGTGTGGCCGCTCAATTCCCACGGAATATTGCGCGCAAAACCATGCGACGGCGTACCCGCCGGGCCGAACCACGGCCAGCAGATCGGCACCCCCCCGCGGATGGCGGTGCCTGGGTCATACGCGGTGTTGCCGCTGAGCCAGATGACCGGCTGTTCCCCGGCAGGCTGCCACGCCAGCAGGTGTGCGCCCTGCAGGGTAATGGCGGCACGGCAGGCCGGGTGATCCACCACAATGACCGGTAACTGGCCAATCTGGCGTTCGCTGAGGGTAGGGGTAATCTGTTGTGTCACGGGAAGGGTAAAAATATTCTCATTCATGATCGTGGCCTTCTTAACAGGAAAATGCCCGGTGTGGAAACTGCACCCAATAAAAAAGGCGACTCAGCGTCGCCTTTTCTTACTCTGCTCTGATGCGCACTTATTTAGAGATGTGGGCAATCAGGTCCAGAACTTTGTTGGAGTAGCCGGTTTCGTTGTCGTACCAGGAAACCAGTTTCACAAAGTTGTCGTTCAGGGCGATACCGGCTTTCGCGTCGAACACGGAAGTCAGTTTTTCGCCGTTGAAGTCAGTGGACACCACTTCGTCTTCGGTGTAACCCAGAACGCCTTTCAGCTCGCCTTCTGCAGCCGCTTTGATCGCGTCACAGATTTGCTGATAGGTCGCTGGTTTTTCCAGACGGGCAGTCAGGTCAACCACAGACACGTTGGTGGTCGGAACGCGGAACGCCATACCGGTCAGTTTGCCGTTCAGCTCAGGGATCACTTTACCTACCGCTTTAGCTGCACCGGTAGAGGATGGGATGATGTTCTGAGATGCGCCGCGGCCGCCGCGCCAGTCTTTGTGGGACGGGCCGTCAACGGTTTTCTGGGTGGCGGTGGTCGCGTGAACGGTGGTCATCAGCGCTTCAACGATACCGAAGTTGTCGTTGATGACTTTCGCCAGCGGTGCCAGGCAGTTGGTGGTGCAGGATGCGTTGGAAACGATGTCCTGACCTTCGTAAGACTTGTGGTTCACGCCCATCACGAACATCGGGGTGTTGTCTTTGGACGGGCCGGTCAGCACGACTTTCTTGGCACCGGCGGTGATGTGTTTACGCGCGGTTTCGTCAGTCAGGAAGATACCGGTTGCTTCAGCCACCACGTCGACGTTGACTTCGTCCCACTTCAGGTTAGCCGGATCTTTTTCAGAGGTACAACGAATGGTTTTGCCGTTCACAACCAGGTGACCGTCTTTTACTTCTACAGTCCCGTTGAAACGACCATGAGTAGAGTCATACTTCAGCATGTAAGCCATGTACTCTGCATCCAACAGGTCGTTGATTGCGACGATCTCAACATCAGAACGTTCCTGAGCAGCACGGAAAACAATGCGGCCGATACGGCCAAAACCGTTGATACCTACTTTGATAGTCATATATTCCACCAGCTATTTGTTAGTGAATAAAAGGTTGGTTGTAAAATTACAAAAACCTTATCAAGCGTCAAGCGGAATCGTGTCAATTGTTGCTATAAGTCAAAGCTGCCAACACCAATTGTACGCTTATTACCCATTCCGTTTTCTGCCGTCTCTCTGGTCACATGGGGGCGGTGAACCCCTGTCTAAACCCCACCTGGGCTATATATGTGATCGCTGTCACACAATAGTCAAGCGCGGCCTTTATGGCATCAAGTTTAGGCCAAAATAATCCGCATGGTTGTTAATTTTTTGTTATAATTAAACGTTATTTATTTTGTAACGTCGCCAACGCGAGACCCATGACCATGACGAAAGAGATTGAACGCGCAGAAAATCCTGTACAACTCAACGAGATACAGCGCTACGTCACCCAGGAGCGCGGCACCGAGGCCCCTTACACCGGTAAATTGCTGCACAATAAACGCGAAGGGATTTACCACTGCCTGTGCTGTAATGCCCCGCTGTTTTACTCCGATTCCAAATATGATTCCGGTTGTGGCTGGCCGAGTTTTTACGAGCCGGTGCGGGATGATTCAATAAAATATATTGATGATTACTCCCACAATATGCACCGGATAGAAATCCGTTGTGCGCAGTGTGATGCCCACCTCGGCCACGTTTTTCCGGACGGCCCGCAACCCACCGGTGAGCGCTATTGTGTCAATTCTGCCTCACTCAGCTTTATTGACGGTGAAAACGGCGAAAAAACCGCAGGTTAATTGATAAATTGCGGTTATAGAATCGATTCAGCAAATTATTCATTGGCGCAGCAAAAAGAGGAATAATCCTGTGGAAATAGATGAGCTGATCGCGGTAATGACCCCGGAAATTTACCAGCGTCTGCAGCAGGCGGTGGAGACCGGCAAATGGCCGGACGGCGTGGCCCTGACCGAGGCACAAAAAGCGCACAGTTTACAGGCAGTCATGCTCTATCAGGCGCGTCACAACCATGACGCCCAGCATATGACCATCAATACCCAGGGCCAGATGGTGATGAAAAGCAAGCAGGAGCTGAAGCAGGAATTCGGCATTACCTCGCCGCTGGTGACCCTGAAGCCGCAGTAATCTGTGGGTTGCTGAAGCAGGCTGACATAAAAAAAGCGCGACCGGAAAGGGCGCGCTTTTTTATTGCGTCCGGCAGTGGCTCAGTGTGCGCCCATTTCAAAGGTCTTCAGGGCGATCAGGTGTGCGCCATGCTGCTGCATCTCTTCAAACGCAGCCAGGCTGTCATCTTCCTGCAAATTCACCCCGCGGCACCCGTCGGTGATCACTGACGTGGTATAGCCCAGCGCCAGCGCATCCAGCACGCTGTATTTCACGCAGTAGTCCGTGGCCAGCCCCATCACCACCAGCGTGGTGATGCCGCGCCCTTTCAGCCAGCTGTCGAGCTCCGTCTCAGTGCGGCGGCCGTTATCAAAGAAGGCGCTGTAGCTGTCAACGTCCGGGTTTTGCCCTTTGCGGAACACCTCATCAATGCCGTCCTGCGCCAGATCCGGGTGGAATGCGGCGCCCGGCTGCTCCTGCACACAGTGCACCGGCCACCACACCTGCGGCAGGCCGTTCAGTTCGCCCAGCGTGCCCGGCGCCTGGCCGGAATTCACGGCAAAACTGCGGTGGGCGGCGGGGTGCCAGTCCTGGCTCGCGACGACCGGCCAGCCGCGGCGGCGGCACACGGCGATCGCCTGATTGGCCACGGCGATCACCTGATCGCCTTCCTGGACGGCCAGCGCGCCACCGGGGCAGAAGTCATTTTGTAAGTCAATCAGTAACAGGGCGGTACTCATGGGCTCTCCTTGATGATTCAGCACAGCGGAAAGGGGCCGGGGCAGCCTCTGCCCCGGTAACAGGGGTTACGGCATATCGGTGAGTTCACCGCGCAGGTTCTGTTGCATCTGCACGCGGATTTCATCGGCAGAAAGCGACAGGCTCAGCAGGAAGTGCAGCTTGGTCAGCGCCGCCTCCACCGTCATGTCAAAGCCGCTGATCACCCCGGCGTGGGCCAGCGCGTTGCCGGTGGCGTAGCCGCCCATATCGACCCGGCCGGAGATGCACTGGGTCAGGTTGACCACCACAATACCGCGCTCAGACGCCTGGCGCAGCGCTTCCAGCAGGGCCGGTTTCTGCGGTGCGTTGCCGACGCCGTAAGAGCGCAGGATCAGCGCTTTCACTGGCTGGCGCAGGAAGTTGCCGACCACCTCGCCGGAAATGCCGGGGTAGAGGGTCAGCACGCCCACCGGTTGCGGCGTGATGCGGTGGACCACCAGCGGGGCGGTCGGCACCGGCAGTGACGGCGTCGGCAAACGGCGGATATGGATGCCCGCTTCCAGCAGCGGCGGCAGGTTCGGCGAGGCGAAGGCGTCAAAGCCGTCAGCATGGGCTTTGGTGCTGCGGTTGCCGCGGTAGAGCTTGTTATTGAAGAACAGGCAGACCTCTTTGACCGGGTAGTTGGCGGCCAGATAGAGCGAGTTCAGCAGGTTGGGCTGGCCGTCAGAGCGCAGCGCTTCCAGCGGGATCTGCGAACCGGTGACAATCACCGGCTTGTCCAGGTTCTCCAGCATAAATGAGAGCGCGGAGGCGGTGAACGCCATGGTGTCGGTGCCGTGCAGGATCACGAAGCCGTCATACTCATCGTAATGGGCGCGGATGTCATCGGCGATATGCTGCCAGTCTTCCGGCGTCATGTCGGAGGAGTCCATCAGCGGCGCATACTCCTGGATGGTGAAATCCGGCATTTCCGGGCGGTGGAACTCCGGCATCGCGGCCAGCAGCCGTTGCAGGTGGCCGGAGACCGGGATATAGCCCTGTTCAGAGCGCTGCATACCAATGGTGCCGCCGGTATAGGCGACGTAAATCGATTTTTTATTCATAGGGCAATCTTTATTACGCTTACGGGAATGAACCCAAGTATAGGGAACCGGGCTGCGAAAAAAAGCCCGGTTGCCCGGGCTTATGCAGCAGGAAAACGCCGCTATTTCACCTCACCGCAGGTCAGGCAGAGCGCATAGCGGTTTTGCGGGTCGTTCAGGGTGCCGAACAGGCCCGGCTGATCTTTCATCGACTCGGCCAGCCGGGTCAGTGGGGCGGGCACCCATGCCTGCAACGCCTGCGGCAACGCCGCCTGCACCGAGGCACTCATCTGGGAGAACAGCAGATCGCTGACGCTGGGGTCTTCCACAAACCAGTTAAGCTGCCAGGCCGGCAGTTTCGCCAGCTCCGCCGCTTTCTTCACCGCGTCATCGAAATCACCCAGCTCGTCCACCAGCCCGTTGCTTTTGGCATCCAGGCCGAGCCAGACATGGCCCTGGGCTATCTGGTCAATCTGCTCCGGGGTTTTGTGGCGTGACTGCGCCACCAGGCCCAGGAAGGTGCGGTAACCGTTCTCAATGTTCAGCTGCATCATCTGCGCGAACTCCGGCGGCAGCGCCTTGGTCACTGCCAGATCGGCCAGCGGGGAGGTCGCCACGCCGTCGGTGTGCACGCCGATGCTGTCCAGCGAGTTCTCATAAGTGTTCACCACGCCGAAGATGCCGATGGAGCCGGTCAGGGTGCTGGGGCTTGCCACAATGTAGTTGGCCGGGGTGGAGATCCAGTAACCGCCGGAGGCTGCCATGCCGCCCATCGATACCACTACCGGTTTGCCGGCTGCGCGTACGGCGGCCAGCTCCTCGCGGATCACCTCAGAGGCGCTGACGCTGCCGCCGGGGCTGTTAACCCGCAGCACCACGGCTTTGATCTTCGGATCGAGGCGCGCCTGGCGGATCTGCGCCGCCGTGGTGTCACCGCCGACCGAACCCGGCTCTTCCGGGCCGTCGATGATGGCACCGTTGGCGAAGATCACCGCAATCTGCGGGTTCTGGTTGGTGGGTTTGGCGGCCGGTTCGTAGTCATAGATGCTGACGGAGTTGAAATCGTTGTCCTGCTTGTTCCAGCCGAACGCCTTGCTCAGCTCCGCTTCCACCTGCGGGCGTGAGGCCAGTGCATCCACCAGTTTGTTTTTCAGCGCGTATTCGGCGGTGTCACCGTTCACGGCCTGCAACCCCTGCAACACCCCTGGTGCGCCGGGGAACAGCTGTTCCGGCGTCAGGCGGCGGTTGGCGGCCACGGTGCTCAGGTAGTTCTGCCACAGCCCGCCGACCCAGCGGCTGTCCGCCTCGCGCGCGGCAGGGGACATATCATCGCGGATCATCGGTTCCACGGCAGACTTATAGGTGCCGACGCGGAAGATATGGGTAGAGACCTTCAGCTTCTCCAGCAGCGTCTTATAGTAGAGCGTATTGGTGGCAAAGCCGTGCAGATCCACCGTGCCTTGCGGCGAGAGGAAAATTTTGGTGGCGTAGCTCGCCAGGTAGTACTGGATCTGGTTATAGCTGTCGCCCACGGCGTAGATCGGCTTCCCGGCGTCACGGAACTCCTGCAACGCTTTGCCGATGTAGTTCAGTGAGGTCTGGTCGGTGCCGGTGAAATCATTCAGCGACAGCACGATGCCGGTGATGTTGGGGTCACTTTTGGCGCGGCGCAGCGTCTCCACCAGGTCAAACAGCGAGTTCTCCTGCAAACGGCTGCTGTTTGAACCGAGCAGTTCGCGCCCCCACTGGCGCAGCTTGTTGTTCACGGACGGCTTGTCCACCACCGTGCCGCTGAGGTCAACCAGCAGCGCGCCTTTGGCGGCGGTCTCTGCCGGTTTCGGCTGGAGCTGGAAGTAGATGCCCACTGCGACCACGATCAGCAGGATCAGGAACAGGTTCAGAATACATTCCCGGATAAAATTGAGCAGGCGCCAGGTCCACCGGAACAAACCGGCGATAATTCGCCACAATGTGCGCATGGGAACTCCAAAAAGGGGAAAAAGTGTTGCTATCCTAATGACCCGCCGGAGAAAAGTCAGCTTTAAATCATCTCTTCCTGTTGCAGGGGTGCAGCGAACCGGTGACCGGTGGCAACACGCTTATAACCTATGTTAACGTGACACTCCTGCAAATGGTTATCAGGAGAAACCCATGGATGCTTTAGATCTGCTGTTGAACCGCCGCTCGGCGTCCCGGCTGGCGGCCCCGGCCCCGGCCGGTGAGGTGCTGGAAAATATCATTAAAGCCGGGCTGCGTGCGCCGGACCACGGGGCACTGCAACCCTGGCGTTTTGTGATTGTGGAAAATGAGGGGCTGGGCCGCTTCAGCCAGGTACTGCGCGCTGCCGCCGTGGCGGAAAACCTGGATGAGAAAGGGATTGAGAAGGCTACCCAGGCGCCGTTCCGCGCGCCGATGATCATCACGGTGGTGGCCCACTGCAAAGAGAGCCAGAAAGTGCCGAAATGGGAACAGGTGGTTTCCGCCGGCTGTGCGGTGCAGGCGATGCAGATGGCCGCTCTGGCGCAGGGCTTCAACGGCATCTGGCGCTCCGGCCCGTGGACGGAAGATGAGGGCGTGCGCGCGGCCTTTGGCTGTGAAGAGGAAGATGAAATCGTCGGGTTCCTTTATCTCGGCACCCCGCAGCTGAAATCAGCGACCCAGGTCGTCGCGCCGGACAGCAGCCTGTTCGTCAGCTATTTCTGATCCTGCCCGTCCTGGCCCTGTCGCCGGCGGTAAAACCTCTGATAAGCAGGGGTTTCCGCTGGCGAAATGAGCGACCTGTCCCGTGCTTCCGGCTTGCCCCTTACCAACCCGCCTGACAGCCGTTACCATAACGGCCAAGTGACCGATCCTGAAGGAGCTTCGATGACCCTGTCTGCCCTGAGCCTGCCGTTGAAGGCGGCGTCCTGCCGAGTCGCAGGTGCCTGATGCGGCTGTTTATTGCTGAAAAACCCAGCCTGGCGCGCGCCATTGCTGATGTCCTGCCGAAACCGCACCGCCGCGGTGACGGCTATATTGCCTGCGGTAACGATCAGGTAGTGACCTGGTGCGTCGGCCACCTGCTGGAGCAGGCGCAGCCGGATGCCTATGACGGCCGCTACGCGCGCTGGTCGCTGGCGGATTTGCCGATCATCCCGCAGAAGTGGCTGTTGCAGCCGCGACCGTCGGTAAGCAAGCAGCTCAATGTGATCAAAGGGCTGCTGAAACAGGCGGATGAAGTGATCCACGCCGGTGACCCGGACCGCGAGGGGCAATTGCTGGTGGATGAGGTGCTCGACTATCTGGCGCTGGCCCCGGACAAACGTCGCGCGGTGCGCCGCTGCCTGATCAACGACCTCAACCCGCAGGCGGTAACGCGGGCAGTGGAGCGGCTGCGTGACAACCAGGAGTTCGTGCCGCTCTGCGTCTCGGCGCTGGCGCGCTCGCGGGCCGACTGGCTTTACGGCATCAACATGACCCGCGCCTATACGCTGCTGGGGCGCAATGCCGGTTATGACGGCGTGCTGTCAGTGGGCCGGGTGCAGACACCGGTGCTGGGGCTGGTGGTGCGGCGTGATGAAGAGATTGAGCACTTCGTGCCGAAAGATTTCTTCGAGGTGAAAGCCCATGTGGTGACCCCGGCCGACGAGCGCTTCACCGCCCTGTGGCAACCCAGTGACGCCTGCGAGCCCTATCAGGACGAAGAGGGGCGGCTGCTGCACCGGCCGCTGGCGGAGCATGTGGTGAAACGCATCGGCGGCCAGCCGGCCAACGTCACCGGTTACAGCGACAAACGCGAAGCCGAAACTGCGCCGCTGCCGTTTTCGCTCTCCACGTTGCAGATTGAGGCGGCACGCCGCTTCGGCATGAGCGCCCAGAATGTGCTGGATGCCTGCCAGCGATTGTATGAAACGCACAAATTGATTACGTATCCGCGCTCAGATTGCCGATACCTGCCTGAGGAGCACTTCTCCGGCCGTCAGGCGGTGTTGAAAGCGATTGGCGTGCATGCGGCGGATCTGCTGCCGCAGCCGGCAGTGGACAGCAACCGCCGCAACCGCTGCTGGGATGACAAAAAGGTGGATGCCCACCACGCCATCATCCCGACCGCGCGCAGCAGCGCCGTGTCGCTGAGCCAGGATGAGAGCCGGGTTTACAGCCTGGTGGCGCGCCAGTACCTGATGCAGTTCTGCGCCGATGCGGTCTACCGCAAATGCGTGATTGAGCTGGAGATTGCCGGCGGCAACTTTATCGCCAAGGCGCGTTTCCTGGCCGAGGCGGGCTGGCGGGCGCTGCTGGGGGCGAAAGAGCGTGACGATGAGAACGAGGGCGCGCCGTTGCCGGTAGTGGCAAAAGGGGACAGTTTGCTGTGCGAACGGGGTGAGGTGGTCGAACGCCAGACCCAGCCGCCGCGGCCGTTCACTGACGCGACCCTGCTTTCAGCCATGACCGGCATCGCACGTTTCGTGCAGGACAAAAGCCTCAAGAAAATCCTGCGCGCCACCGACGGGCTGGGCACCGAAGCCACCCGCGCCGGCATCATTGAATTGCTGTTCAAGCGGGCGTTCCTGGTCAAGAAGGGGCGTAACATCCACGCCACCGAGACCGGGCGGGCGCTGATCCACTCGCTGCCGGACATCGCCGCGCGGCCGGATATGACGGCCAACTGGGAAGCGACGCTGACCAAAATCAGTGAGAAGAGCTGCCGTTACCAGGAGTTTATGCAGCCGCTGGAATCGACCTTGCACGCATTGATCCAGCAGGCCAAACAGAATGGGGCATCACCGGCGTTTCGCGGCCTGTCACCGGCACCGTCCGCCGGGAAGGCCCGTAAGCGGCGGGCGGCCAAGCCCGCCAAACCCAAGGAGAGATCATGAAAAACCTCAGCCGGCAGTCTCTTGCCTTCTGTATCGCCGTCAGTGCCGCGTTGGCCCTGCCGGTTCAGGCCCACCGGATGCATGAGCCGGTGCCGGAGACCCAGCCCAGCGGCGGCAATGTGGACGCGATGGTTTCGTTGGATGGCTGGAGCGGGGCAGGCCGCGATACTGCGCCGCCATGCCGCCGCTGCTGCATTTACCAGAATGAGAACTACTCGGAAGGGGCGTTGCTGAAAGTGGACGGCGGCACCCTGCAGTGCACCCGTGACCCGCAAGTGGTCGGCACCAATGACCTGATCTGGCTGCGGGTGAAATAGCCCCCCGCGCCTGAGTCATTTCATGCCGCGTTGCGCCCGGTAGGCGGCCAGCAGCGGCAGGTCCGCCGGCGGCAGGGCGTAACCGGCGGCGGCCTCCGGTGTCACCCACACCAGCGCCTGGTGGCAGGTCGGGCGCAGCTCGCCGCAAAACTGCGGCACGCGCCAGGCGTGCAGCCGGATCAGCCGCTCACCACTCTGCCAGCTCTGGCTCGCGACGAAGCCGCCGATGTCGGCCACAATACCCAGCTCTTCTGCCAGCTCACGCGCCAGCGCCTGCGGCTGGCTTTCACCGGCTTCCACCTTGCCGCCGGGGAACTCCCACAGCCCGGCCTGATCGCGCGAGTCATCCCGCTGTGCCAGCAAAATGGTGCCGTCACGTTCAATGATCGCGGCTACCACATCAATCGGCGTCATGGTGCTCTCCGGGAAAGCCCCGCACCGGCGGGGCAGCAGGCAGGATCAGAGGTCAAAGGTGGCCCAGACCGGCGCGTGGTCGGAGGGTTTTTCCATCGCACGGATCTCATAATCGATGCCGGTGTCGGTGCAGCACGCAGCCAGCGGCGCGTTGGCCATCACCAGGTCGATGCGCAGGCCGCGGTTTTCGTCAAAGCCGCGTGAGCGGTAATCGAACCAGGAGAAGCGATCGTTCACCTCCGGGTTGGCGGCACGGAAGGTGTCCACCAGCCCCCAGCCGTGCAGGCGGCCCAGCCATTCGCGCTCTTCCGGCAGGAAAGAGCACTTGCCGGTGCGCAGCCAGCGTTTGCGGCTCTCTTCGCCGATGCCGATGTCCAGATCGGTGGGGCTGATGTTCATGTCACCCATCACCAGCACCGGGTTTTCACGCGTCAGCTGCTGCTCCAGGTAGCTTTGCAGGTCGCGGTAGAATTTCTCTTTGGCCGGGAATTTGGTCGGGTGGTCGCGGCTTTCGCCCTGCGGGAAGTAACCGTTGATCACCGTCAGCACGCCTTTGCTGGTCTGGAAATCCGCCATGATAATGCGGCGCTGCGCCTCTTCATCATCGGTCGGGAAGCCGCGGCGCACCGCCAGCGGGGCCTCACGCGTCAGCAGCGCCACGCCGTAGTGGCCTTTCTGGCCGTGGTAAAACACGTGGTAACCGTGGCGGCTCACCTCATCCAGCGGGAACATATCGTCATGGACTTTGGTTTCCTGGAGGCCAATCACATCCGGCTGGTGTTGTTGGATAAGGGCTTCAAGCTGGTGCGGGCGGGCGCGCAGCCCGTTGATGTTGAAAGAGATAAACTTCATAGTCGCTGTCGTCTGGTATCAAAAAGTGGCCGAATGGTAGCAGATTGGCGGGCGATGATCACCCGCCGTGCCGCCCGGCATCAGGTCGCCCAGCGATCGTGGTTTTTCGGCTGGTACGCATCCAGGTGGCGCAACAGCACCTCCGGGGATTCGCTCAGGTGCAGCGTTTGCAGGTAGTCATGGCGCACAAACCCCTGTTGCGCCATGTGCAGCAGCAACTGGTTCAGCGGCCGGTAAAACCCGTTGACGTCCAGCAGCCCCACCGGTTTGGCGTGGTAGCCAATCTGCCCCCAGGTCCAGATTTCAAACAGCTCCTCCAGCGTGCCGATGCCGCCGGGCAGGGCGATAAAGCCATCCGCCAGCGCCGCCATCCGCGCTTTGCGGGCGTGCATGTCCGGCACCACTTCCAGCTGGGTCAGGCCGCGGTGCGCGGTTTCCGCTTCCACCAGCCGCTGCGGGATGATGCCGGTCACCTGGCCGCCGGCTTCCAGCACGGCATCGGCCAGCACCCCCATCAGCCCCTTTTTCCCGCCGCCATACACCAGCCGGCGCTTTTGCAGGGCCAGCAGGTGGCCCAGTGCGCGGGCATAGTGGGCATAGGCCGGGCTTACCCCGTCACTGGCCCCGCAAAACACACAAATTGTTTGATGCATACCGACTCCTCACACAAAAGAAGGTTACTTCTCGTTATCATTTATGTAACAAGGCAGAAATATCTTATCTGCTTTCCGGCCGGCTGCCGCCCCCTTTTGTCAGGAATTGTCGGCTGGGTCGCGCAGCGTATGCCCTGCGTGACAGTTGGAAAGCCTGGCTGACCGCGCAGACTCTGCGCCCGGCCTGCCATAGCACCCTGTTTCATAGGGCATAATGGTCAATTGGCCGCCTGAAATAGTGAAAAAATGGTCAGCCGGAGTGATTTATCGAGAAAAGTCGTAAATTGTGTCAACTTTTTGTGACAGATAACTTTTTCCTGTCAGGGTGAAGGAGTATGATGCGCAAAGTGATCCGCAACCTGCTGAAAGGTTAACTGATGCGTTTGGAAGTCTTTTGTGAAGATCGCCTGGGCCTGACCAGGGAGCTGCTCGACCTGCTGGTGTTGCGCAGCATCGATTTACAGGGCATTGAGATTGCGCCGATTGGGCGTATCTACCTCAATTTTGCCCAGCTCGATTTTGATACCTTCCGCGCCCTGATGGCGGAAATCCGCCGGATTGCCGGGGTTACGGATGTGCGTACCGTGTCTTACCTGCCGTCTGAGCGCGAACACCGCGCCCTGCGTGCGCTGCTGGAGTCGATGCCGGAACCGGTGTTCTCCATCGACATGCGCGGCAAAGTGGAGCAGGCCAACCCGGCGGCGCTGGCGCTGTTCGGGCTGGAGGAGGATAAAATCCGCAACCATACCGCCGGCAGCCTGATTGGCGGCTTCAACTTCAGCCGCTGGCTGGAGCAGGAGCGCGCCCAGCCGCAGGCGGAGCGGGTGGTGATCCGTAACCAGGATTTCCTGCTGGATATCACGCCTATCTACCTGGATGACGAAAACCGCCACAATGCCGCGGTCGGCGCGGTGGTGATGCTGAAATCCACCGTGCGCATGGGGCGTCAGTTGCAGGATCTGGCCGTCAATGATGACAGCGAGTTCGGCCATATCGTGGCGGTCAGCCCGAAGATGCGCCAGGTGCTCGACCAGGCGCGCAAACTGGCCATGCTCGATGCGCCGCTGCTGATCATCGGTGACACCGGCACCGGCAAAGATCTGCTGGCCCGTGCTTGCCACCTGCGCAGCCCGCGCGGCAAACAGCCGTTCCTCGGCCTTAACTGCGCCTCGCTGCCGGATGACGTGGTGGAGAGTGAGCTGTTCGGCTACGCCGCCGGGGCTTACCCGAATGCGCTGGAAGGCAAAAAGGGCTTTTTTGAGCAGGCGAACGGCGGCACGGTGCTGCTGGACGAAATCGGCGAGATGTCCCCGCGTATGCAGATCAAACTGCTGCGCTTTTTGAATGACGGCACCTTCCGCCGGGTGGGCGAGGAGCATGAGGTGCATGTGGATGTGCGCGTGATCTGCGCCACCCAGAAAAACCTGGTGGAGCTGGTGCAGCGCGGCGCGTTCCGTGAAGACCTCTACTACCGGCTGAATGTGCTGACCCTGACCCTGCCGCCGCTGCGTGAGCGCCCGGCGGACATCATGCCGCTGACGGAGCTGTTTGTGGCGCGCTTTGCCGATGAGCAGGGCGTGGCGCGGCCGAAAATGGCTGCCGGGCTGGCCAGCTTCCTGACGCACTACGGCTGGCCGGGCAACGTGCGCCAGCTGAAAAATGCGATCTACCGGGCGCTGACCCAGCTGGAGGGCCATGAGCTGCGGCCGCAGGACATCGCGCTGCCGGAGTTTGAAACCGACCTGGCGATGACGGAAGAGGCGCTGAACGGCTCGCTGGATGACATCAGCAAGCGTTTTGAACGCTCGGTGCTGACCCGGCTCTACCGCTCTTACCCCAGCACCCGCAAGCTGGCGAAACGGCTCGGCGTCTCCCATACCGCCATTGCCAACAAGCTGCGTGAGTATGGGCTGAGCGGCAAAAAGCCCGGCGCTGCCGACGAGTAAATAAAAAAAGACAGAAGGTTTCCCTTCTGTCTTTTTTTTTCATGCCGGCTGCGGCTTAACGCAGCATCGACAGTACTTGCTCATAGTTCGGCTCAGTGGTGATTTCATCCACCAGCTGGCTGTAGATCACGCGGTCATCTTCATCCAGCACCACGACGGCACGCGCCGTCAGGCCGCCCAGCGGGCCTTCGGTGATGTCCACGCCATAGGCCTGCTTGAAGCTCTCACCGCGCAGGGTAGAGAGGGTCACCACATTGCCCAGCCCCTCCGCACCACAGAAACGGGATTGGGCAAACGGCAGATCGGACGAAATACACAGCACCACGGTATTATCGAAGCTGCTGGCCAGCTGGTTGAATTTACGCACTGAGGCCGCGCACACACCGGTATCAATGCTTGGGAAAATATTCAGCACTTTGCGCTTGCCGGCAAAGTTGCTCAGTGCCACATCGGACAGATCCTTGGCGACCAGCGTAAAGCTGCTGGCCTGCTCACCCGGCTGCGGCAGGGTGCCGGAGACGGGAACCGGGTTGCCCTGAAAATGTACTGTTTGTGTCATGCTGCCATCCTTTTACAAGTATTTAACACCGGCCCTCAGTGTATGCCATCACCTGGATATTGGGTATATAAACTTTTCTAATTAATTGTCTATCCTGTTTTGTTATCCATACTTAAAACAAGACGTTGTGAACGGAGCCGCTATGAGAACCCTGCGTTATTATCCTGAAACCTGGCCGCTGCACACGGCCTTTGTGATCGCCCGCGGCAGCCGTAACGAGGCGCAGGTGGTGGTGGTAGAGATTGAGCAACAAGGATGGCACGGGGTCGGGGAGTGCACGCCCTATCCGCATTATGGCGAAAGCGTGGCCTCGGTGATCGCGCAGATTGCGGCCGTGGTGCCGGAGATAGAGCGCGGCGCAGACCGGCAGGCGCTCCAGCAGTTGCTGCCGCCGGGCGCAGCCCGGAACGCGCTCGATTCCGCGCTCTGGAGTCTGGAGTGCGCCCGGCAGGGCGAGAGCCTCTGGCAACGCACCGGCATTGCGCCGCTGCCGGTGGTCAGCATGGCGCAAACGGTCAGCCTTGGGTCGCCGGAGGAGATGGCCGGCGCGGCGCGGGCGTTGCAGGAGTGTGGGGCGACGCTGTTGAAAATAAAGCTCGACGACCACCTGATTGCCGAGCGGCTGGTGGCGATCCGCGCTGCCGTGCCCAAGCTTTCGCTGATCGTGGATGCCAACGAAGCCTGGCAGCCCGAGGGGCTGGCGGCCCGCTGCCAGTTGCTGGCCGATTTGGGCGTACTGATGCTGGAACAGCCGCTGCCCGCCGGGAAAGACAGCGCTCTGGCGCACTTCATTCACCCGTTGCCGATCTGTGCTGATGAGAGCTGCCATACCGTGGAGGATCTCCCGGCGCTGGCGGGGCGTTACCAGATGGTCAATATCAAGCTGGATAAAACCGGCGGCCTGACCGCCGCGCTGGCGCTGGCGTCTGCTGCGCGCGCACAGGGGCTGGAGGTGATGCTCGGCTGTATGCTCTGCACCTCACGCGCCATCCGGGCGGCGCTGCCGCTGGCCGCTGGCGCGCGGTTTGTGGATCTCGACGGGCCGACCTGGCTGGCCACCGACGCCGAACCACGCCTGACCTTTCACTGCGGCAGCATCGACCTCAGCGCCCCCTGAGTCAGTCGTGGCGCAACAGCCCAATCAGCGCCGGGAGGTAACGCTCGCTGGCCTCATCGGCTGAGACCGGCGGCAACTCCACCGTGATGCAGGGCAGGGAGCGCTCACTGCACCAGCTGCCGAAGGAGCCGGGGGTCGGGTAGCCGACGCTCGCCACCATCGGCAGGTCAAAGGCGTGGGAGAGCCACTCCGCCAGCGCGGTGCTGTCCGGGTCTTCAATGCAGGCCAGCGGCTCATGCAATGACACCACCCAGCGCGGGGCCAGCTCATCAATCAGCGCGCAGAGCGCCTGCGTCTCGGGTTCAGACCCCGGCGCGCTGCCGCTGCTCAGCACCACATCGCGCGCGTCGGCATAACTGTTCCAGCGGTAATGCGTCTCCCCCGGTTTCCAGTTCAGCGTCGCGAAATTGCGGTTCAGATCCACCCCGTTGGCATTGGCGCGTAACCCCAGCTGGCAGCCGTCCGGGTTGGCCGCCAGGATCACATGGTGGCGCTGCTGCTCCGGCAACAGCGAGCGCAACGCGCACGACAGCGCAATCACCGCCGCGGTTTCGTCCCCGTGGGTGCCGGCCAGGATCAGGCCGGTCTCCGGCGTGCTGTGGCTGGCCGGAAACCAGAGCAGCGGCGCGCCCAGGGCAGAACGCCCATACTCCACGCCGGGCAACGTCAGCGGCCCGCGTTCACTGCGTAAACGTAATGAGGTCATGCTGTTATTCTCCAGAAAGCGTGTCTTTCCTATTTACGCCTGTTTGTGTGCCGGTAACAGTTTTTTCTTATGCCTGCGCGGCGGTCCCCCACAGAAAAGTTGCGTTTTCGTGACAGCGGCCGGGGGATTTTGGTTCTGTCAGGGAAAAAGGAGTGATACAACAGTCAATGCAAATAAATCAAACAATTAAGCGGGGTAAAAATTGATGCCAACTTGTCACATTCGCTTTCGCCTCAGCGCTGCTGCCCTGTTGGTGGCATGGCTGCCCGGTGCCGGTGCCGCGGTGGTGCCGCCGGGCACGGCGCTGGCTGAAAAACAGGAGATCGTGCGCCATATCAAGGATGAACCGGCCTCGCTTGACCCGATTAAAGCCGTAGGCCTGCCGGAAGCGCAGGTGGCGCGGGATCTGTTCGAGGGGCTGGTGAATCAGGATGCGCAGGGCAAGGTTACCCCTGGGGTGGCGGTACGCTGGGAAACCCAGGACAACCAGCACTGGACGCTCACCCTGCGCAAAGAGGCGCGCTGGTCAAACGGCGACCCGGTAACAGCGCAGGATTTCGTCTACAGCTGGCGGCGGCTGGTGGACCCGGCCAACCATTCGCCCTCGGCCTGGTTTGCCGGGCTGGCCGGGCTGGAAAATGCTGATGCGATCATCGCCGGAAAATTGCCGCCCGAGAAGCTGGGGATAACGGCGGTGGACGCGCATACGCTGACGCTCCGCCTGACAAAACCGGTGCCATACTTTATCAGCCTGCTGGCGAATTTCAGCCTGTTCCCGGTGCATCAGGCCACGGTAGAAAAATATGGGGATGACTGGACAAAAGTCGGCAATCTGGTGGGGAACGGCGCGTTCACCCTGCAACAGCGGGTGGTGAATGAGAAACTGGTGCTGGTGCCTAACCCGCATTACTGGGATCACGCCCATACGGTGCTGACCCAGGTGACGCTGGTGCCGATTAATCAGGAGTCCAGCGCCACCAAACGTTACCTGGCAGGCGACATCGACATCACCGAGTCTTTCCCGAAAAACATGTACCGGAAGCTGCTGAAGGACATTCCGGGGCAGGTCTATACCCCTGACCAGCTCGGCACCTACTACTACGCCTTTAACACCCGCCGCGCGCCCACCAATGATGCCCGCGTGCGGCGTGCACTCTCTTACGCCATCGATCGCCGCATCATCGCGGAGAAAGTGCTCGGCACCGGGGAGAAACCGGCCTGGCATTTCACCCCGGATGTCACCGCCGGTTTTCATGCCGACCCCAGCCCGTGGCAGCAGTTAAGCCAGGCGGAGCGCGATGCCCAGGCGAAAACACTGCTGGCGGCGGCAGGCTATGGCCCCGGCAAACCGCTGCACCTCTCGTTGCTCTATAACAGCTCGGAGAACCACCAGAAGATCGCTATTGCGGTGGCCTCGATGTGGAAGAAAACGCTGGGCGTGGAGGTGAAACTGGTGAACCAGGAGTGGAAAGCCTACATCGACAGCCGCAACAGCGGGGATTTCGATGTGGTGCGCGCCTCCTGGGTCGGGGATTACAATGAAGCCTCGACCTTCCTGAGCCTGCTGACCTCGGCGCACACCGGCAATATCGCCAAATTCAGCGACCCGGCCTATGACCGGCTGCTGGACACCGCCAGCCGCCAGACAGACGCCGCCGCCCGCAATGCCGACTACAACCGCGCAGAGCAGGTGATTGCCGACCAGGCCCCGATTGCGCCGATCTACCAATACACCAATGGCCGGTTGATCAAGCCCTGGGTAAAAGGCTACCCGATAACCAACCCGGAGGATGTGGCCTACAGCCATACCCTGTATCTGCTCAAACACTGACCCGGTGCCGGGCCGTGTCACATTCCGTAAGGTTTCTTACCGGCCCATGACCTTGATCCTCAAGCGTCCAACGCTAGAATGGGGCAACAACCGGCGGCACGTGGCCGCCCGGCACGCTTTCTTATGCAGGTGAACGAGTGGATGTAATCAGCGGCAAGCAACTTCAGATCTCCGACGCAGTCTATGCCTACCAACTGGACGGCAAGGGCGGTGCCACCCCGATTGACCCCGCCAGTGAGGTAACCAGCGAGAAACCCTGCTGGATCCACCTTGATTACACGCTGCCGGCCAGCGGGGAGTGGCTCAGCACCACGCCGCTGCTGCCGGACGCCGTGCGTGACGCGCTGGGTGGGGACAGTATGCGCCCCCGCGTCAGCCGGATGGGGGACGGGACGCTGATCACCCTGCGTACCATCAATTTCAATGCCAACTCCCGGCCCGATCAGCTGGTGACCATCCGCGTCTACATCACCGACAAACTGATCGTGACCACCCGGCACCGCAAAGTCTATTCGATTGACGACGTACTCAATGACCTGCAACAGGGCAGCGGCCCGGTGAACAGCGGCACCTGGCTGATTGAGCTGTGCGACGCCCTGACGGCGCACGCCAGCGAGTTTATTGAGGATCTGCATGACAAAATCATCGATATGGAAGATGGGCTGTTGGATCAGCAGATCCCGGAGCGCGGACAGATGGCGCTGTTACGCAAACAGCTGATCGTGCTGCGCCGCTACATGGCCCCGCAGCGGGATGTGTTTACCCGGCTGGCCAGCGAACGGCTGCCGTGGATGAGCGAGGATGACCGCCGCCGGATGCAGGAGATTGCTGACCGCCTCGGGCGCGGCCTGGACGACCTCGACGCCAGCATTGCGCGCACGGCGGTGCTGACGGATGAGATCGCCAGCCAGATGGCCGATGCGATGAACCGCCGCACCTATACCATGTCGCTGCTGGCGATGGTGTTCCTGCCCACCACCTTCCTGACCGGCCTGTTTGGCGTCAACCTCGGCGGCATTCCCGGTGGGGAGTGGCACTACGGCTTCGCGACCTTCTGCCTGTCGCTGATGGCGCTGGTGATTGGCGTGGCCTGGTGGCTGAGACGGCGCAAATGGCTGTAGCCGTTGGCGTGTGATGGCAGAAAATGCAGGCTAAATTGAGCGAAATCAACATTTGTCCGGGCAAAAAGGGGCATTATCCCTCCCGCAGGTGAATGCAACGTCAAGCGATGGGCGTTGCGCTCCATATTGTCTTATTTCTTACGTTTAGAATTACTGCATAGCACAATTGATTCATACCCTGCCGGTCTTTCAGACCGGCTTTTTTTTTGCCGTTTTTCCACGCTTTCCGGCGGAGGCCCGCCTGCAGGCATAAAAAAAGCGCACCGGGGTGCGCTTTTCTGACAGGCAATCGTGACGGTTATTTGATTTCCAGCACGTTCAGGCGTTCCGCCATCACCGGCTCATCCGCCTCATCCGGCTGCCAGCCTGCCGGCTGCAACGGCAACTCTTCGCGGTCAAACGCCAGATCACCGCCGTCCACCACCGCGCTGCCGTGGCGGATGCCGCGGAAATCAAACAGGGCGTGGTCCGCCAGGTGGGACGGCACCACATTCTGCATGGCGCTGAACATGGTTTCGATGCGCCCAGGGTATTTTTTATCCCAGTCGCGCAGCATCTCTTTGATCACCGCACGTTGCAGGTTCGGCTGGGAACCACACAGGTTGCACGGAATAATCGGGAAGCCGCGGGCCTCCGAGAAGCGCTCGATGTCTTTCTCGCGGCAGTAGGCGAGGGGGCGGATCACCACATGTTTGCCGTCATCGCTCATCAGCTTCGGCGGCATCCCTTTCAGCTTGCCGCCGTAGAACATATTCAGGAACAGCGTCTGGATCATGTCATCGCGGTGGTGGCCCAGCGCGATTTTCGTGCAGCCCAGCTCGGTGGCGGTACGGTAGAGAATGCCGCGGCGCAGGCGGGAGCAGAGCGAGCAGGTGGTTTTGCCTTCCGGGATCTTCTCTTTGACGATGCCGTAGGTATTTTCTTCAACAATCTTATACTCAACGCCCAGCGCTTCAAGGTAAGCCGGCAGAATATGCTCCGGGAAGCCGGGCTGTTTCTGGTCGAGGTTCACCGCCACCAGGGAGAAGTTGATGGGCGCGCTCTGCTTCAGATTCAGCAGGATGTCCAGCATGGTGTAGCTGTCTTTGCCGCCGGACAGGCACACCATAATGCGGTCGCCTTCCTCAATCATGTTGAAGTCCGCAATCGCCTGGCCGACATTGCGGCGCAGCCGCTTCTGTAGCTTATTCAGATCGTATTGTTTTTTTTGAGTAACCACGTCTTTCTCTTGCATCGTTATCGCGCCCGCCCACAGAACGGGGGCGGGGGCCGGGAGTCTGCTGTCAGTAATGCGCTGTATGGTACGGATTGCGGCGACGAATGCCAGCGGGTTTTGTGCTGTGGGGCAGGAAATTGCCCGTGATTTCCCCGCTTACCGCTTATTAGTTACAACATACTTTTGGTGTGCATCCTGATACCGGTGCACACCTGAAAATAAGCGGCGTATTTCAGGCCACGCAGGCGGGCAGGGCCAGGATGTCATCCGATAAAAAGCAGGCCGACGGGGGCAGCGAAAATATAGAAGCGAAAGCGTCGTGTTGCCGGGCAGTAATGTGACAATGCATCAATAAAACCGTAAAAAAAACCGGCAAAAGGGTTGGTTTTGCCGGCAGAAAATCAGTCAGTATTAACTGAAAAAACAGTGGATGCTAATTGCTTAGCCCGTGAACTATATAAAACGCGATAATAACCGCAACAACAAAAAGTGCCGGAAGCCGGCAGAGGGTTAGTCAGCAGAAATAAAATGTTACGACAATGCCCGGCTGGCGCAGCCTGCGCGGAAAAAAGCGCCCTATAGCTGTCACCCCTTTTCAGACATTCCTTACGGCAGTACAGGCTGCGCTAACCGGTTGATCTTGCGGATATTGCATCGGCACACTCTTTTCCGGGCGCGGTATAAAGGCGGTAATGAATGATGCCGATATATCAGAAGATATTAATTATTCCGCGGCGGCGACCCTTTCCATATTTACTCGCCCGGTAATTAACGCTAAAAATAACGCTGGGCAGGCCCCTCTCTCCGCTGTTAACGCCGTCGCCCGTTCCTTTTCCCTTATGCCCATGACACGCAGGAGCAGGCCAATGAAATTTACCGCCGGGTTAATGGTTGCTGGCAGCCTTTTTTTACTGGCTGCGTGCAGCAGCCATAACGATGATGATCTCTCGTATGATGAACCGGTACAGCAGGCGACCAGCGTCAACCCGTCACATGCGCTGAACCGGGCGAACCCGGCGTCGGCTAACTGCGGGCTGGTGGGCGGCACGCTGACGCTGGCACGGCAACTCGACGGCAGCACCATCGGCATGTGCCAGTTGCCGGACGGCAAACAGTGTGAGGAGTGGGCGCTGATGCGCGGGGCGTGCCCGGCCGGCTGACCGGCCGGACAGCGCGGCATCAGGCCGTCAGCAGGTTGGGGCAGGGCTGGCCATGGATAAGCTGGGAGACGTTCTGCAACGTCACCTCGGCAATGCTGGTCAGCGCTTCTTCCGTCAGGAAAGCCTGGTGGCCGGTAAACAGCACGTTATGGCAGGCGGAGAGGCGGCGGAACACATCATCCTGGATCACGTCGTTGGATTTGTCCTCAAAGAACAGCCCGCGCTCATTCTCATACACATCCATGCCCAGTGCGCCAATCTTCTGCTGTTTCAGCGCCTCAATGGCGGCAGTCGAGTCAATCAGGCCGCCGCGGCTGGTGTTAATGATCATCACCCCATCTTTCATCTTGCTGAACGCCTGCGCATTCAGCAGGTGATGGTTCTCCGGGGTCAGCGGGCAGTGCAGGGTAATCACGTCTGACCGGGCATAAAGCGTGTTCAGGTCAACATACTCTGCGCCCAGCTCCAGTGCCTGCGGTGTCGGGTAGGGGTCAAAGGCCAGCAGCTTCATGCCGAACCCTTTCAGGATGCGCAGCGTCGCCAGGCCAATCTTGCCGGTGCCGATCACCCCGGCAGTGCGGTTATGCATGTTAAAGCCGATAAGCCCATCGAGCGCAAAGTTGGCATCACGGGTGCGCTGGTAGGCGCGGTGGATGCGGCGGTTGAGCGTCATCATCAGGCCCACGGCGTGCTCGGCCACCGCTTCCGGGGAGTAGGCCGGGACCCGCACCACCTGAATGCCCAGCTCTTTGGCCGCGTCCAGGTCAACGTTGTTAAAGCCCGCGCAGCGCAGCGCCAGAATTTTCACCCCCAGCGCGGCAAACTCTTCCAGCACCTCGCGGCCGCCGTCATCATTCACAAACAGGCAAACCGCGTCACAGCCCACGGCGTTTTTGGCCGTTGCGGGGGTCAGCAGGAAATCGAAGAACTCCATGTCGAAATTAAAACGCTGATTGACCAGTTCCAGATATTTACGGTCATAATGCTTGGTACTGTATATCGCCATTTTCATAATCGGTTCTCCGTAGAAAAGTCTGAGTCCAACGTAACAGAAGGCGGAGGCCATCACCACGGTAACAGGGTGTATCGCCACAGGTTTTTTCCCCGGCAGCGGTCAGCGTGCACTGCGGCGGCGGATGAATAGCGTTAATTATGGTATCTTGCAGCGTTTTTTGGGGAAAACAGGACAGGTAATGAGAAAAGGATGGAAAGCGCTGGGGATAGGGCTGCCGGGCATGGTGCTGGTGTTAGGCACCGGCTGGCTGACGCTGCCGCGCTGGCTGCCGGCCGTGGTGGAACACTGGCTCCCGGCAGGCACCCATCTGACGCTGGGCGGCCCCCTGGCGCTGACCCGCACCGGCCTGCGGTTGCCGCCCATGACCTTCCGCGCCGGTACGTGCCGGCTGGCCGACAGCAGCGCCGCCCGGCTTGATTACCGCCACGGCCGCTGGGTGCTGACGGCCGACAGCCTGACGCTGGACAGCGCCTGCCTCAGCCAGCTCCCGGCCAGTGCGCCGGGCGGCGCGCCGTTCTCCCCGGCAGCCTGGCAGCAGCGGTTGCCGCCGCTGGAAATCGCCATTAATCACCTGACCCTGGCCCCGTGGCAGCCCTATGCCGGGCGGCTGACCTTCAGCAGCGGTGCGGCAGGCCAGCACCTGCGTTACCTGAGCCGTGAAACCGCGGCAAACGGCGCACCGCAACTGGCGCTGGACGCCTCGCTCGACCGCCACCAACACCTGACCCTCACCCGTTTCGCGGTCACCCTGGCCGGGATGGAGGCGCCGCTGACACTGGCCGGCCGCGTGACACTGCCGGTCGCACCGGGCAGCAGCCTGCCGGACCAGGGCGATTTGCAGGCCCACCTGACGCTGGCCGGCGTACCGGCCCCGCTGGCCGTGACGCTGAACTGGCAGGCTGCGCAGGGCACGCTGGAGGTGGCCGCGCAAGACGCGCCGGCGCCGCTGTTGCACCTGCCCTGGCAGCTCTCCCCGGCGGCGCTGACCATCCATGACGGCACCTGGCGCTGGCCTTATGCGGCGCAGCCGCTGGCCGGTGGCCTCCGGCTGACCCTGCGCGACTGGGACAGCCATTTCACCCGCGCCACCCTGGAAGGGCGGGTGAACATGCTCACCCAAGGCCACAACGGCCGCGCCAACGTGGTGCTCTCTGCCGGGCCGGGCAGCGTCGGGCTGACGGAGAGCGACCTGCGCCTCCAGCTCACCGGGCAGGCGAACGCCGCCCGCCTCTCGTTTACCGCATCGCTCCCGGCGTGGCTGCACGGCCCGCTGCTCAGCCCGGCGCTCACGTTTCGCAGCGGCGCCCTGTTGCGGGCGTGGGGCAACCTGACGGCGAAGCAACGGCTGGAGGAAGCCCGCTGGCCGCTGGCCGGGGTGACGCTGTCGCCCGCCGGGATCAACGGCCCGTTGCAGGCGATTGTGCGGCTGACTGACCGCTACTGGGGCGCAGTCAAACTGCACCTCAACGGCAAAGCACAGGATTTCTGGCCCGACCGCGGCCACTGGCAGTACAACTTCTGGGGCAACGGCACACTGCCGCCGCTCCAGGCCCGCTGGGACATGACCGGCAAAGGGCGCTGGGACGCCGCGCGGCTGACGGTCTCCTCGCTCTCCACCGGCTTTAACCAGTTGCATTATGGGCTGGTCACCGTGGACAAGCCCCGGCTGACGCTGAGCGAGCCGCTGGTGTGGCAGCGCCCCTCAGAGGCGCGCGCGCCCACGCCTGAGGCCATCCAGGGCGGGCTGACGCTGGCAGCCGAACGTATTGGGCTCGGCAGCGGCGGCTATCTGCCGCCTTCGTCGCTGGCGTTGCAGATTAAAGGCGCGTCACCGGCGGCATTCCTGTGGCGCGGCAGTCTGGCCGCGGACCCTATCGGGCCTATCGCACTGCGCGGCCGCTGGGACGGCGAGCGGCTGCGCGGTGAGGGCTGGTGGCCGGATCAGCCCTTGACGGCGTTCCAGTCGCTGCTGGACCCGGCGCTGAAAATCACGCTGCGTGACGGGCGGTTCCGCGCCCAGACAGCCTTCTCCGCCGCGCGCGAACAGGGGCTGGTGGCGGGCGGCCACTGGGTGGTGCAGCAGGGCGGTGCCTGGCTGAAGGATGGCGAGGTCAGCGGGGTGGATTTTATTCTGCCTTACCGGCTGGACAACCATCGCTGGCAGTTTGGTGCGCAGCAGCAGGTGTCATTGCGCATCGGCCTGCTCAGCAACCTGGTGGCGATGAAGAACATCACGGCCGATCTGCAAGGCAATTATCCCTACAGCGAGCACCTGCCGCTGACGCTCAGCAACGTCGGCGTGGATATGCTGGGCGGCCATGTGAGTTTGTCGGCATTGCGGTTGCCGCAGCATCAGGCGGCGGTGCTGAAGCTGGATCAGGTTGATCTGAGTGAGGTGTTCACCGCGCTGAAGCCGAAGCAGTTTGCCATGTCCGGCAAGGTGGACGGCGAGTTGCCGCTCTGGCTGGATAACCCGCACTGGCTGGTGAAGGAGGGCTGGGTACGCAACCACGGCCTGCTGACGCTGCGGCTGGCCCCGGAGATGGCAAAAGCGCTGGCCGAAGGCAACCTGACCAACCGGCTGGTGGTGGACTGGCTGCGTTATCTGGAGATCAGCCGTACCTCAGCGCAGGTGAGCCTGGACAACCTGGGCGAACTGACGCTGGCGGCGAAGATTGACGGCGTCAGCCCGGCCGAGACCCAGCGGCGCAACATCATCCTGAATTACCGCCATCAGGAGAACGTATTCCAGCTGTGGCGCAGTTTGCGCTTTGGCGACAATGTGCAGGAGTGGCTCTCTGAGAGGCTCTCCAAACCTGCGAGGACGCAACCATGATGTTTTTTTCTGCCCCGAGGCTGACCGGCCTGCTGCCCCTGTTGCTGCTGGCCGGCTGTGTGCCGCGCATTGAGCTGGCAACGCCGTCGCAGCCCATCACGATTAACATGAATGTTAAAATTGAGCATGAGATTCACATTAAGGTTGATAAGGATGTGGAAGATTTGCTGAAGAGCCAAAGCGATCTGTTCTGAGGAGCCTGTATGAAGAGACGACACGGCATTATCGGGCTGGCGCTGGCCTTGAGCGCGCTGGGGTTTTGCGCTTCCGCCTCCGCCCTGACGCTGGATGAAGCTCGCACGCAGGGCCGGTTAGGTGAGACGCTCGACGGTTATGTGGCGCTGGTGAAGCCCGATCCGGAAGCCGCCGCGCTGGCTGAGCGGATTAACCAGGCCCGCCGCGATCGTTACCGCGGGATTGCCGAAGAGAACCAGGTACCGCTGGACAACGTCGCCCGCCTGGCCGGCCAAAAGCTGGTCGCCCGCGCCCGCCCCGGCGACTACGTCCGCGGCATCAACGGCCTCTGGCTGCAAAAAGGCCAGGCCACCCCCTGATCCCGCCTCGCCCCTCATTTTTCTCACTGATAAACGCCCCCGGCTAAATCCTTACCTGCTCAAGGATTTGCAGTCTGGTGGGGGCGTAAAAATCATTGCCGGGTGGAGCCGCAGGGCCGGTTAAGTGGGCAGGACGCCCAAAAAACTTCCCTCTACTTTTTCCTTACATACCGAAAAATTTGCAGAAGAGGTGGGGTGCGTCAAAATCATTGCCGAGTGGAGCCACAGGGCCGGGTGAGCGGGCAGGACGCCAAAAAAACTTCCCCCTACTTTTTCCTTACATACCGAAAAATTTGCAGAAGAGGTGGGGGCGTAAAAATCATTGCCGGGTGGAGCCGCAGGGTCGGTTAAGTGGGCAGGACGCCCAAAAAACTTCCCCCTACTTTTTCCTTACATACCGAAAAATTTGCAGAAGAGGTGGGGGCGTAAAAATCATTGCCGAGTGGAGCCGCAGGGCCGGGTGAGCGGGCAGGACGCCAAAAAAACTTCCTCCTACTTTTTCCTTACATACCGAAAAATTTGCAGAAGAGGTGGGGGCGTCAAAATCATTGCCGAGTGGAGCCACAGGGCCGGGTGAGCGGGCAGGACAAGCAAATTACGTAAGCGACTTTTTCCTTACCTACTTAATGAGTTGCAGTCTGGTGGGGGCGTAAAAATCATTGCCGAATGGAGCCGCAGGGCCGGGTGAGCGGGCAGGACGCCCGCGAAAGACGCCCATGACAGGGACTGTCATTAGCGGCGGCCCGAAAA
>NZ_PJZI01000118.1 GCF_002858805.1 Chimaeribacter arupi
TCGTTAGCTCAGTTGGTAGAGCAGTTGACTTTTAATCAATTGGTCGCAGGTTCGAATCCTGCACGACCCACCATCAAAGAGTTTTATCCTGCACGACACAGCATCCACGTGATGATGTAGCAATAAAAAATCCGCAGTACCTGATGGGTCGTTAGCTCAGTTGGTAGAGCAGTTGACTTTTAATCAATTGGTCGCAGGTTCGAATCCTGC
>NZ_PJZI01000119.1 GCF_002858805.1 Chimaeribacter arupi
ATTGCCGACGAGGACGCAGGGCCGGGTGAGCGGGCAGGACGCCCGCGAGAGGGACAGCCACGCCGGGAGCGTGTCTGTCCCGGCCCGATTAGCCCGGAGGCCGAAGGAGGGAACCCGCTACGCGGGCAATAATTCTGCCGGGGCACCCAAAAGCGCGGGGATGCAAGGGGCGCGCGCTTACGCGCCCCTTGCGCGGTGGCGGC
>NZ_PJZI01000120.1 GCF_002858805.1 Chimaeribacter arupi
TACGCTTAGTCGCTTAACCTCACAACCCGAAGATGTTTCCATCCGCGAGCGTGATTATTTGAGAGACTCTATTACAGACTTCGCATTACTCTATGTATCACCCGAAGGTCATACACTACGGAGAGGAATGGATGCTGTAATGTTTCAATTTTCAGCTTGTTCCAGATTGTTAAAGAGCAAATACTTCGCAGCATACTGTTGCC
>NZ_PJZI01000121.1 GCF_002858805.1 Chimaeribacter arupi
TTTGCCCTGCCAGATATCGCTCCTTTCTTGCTGTTGCAAAGGAATTTGAATGCCTTTATAACTGGGTTCTTTTACCAGAGAACCATCAAACCCGCTGATTCTTTTTTTCTGGCATTTATGGGAAATATACGTTACCTCAAGAGGAAAGGGTTTTGTATAAGGTGAAGGGTTTTTAACTTCAACATTGACCCATTTAGTCTCAG
>NZ_PJZI01000012.1 GCF_002858805.1 Chimaeribacter arupi
GCAGATCAAGCTTTATATTAACGCGGGCCTTGGGGATCTCATTTTGAAACGAACTGGACACGATAACTCCTTTTATATAAGGAAAGAGAAGGCGCAATTAAGAAATAATTCGCCTTGGGAAAAGCATAAAAGGCCGACCACCTACCCGCTTAAAATACCACTTAAATTTATAGGCACAAATAATATCAACTTAAAAGACCCACTTTACACACTTTTGCTATAATTATTTTTTATACAATAGTAAACCCTGGTTACTATAAATTTAACCACCCTCTTATTGCTTCATTTGATTCCATAAATATCCTTTAAAATCAAAGATATTTACAGAAAGCGATTTAATAAGATCATGACTTTAACAATATTTAAGATTAACAATTAAACATTAGCCAGCCTACAATCATAGAATTAAAGTATAAAAATTATGATTTAATCACTCAAATAAATAGTTGCTTTTTCGATCAGGCCAAAATTCAACTTGTTTCACTATTCCATAATAGGAAATACCTAAGATTCTTATTTAAACAAGATAAGACCCTACGCCTGAGTTTATCTCTATTTCTTCGGGAGCAATGTATAAGAAGGTATTAAACTATGCCGAGGCTATGATTCAGCATTTATGGGGTAATATGCAGAGCGCAGGCTACCGGTATACTTTTTCAGCTTCACGTAATGTATCCGTTGAAAAATGATTCACCGGGCATGTGCTGTTACAGGCCTGATGACAGCCCGCGATTTCACTGCACTTTGCCTACAAGCTTGCTGATCTGGCTACCATAAAAAATTTTTTTGCCTCACCCGGCAAACCCATAGCGAAATGACAGCAACCACTGTATATTCGTCCACCTTGAATTTGCCACCTTATAAGGACGCGCCATGCGTGTAGAGCTGATTTACGATAAACGCAATGTGGCCGGGCTGCCGAACGCCCATGCCATGATTACCGCTGAGCTGACCAAACGTGTACACCGTGTGTTCCCGGATGCCGAAATCAAAGTGAAAGCGATGCAGGCGAATGGCCTGAACAGTGACGCCAACAAACAAGACAAATCGGTGTTGAACCGATTAGTGGAAGAGATGTTTGATGATGCGGATGAATGGCTGACACACAGCGACTATTAAACGCGGAAAATGGCTTAAAATGGAAAAAAGTGTGTTTTTTCAGTCGCAACTGTTAAGAATCCGTATGACTGCGTAAATGGGATAAAATCCTATAGGCGCTGGTTTTTTTCAGGATTACTTTAGCGGCACCTGACTATCAGGCGCTGGAGTTTATTATGATGAAAAAAGCCGTCACACTGTTTGCCCTGTTATTGTCCTGCCCGCTGGTTTCCCATGCGGGCGTTGAACTGGGCGTGAATGTCCCTGGGCTGTCACTGCATATTGGTGACCAGGATCGGCGTGGTTATTACTGGGACGGTGATGACTGGCGTGATCCGCAGTGGTGGCACCACCATCACCGCCATCACGAAGATGGCCGCTGGGTCTGGGTGGAAGAGCCGCACGATGACGGCCCGCCGCCCCCGCCGCCGCACTGGCATGATGACTGGCACGACGGCCCCCCGCCGCACTGGCATCATCATGGTCATGATGACTGGTAATACTCACCGGCTGCCCTGAGGGCTGCCGGTTAATTTTCGACATCATTAACCCGGTTTTCGCCGTTCCCCCTTCCCTTTCCCCCTGATTCCCGTACGGTTTTCACTGTCCTCTTTGCGGCAAAGGCATATCAATAAGAAATTCAGTTTGTTTTTTAATGGGTTTCTGAAAAAATATTGCCCGGTAAATTTCCCAACCTCATTAAGGGAGTCGTGGCTGATGATTCGGTTATTGATCGTTTTTGTCTGTTTTATTGCCGTGTGCGCCGGCATTATTTCGCTGATGCAAGGGACTAATCCGTGGGGCTGAACGCGGTAGCGGTACCCCGGTCAAGGGCACGCATTTTTACTGGCTGATGGCCGGTATTCCGGCGGCAATGGCGGTGCTGAATGATGCCATTGCCTGGTTTATCCGTGGGCGACGGTTTAAGTAAATGTTTACCGCCTAAATTAACAGCAAAACCCCTCTCTGCTCCTCCTATTGCCGCCAGGCGGGTGATCAATAATGGCACCTCTCTTCCCTGATGCCTGAGGCTGCTATGACCCTGATCCCAACACTGTCTTCTGTCTGGACCTTGCTGCTGAGCGGCTGCGCCCTGTTCTGGTTTTCGATGGTCATGCTGGCCGTACAACTTTTTTAACCGGGCAGCCCATCGTCCCGATGACCAAAACAGAGGTAATCTGCTGAAAAGTAGTAACTTACCTTTTTCATCCTCTCACTTTTTGTGACAACTCGCAGATTTGAGACGTTATGCTTCACAGCCACCGGCAGCAGGCTGATACTAGAGTGCCGGCTTGAGGTATTCCTGAATACCGCAGCCAGGTAGCAATAATGCCGCCGGTTGTATTCAGGCCATCAATGTTCAAGGATGAGAAATGATTAAAACGGTCTATCTGGATAACGTCGTCTATCAGCTTGAGGCTGATGAGCTGCTGACGGCCTGTGAACAGGGAAGTTACGCCATCTTTGGCGAGGCAGAGGGTTGGTGGGCAGTCAGGATTGATGCGCAGGGTGCCTATGCATTATCGCCCGATCCTGCTGACGACCGCGCCGCTGCGCTGGGCATCATTACCCGTCATCTCCATCACTGATTCTCTGTGGCGGTCCGGAAGCCGGGCCGCTGCATGCCACCCTGCCTCTCCCGCTCCGCTATTTCATCGTTTTTGTGTATACTGCCCTATATCAAATTCAGAAACAGACAAACCCATGGCACACGATATTCATATCACAGTTGTCTGCGCCCTGAGCAAGTGGATTGAAAACCACCTTGGCCGCGTCATCCATCTGGAAGAGCTGGCCGACTACTCCGGTTACTCCCTGTGGCACATGCAGAAACTGTTCAAAGAATCCACAGGCATTTCGCTGGGTAAGTACATCCGCGAACGCCGTCTGGCGGGCGCGGTATACCAGCTCAGTGCCAGCGATACGCCGATTTTCGATATTGCGATGGATTTTGGCTTCGGCTCCCAGTCGCACTTTACCTACATGTTCCGCAAGCGCTTTAACATTACCCCGCACGAGTTCCGGCAAAACCCGGACATCACGCTGGACATCGCCCCGCCGCTGCACCTCATCCACCAGAAAACAGCCTGATACCGGCCTGCCCGGCGCTATGTAATGGCGATAAAAAACGCCCCGGTCATGGAAGCCGGGGCGTTTGAACAACGTATTACTGAATAGTGCCGGAATTATTTCAGCATATCTTCAGTGATCATCATTTCCATCAGCACGCCTGGATTCGGTGCGCGGCGCTCAACGATGATTTTATGGTTAGCTTTAAAGCCACCACCGGTAGTGTAAACGGTGGAGATGTTATTGCCTTTATCTTCGATTTTGCCATATTGGCATTTGCCGTTATCGCAATGGAAAGTATAACGGCCTTTTCTGTCCGGGCCGTCAAGTTTCACAATATAACCGTTCTGGCCTTTTAATTTATCGGTTTTGAAATCGATAGCAACATTTGGCTTACCGTTACGTTTTTCAATCCGGATTGCGGTGACATCGTCATTCGCAATGACCGGGTTGGTGTTATTCAACATATTTTCAGTGACGGTCAACGTTTTCAGTACTTTATTGTCAGGATAGGTGCGCTCAACGGTAATGACCTTACCCGGTGTTACCTGGTTAGAAACATTAGCGGTGTAGACGTTGGTAATATCACCGTAAGTCTTTTGAGCACTGTAGTAAACACTGCCCTTCGAGCCGGAAAATACATAGGCACCATCCAGTGCCACCCGGTAGTTATTAGTGGATTTCAGCTGGTCTTTATCAAAGTTAACGTTAATGCGGCGCTTATTATCAAGAACATCAACAAAAATAGATTCGACATCATTTTCGCCGGCGACATACTCTTTGACATCTTTCACGATTTTGCCCAGTTCATGATCCGGCGTATCGCCACTCAGATCCCAGACAATCGCACCGCCGTAGCCTTCTTTGTTAATGAAGTTGACTTTTTTACGGACAGATTCCGCATCGTCATAGGTCAGGAACTCTTTGGTGGCGGCGTTATACATATACGGCACCTGAGATTCGCTGTCCCAGTAACGGGTAAAGCCACCGTTGGCCAGTTTTTCTTTCAGCACATACCACGGGTTAGTGCCGGTGAACTGACCAGCGTCATCCCAGGCCCCCTGAGAGGTCGCAGAACCTGCCGCAAGCAAGCCAGGCAGACCTTTGACGATTTCGGTCGGCTCGACATTGCCCCAGCCGCGGCCATAGTAAGGGATGCCGACCATCAGCTTGTTTTTCGGTACGTGATAGGTTTCCGCGTACTCTTTCAGCGTGGAGGCGACGTTGAGTTTCTGGTCAGCATCCTGGCTGTTGGCATACAGCGGGGCGTTGTGGCCGGTAATAGAATCAAACGCGCCGTGAATGTCATACGCCATCACGTTCACGCTGTCCATTAACGGGGTGGTCACAGCCGGGTTGATAAATTCAATGTTTTTGTGGTTGGTGGTCACTGCCGCAGAGAGCTGATAGTACTTGTCATCTTTCTTGCCCTGCGCATCCAGCTTGCTGCGCAGGCTCTGCATCAGTTTGGTGAATTGCGCTTTTTCGGCTGCGGTATCCGGGTATTCCCAGTCCACGTCAACCCCGTCGAAACCCCATTCCAGCATAAAGGCCACCATACTGTTGGCCAGTTTATCCACGCCCGCATCGGTGGCTGTCGCCGCTTCGAAGACGCCTTCGAAGGAGTTATTCCAGCCGCCCACCGAAATCATATTGGTGACACCTGCGTCTTCGGTCATCTTATCGAGTTGACGGAGTAATTCAGGCCCTTTATAGGTGTCATGAATGCCGACTTCACCATTTTTAACCACGGCAAAGCCATAATTCAGATGGGTAATTTGAGAGAAATCGATTTTTTCCGGGGTAAAGTTTTTATGCGCGTCATACACACCCCACTCAGGGAAGTAACCGATCACTTTACGTTGTTCAGCGACTTTCGCTTTTTGTTGCTTTTGGAAATCTGTGGCTTGTTTGCCGGTAAAAGGCGTGAATTTGAACGTAGCGAGCTTATTCACCGCAATTTTCGTGCCTTTTGCCCAGACTTCATTGCTGCCCGGCAGTTCGCCTGGGTTAGACCACCACTTGTTGCTCCAGTAGTAGCCGTTGTAACGCACCAGTGTATTCGCCTGGGAATAGGTAGCCGTGGGATCATAATCAACCGCTTTAATCGCCTGATCATCTTTCTTCGCGACAACAACGCTCAGAGTGCCGGTAAAATTATTCTGCTTTTCAGAGACATAAGCTGACCAGGTTTTCCCATTATCACGGGAAATCATCTGGCTCTTATCAAGACCGGAAATTTTATTGGTGTTGTCATTGGCTGACAGTGCAGCCGCTGACACAGCCAAAGGTGCAGACACAGCCGCCAAAAGAATGGCAGTCGTGATCTTGCTTAGTTTCATAATTATATCCTTTAAAATAATTTATGTGTTGATCATAACGGTATTTAATTAAAACGAGCGTGGATGATAAATAAATCGGCCAAGACTAAAAGTAATTATTGCTACACTCTAAATTAAGCATTATTTAAATTAATAATATGTTGTGGGCGCGTAAATGCGGGGTTTTTAATAGTGATTGCAGATGGGAAAAGGCAGGAATGTTGTTAGCAGGCGGTAAGTCAAGATGAGTACAATAAAAAACGCCCCGACATGTATTGTCGGGGCGTTGACATGGCACTACCGATATCATTTAAATATTATTTCAACATATCTTCAGTAATGGTCATTTTCATCAACACACCTGGATTTGGTGCACGACGCTCAATGATCACTTCATTCCCCGCTTTAAGTAACTTACCACCACCACCATGAATGATGGAAGTATTATCATTTTTATTCTCACGAGAAGCGTAATAGCATTTACCTACATAGCAGGAGAGAACGTAGTTACCCTCAAAGTCTTCACCGCTTATTTTTGCGTAGTAGCTATTGTTGCCATCCAGCTTATCGCGTTTGAAATCAACAGCAATACCATTCACCCCATTACGTTTTTCAATCCGCAGGCCAGTAATATCCTCATTTGCGATCGGGTCACGATTATTTTCCAGCATAGCTTCTGTCACAGTCAGTGTCTTCAGCACTTTCTCATTCGGGGAGGTTCGTTTAACGGTAACGACTTTCCCAGGTGCCAGATACTTTGACACATCATAGGAATAGGCTGTCGTGACCTCACCGGCATTGTCTTGTTGAGCATTATAGATTTTACCGTTTGATGTTGAGAAAATAGACTCGCCATCTACCTCTATCTGATAACTGCTCTCTTTTAATTTTTCATTGTCGAAGTTAACGTTAATACGGCGTTTACTGTCAAAGACATCGATATATACGGCTTCAACATCGCTGTCTTCCACCACATACTCTTTCACATCTTTCACGATTTTACCAAGTTCATGATCCGGCGTGTCGCCGCTCAGGTCCCAGATAATCGCGCCGCCATAGCCTTCGTTATTGATGAAATCGACTTTTTCACGCACAGATTGCGGGTCGTCATAGGTCAGGAACTCTTTGGTGGCGGCGTTATAGAGATACGGCACGCGTGATTCCCTGTCCCAGTAACGGGTATAGTCGCCGCTGGCCACTTTCTGTTTCAGCAGATACCACGGGTTGGTGCCGGTGAACTGGCCATCGTCGTCCCAGGCACCGTGGATGGTCGCACTGCCCGGCGCAAACAGCCCCGGCAGCCCCTGAACGATTTCGGTCGGCTCAACATCACCCCAGCCGCGGCCATAGAACGGGATCCCCATCAGCAGTTTATTTTTTGGCACCTTATAGGTGTCGGCGTACTCTTTCATGGCTGATGATGAATTGAGTTTCAGGTCGGCGTCCTGGCTGTTGGCATACAGCGGGGCGTTGTGGCCGGTGATCGGGTCAAACGCGCCGTGAATGTCATACGCCATCACGTTCACGCTGTCCAGCAGCGGCGTCGTCACCTCCGGGTTGATAAACTTAATGTTGTTGTGGTTGGTGGTCACCGCCGCAGAGAGCTGGTAGTACTTGTCATCTTTCTTGCCCTGCGCGTCCAGCTTGCTGCGCAGGCTTTGAATCAGCTTGGTGAACTGGGTTTTTTCTGTGTCGCTGTCCGGGTATTCCCAGTCCACGTCAATCCCGTCAAAGCCCCATTCCAGCATAAAGGCCATCATGCTGTTGGCCAGTTTTTCCACGCCCGCATCGGTCGCGGTGGCCTCTTCAAATACGCCCTCTTCCGAGTTATTCCAGCCGCCGATAGACGCCATATACGAGACGCCCGCTTCTTCGGTCATCTCATCCAGCTCTGCCAGTAATAACGGGCCTTGCTCAGTATCATGAATTTCTACCTCGCCGCTTTTCACTATCCCAAAGCCGTAATTCAGGTGGGTCAGCAGAGAGAAATCAATTTTGTCCGGGGTGAAGTTTTCATGCGCGTCATACACGCCCCATTCCGGGAAATAGCCGGTAACTTTGCGTTGTGCAGCGACGTTGGCTTTTTGCTGATTCTGGAAATCTATCGCTTCCTGGCCGGTATACGGGGTGAATTTAAAGGTGGCGAGGGTGTTAATCCCGATTTTATCACCTCGTGTCCAGACCGCATTGCTGCCCGGCAATTCGCCTGGGTTCGCCCACCATTGGTTGGTCCAGTAATAGCCGTTATAACGCACCACGGTACCGGCTTCGGAATAGGCGACGGACGGATCATACTCCACGGAGTTAATCGCCTGATCGTCCTTCACCGCTACCGTGACCGTCAGCGTACCGGGGAAATTATTCTGGCTCTCATTGGTATAGGCTTTCCACTTATGGCCGTTATCCGTGGAGATCATCTGGCTGCTGTCGAGGCCGGAAATGGTATTAGTACTGTCGTTGGCGCTGAGGGTGGCTGCTGATGTATATAAAGGAAGGGCAACCGCTGACAGGATCAGGGCCGCGGTTATTTTATTTAGTTTCATCATTACTTTCCTTGTGAAAGATTAAACTCGCGATCATATCAAGCTCAATTAACTTCCGGGGAATAATAAACAAACTAACTCACAGCGAAATTAATAATTATTACATCTTTGGTTAATTTTGAGTGAAGCTAAACACCCTGCTATTTTCACTCTTTACTGAACAGTGAAAAAAAGCGTGTGATATTTAAATGATGGGAATAAAAAGAAAAGCAAAAAGAAAAAACAAAAAGGAATAATAAATAAGGAATAAAAAGCGCGTAAGCGAAATAAAAACGCCCCCAACAGGGGGCGAATACAGGCAGCGGTGTGAAACGTCAGAACTGGTAAACCAGGCCCACACCCACCACGTCATCGGTGTTGATGCCGGCTGCGTTGGTGAATTCATTGTCATCCAGCAGGTTGATTTTGTAATCAACATAGGTCGACATGTTTTTGTTGAAGTAGTACGTCGCACCGACATCCACATATTTCAGCAGATCCTGGTTACCGAAGCCTTCAATGTCTTTACCGCGGGATTGCAGGTACGCCACAGACGGGCGCAGGCCGAAGTCGAACTGGTACTGTGCCACTGCTTCCCAGTTGTCTGCTTCGTTGGCAAAACCTTCGATAGTGCTGCCGCCGCCGCCGAAGCGGGTGGCGTTGTAGGTTTTGGTGTACATCGCCGCCAGGTAGATGTTGTTGGCGTCATATTTCAGGCCGCCGGTGTAGGCGTCTGCGCGGTCACCGCGGCCATACAGCGCGTCGCTGTTCTGGTCAGAGGTACGGTCAGAGCTGGCATAGGCTGCCGCTGCGCTGATGCCGTTGCCCAGGTCGTAGGAGAGTGACATGCCGTAGCCGTCACCGTTGCTGTCCAGCACATCACGGCCTTCTGCTTCAGTGCCGCTGTTGTTTTTGCCCTGGTATTGCAGGCCAAAGCTCAGGCCGTCAACCAGGCCAAAGAAGTTGTTGTTGCGGTAGGTCAGCATCCCGTTACCGCGCTGCATCATGAAGTTATCGGCACCGTAGGTGTCGCCGCCGAATTCCGGCAGCACGTCAGTCCAGGCACTGGCGTCATAAATGATGCCGTAGTTACGGCCGTAATCCAGTGAGCCGTAGTCACCGAATTTCAAACCGGCAAACCCGACGCGGGTGTAAGTGTCAGCGGTGCCTTCGTCTTCAGATGTATTCAGTGCGACCTGGTATTCCCATTCGCCGTACCCGGTTAACTGATTGCTGATCTGCGTCTCACCACGCAGGCCAAAACGCATGTATGACTGGTCACCATCGCTGCCGTCGTTGTCAGAGAAGTAGTGCAGGCCGTCAATTTTGCCGAACAGATCCAGCTTGTTGCCATCTTTGTTATAAATTTCTGCAGCACCTGCGGTGCCGGCAACCAATAAAGCGGGAACCATCAGAGAAAGAATGCGGAGTTTCATAGTAGTGTCCTTGATCGTGATGTCGGGTGTGCGCCACAGTTACCGATGAATAATTAAGCCCGACAAGGCGAATTCATTCTCAGGATAAGTGCATAACTAATCCAGAAAGAAAATGCTACTAATTTATCGATAATGTTTCTTTGTTATGAGTAAGCGTATCAATATGTAATTAAATGGTGACTGATTATGCTGCCAATGCAGTCAAATAATGTACTATTTTGCCTATATTTTAAAAAATAACATTAAATTCAATAAGTTAATTTACACCACCTGTATCGCACCGAATGATAAAGGAAATCCTAATCCCCCCGCTATAATAGCGCCTGCTATCATCATTATTTGTATTTATTACCTTCATTATCTCAGATAATTTGATTGTTTTTGCACCGGCCTTATGGCCGGTTTTTTATTGCCTTTTTGTGCGGTAATTCCGTCTCGTGATGAGTGATAACCGTTATTATCGATTATTTTCCACCTTGTATTACCTGAGGGAAATAATATATCCCCCTCCCTTTATTGGTCAGATAATAACCCTTATCGTTGAGTTCCGGTAATAACCTGCCCCGCCTTGTTTATCACTTCCGGGCATTATTTCCCCGGTTCCGGCAAGCCCCTTTCCCCCCGGCCTGCTTTCTGCCGGTTGGCGGCGCTTCTCAGAACATTCTGCTGCTGAGATTCATGGCCATTACTTAGACTTATGGGCAGAAACTTCGCATAATTACCCCACTTTTGCCGTCCGCCGCACGGCAGCCCGTTCAGCCAGCTTGAAGGAATCGCATGCCACTTTCTGACACCCAGCCCGATGACATCCTCCGGGCGCGCACCCTGCTCCTGACCCGCCGTTTTGCCAAACTGGATGAGTGGCTGCTGATGCAAATGCGCGGCTGGCAGTCGCACACCACGCCGGACAGCCAGTACGGGCTTATCATGAGCATGGAGAGCCTGTTTAGCGGCAGTGAGCTGGATGGGGCCGCCCGGCTCGAACTCTTGCGCGAATGGGTACAGCTTTCGCCGCAGAGTTACCATGCCCAGGTATTGCTGGGCATGTTCTGGCACGAGCAGGCGTGGGCCATCCGCAGCCAGGGGGACGAAGCCGCCCTGCCGGACAGCCAATGGCTCGGCGCGCAGCTCTGCTGTGACCACGCGGTGCAGGCGCTGCTGCGGGCGGTAGGCTGCCACCCACGGCCGACCCACGCTTTCCGCCATTTAATGACCCTCAGCGGCGGCTTTGGTGAACCTTACTGGCTGCGCGCGCTGTTTGCCGGTGAGGTACCGGTGCCGTTGCACCAGAAATTCCGGCTGACCGGCAACCCGGTCTGGGCGGAGGGGCTGTCATGGCTGGAAGCGCTGGGTGCGGGTGCGCCTGACCCGTGGCCGTCGCAGTTGCCGGCGGCGCTGGCAGACACGCGCGGCGCAGAGGAAGAGGCCATTGACTACTGGTTGCGGCTGGCGCTGGCGGTGCGGCCGGGTGACACCGGCACGGTGGAATCCTGGCTGGTGTTTCAGTCACCGCACTGGGGCGGCTCCCCGGCGCACAGTGAGGCGGTGTTAGCGCGCGTACTCAAGGAAGGGTTTGACGACGCGACCTGCCGCCGTTTCCGCGCCGAAATACTGCTGTTTGCGCTTAGTGGCGAGGTGGCGGAGCGCGGCAGCGACCGGGCAGAAGCGCTCCAGCAACAGCTGGCTGACGCCCTGGCGCCGCCGCCTGCCCCGGCACTGCACCAGCAACTGCTGGAAGCGGCCGCGCCGTGCCTGGCCTACTGGCAGGATGATGACGCCGCCGGGCTGGCCTGTTATGCCAAATTGCTGGCGCTGGCCCCGGAGCTGATGCCTGCGCCGTCTGCCACACTGTTTATCTCGCGCGCGGTGCTGGCCTCCGGCGTGGAGGATGCCCACGCCGTGCTGCCGACGCTGTTGCAGCGCGCCTGTGCTTACCCGTCCGATGCGCTGCTGGCGGCCTTTGCCGCCTGTGCCTGCGCACATGGGCTGTATGGCGTGCAGGAGAACCTGCGGCTTTCGGCGTCGCTGCTGGATTACGCCGCCTCGCTGCTGGCCGCGCAGCCTGACCGGGCGGTGACTGAGCAGCAGCAGATCACGCTGGCGCATGACATGGCGCTGAACGGCGATCTGCACGCCGCCCACACGATGTTGCTCGGCATGGCACTGCGCGGCAGTGCGCTGCACAGTTACGAACTCTACCTGTTTTACCGCGATGCCTGGCACGAGGATGTGCCGGAGGATCTGCGCAGTGCGCAAGGCGCGTTGCAGGCGGCCGGGCGCGCCGCTGAAGCCGGGCTGGTACCGGCGATGTTTGCGTACGCCAATGCCCTGCGCGAAGGCGCAGACAGCGGGCCGGATTACGCCGGGGCGATGCACTGGTACCAGCAGGCGATTGAGCACGGCGACCTGAACGCCCGCTACTGGCGCGCCACCTGGGCGCTGGAAGCCGGATCAGAGGCGGACAAACAGCAGGCGGTGCAACAGTGGTTGCCGGAGATCATCCGGGATGAGGAGAGCAGCACCCGCGCGGAGGCCGCCTGGTCGCTGGGCATGGCATGGCGTGAGGGGCTGGGGTGCGAGAAAAACCGTTACCGGGCGCAACAGTTGTTTGAGCTGGCGCTCTCGATTAATCCGGGGCTGGAGGCGGCGCAGGTGGCGCTGGCCGGGTTGAGTGAGTCCCTGCGGGACAGGATGGGGTTGTGGCAGGATCGGCGGAAGGTGAGTGATGGGGGGATTGATTTTTTAAGGGGTGATGGTTAAGCCTTGGGCTGAGTGTTTTAGTTAGGTATGGTGGCAGGTTTCGGTTGTTCATGTGTAGTTGTCTGCCCGGCTTTCCCAGCCTCAACCGAGCAGGGCGCGCCAGTGCGCTCGCCCTGCACCCGCGCACTTTCGGTGGTTTGGCTGAATCATTGCACGCTCTCGCGTGTCCCCTCATTTCGCCTCCGGGCTTTCCGGGCCGGTACAGACACGCTCCCGGCGTGGCTGTCCCTCTCGCACACATCCTTGTGTGCTCGCCCGGCCCTGCGGCTCCACTCGGCAATGATTTTTACGCCCCCACCAGATTGCAAATCCTTAGGTATGTAAGGAAAAAGTAGGGGTGCTTTCTAGGCTATCCTGTCCGCTCGCCCGGCCCTGCGGCTCCACTCGACAATGATTTTTACGCCCCCACCAAACTGCATATCTTTTAGTATGTAAGGAAAAAGTAGGCGCGTTACTTTCGCTGAACGTGCATCGGTTTTCGCTTTCCGGCTCCACTCAGCAATGATTTTTACACCCCCACCAAATTGCAAATTCTTGGCTATGTAAGGAAAAAGTAGGCGAGCAATATTCATCCGGTTCCGCGGCTATGCAAATCTTTAGATAAGAAAAAGGCAGGCGCGGTGCCTGCCTTGGGGGGTTAACGTTCCCGCAGCGACTCTTTGACTTTGTTGAGCGGTTTCAACAGGTAGTCGAGCACGCTCTTCTGGCCGGTTTTGATGTCGACGGTGGCGACCATGCCGGGGACAATCGGGAATTCGCGGCCGGCTTTGTTGGTGAGGGTCGCTTTGCCGGTGCGCACGTATACCCGGTAATAGAACTGGTCGCGTTTGACTTCGTCCTGAATGGTGTCCGGGGAGACGGTCTCTACCTGGCCCTTGAGATCGCCGTAGATCGACGAGTCATACGCCGTGATCTTCACCGTCGCCGGTAATCCGGGGCGGATGTAAGCGATGTCGCGCGGGTTGATGCGGGTTTCAATCAGCAGTTGATCCTCAATCGGCACAATCTCCATCAACTTGCCGCCGGGCTGCAACACCCCGCCGACGGTCGTGACCTGAATGTCTTTCACTATCCCGCGTACCGGCGAGAACAGATCGGCGCGCGTCACCTGATCCTCCTTGCCCGCCATCACCTGCATCTCGGCTTCCAGATCGGCGTTATTCTTTACCTGCTCCTCACGCGCTTTCACCGCGTACTGGTTGCGCGCCTCGTCAATCTTCCCGCGGATCTCGCTGGCCTGCCGCCGCAAACGGATCACCTCCACCTGCCCGGCCGCGCCCTTGGCCACCAGCGGCTCGGTCATCCGCAACTCCTGCTCCACCAGCCGCAATGAATCCTGCAAATTCTTCACCGTTTCATTGCGGTTCTGCAACCGCGACAGATAGAGCTGCCGCTCACGCGCCACCAGCTCGGGGGATTTCATGGTCTGCGGGCTGAACTTCAGCGGCTCACCGGTCAGCTCGGCAGTCAGCCGCTCCGCCGATGCGCGCAACGTCTGCACCCGCGCGGCGGCTTCGCCGTAATTCGACTGGAACCGCGTCGGGTCGAGGCGCGCCAGAATCTGCCCCTTATTGACAATACTCCCCTCCTGCACCAGCAACTGCTTGATGACCCCGCCGTCAAAACTCTCGATCTGCTGGGCGCGGCTCGACGGCGTCACCTTCCCGGTCCCTACCGTCACCTCATCCAGCACCGCGAAATAAGCCCAGACGAAAAACACCACCAGCGCCACCAGCGAGAGCCAGATAATCCCTGACACCCGCTTCTGATCGCGCTCAAACTCATCCGTTACGATATGCGACATAATCCTGTCCTCAGGCTGCGCCCTGTTGCGCCTTGGCGGCCGCGGCCTGCGTGGCCGCCGCATTCGCCAGAATCTGCTCGCGCGGGCCATCCGCCACCACGCGCCCGTTGTCCATCACCACAATCCTGTCCACCAGCTTCAGCAGCGCCGGGCGGTGGGTCACCAGCACCAGCGTGCGGCCGGTCAGCCAGCTGTGCATCTGGCGCAACACATACTCCTCGAGTTGCTCATCCATCGAGGCAGTGGGTTCATCCATCAGCACCACCTGCGGGTTACGCAGCACCATCCGGCTGATCAGCACCATCTGCTGCTGCCCGCCGGACAGCCCGCGCCCGCCCTCATTGATAATCCGGTCGAGGCTGGCGGCGTCCTGCTGCACCATACTCAGCGCGCCGCTGATGCGCAGCGCCTGCAACATCTCCTGATCGGTGGCGTGCGGGTGGCCGAGCATCAGGTTCTGCCGCAAGGTGCCGAAAAACAGCCGTGAATCCTGCGACAGGTAACCGAGCTGGCGGCGCAGATCCACCGGGTCGATGCGGGTGATGTCCACCCCGTCAATAATGATCTTGCCGCCGGTGGGCGTCGCCTGCCCGGCCAGCAACTTCAGCAGCGTCGATTTCCCCGCCCCGACCTTGCCGAGGATCGCCACCCGTTCGCCGGGCTTGATCTCCAGCTTGCCGACGCCGAGCACATTCGGCCCCTGCTCCGCGTCATAGGCGTACTGCACATTGCTGAGCTGGTAGTGGCCGCTGAGCGCCGGGCAGTGCGCCATCTCGCCCTCTTCCGGCCGGTCGAGCGGTTTTTTCAGCAACTCGTCCAGCCCCTTCATCGCGCTCTTGGCGTGCTGCCAGCGCGAGAACACCAGCGTCAATTGCATCAGCGGCGCAATGGTGCGGGACGAGAGCAAACTGGCGGCCACCAGCGTCCCGGTGGTGATGTCGCCGTTCAGCACCAGATAGACCCCAAACACCAGCATCCCGGCGTAGGTGAGTTGCTGCACCGTCGAGGCCCAGCCGGTCAGGCGGGCGCCCCACAGCCGCTGCTTCATGCCGATGGTCGCGCCGACCTCGTGGTTCTGCTCCCACTGGCGCTGGAAATAGGGTTCCGCCTGCAGGGCCTTGATGTCCTCAATGCCCTCGATCGCCTCGACCAGCACCGCATTGCGCAGCGCGCCCTCGCGCATCCCCTCTTTCGCCAGCTTCGCCATCGGGATCTGGATAAGCAGGCCGGGGATCACGATCAGCGGGATCGCCAGCAGCGGGATAATCACCAGCGGCCCGCCGATAAACGCCATGATCGCCAGAAACAGCAGCACAAACGGCATATCCGCCGCCGCGCCGACGGTGGTGGAGGTCAGCAGCTCGCGCACCTGGTCAATCTCACGCAACTGCGAAATAAACGACCCGGTGGATTTGGGCCGCGCCTCATTTTTCATGCTCATGGCGCGGGCGAAAAACAGCGAGGAGACTTTCAGGTCGATGCGTTTGCCCATCAGGTCAGAGACGCGGGTGCGCATCAGCCGGATGCCGTACTCAATCGCCGCGGCCAGCAGCACGCCAACGAACAGCACCCAGAGCGAGGAGAACGACTCCGCCGGGATAACCCGGTCATACACCTGCATTGAGAACAGGATCCCGGCCAGCGCCAGCACGTTACCGATCACCGAGGCCAGGGAAATTTCGCCGATCCGCCGCCCGGCACCGCGGAAATTGTGCCAGAACCAGTGCTTGCGGTAGGGCTGCACAAACTCATCAATCCGCCTGTCGCGCCCGCGCGCCGCCACGCCGACCAGCACCACGTTGCTGTCCCCCTGGGAAAGCAGCGAGGAGAGGTCAGCCTGCCGCAGGATGTCGCCGCCGTCCTGCAACCAGTAACCGGCCTGCCCGTCGGCGTCCAGCGTCTCAATCACCGCCGTGGTGCCCTGCTCCAGCACCACAATTGCCGGCAGCACCTCCTGCCGCCAGCGCACCCGGTCACGCGGCACCACACTCACCTGCAACCCCATCAGCCCGCTCAGGCGCTCAAGCTGGCGCGCCGGGCTGAGCTGCTCGAACCAGCGCATCTGCTGGCGCAGGAACTGCGGATCGGCTGGCTTGCCGAAAATCTCCGCCGCCCTGACCATCGCGGCGATCCATGCTTCCGTTGTTGTTTTCATGTCACACTCTCTCTGGTGTCCCGGCCGGGCGTGGGCCGCCTCCGTCCGGGAGAAACAGTTTACGGGCCGCGGCCCGGTTACAGCGCAGGCAGCTTGTCGCCGCTCTGCTGCTGCCGGTCGATGCCCAGCATGTCGAGCAGGTTGTCCACTGCCGCTGCATAGCGCACCGTGCCGTCCCAGCCGTCATACAACGCGCCGATGCGCATGGTGTCCGCCTGGAACACATCCTGCTCCACCGTCAACAGGTCATTGAGGCTGCGCTTGCTGAGTTTGTACTCATCCTGATAGACGCTGCGGGTGTGGATGGCGCTCTCATACTGCTCATCCCCCGCCTGCTGGCGCTGCTGCGCGCCGATCATGTCCGCATAGGCGGTGGAGGCTTTCTGGTTGATGTCCAGCTTGGCCTTTTCCACCTCCGCCTGCGCCGCCTCGCGCTCACCCTCGGCGGATTCCACCTGCGCGCTGATCGCCCCGCCCTGATAGACCGGGGCCTCTACCGCCAGCTGCACCTGATCGTCCCAGTAGGAACGGGTGTCATTTTCATAGCGTGTGCGCCCGGCCTGCACCCGCAGGGTCGGCCAGTGCTGCGCCCGCTGCGAGCGCACCCGCTGGATCGCCGCTTCCTGTTTGGCCTGGGCGCTGCGCACCAGCGCGCTGTTCTGGTACGGGATGCGGTCCAGCGCCACCTGCTGCTCCAGCAGGCTTTGCGGCAGATCGGGCAGGTTGTCAGAGACCACGCCGGTCAGCACCGTGAGCTGCGCGGAGGCAGAGCGTTGCTGGGCGCGGTACTGCTCCAGGGTGGCGCGCATCCCGGCGATGCGGGTCTGCGCCTGCAACACGTCCGACTGCGAGCTAAGCCCGGCGTCGGCGCGCATTTTGGCGGTGTCCCGCACCCGCTCAAGCGACGCGATGTTGTCGCGCGCCGCCAGCGTCAGCGCCTGGTAGCGCTTCACCTCCAGATAGGTCTGGAGCGTGCTGAGGCCGACATCGGTCATGGTGCTGAACAGCGTGTAACGGTAGGAGGCAGAGAGCTGCTCCTGCTCGTCGATGGCGCCGCCGGTTTTGCCGAAGTCATACAGCAACTGGCTCAGCTCAATGCCGCCGGACGCATTGTTATTAAGCTGCCCGGCGGAGTCCGTCTGGTTGGAGTGCCCGGCCGAGGCGTTCAGGGAGATCTGGGGGAACCAGGCGCTGCGCGCCTGTTTAAGGTCACCTTCGCCGACGTGGATTTGCGCCGCCGCCGAGGCGATTTGTGGGTTGCGCGCGAAAGCCCGCAAAATGGCTTCGCGCAGGGTAAGGCTGGCCCGCTGCTCCTCGGTGGGTGCGGCCTGCCAGTGAAACTCCGGTTGTGTCTCAGCATGGGCTGCGCCCGGTGCTGTTATCCCTGTTATCCAAAGGGTGCTGAGCAATACCCCAGCACACCGCCTGCGTTGTCTGGTCATTACCGACGCGACCCCCTATCTGGTTTTTATCCCATCCTGCGCGGCGGCCGTCGCCGCCGCGCGGTGTGTGTCTTCCTTACGTTCCTGTTGGGCCGGGAGTCACCCGCGGCCCTGCGTCAGTACGGGTTGGTTGCCGGTTGCCCCCTTATACCTGTTGGACCTGGATGCCGTGCTGCACCAGCACATCCCCCAGCGTGTTGCTGCTTTCCAGTGAACTGTTGTGGTAGACGTCAAACGTCAGGCCATCCACCACCCGCTGGCCGGTAGTGGCCCAGGTGGCACCGTCGCCCACCAGCGTTACCTGGCTGCCTTCTGCCCCGCGGATAAACAGCGTTTCATCCGGTTGATCCTTCACGGTTTCCGCCTCATGCAGATCCAGCGTCAGGCTGTTGGTGCCGCTCTGGCCGAGATCGAAGATCTCAATGTGCTCCACCTTCAGCCCGAGCGCCACCAGATCGAGGTGCTGCCCGGTGCCGGCCAGTTGCAGGGTGTCGATGCCGTCCCCGCCGTCAATGTGCAGGAAGTCCAGCGTATGCAACTGGATGGTGTCGTTGCCGGTGCCGCCCAGCGCCTCGCCGCCGCTGGTGGAGAGATCCAGCGTCAGCCCGCCGATGGAATAAGCGGTTTCACCGCCCTCTTCCGTGACGGCCGCGGCCGTGGTGGTGTCTGCCGTGGCCGTGGCCGGCGTGCTGTCAGCGCTGTCGCTGGTGGCTGCCGCCTCACTGCCGACGCTCAGCGCCGACAGCGTGGTCACGGTGCCGTCACTGTTATTGTCATCCCCGGCCGCCTGCGCCGAGGCATCATCGGTGGCCACCGCCATCATCAGCGTCTGCGCCTCCGCCGTGGCAGCGACCGGCAGCAGTGAGCCGAGCAGCAGCGTGGTGGTGGTCGAGGCGGTGTTACCGGCCACGTCCACCGCCGACACGGTGACAATCGAGTTCAGGTTGATAAGCAAGCCGCCCAGCAGTGACGAGGAATAGTGCACGCTGTAGCGGCCGAACGCATCCACGGTGGCGTTCTGGCTCACCCCTTGCAGGGTGACTTTGACCCGCGAGCCTTGCGCCAGGTTGCGCGTGCCGCCGGAAATCGTCAGGCCGAACAGCAGGTAGTTGACCAGGTTGAGCACCGGGTCAACCCCCACCTGCGGCACGTTCCGGGTGATGGCGGTAAAGGTGGTGCTGGCATTGGCGGTGTTGCCGCCCGCATCACTCACCGAAACCGTCAGGGTCTGGCTGCCGTCGTTGATGTTACGCAGCGTCCCGCTCGGCACCGTCACGCTCCATGCGCCGTTGCTGCCCACGGTGGTGGTCAGCACGTTCCCGGCCACATTCACCGACACCGTGCTGCCCACCGCGTTGGTGGACGTCCCGCTGATGGTCTGGCCGCTGTTGGCTTCATTGAGGTTCAGGTAACCGTCCCCACCGAACACGCTGCCCAGGGTAATGGTCGGCTGGGTATGGGTGAGCACCGTTACCGGGGCGGTGTTGCTGCCGGTGTTATTGGCGGCGTTGGTGACGCTGGCGGTCAGGGTGTAGCTCCCGTCCGCCAGCGCCGCCAGCGCGGCCGCCGGCACCGACACGCTCCAGGCACCGCTGCTGCCCACGGTGGTGGTGTAGGTGGTGCCGCCCAGCGTCACCCGTAGCGTCGATCCTTCAGCGTTGGTGGTGGTGCCGCTGATGGTCTGCGCCTGGCGGGCGTCCGCGGCACTGATGGCGTTATCGCCAAATACCGACGACAGGGTCACGGTCGGCGGGGTCTGGGCGATCACGCTCACGGTGCGGCTGGCGGTGCCGGTGGCGCCGTACGGGTCCGTCACCGTGACGTTCACCGTCTGGGTGCCGTTGGCCAGCCCGGTCAGGCTGCTGGCCGGCACACTCAGTGACCAGGCCCCGTTGCTGCCCACGGTGGTGGTGTAGGTGGACCCGCCCAGCGCCACGCTGATGGCTGACCCGGTGGCGGCGTTGGTGGTGCTCCCGCTGATGGTCTGGGCGGTAGTGAGATCCGCCGCGCTCAGCACGCCGTCACCAAAGATGGTGTTCAGCGTCACGGTCGGGGTCACCCGCGGGCCGACCACGGCCCCCACGCTGGCACGGGCGACGTTGCCGACCGGGTCAGTGACCGAGACCCCCACGGTGAGGTTGCCGGAGAGCAACGTGCCGAGCACATCCGGCGTCAGTTGCGCACTGAAGTTGCCGTTCTGCCCGACGGTGGCGGTGGTCACAATGTTCCCGACGTTGATCCGCACCGTGCTGCCGGCCGCCACATTACCGACGTTACCGCTGATGGTCTGGGTGGTCAGCGCCTCCAGCACGTTCAGGATGTTATCGCCGCCAAACAACGGGTTGAGGTTGATGGTCGGCAGGTTGGTGATCCCGACCAGCGCTGTTCCGCTGGTGCTGCTGGTGTTGCCGGCGGCATCCGTGACGCTGACGCCCACCGACAGGTTGCCATCCGTGAGGGTACGCAGGATGGCAGGTGCCAGCGACAGGCTGAAGGTGCCGTCCGCCGCGGTGGTGGTGACATACTGCTGGTTGCCGACCGACACCACCACGCGTGACCCCGCCTCCGCATTGGCGATGGTGCCGCCAATCAGCTGGCTGACGGTGGCGTCTGCCGCATTCAGCAGCGCATCACCAAACAGCGGGTTCAGGGTAATGGTCGGCGCGGTGACATCCACCGTCAACGACCCGGTGGTGGTGGCGGTATTGCCTGACAGCCCGTTCAGCGTGGCCCCGACCGTGAGCGGGCCGCTGGTCAGGGTGCTGAGGATATCCGGCGTGACCACCGCGCTGAAGCTGCCGTTGGTGCCCACGGTGGCCTCTACGGTGCGGTTGCCGATAGCGAGCGTCACGGTACTGCCGGGCGCCGCGTTGGTCGCCACCCCGCTGATGGTCTGATCCACCAGGGCGCCGGCAATATTGAGCAGGCCGTTGCCGAAGATCGGGTTCAGCGTGATGGTCGGCTGGGTGTTGAAGACGCCGATGGTGGCCGAGCCGGTGGCGATGTTGCCCGCCGGGTCCACCACGCTGAGGTTCAGCGCCAGGTCGCCCACCGCCAGCGCAGACAGGTCAGCCGACGGCAGGGTGACACTCCAGCTGCCGTTTGCGCCGACCAGGCTTTGGTAGGCGCGCGTCCCCAGCGTCACGGTGACGGTGGAACCCTCTGCGGCATCAACCACCCCGCTGAGGGTCTGCCCGGCCAGCGTTTCCGCCACGTTCAGCAGGTTATCCCCGCCGAACAGCCCGGTCAGTTCGCCGACCACCGGCACATTGTCAACAATGGCGGTCACGGTTTCGCTTACGGTGCGGGTGTTACCGGCGGCATCCGTCAGGGTGATGTCCAGCGCCAGGTTGCCGTCGCTGAGCAGCCCAAGCACATCCGGCGGCACCACAATGGCAAACTGGCCGTTCTGGCCAACGTCGGCGGTGAGGGTGGTGCCGCCCAGGGTCACGGCCACGGTGGCCCCGATCCCGGCGGACGTCGCCACCCCGCTGATGGTCTGCGCCACAGCGGTATCCAGCGCATTCAGGGTGTTGTCGCCAAACACCGAGTCCACCACCAGGTTCAGCGCACTGTTGACCACTTTATTCACGGTCACGGTGGCAGCGGTGGTGTTCCCGGCCTGATCGCCCACGCGCAAGCCGAACACCAGCGCGCCTTCGGCCAGGCTGCCGAGCACTTCCGGCGTCAGGTCGAGGCTGAAGGTGCCGGTTTCACTGACCACAGCGGTGGCAATCGGGCTGCCGTCGCCGAGGTAGAGGCCGATGGTCTGCCCTTCCGCGCCGGACGCCGTACCGGTCAGCACCTGTGTTGTCAGAATATCGGCGGCATTCAGGATATTGTCATCCGCCAGCGCCGCCACGGTAATCAGCGGCGCAGCGGTGTCCACGGTCAGGGTCTGCGTCTGGGTGGTGACGTTGCCCGCCGCGTCGGACACGGTGGCGGTGATGGGGTAATCGCCGTCGGTGAGCGCCTGCAGGGCGGACGACGGCACGGTGGTGGACCAGGTGCCGTCCGCCTGCACCACGGCGCGGAAGGTGTTGTCGTTCAGCGTCAGGGTCACCGTCTGCCCGGCATCCGCCGCCGAGACCGTACCGCTCAGGATCTGGCTGCTGGCCTGCTCACCGGCACTCAGGGTGTTGTCACCGGTGAACGGATCCAGCGTCAGGGTCGGCGCGGTGCGGTCAACCAGCACCGTGGCGGTGCTGGTCAGGGTGGTGGTGGCGGTCGCCAGCGTCACCGTCAGCGTCTGGGTGCCGTCCGGCAGGTTGGCGGCGGTGTTGGCGATGCCGACACTCCATTCGCCGTCCGTGCCGGAAATCGGCGTGGTGCCGAGCACCGTGCCGTCTGCACGGGTCACGGTGACCGTCCCGGCGCTGCCGGTCGCCAGCCGGAAGAAGCGGCCGGTCAGGAACAGGGTCTGCGCATCCGCGGCATTGACGATGTTATCCCCGCCCAGTGCCCCCACCGCCACATCCGGCGCGGCCGGCGGGGTGAGATCCACCGCGACCGGCAGGCTGGTGCTGCTGGTGTTGCCTGCCAGGTCAGTGATGCTGACGCCAATCGCGCCCGCCTCGTCCAGCCCCTCCAGCAGGGCCGGGGTCAGGTTCACTGACCAGCTGCCGTCAGCGTTCACGATCCCGCTCTGCGTGCCGTCACCGATGGTCACGGTGATGGTATCCCCCGCTTCGGCGTTGGTGGCGGTGCCGCTCAGGGTCTGGGTGGTGAAGCTCTCGACGTAGTCCAGGGTGTCGCCCGCCGAGAACACCAGCGTGTCAATCGCCGGCACCGTGGTGTCGACCCGCACGCTGTCATTCAGGGTGGCGGTGTTGCCGGCGCTGTCCGTGACAGTCAGGATCAGCGGCTGGTCACCCTGCGCCAGTGCGCCGAGCTGGGCGGAAGAGAGCGGCAGTGTCCAGCTGCCGTCCTCGGCCACGGTGGCGGTGTACGGGGTGCCGCCCAGTGTGACGATGGCGGTTTGCCCGGCGCCGGTGGCCCCGGTGGTGCCGCTCATCACAATGCCGCCGGCCACGGCGGCAGCGTTAATCACCCCCTCGCCGGAAGCCACCGCAAAGGTCGGCACCGGCGCAGTCAGCGCGGCGGTAAAGGCCAGCACCTCGGTGGTGGTGTTGCCCGCCTGATCCACCAGCGTGACATCCAGTTCATGCTGGCCGGTTTGCAGGCCGCTGAGCGCCCCGGCCGGCAGGGTCACCGACCAGTTGCCCTGCGCATCCACGGTGCCGGGGTAACTGATACCGGCAAGGTCGAGCGTCAGTTGCGCGCCCTGGCCCACGCCCACCTCACCGGTATTCCCGGTGATGGTCAACGGCCCGGCCGCTTCGGCGATGTTGAGCACGCCATCGGTGAACGGCGTATCAATCACCGGATCGAGCGGGATCAGGCTGGCGACGAAGCCGAGCGAGGTGGTGCTGCTGTTCCCGGCAAAGTCTGTGGCCGTCACCAGCAGGGTGTGCGGGCCGTTTGCCAGCCCCTGCAACTGCGCAGGGGTGAGATCCAGCGTCCAGTCACCGTTGGGGGTGACTGTTGCGGTGAACGGCGTGCCGCCGTCAATGGCGACGGTCACGGTCTGGCCGTCCCCGTTGAGGCCGGTTTTCCCGCTCAGCGTCTGCCCGGCCGCCGCTTCGGCAATGTTCAGCTGCGCATCGCCGAACGGGGCGTTCAGGGTGGCTGTCGGCAGGTTATTGATGGCGATGATCAGATCGCCGCCCAGGGTCGAGGTGTTCCCGACCGCATCGGTCACGGTCACGGCACCCGGCCATGCGCCGTCCGGCAGCGAGGTCAGCAGTGCCGGGGAGAGCGTCAGCGACCAGTTGCCGGTCGCCGGGTCAACGTCTGCCGGGTAGAGCGTCCCGTTGACGTTCACCACCACCGTCTGGGTGCCGGTGATGCCGGTATTCCCGCTGAGCGCGCCGCCCTGCGCCGCCTCGGCGGCGTTGATGATGCCGTCGCCAAACGGCAGGTTGAAGGTGACGTCCGGCAGGGTGTTCACAATCGCGGTGAACGGGGTCGCGGTGGAGGAGGTGTTCCCTGCCCGGTCGGTCACGGTCACGTCCAGCGTGTGGGTGCCGTCACTCAGCCCGGTGAGCTGGGCGGAGGTCAGCGTGGCGCTCCAGAGGCCGTTTTCTTCCACGGTTACCGGCACCGGCTCGCCGTCCAGCGTCAGGGTCACGGTCTGGCCGCTGCCGGTCACGCCGGTGGAGCCGCTGATCACCTGATCGGTCGCCGCGGTCACGGCATTCAGTTGCCCGGTGACAAACGGCGTGGTGATCGCCGCCACCGGCACCGCCGCGATCACCAGCTCCGCACTGGCGCTGGCGCTGGCCGGGTTGCCCGCGACATCCGCCGCGGACACCAGGATTTGTTCTGCGCCGTCACCCAGCGGCGTCAGCGTATTGGCCGGGATCGTCACACTCCAGGTGTTGTCGGCATTCACCACAGCGGCAAAGGTCAGGCTGCCGAGGGTGACCGTCACCGGCGTACCGGCGGCCAGGTTGGTGGTGGTGCCGCTCAATACCTGATCGGCGGCCGCTTCGGCCGCGCTCACCAGCCCATCACCAAACGGGGTGTTCAGCGTCAGGGCCGGCAGGGTATTGATGGCGACCGTCACCGGCAATGACTGGGCCGACAGGTTGCCGCTGGCATCCGTGATGGTGATGTCCAGGGTGGTCGCGCCGTCCGGCAACTGTTGCAGGTCACCGGCCGGGATGGTCAGGCTGTAGCTGCCGTCGGTTGCGGCCACCACGGTATAGGTCACCCCGTTCAGGGTCGCGTTGACCGGCAGCCCCGCCTCCGCGGTGCCGCTTACCACCAGCCCGGCCAGGGCTTCAGCCTGGTTGAGGGTGGCATCCGTCCCGAGGCTGGTGGTGACGTTCAGCAGCGGGAGGTCGGTGTCGACGGTGAAGGTTTCACTGCCGGTCGCCGGGTTGCCCGCGACATCGCTGCCGGTGACCGTGATGCTGTTGGCCCCTTGCGGCAGGGTGCCGAGATCCGCTGACGGCACCAGCACGCTCCAGCTCCCGTCCGCATTCACGGTCGCGGTGTAAGTCAGCACGCCGCTGAGGGCGATGGTCAGCGTACTGCCTTCCGGCACGTTCTGGCTGCTGCCGGTGAGCGTCAGGTCGTTTTGCACCTCCTGCGCATTGATCACCCCGTCATTGCTGACCGGGTCAATGCTCACGGCAGGCAGGCTGGCGGCCTGCGCCACCAGCGTGAACTGGCCGATGTTATTGGCCGGGTTGCCCGCCACATCTGCCGCGCTCACGGTGAAGCTCTGGGTGCCGTCACCCAGTGCCGCCACCGCCGCTGACGGCACCACCACACTCCAGGTGCCGTCGGCAGCCACCGTGCCGGTAAAGGTCTGGTCTGCCAGCGTCAGCGTCACCACCTGCCCGGCCGGCAGGTTGGTGCTGCTGCCGGTGACCGTCACATCGGCGGCGGCTTCGGCCTGGTTGATGTAGTTGTCACCGCTGACGGTCAGCACCGTCAGGGTCGGCAGCGCAGTGGCCGACGCGGCCACCACCAGCGGGAAGGTCTGCACGGCGGTATTGCCCGCCGCATCCAGCAGGGACACGGTGACCGGGTAGCTGCCGTCGGCCAGCGTCTGGCTCACCCCGTCCGGCAGGGTGATGCTCCAGCTGCCGTCCTCCTGCACCTGCGTCTGGTACACCTGGTTATTGAAGTCCAGCGTCACGGTCTGCCCGGTTTCCGCGGCATCGGTGGTGCCGGTAAACAGCACCGTGCCCGCCAGCTCGGCGGCATTCAGGGTGTTGTCACCCGCCACCGGCGACACCGTCAGGGCCGGGGCGGCGTAGTCCACAATCAGGGCGCTCTGGGCCACGCCCTGGTTGCCGAAGGCATCGGTCACCGTCACCACCACCGGCTGGGTGCCCGGTGTCAGCGCCTGCAACACGGCCGGTTGCAGCGTCAGCGACCAGTTGCCGTCTGCATCCACGGTGGCCGGATAGTCGGCCCCGGCAATGTTCACCACCACACTCTGGCCGCTGCCCGCCACCCCGCTGTTACCGGTGAAGGTTTGCGGTGCGGCCGCTTCGGCGGCATTGAGGTAGCTGTTCTGCAACGGGGTATCGACCTGCGGCAGCGGCAGGGTGGCCGCCAGCGTCAGGGCGCTGGTGCTGGTGCTGGTGTTCCCGGCGGCGTCAGTCAGGGTGACGGTGAGCGGGTAGCTGCCGTCCGGCTGGCCGGCCAGCGCCCCGGCCGGGATCGAAAGCGACCAGGTGCCGTCCGCCAGCACGGCGGTGGTGTAGCTGACGCTGTTCAGGGTCGCGGTCACGGTCTGGCCCGCTTCCCCGGCCGGGGCGGTGCCGCTCAGGCTGAAGGGTTGCTGGACTTCAGCGGCGTTTAGCGCGTTGTCGGTGGCGACGTCGGCCACCGTCAGGGCCGGGGCGGTGAAGTCCACCGTCAGGGCGCTGGTGGTGGTGACCGTGTTCCCGGCGATGTCGCTGGCGGCGACCACGATCGGGGTGCTGCCTTCCGGCAGCGTTTGCAGGTCAGCCGCCGGGAGGGTAGCCGTCCAGCTGCCGTCATTGTTCACCCGGGCGTTGTAGGTGAAGTTGCCGAGGGTGACCAGCACCGTCTGGCCGTCCCCGCTGATGCCGGTGGCGCCCGAGAGATATTGGTCCTGCCCGGCGGCGGCGGCACTCAGGAAGCCGTCGCCCAGCGGCGTATTCAGCACCGGTGCCGGCAGCGTGGTGATATGCACGCCGATATCGAGGGTCTGGGTGATTTCCGTGCCGCCCAGGTCGGTGACGGTGGCGGTCAGCGGCACATCGCCGTCCGGCAGGGTGGCCACATCGGCCGCCGGCAGGGTGATGCTCCAGCTGCCGCCCGCGCCGACGGTAGTGGTGTAGCTGAGGCCGTCAAAGGTCAGGGCCAGCGTCGCCCCTTCGGCCACATTGGCGGTGGTGCCGCTGAGCACCACGTCCGCCGTCGCCTCCTGCGCATTGATGTAGTTGTCGCCGGTGACCGGGTTAAAGGCGATACCGCCCTGGTCCAGGTTCACCGTGATGCTGCTGCTCTGCACCGCCGGGTTGCCGTACACATCACTGACGCGCGTTTCGATCACCACCTGCTCGCCGTTGGCCAGCCCGGCCAGCGCCGACTGCGGCAGAAGCAGGCTCCAGCCGCCGCCGGAGGTGACGGTGGTGGTGTAGTCGGTGCCGTTAAAGCGCACGGTCAGGGTCTGGCCCGCCTCGACGCCCACGGTGCTGCCGCTGATCACCTGGTCGACCAGCACTTCGGCGGCATTCAGCACGTCGTCGCCGGTGAAGGTGTCACGGGTGATGGCGATGTCGAGGTTGCGCGCCACCTGAAGTTCATCCGTCAGGGTGGTGACGTTCCCGGCCGCATCCGTGACGCTCACGGTCACCGGGTAGGTGCCGTTCGGCGCCTGGTTCAGGCCGCTCAGGAACAGTGACCAGCTCCCGTCTTCCAGCACTTCGGCCTGGTAAGGCACGCCGAAGAGAGTGACCACCACCGTCTGGCCGGTGGCACTGCTGGTGCCGGTGATGGTGGTGTTCACGTCGCTGTTGATCAGGATGTTGTCACCCGCGATCGGGTCCAGCGTCAGGGCCGGCGGCGTGAAGTCGGCCTGGAAGGTGCTCTGGGTCTGGTTGGTGTTACCGGCGGCGTCCGTGGTGGTCACCGTCAGACTGTTGCTGCCGTCAGCCAGGCCGGTCAGCAGCGCCGGGGGCAGCGTGGCGCTCCAGGCGCCGGTGCTGTCCACCACTGCATTGATCGTCTGGCCCGCCAGGGTCACCACCACCGTCTGCCCGTTGCCGGTGATGCCGGTGTTCCCGGCTATGCTCTGGCCGAGGCTCTGGGCGGCTTCGCTGCTGCTCAGCACGCCGTCGGCAAACAGATCGTTCACCGTCGGTGCCGGCACCGGGGTGACAAACACACCCAGGGTGACGTTGGCCGTCTGCTCAGTGCCGCCGTTATCGGTGACGCCGGCGGAGAGCAACAGGCTGCCGTCAGTGAGCAGCGCGGCATCGTCCGCCGGGACGGTGGTGCTCCAGCTGCCGTCCGCGCCCACGGCGGCGGTATAGGTGATGCCGTTCAGCGTCAGGGTGACGGTGGCCCCTTCCGCCACGTTGGCGCTGTTGCCGCTCAGGGTAATGGCGGCCCCGGCCTCGGCGGCGTTGATCAGGTTGTCACCGGTGACCGGGTCAATGCTCAGCCCGCCCTGCGCGGTGTTCAGGGTAATCGGCCGGCTGGCGGTGGTCAGGTTACCGGCCGCGTCCGCGACCCCGGCGCTGAGGGTCTGCGCGCCGTCGGCCAGCAGCGCCAGATCGGCTGCCGGAATGCTCACTGACCAGACGCCGCCCGCCTGCACCTGCGCAATGTAGGTGTTGTCGCCCAGCGTTACCTGCACGTTCTGGCCGCTTTCCACATTCTGCGCCACGCCGCTTATCAGCTGCGCGCTCTGGATTTCCGCACCGTTGAGGATGTCATCCCCGGCGATCGGGTTGATGGTCAGCACCGGCAGGTTTTCTGCCGCGCCGTCCAGCACCAGGGTCTGGATCAGATCAGAGGTATTACCGGCCGCATCCGTCAGGCTGATCAGCAGGTCATAGTTGCCGTCCGGCAGGTTGGCCAGCGCACTTGGCGGCAGGGTCAGGCTCCAGCCGCCGCCCGGCTGCACAATGGCCTCATAGGCGATGCCGTTAAACAGGATGGTGACGGTGACGATGTCCCCGACTTCCGAGCCGCTGCCGCTGACCACCACCCCGGCCGCAATTTCTGCAGCGTTGGCGATGTTGTCATTGGCAATCGGGTTGACCACCACGGTAGGCGCGGTGAAATCAATCTGCGCACTGCCGTTCAGGGTGGCGGTGTTGCCCGCCAGATCGCTCACGGTGATCGGCAGGGTGGCGGTGCCGTCCGGCAGGTCGCTCAGCGCCTGCGCCGGCAGCGTCAGGCTCCAGTTGCCGTTGGCGTCCACCGTGCCGGTGTAGAGCGTGCCGCCCAGCGTCAGGCTCACACTCTGCCCGGCCCCGGCGATGCCGGTGGAGCCGGTCAGGGTCTGGGGAAGTTGTGCCTCCGCCGTGTTCAGCACCCCATCGAGGAACGGCAGGTCCAGCGTCGGCACCGGCAGGTTGTTCACAAACACTGACAGGCTGGTGCTGGTGGTGACCGGGTTACCGCCACCGTCGGTGCTGGTCACGGTCACGGTTTGCGTGCCGTCGGTCAGCAACGCGAGCGCCGCTGACGGCACGGTCACGCTCCAGACGCCCTGCTCACTGGCCTGGGTGGTGTAGGTTTCACCGTTAAACGCCACGGTGATGGTGGTGCCGGCCGGCACATTCAGCGTGGTGCCGCTGATCACCAGATCGTTGGCCGCCTCCTGTGCGTTCAGCAGGTTATCCCCGGCCAGCGGGTTCAGGCTGATGCCGCCCTGGTCCAGGTTAACCGTCACGGTGTTCTCGGCGGTGCCGCTGTTGCCCGCCACGTTCTCCACGCTGGCACTGATGGTCACCGTGCCGTTGCTGAGCAGGCGCAGATCGTTGGCCGGTACGGTGGTGCTCCAGCTGTTGTCCGGCTGCACGGTGGCGGTATAGGTGCGGCCGTTCAGGGTCAGGGTCACGACCTGCCCGGCTTCCACATTGGCCACGGTGCCGCTCAGCAGTTGGGTGGTGTTCTGCTCCGCGCCGTTGAGGGTGTTGTCACCGGCAAACGCGTTAAAGGTGATTTGCGGCGCGTTGGCCGGGTCGGTCGCCAGGGTCACGCTGCCGGTGACGCTGGTGCTGTTGCCCGCGTCATCGGTAATGGAGGCGGTGACCGGGTAACTGCCGTCCGGCAGCCCGGCCAGCGCCCCGACCGGCAGCGGCACGCTCCAGGTGCCCTCTTCCGTCACGGTGGTGGTGTAGGTTTCGCCGTTCAGCGTCACGGTCACCGTGGCCCCGGCCGCGCCGTTCAGCGGGATGTCGGCCGAGGTGCCGCGCAGCGTCACTTCCCCGGCGGCCTCGGTGATATTGACGATGTTGTCCGCAGTCAGCGGGCTGATGCTCAGCCCCGGCGCGGTGAAGTCCACGGTAAAGGCACCGGTGGTGTCGGCGCTGTTGCCTGCGGCGTCACTGGCGTTCACGTTGAAATTCACCAGCCCGTTGCTGAGCGATTGCAGCAGGTCCGCCGGGACAGCCGCGCTCCAGAAGCCATTTTCATCCACGGTGGCGGTGATGTTCTGCCCGGCGAGCGTCACCGTCACGGTTTGCCCGGTGCCGGAGACCCCGGTCTGCCCACTCAGCACCTGCCCGGCCGCAGCCTCGCTGATGCTCAGGTAGCCGTCGCCGAACGGGGCGTTGGCCTGCGGTTGCGGCAGGTTATTGATCAGCACCACCAGATCAAGCGCGGCGTTCACCGTCGCGCCGTTGCTGTCGACCGCCTCTGCCGTCACGCTGTAGGTGCCGTCCGCCAGCCCGGCCAGATCGTCCGCCGGGATCTCCAGGCGCCAGGTGGCATCCGCGTTCACGGTGGCGGTATAGGTTTCACCGTTCAGGGTCACGGTGACGGTGTTGCCTTCCGGCACGCCCACCACCACCCCGCTTACCGCCAGCGGTTCGCCCGCCTCGGCGGCATTGAGGAAGTTGTCGCCGGAGAGGGTGTCAATCGCCACCCCTTCCTGGCCGGTGACCACCGTCACGGTTTCATCCGCCGTGATGCTGTTCCCGGCGATGTCCGCCACGGTGGCAGTCAGGGTTGCCGGGCCGGTGGTCAGCAGGGCCAGATCGGCCGCCGGCACCAGCAGGCTCCAGGTGCCGTCCGCCAGTACCGTGGTGGTGTAGGTGGTGTTGTTCAGGGTGACAGTGACCGTCTGCCCGGCTTCCACGTTGGTGGTGGTGCCGCTCAGGGTCTGCGCCACGCCGCGCTCGGCGCTGTCCAGCTCGTTGTCACCGGCAAACGGATCCAGGGTCAGTTGCGGCAGGTCGGTGGCGTCTACCGTCACTGTCTGGGTGAAGGTGGCGGGGTTGCCCGCCGCATCGGTCAGGGTGGCGGTCAGCGGGAAGCTGCCGTCCAGCCCTTCCAGCGCCGCGGCCGGGAGGGTCACGCTCCAGCTGCCGTCACTGCCCACGGTGGCCGTAAAGGTCTGGTCGTTAAAGGTCACGGTGACGGTGCCGTCGAGGTCGTCAGACTGCCCGGTCACGGCGATCCCGGCCTGCACATCGGCCTGGTTAAGGACGTTATCGCCGGTGACCGGGTCAATCGCCAGCGTCGGTGCGGTGACATCCACCGGCAGGCTGCCGGTGGCCGTGCTGGTGTTGCCTGCGGCATCGGTGACCGTCACGGTCAGCGGGTAAGTGCCGTCAGTGAGCGCCTGCAACGCCGCGGCAGGCAACGTCACCTGCCAGCCGCCGTCGCCGTCCACCAGGCCGGTGAAGGTCTGGCCGTTCAGCGTCAGGGTGACGCTCTGGCCGTCGCCGCTGACACCGGTGCTGCCGGTGAGCGCCAGTTCAGCCTGCGCATCGCTGCCGTTCAGGGTGGCCGGGGTATCCAGCGTGGCCTGCGGCAGGTTGGTGATGTGCACATCCAGGGTAGCGGTGGCGGTTTCGCCGGTGCCGCCCGCATCGGTGACGGTGGCAGTGACGCTGTTCAGGCCATCCGGCAACGCGCCCACGGCCGCCGCCGGGACGGTGACCGTCCAGCTGCCGTCGCTATTGACCGTGCCGGTGTAGGTGGTGCCTGCCAGTTCGACACTGACCACGCTGCCCGGCGTGACATTGGCAGTGGTGCCGCTGACCACCAGCGGCTGGCCCGCCTCGGCGGCGCTGAGGGCGTTATCCCCGGCGAGGGTATCGATCGCGATGCCGCCCAGGGCGGTATTGACGATCAGCACCCGGTCGGCTGTGCCGGGGTTACCGGCCAGATCATTCACGGTGGCGCTGACGGTCAGCCCGCCGTTGCCGAGGGCCGCCAGATCGGCAGCCGGTACTGTCAGCTGCCAGTTGCCGCTGGCCTGCACGGTGGTGGTATAGGTCACGCCGTTCAGCGTCACGGTGACACTCTGCCCTTCCACCCCGCCGGTGGCGGTGCCGCTTATCACCAGCGGTACCCCCTGCTCAGCGGCGTTCAGGATGTCGTTGCCCGCCAGGGCATCAATGGTCACGGCCGGGGCGGTGAGGTCCACCACGGCATTGCCGGTGGTGCTGCTGGTGTTGCCGCCCGCATCCGCGACCTGCACCTGGACGGCGATCGGCGCATTGCCTTCTGCCAGCTGTTGCAGCACGTCCACCGGTACGGTGACGCGCCAGACGCCGTCATTGTCCACCGTGCCGGTCAGCGGGATATCCGCCAGCGTCAGGGTGATGGTCTGCCCGGCCCCGGTCACGCCGGTGCGGCCGGTCAGGGTCTGCGGGGTGGTGATGTCCTGCGCATTCAGGAAGCCGTCACCAAACGGGGTGTCGAGGGTGGCAACCGGCACCGGGCTGACATACAGCGAAATCGGCAGTTCATTGGTGGCAGTGGTGCCGTCCGCCTGGGTGGTGGTGGCTGTCGCCACGACAGTGCCGCTCCCCACAGCCTGTACCACTTCCGCCGGAATGGTGACGCGCCAGCTTCCGCTTGCCACACGGGCGAAGAAGCTGCGCCCGGCGAAGGAGAAGGTGACCGGCGTATTGTCCGCCACATTGAAGGCGGTGCCCTGCACCACCAGATCGCTGGCGGCTTCGGCGGCGTTGATGCGGTTATCGGTGGCGACGGTGTCAATCGCGATGCCGCCCAGGGCATCTTCCACCGTGATGCCCTGCTCAGCGGCCGGGGCGGTGTTACCGGCGCTGTCACTCACCGTGGCGACCACGGTGCTGGCCCCGCCCGGCAGCGCCGCCACATCGGCAGCCGGGACAATCACGCTGAAGGTGCCGTCCCCCTGTACGGTGGCGGTGTAGGTCTGGTCGTTGAGCGTCAGGGTCACCGTCTGGCCGGCTTCCACGTTGGTGGTGGTGCCGCTCAGGGTCTGTGACACCTGGTGTTCAGCCTCGGAGAGCTGGTTGTCGCCGCTGACGGCATCCAGCGTCACGGTCGGCAGGGAGTCTTCATCGGCATTGATCACCACGTCCTGCGACGTGGTGGTGGTGTTGCCGTTGGCGTCAGTGACGGACACCGTCAGCGGGTAGGTGCCGTCCGGGAATGCGCCGCCTGCGCTGAGGGCGCCCGCCGGCAGTGACAGCGTCCAGTCGCCGTCGCCGTTGGTCTGTGCAGTAAAGGTCTGGTCACCCAGCGTCACGGTGACGGTGCTGTCCGGCAGGGAGGCGGTGCCGCTGACGGCCACGCCTGCCTGTGCTTCGGCATAGTTGATGACGTTATCATCCGCCACGGTGCCCACCGTCAGCGTCGGCGCGGTCAGGGCCACGGTCGGCGTCTGGGTGGCGGTGGCGCTGTTACCGGCGATATCGGTCACCGTGACCTGCAACGGCGTGCTGCCGTCTTCCAGCGCCTGCAACACGGCGGACGGCAAAATCACCGTCCAGTTGCCGTCTGCATCCACGCTGCCGGGGTAGGCGGTGTCGCCCAGGGTCACGGAAACGGTCTGCCCGGCACCGGTAATGCCGGTGGTGCCGGTCAGCACCTGGTCAACGGCCGCTTCCTCAATGTTCAGGACGTTATTGCCGAACGGCGTGTCAAAGGTCGGTGCCGCCGGGTTGGTGACGTAGTTGCCAATCTCCACGCTGCTGCTGGTACCGTCGGGGGCGGTGACCACCAGCGTCAGCGGGTTGCCGGTCCAGGCCAGCACATCCGCTTCCGGCACCTCCACGCTCCAGCTGCCGTCAGTGCCGGTGGTGGTGGTGTAGGTCTGCCCGGCAAGGGTCAATGTCAGGGTGGAACCGGCCGCCAGGCTGTCGGCGGTGCCGCTCAGGGTGATGCCGCCTGCGGCTTCGTCCGCATTCACCAGGTTGTCGCCGGTGACCGGGTCGATGGTGATCAGGTTGCTGCTGCCCAGCACGGTGAGCGGCGTGGTGCTGCTGTCGGTGTTACCGGCCGGGTCGGTGGCGGTCACGGTCAACGTGGTGGTCCCCGCCGGGATCGCCTGCAAATCAGCGGCGGGCACCGTGGCGCTCCAGCTGCCGTCTGCCTGCACGGTGGCCGGGTAATCCACGCCGTTCAGGTTAACCACCACCGCCTGCCCGGCACCGGTGACGCCGGTGTTGCCGGTCAGCGTCTGGTCAACGGCCGCTTCCGGGCCGCTCAGGGTGCCGTCACCGAACGGGGTATCCGCCACCGGCTCCGGCAGCGTGGTGATGCGCGTGTCGAGTGCCACACTGCTGCTGAGCGGCGTGCCGCCGGCATCCGTGGCGCTGAGGGTCAGGGTGTTGGTGCCATCCGGCAAGGCCGCGACGTCCGCCACCGGCACAGTGACCGTCCAGCTGCCGTCGGCGCCCACGGTGCCGGTATAGGTCACGTTATTGAGGGTGACGGTGACCGGGCTGCCCTCCGCCACATTGGCGGCGCTGCCGGTCAGCACCAGCGGGGCGGTGGCTTCCGCGGCGTTGATGCGGTTATCCCCGGCGATCGGATCGACCGCCAGCCCGCCCACGGTGTTATTGACGATCAGCGTCTGGCTTTGCGAAACGCTGTTGCCTGCGGCATCCGCCACGGTGGCGGTGAGGGTCAGGCCGCCATTGGCCAGCAGCGCCAGATCGGCCGCCGGAATGGTCACTTCCCAGTTACCGCCGGAGAGCACCGGCGCGCTGTAAGTAATGCCGTTCAGGGTCACGGTGACCGTCTGCCCGGCCTCCACGCCGAACGCGGTACCGCTCAGGATCTGCGACACCTGCTGTTCTGCGGCATTGAGGGTGCCGTCCCCGGCGATCGGGTTCAGGGTCAGGGTCGGGGCGCCGAAATCAACCGGCAGGCTGCCGGTCAGGGTGGTGCTGTTGCCGGCGGCATCGGTGGCCAGCACGCTGTAAGGCACACTGCCGCTGGGCAGCGCCTGCAAATCTGCGGCCGGCACCACCAGGCTCCAGCTCCCGTCGGCGGCCACCACGGCGTTATAGGCGGTGTCGCCCAGGGTCAGGGTCACGGTCTGCCCTGCCCCGGCCACGCCGGTGCTGCCGGTCAGGGTCTGGTCTGCGGCGGCTTCCGCCAGGTTCAGCACACCATCGCCCAGCGGCGGGTTCACCGTCACCACCGGCAAGGTGGTGATCACGGTGGTTACCGTGGTGGTGGAGGTGACCATCGTGCCGCCACTGTCGGTGGTGGTGGCGGTAACCGGGTAGCTGCCGTCGGCCAGCGCCTGCAGATCCGCGGCCGGCACCTCCAGGCTCCAGCTGCCGTCCGCCTGGGTGGTGGTGGTGTAGGTGATGCCGTTCAGCGTCACCTGCACGGTGGCGCCTTCATCCACATTCTGGGTGCTGCCCTGCAGCGTCACCCCGGCGGCGGCCTCAGCGGCGTTGATCAGGTTATCCCCGGTGACGGCGGCAATCGCCACCCCGCCCTGCGTCGGGATAATGCCGATGCTGCTGGTGGCGGTGACCGGGTTACCGGCAGCGTCTGTCGCCTGTACGGTAAGCGTGGTGGTACCGGCCGGAAGCTCACCCAGCTCGGCGGCGGTGAGCGTCAGCTGCCAGCTGCCGTCCGCCTGCACCTGCGCGGTGCGCTGCAGGCCCGGGCCGATTTGCAGCGTCAGGATCTGCCCGGCTTCCATGTTGGTGGTGGTGCCGCTCAGCACCTGCGCCACATTAAGCTCGGCACCGTCTACGGTGTTGTCCCCGGCAAACGGGTTCACGCTGACGGTCGGCGCGGCGGCCGGGTCGGCGTGCAGGTAAAGGTTCTGGGTGACGCTGGCCGGGTTACCGGCGGCATCGGTGGTGGTGACCACCAGCGGGTAGCTGCCGGCCGGGTAGGTCAGGGTGTTGGCCGGAATGGTCGCCGTCCAGCTGCCGTCGGCCGCGACCACCGGTGTATAGCTGACGCCGTTCAGCGTCACGCTGAGCGGGGCGGCCGGGTCGGAGGTGGTGCCGCTGACGATGATGTCACTTTGTGCATCGGTGATGTTGATGGTCTGGTCACCGGCGACCGGGTCCACCACCAGCGCCGGGGCGACGGTGTCATTGGTGACGGTGGCGGTCAGCGGCGTGACGTTGCCGGAGGCGCTGGTCACCGCAATATTCAGGGTGGTGGTGCCCTGCGGCAATGCCTGGAGGGTGGCAGCCGGGACGGTGACGCTCCAGTTCCCGGCGGCGTCCACGCTGCCGGTGTAGACGGTGCCGCCCACGGTCACGGTGACGCCCTGCCCGGCTCCGGGCGCGCCGGTGGTGCCGCTCAGCACCAGATCGGCGGCCGCATCGGCGGCATTAATGATGTTATCCGTTGCCACCGGGTTGATCGTCGGCGCACCGGCGACCACCAGCGTGGCGTTGGCCCCGGCAGTGGCCCCGGCCACAGTGCTGACCGTGGCGGTCAGCGGCAGGCTGCCGGCGGCGAGCAGCGCGAGATCGGCGGCCGGCACCGTGGTGCTCCAGCTGCCGTCCGCATTCACGGCGGCGGTATACGTGATGCCGTTCAGCACCAGCGTCACGGTCTGCCCCGCTTCCACGCCGGTGGTGGTGCCGCTCAGCGTCTGGGCCGTCTGCGCTTCCGTACTGTCGAGCACGTTATCCCCGGCGAACGCGGCCAGGGTCAGCGTCGGTTGCGCGGCACCGAGGTTCACAGTCAGGGTTTCGCTGTCTGCCGCCTGCACCCCGGCCTGGTTGGACACGGTGGCCGTCAGCGTGGTATTGCCGCTGGCGAGCAGCGCGAGATCGGCAGCCGGCACGGTGGTGCTCCAGCTGCCGTCCGCGTTCACGGCGGCGGTATAAGTGATGCCGTTCAGCACCAGCGTCACGGTCTGCCCCGCTTCCACGCCGGTGGTGGTGCCGCTCAGCGTCTGGGCGCTCTGCACCTCGGTGCTGTCAATCACGTTGTCACCGGTAACGGGGGCCAGCGTCAGCGTCGGCAGGGCCGCGCCGGTGGTGTTCAGCACCACGCTCTGGGTCACGCTGGTGGTGTTGCCGGCGGCGTCAGTCAGGGAGGTGGTCAGCAGGTAGGTGCCGTTGGCCAGGCCGCTCAGCGCCCCGGCCGGCAGGGTCACGCTCCAGCTGCCGTCCGCATTGACGACGCCGGTATAGGTGGTGCCGTTCAGGGTCACGGTGACGGTCTGCCCGGCGTCTGCCGCCGTGGCGCTGCCGCTGATCACCAGCGGCTGGGTTGCCTCAGCGGCATCAATCAGGTTGTCACCGGCCACCGCATTGACGGTGACGGCAGGCGCAGTGGTATCCACGCCGACCGTCAGGGTCGCCTGGCCGCTCAGCCCGGCAGCATTGGTGACGGTAACATTCAGCGGGTAGCTGCCGTCTGCCAGCCCTTGCAGGGCAGAGGCAGGCACACTGATGCTGAAGCTGCCGTCCGCCGCCACCACGCCGGTATAGGTCACGCCGTTCAGGGTCAGCAGCACGCTGCTGCCGGCCTCGGCATTCTGTACCGTCCCGGTCAGGGTCTGGGCAGCCTGCGCCTCGCCGGCGTTGAGCAGGTTATCCGCGGCAAACGGCGTTAATGTCACGACCGGTGCGGCACCGGGCGTCACGCCCCCGCCGCCTGCGTCCCCGGCACTGCCGCCGCCACCGCCGCCGCCACCGGCCGCCAGGGCGATCCCGCCGCCCAGCGCCACGGCACCAATCCCGGCCAGCGCCAGCGGTGACAAGGCAAAGGCGGAGCCGGTGGCAATCAGCGGCCCAATCGTATCCAGCGCCGCGAACGTCGGCACCACGGCAGTGGGTGCCGCTGTCGCCACGCCCTCGGCAAAGACCGCATGGTCAAGCACGCCGATACCGTCATCAAACACCAGTTCGCTGTGCAGCCCTTCCGCATTGGTCAGGAAAAAGCTGCGGTAGGTGACCGTTGAGCCATCCTGCATATGCAGGATCAGGTCGTTGCCGACGCGCTCATAACGGGCCACCAGCGTACGTGAGCCGTTCACGCGCACTACGCTGGGTTCAGTCAGGGAATGGGTTTGGGTGCCGTCTGCGACCTGGGTAATCACGTCGCCGGAAGTGCGGGAAAGGATATCTGCGGTTGCCATATGCTGCCTCTTCTCCAAATCGTCGTAAAAAATCCCATGACGGCAAACTTTTACCTTTCATAACAGACGCCTGGCACAGACAGGCCCGTCCTGAGCAGCAGAGATGCAGTAGGGGAAATTAACTAAAAGCCCTGGAATTCCGTGGCTTCATTTTTTTCAATCTGGTGTGGCAACAGCACAAGGAAAAAAGAAAACAGCAATAGAAACAAAAATAGCTATCGTTACCCTGATTATTGATAAGCAGCACTTTTTTAAATCAGTGGCTCTCTAGGTATATGTGGCAAAAGCCGTGTCTGCTTGAAAAAAAATCTATCAAAGGGATAAAAAATATTTATTACAGAACGGTATTTTTACAAAATCAAGTCAGATAAACCGGTTTATAACAATAAATAATCCAAATAATCTGCTGATTTAAAACAAATTTAACTCAATGAATCACAATTTAACTTAAGTCACACATAATAAACACAACTTTTATCATTTTTGAAGCCACGCACACGACACATCAGGAAAATTTATCTTTTGTGCGGACTGAATCGTATTTGCAGCGCGCACTGCATTGGCCGGGCGGGGTGTCCAGGGCATTGATTTATCGGTTTTGGTTATCTTTTTTTATGGCCTTCCCGGCCGTGGCTGGGCCGCTTTTGCCGCCCGCCCGCCGGGCATAAAAAAGCCGGGTTTCCCCGGCTTGGCGTCGTTGCGGTGTCACTCAGGCCTGTTGCACCTGAATACCGTGCTGCACCAGCACATCCCCCAGGGTATGGCCGCTCTCCAGCGCCCCGTTGTGGTAGACGTCAAACGTCAGGCCGTCCACCACCCGCTGGCCGTCAGCCGCCCAGGCATCGCCGCCGCCTGCCAGCGTGAGCTGGCTGCCCGCCGCCCCGCGCACCAACAGGTTGTCGTCCGGCTGATCCGTCAGGGTTTGCGCGCTCCGCTCATCAAGCCGCAGGCTGTTGGTGCCGCTTTCGCCCAGGTCAATGATCTCGATATGCGCCACATCCAGCCCGAGTGCCGACAGGTCCAGATGCTGATCGGTGCCCGCCAGCAGCAGCGTGTCGAGGCCGCTGCCGCCGTCCAGGTGCTGGATCTCCGTGGTGTGCAGCGTAAAGAGGTCATTGCCGCTGCCGCCCTGCACATCACTGCCGGGCGTGGTGACATCAATAACCTGCCCGCCGATGGAATAGGCCGTCTCCGCCGGGGACGCCTCAGCAGCGGCAGGCGCGGCACTCAGCGTGCTGCCTGCGTGATCGGCCACCGCGGCCTCATGGCCGGCCGCCGCCACGGTTGCCGCTTCCGGGGCCGCCGTGCTCTCTGTTGCCGCCGGCGCAGGCGCGGTGCCGAGGGTGATGTGGCTGGTGAGCGTGGTGACGTTGCCCGCCGCGTCGGTGAGGCTGGCCGTCAGCGGGTACTCCCCGTTCGGCTGCCCGGCCAGCGCCCGTGCCGGGATTGCCGCCGACCAGTTGCCGTTCTCCTGTACCGTGGCATGGTAGCTGACGCTGTTAAGCACCACCGCCACCAGCAGCCCGGCCGCGGCGGCAGTGGTGCTGCCGGTGACGGCAAAGCCGTTCTGCACGTCGCGCGCGGTGATCAGGTTGTCGCCGGTGACCGGGTTAAGCTGAAGTTCCGGCGCGGTGAAGTCCACGGTAAAGGTGCCGGACACCGCACGGCTGTTGCCTGCCGCATCCTGCGCCGTCACCGTGACGGTGGCGCGCCCTTCCGGCAAGGCCTGGAGATCGGCCGCCGGGATCGTCACCGTCCAGTTGCCGCTGCTGTTCACAATGGCGTTGTAGCGGTTTTCGCCCACCGCCACGCTGACCTGCTGGCCGTCACCGCTGATGCCGGTGGTGCCGGAGAGCGCCTGCCCCACCGCGGCTTCCGCCGCGCCCAGTGCGCCGTCAGCAAACGGGGTGTTGAGGGTCGGCGCGGGCAGCGTGGTGATGTGCACGCCGAGGTCGATGGTCTGGGTGATCGGCGTGCCGTCCACGTCGGTGACCGAGGCGGTCAGCGGCACCTGGCCATCCGGCAGCAGCGCCACATCCGCGGCGGGCACGGTGAAACGCCAGCTGCCGTCCGCCGCCACGGTGGTGCTGTAGGCGTGGCCGTCCAGCGCCAGCGACAGCGTTTCCCCCTCAGCGACCCTGGCGGTGACGCCGCTGAGCACCACGGCCCCGGCGGCTTCTTCAGCATTCAGGGTGTTGTCCCCGGCTACCGGGTTAAAGGCCAGCCCGCCCTGTTCAAGGTTGACCGTGGCGGCCTGGCTCTGCACCGCCGGGTTGCCGTGGATATCGGTAACCCGCGCCTCAATGACGATCCGCTCGCCGTTTTCCAGCCCGGCCAGCGCGGACTGCGGGATCGCCACGCGCCACTCCCCGCCGGAGGCCACGGTGGTGGTGTAGTTGACGCCGTTAAAGCGCAGCGTCAGGGTCTGCCCCGCTTCCACGCCCACGGTGCTGCCGGTGATGACCTGGTCCACCTGCACTTCTGCGGCATCCAGCACATTATCCCCGGTCAGCGCGTTCCGGGTGATGGCGATGTCGAGGTTGCGCGCTACCTCGATCTCCTGTTCCAGCGTGCTGACGTTACCGGCGGCATCAGCGACGCTGACGGTGATCGGGTAGATGCCGTTCGGCATCTGGTTCAGGCCGCTGAGGTAGAGCGCCCAGCTGCCGTCCCACAGCACTTCCGCCTGGTACGGCACGCCAAACAGCGTGACCACCGCTTTCTGGCCCACGGCGTCCAGGTCGGCGGTGCCGGAAATGGTGGTGTTGGTGTCGCTGTTAAGCAGCACGTTATCGCCTGAGAGCGGGTCCAGCGTCAGCGCCGGTGGCGTGAAGTCCACCTGGAAGCTGCCTTCGGCCTGCGCCTGGTTACCGGCGGCATCGGTGGCCGTGACGGTCACGCTGTGCTGCCCGTCCGGCAAAGCAGTGAGCCAGGCGGCAGGCAGCGTGGCGCTCCAGGCCCCGGTGGCCTCCACCACCGCGGCGATCTGCTGGCCGTTCAAACTGACCACCACCGTCTGCCCGTTACCCGTTATGCCGGTGTTCCCGGCGATACTCTGCCCCAGCGGCTGCGCCGCGTCCGCCTGGCCCAGCAGGCCATCGGCAAACAGCGTGTTTACCGTGGGTGCCGGCAGCGTGTTCACTGCCACACCCAGCGCGGCGCTGGCGTAGAGCTGCCCGCTGCTGAGGCTGGACGAACGGGCCACCAGCGACAGAATGCCGTCAGGGAACTGCGCCGCATCGGCCGCCGGGATTTCCGTCGCCCAGTGGCCCTCTGCGTCCACCCTGGCGGTGTAGCGGTGGCCGTTCAGCGTCAGGTTGACCACGGTGCCGGTGGCGACCCCAAGGGCGTGGCCGCTCAGGGTAATCGCTGCGCCCGCCTCGGCCGCATTGATCAGGTTATCGCCGGTGACCGGATCGATGCTCAACCCGGCGCGGTCAGTGTTGACGTTCACAAAACGGGTGGCGGTGGCCGTGTTACCGGCGGCATCGGTCACGCGCCCGAGCAGGGTGACACGCCCGCTGTTCAGGTCCGCCAGATCCTCCGCCGGCAGGGTCACCGACCAGATCCCACCCGCCTGAATCACCGTGGTGTAGGTATTCGCGCCGATTTTCAGCTGCACGCGCTGGCCGGTTTCCACATTGTCCGCTGAGCCGGTGATGATCTGGTCACTGAACAGGTCAGCCCCGTGCAGCCGGTTATCCCCGGAGACGGTGTCGATCCGCAGGCGCGGCAGGGTGGCGGCGTTGCCGTCCAGCACCAGGGCCCGGGTCTCTGTGGCGGTATTGCCCGCCGCATCCGTCAGGCTCACCTGGAGGTCGTAGCGGCCGTCCGGCAGGTTAACCAGCGCGCCCGGCGGCAGGCGCAGGCTCCAGCCGCCGCCCGGCCGCACCGTGGCCTCATAGGTAATGTTGTTGAACAGCACCGTCACGTTCACCACGCCGCCCACTTCCGAGCCGCTGCCGCTTAAGGAGACGCCCGCCGCCATTTCGCGCGCGTTGGCGATGTTGTCACCGGCAATGGTGTTGACCACCAGCGTCGGCGCGGTGAAATCCACCTGTACATTCCCGCTGACAAGCGCGGTGTTGCCCGCCAGATCGCTCACCACCACATCCAGTGCGGTGGTGCCTTCCGCCAGCCCGCGGAACGCAGAGGGCGGCAGGGTCAGTTGCCAGACGCCGCTCTCATCCACCGTGCCGGTGTAGATAAGCCCGCCCAGCGCCAGGCTCACGCTCTGCCCAGGGCCGGTCAGCCCGGTGTGGCCGGTGAGGGTCTGCGGGGCCTGCACCTCGGCGGCATTGAGCCGCCCATCCACAAACGGCGTATCCAGCGTCGGGTGCGGCAGGCTGTGCAGGTAGACGTTAAGCGGCGCGGTGGTAAAGACCGGGTCGCCGTCGGCGTCAAAGGTGCTGATGTTGACCGTCTGGCGGCCGTCCGGCAGCCCGGCCAGCGCCTCCGGGGGAAGGGTCAGCGTCCAGAGGCCCAGCCCGTCGGTCTGCGTGGTGTAGTTCTGGCCGTTAAGGATAACCGTCACGGTGCTGCCCTCCGGCACCCCGGCGGTGGTGCCGCTGAGGGTCAGCCCCGCGGCCTGTTCAGCGACGTTCAGCATCCCGTCCCCGGCCAGCGGGTTCACGCTGATGCCGCCCCGGTTGAGGTCAACCGTCAGGATGTCGCTGGCGGTGGCGCTGTTGCCCGCGCTGTTGGTGACGGCGGCGTTGACGGTCAGGCTGCCGTCACTGAGCAGGCGCAGGTCATTGGCCGGGATGGCGGTGCTCCAGCTGCCGTCCGGCTGCACCGCCGCAGTATAGGTGCGGCCGTTCAACGTCAGGGTGACGAGCAGCCCGGCCTCCACATGGTCGGCGTGGCCGCTCAGCGTCTGGGCGGTGTTCTGCTCGGCGCTGTTGAGCACATTGTCCCCGGCGAAGGCATCGAAGGTGATCGCCGGGGTGCTGAGCGGCCCGGCGGCCAGCGTGACCGCGCCGGTGACGGAGGTGCTGTTACCGGCGTCATCAATGATGGTGGCGGTGATCGGGTAACTGCCGTCCGGCAGGCCGGCCAGCGCGCCGCGCGGCAGCGGGATCGTCCAGATGCCGTCCTCGGTCACGGTGGTGGTGTAGGTTTCGCCGTTCAGCGTCACCACCACGGCCGCCCCCAGGGTGGTGTTGATCGGCACATCGGCGGAAGTGCCTTGCAGGGTCAGCGCCCTGGCGGCTTCTTCCGTATTGACGATGTTGTCCGCGGTCAGCGGGCTGATGTGCACGCCCGGCGGGGTGAAGTCCACGGTGAAGGCGCCGGGGCCGGACACCGTATTCCCGGCGATGTCACTGGCGGTGACGGTGTAGGTAACCAGCCCGCTGGGCAGCGCCTGCAACACCTCCGCCGGGATGGCGGCGCGCCAGAGGCCGCTCTCCTCCACCGTGGCGGTAAAGTTCCGGCCGGAGAGCGAGACCGTGACGCTCTGCCCTGCCCCGGTGACGCCGGTATAGCCGGAGAGCGTCTGCCCGGCGGCCGCCTCGGCCACGTTCAGGTAGCCGTCGCCGAACGGCGTATTATTCAGCAACTCCGGCTGGGTGTTGATCACCACCAGCAGATCCTGCGTGGAGGTGATCAGGCCACCGCTGCTGTTACGCACCTCGGCGGTCACGCTGTAGCTGCCGTCCTCCAGCGCGGCCAGGTCGGCCGCCGGGACGGTGGCGCGCCAGGTGGTGCCGCCGTTGATGGTGGCGTTGCTGGTCAGGGTGGTGGTGTAAGTGACGCCGTTGAGCGTGACCGTCACGGTATTACCGGCCGCCAGCCCCTGCGCCACGCCGCTGAGGGTGAGGTCGGTGGTGGCCTCGGCCGCATTGAGGATATTGTCCCCCGCCAGGGTGTCGATCGCCACCGTCTGCCCGCCGCTCACCACCGTGAGGGTTTCCCGCGTGCTGGCGGTGTTCCCCGCCGCATCCGCCACGCCGGCACTGAGCGTGAGGGCGCCGGTGGGCAACAGGGACATATCCGCCTGCGGCACGATCAGGTGCCAGCTGCCGTCCGCCTGCACCGGTGCCAGGTAGGTGTGGTTATTCAGCGTCACGGTCACCACCTGCCCGGCTTCCACGTTGGTGGTGGTGCCGTTCAGCTCCTGCGCCACGCCGCGCTCTGCGCTGTCGAGCCGGTTGTCGCCGGTGAACGGGGTAATCGCCAGTTGCGGCAGGTTGCTGTTGTCCACCGTTACGGTCTGGCGGGCGGTGGCCGGGTTGCCTGCGCTGTCGGTGGTGGTGGCGGTCAGGGCATAATCACCGGTCAGGCCGGCCAGGTCAGCCGCGGGCACCGCCACCCGCCAGGTGCCGTCTGCGGCCACCGTGGCGGTATAAGCCTGGTTGTTAAAGTCCACCGTGACCGTGCTGCCCGCCTCACCGGACTGGCCGGTGACGGTAATGCCGTTCTGCACATCGCGCTGGTTCAGCAGGTTATCCCCGGTGACCGGGTCGATGGCCAGTTGCGGCGCGGTGATGTCCAGCGCCAGGCTGCCGCCGGTGGTGCTGAGGTTACCGGCGGCATCGGTCACCGTCACGTTTACCGGGTAGCTGCCCTCCGCCAGCGCCTGCAACGCGCCGGACGGCAGCGTCACGCTCCAGCTGCCGTCGGCCGCCACCTCCCCGCGGTAGGTCTGGCCGTTCAGCGCAACCACCACGCTCTGGCCATCACCGCTGACGCCGGTGCTGCCGGTCAGCGTCTGGTCGCTTTGCGTCTGCGCCAGGTTAAGGGTGGCGGGCGGGTTCAGCACCGCCTGCGGCAGGTTGGTGACGTGCACGGCCAGCGTGGCCTCCGTGCGCTGGGTGCTGCCGTCCGCCAGGGTGATGGTCGCCACCACCGGCTGGGGGCCGTCCGGCAAGGCGCTGACGGCCTCCACCGGCACCGTGGCGCGCCAGGTGCCGTCCGCGTTCACCGCGGCGCTGTAAGGGACGTCATTCAGCAGTACCGTGACGCTGCTGTCGGGCGCGGTCTGGGTGGTGGTGCCGCTGATGACCAGCGGTTGTGCTGCTTCGGCGGCATTGAGGGCATTATCACCGGAGAGGGGGTCGATGATCAGGTCACTGGCGGCCAGCGGGGCGATAAGGCTGCCGGCGTTACGGGAGTTGTAGGTTGCGGTTGCCATAAACGGCCTCTTGTAGGAATCGTCATCACGCGCTGATGCCGGGTGCCCCTGGAGCAGAGCCACAGCTCAACGTGCATTAATCCAAAAGCCCCCGTCTGCGGCGGCTCTCTGTGTTTTCCAGTCTGGTGAAATACCGTCATAAAACGCCGGGCAAAAAAAGCAAAAAAGGGCCTGAGGTTATCGTAATAATCGATAAACACTGTTTTTTAGAAAAATAAAAGGGCCGGATATTCCGGCCTGACAGGAAGTCTATGGGAAAAACCCACCGGGATTGATCTAAGAAAAGTCCTGAAACGTGTTACGTAAACACGGCATAACCAAAAGAAATAACCGGATGGAAATAAACGTTATCAGTGACTTTTTGATATTTCTCCTTTTTCCGGGAACGCCCGCATATTCGTCCATATAAGGCCGAATAAAATAAAAAGCCGCATCATTAAAATAACAAAGAAATCATTAGAATATTTTATCCTTTTTAGGGCGCTATTATGGCCGTTATTCCGATTGCCGGTTAATCAACCCGATAAATAAGGCCGGGTTGCCCCGGCCTCGTTCACTTATTTCAGGGGTTCAGGCCACCTGTTTTTGTTAAATCGATCGCCTGTTATACCTGCTGCACCTGAATACCGTGCTGTACCAGCAAATCCCCCAGCGCCTCGGCACTTTCCAGCCCGGTGGCGTGGTAGACGTCAAAGGTCAGGCCGCCTGCCTCGCGCTGGCCGTGGGTTTCCCAGGTGTTATCGCCGGCAAGCATCAGGCGGCTGCCGTCTGCGCCACGGATAAACAGGCTCTCTTCCGGCTGGTCGCGCACGCTTTCCATCTCGTGCAGCCCCAGCGTCAGGCTGTTGCTGCCGTTGCCGAGGTCGAAGATGTCGATGTTTTCGATCTTCAGCCCGAGCGCGGTGAGATCCAGATGCTGATCCGTCCCGGCCAGTAACAGGGTATCCGTGCCGCTGCCGCCGTCGATATGCAGGAAGTCCAGCGTGTTCAGCAGGATGGTGTCATTGCCGCTGCCGCCCACCGCTTCGCCGCCGCTCTCCGCCAGGGTCAGCGTCTGGCCGCCGATGGCGTACGTCCCGTCTGCCGTGTCCGTTGCCGTTGCCTCCGGCGTCACCAGCGCAGTAGTCAGGGTGCTGTCGGCGCTGTCTGCGGTGGCCTGCCCGGCGACGGCCCGTGCGGCTTCGCTGTCAGCGGCATCCGGGGCCGCCTCCAGCGTCACGGTATGGGTCATCGAGGCCAGGTTTCCGGCGACATCCGTCAGGCTCACTGTCAGCGCGTAGTCACCGGCCGGTTGCTCCGCCAGCGCCTCCGCCGGGATCGCGACCGCCCAGTTCCCCGCCTCCTGCACCGTGGCGTGATACTCCACGCCGTTGAGCACCACCAGCACCAGCAGCCCGGCCGCCGCAATCCCGGCGCTGCCGGTCAGCGCAAAGCCCGCCTGCGCCTCCTGGTGGCTTATCCGGTTATCGCCGGAGACCGGGTTAAACGCCAGCTCCGGCGCGGTGGTGTCCACCGTCAGCACCGCTTTGGCGTGCAGGCGTTGCCAGCCCGCGCCTCTGACGCTCGCTTTCAGCGTGTTGCATCCCTCCTCCAGCGCCGCCACATCCGCCGCCGGGAGGGTCGCTGACCAGCTGCCGTCCCGGCCGACTTTGGCGGTGTAGTGTTCACCATTGAGGGTTAAATGCACCGTCGCCCCGCGCGGCACGCCGTCGGTATGGCCGGTGACGGTGATGGCACCGTCGGCCTCCGTGGCGTTGATCAGGTTGTCACCGGTAACCGGGTCGATGCTCAGGCCGTCGCGGTGGCTGTGGAGGCTGATGGTGCGGCTGGCGGTGGCGCGGTTACCGGAGGTATCCGTGACGCTGGCGCGCAATGTTTCACCGCCGTTGCCCAGCGCCGCCAGGTCTTCCGCCGGGACAATCAGCGACCAGACGCCGCCCGCCTGCACCTGGGTGGTGTAGGTGACGCCGCCCACTTTCAGGCTCAGCGTCTGCCCGCTTTCCACATTCTCCGAGCTGCCGGAGATAATCTGGTCGCTCTGGATCTCTGCGCCGTTCAGCACGTTATCCCCGGAGACTTTATGGATGCGCAGCACCGGCCGGTTGGCCGGGTCGGCGTCCAGCAGCAGGGACTCGGTGAGGGTGGTGGTCTGGCCGTTGGGGCCGGTCTGGCTGAGGGTCAGCGTATAGCGGCCGTCATCAAGCCCGGCCAGCGTGCTGCGCGGCAGCGTGACCTGCCACTGGCCCTCGTCATTGACCGCAGCGTGGTACGTTACGCCGTTAAGCAACAGGTTGACCGTGCCGCCCGCTTCGGAGCTTTGGCCGCTGATCGTCACCCCGGCGGCCGCCTCGGCGGCGTTGATGATGTTATCCCCGGCGATCGGGTCGAGGGTGATGACCGGCGCGGAGAGATCCACCGTCAGCAGGTTCAGGCCGCTTATCTGATTGCCGCTGAGATCGGTGGAGGTCGCCGAGACCCAGTAGCCGGTGTTGCCCAGCAGCGCCAGATCCGCCACCGGCACCGTCACGCTCCAGCTGCCGTCAGAGGCCGTGACCGTGGTCTGGTAGAGGTGGCCGTTCAGGTCAACGGTCACTGCCGCCCCCACCTGCCCGTTGGTAATGGTGCCGCTAATCACCAGCGGGGCGTTGGCCTCGTCAGCGGTCAGGGTACCGTCACCGGCCAGGGTATCGATGTTAAGCTGCCCCGGCGTGCGGTAGAGCAGGAAGCTGTGGCTGCCCACCGCCAGCAGGTTGCCGCCCGCGTCGGTGATGCTGCCGAGGATGTCGGTGGTCGGGTCATCCGGCAGGGTTTTCAGATCCGCAGATGGGATCAGCACGCTCCAGCTGTGGTCCGCCTGCACCTCCGCCTGATAGGTAAAGCCGCCCAGCGTCAGGGTCACGATGCTGCCCGCCGGGCTGTTTTCCGCCCGGCCGCTGAGCAGCTGGTCGCTCTCCAGCTCATCTTCATCCAGATAGTTGTCGCTGCCGCCGAACGGGTCAAAGGTCAACGGTTGCAGGTCGCCCAGTTCGACAGTGAGCGGCGCGGTGGCGGTGATCAGGTTACCGGCCAGATCGTAGGCGGTGACGGTGACGGTGAGCGGGCCATCGGGCAGCCCGGCCAGCTCCTGCGGGGTGAAGGTCACGGCCCAGTCTTCACTGTAATCAGAGAAGCTGTGGGTCACGCCGTTGATCGTCACCTGCACATCCAGCGGCATCGCCATAAAGTGGCTGCTGCCGCTGATGACCAGCCCGGCGGCGGCTTCCTCCGGCGTCAGCACGTTATCCCCGGCGATCGGGTCAATGGTAAGGGTGCCGGGGTCGGCCAGCACCACAAAGACATTTTCATTGCTGAGGGTGTTGCCTGCGCCGTCCGTGACGCTGCCGGCGAGGTCAACCCGGCCGTCAGGCAACTGGGCCAGATCGGCCGCCGGAACCGTGACCTGCCAGTAGCCGCCGATGCCGGTGGTGGTGGTGTAGATAAAGCTCTGGCCGTCAAACGAGGTCATCCGGATCGTCACCGCCAGCCCGGCCACGCCCTCACCCGTGGGGCTGTCGTCCAGGAAGAAGGTGCCGTCGAGGATCTGATCCTGCGCCTGCTCCCCGGCATCGACCACATCATCCCCGGCAAAGGGGTAAAACACGAAGCCGCCGCTGAAGGGCTGCGTGTTAAAGGTGACGTTGTGGCTGGTGGTGGTGAGCGTGCCGTCCGGGGCGGTGAGTTCTGCCGCCAGGGTATAGACGCCATTAGTGACGCCGCTGAAACTGCCCGCCGGTACGGTCACCTGCCAGGTGCCGTCAGCCGCCACGGTGCCGGTGTAGCGGTAGGCCGGGTCCTCAAAGGCGGTGACCACCACGGTGCCGCCCGCCGCGCTCACCGGCGCATGGCCGCTGATGACGACGTCGTTGGCTGTTTCCTCCGCAGTCAGGATGTTGTCTTCGGTCAGCGGGTCGAGGCGGAAGTCATCGAACGCGACCCTCAGGGTGAGCGTGTCACTGACCGGCACGGTGTTGGTGTCCAGCGCGTCGGCGGTAATGGTGTAGACGCCGCTGGTCAGGTCAGCCAGATCCCCGGCCGGGATTTGCAGGCTCCAGGTGTTATCACTCTGCACCAGCGCGGTGTAGCTCTGGCCGCCCAGCGTCACGGTGACGGTGTTGTCCGCCGGCACGCCGATCACCACGCCGCTGACCGTCAGGTTGTTGGCGGCTTCGGCGGTGTCGAGCTGGTTATCCCCGGCCACAATCCCGATGGCCACTGCCGTGCGGCCGGTGACCACCGTCACCTCTTCGGTGGCGGTGACGCTCTCGCCCCCGGCGTTGCTGACAGTGGCGGTGAGGTCATAGCGCGGGCGCACCACACCCAGTTCAGCCAGGTCGGCCTGCGGCACAATCAGCCGCCAGCTGCCGTCCGCCTCCACGTCAGCGGTGTAGGTGGTGTCGTTAAAGGTGACGGTGATGGTCTGCCCCGCCTCCACGTTGGTGGTGGTGCCGGTCAGCTCCTGCGCCACGCCGCGTTCGGCGCTGTTCAGCTCGCTGTCACCGGTGAACGGGTCAATGATCAGCCGCGGCAGGTCGGTCTCTGCAACGGTGATTTCACGGCTCACGAGGGTTTCATTAAGGAACCCATCGCCCACCCTGGCCGTCACGGTATAGCTGCCCGGCGCGAGGCCGTTCAGCGCCGCCGGGGAGAGCACCACGTTCCACAGCCCGTCGCCGTCCACAGAGCCATAATAGTTATTGCCGTTGAAGGTAACGAAGACACTGGTGCCCAGTTCGTCACTGTGGCCGGTAAGGGTGATGCCCGCCAGCAGCTCCGCGCGGTCCAGCGTGTCGTCCCCGGTGACCGGGTCGAAGGTCAGCGTTGGCGCGGTGACATCCACCTCCAGCTGGCTGGTGGCGCTGCGGCTGTTGCCCGCCATATCGGTCACGGTGGCGGTCAGCGGGTAGTTGCCGTCATCCAGGGTTTGCAGGACACCGGCAGGCAGCGTGACGCGCCAGGTGCCGTCACTGCCCACCGGCCCCTGGTAGGTCTGGCCGTCGAGGGTGACGCTGACAACCGGGTTAAGCCCGTTGACGCTGGCGGTGCCGGTCAGGCTCTGGTCCTGCTGGGCGCGCTCAGCGTTGATTGAAATGGGGAAATCGATAGAGATCTGCGGCAGCGCACCGGCGTAGACGCCCAGGGTCAGGCTGTCCGTCAGCGGGTCACCGGCGGCGTTAACGGTGGTGACTTCTGCCGTGACCGGCCCATCGGACAGCGCCTGAAGGTCGGCGGCGGGCACGGTGATGCTCCAGAGGCCATCAGCCGCCACGGTGCCGCTGTAGCTCTGGCCGTTCAGCGTCAGGGTTACGGGCGTGCCCTGCGCCAGATTGCTGGAGGCCCCCTGCACGGTCAGATCGCTTTGCGCCTCCTGCGCATTGAGGCGGTTATCCCCGGCCAGTGTATCGATGGCGATGCCGTCCAGCGTGTCTTCCACCGCAAAACGGTTGATCACCGTTTCCGCCGGGTTACCGGCGCTGTCAGTGACGTCGGCCAGCAGGATATTGGCCCCGTTGGGCAGGGCGGCGATGTCCGCCGCCGGGATAATCAGGCTCCAGCTGCCGTCGGCCTGCACCACGGCGGTGTAGCTTTTTTCATTCAGGCTGACGGTCACCACCTGCCCGGCTTCCACGTTCTGGGCAGTGCCGTAAATCGCCTGCGCGACCTGGTGCTCCGCACCCGTCAGGATATTGTCCAGCCCACCGCTTAACGAGGGCAGTGAGGCGGGGTCGGCGTTGATCCGCAGTTCCCGTGTGGCGGAAACAGGGTTGCCGTCGCCATCCGCGGCTTCGGCAACCAGCGAATAGGTGCCGTCCGGGAAACTGCCGTCACGGGCGCTGAGGGTATGCGCCGGGATGGTGAACTGCCAGTCGCCCCCGGCCCCGGTCTGGGCGGTAAAGGTCTGGCTGCCGAGGGTTACGGTGACCAGCGCGCTCTCCAGCGAGGAGGTGCCGCTGACAACAATATCCTGTTCCGCTTCGGCAAAGTTAATGACGTTGTCCGGCACCAGCGGGTTGATGGCCAGCACCGGGACGGCCAGCGCGCTGCTCGCGGCGGCGGCCACCACCCCGGCGCGGCTCATGTCTGACGCGCCGGAATAACGGGAAAGTTCTGGGTTATTTTTCATAGGCTGCCTCTTATTTAAAAAAACGGACTACATTCCATCCTGAACGCCCCCGCTTATTTCATTCGGAGGCAAAAAGGAGATGGAAAATTATCTGTACACCCTGCCCGGCAAGGCGTACCTCTTTTTAATGAGCGAACCTGAATAAAAAATCACCCTATGAAAACGGTTATTTTCCTGTGCATTATTCCTGTGTATTGATAAGCAATGTTTTTTAAATAACCACCGCGTTGAATTTCCTTTTCAGCCCTGCTTATCTGTTCTGTTTTTCACTGCACACGCCGGGCAGAAATAACCTTTATGCTCAAAGAGATGGGGGGTTACACACAAAAACAGGGCGTTACAGGCCACCCCCGCGCCTGGCATTGTCACCTGCCCCGGTTTTAACAAATTTAGCCATTGTTAAAATCAGGTTAAATAATAGGCTTATTTCCTGGCAGATTAAATAGCCTGCAACTTCCGCCCGGCGATTTTATTCATTATGGGAGCTGAATCGCAGATAACCCAGCGCCTATTAACGGCGTCCAAAATAAACCGCCATTTCATCTGCTGTTTAAAAGAATAAACAGCGAAGCGGCAATAAAAAAGGGCCACAATAGCGGCCCCTGATATAAATAACAGGCTGTTTTGGGTTACACCTGCTGCACCTGAATACCGTGCTGCACCAGCAGGTCGCCCAGCGCATCGGCGTTTTCCAGCCCGGTGGCGTGGTAAACGTCAAAGGTCAGGCCGCCGACTTCGCGCTGGCCACTGGTTTCCCAGGTGTTATCGCCGGTAAGCACAAGCTGGCTGCCGTCTTGCCCGCGGATAAACAGGTTCTCTTCCGGCTGGTCGCGCACCGTTTCGGCCTCATGCAGCCCCAGCGTCAGGCTGTTGCTGCCGTTGCCGAGGTCAAAGATATCGATGTTCTCTATCTTCAGCCCGAGCGCGGTGAGGTCGAGGTGCTGGTCGCTGCCCGCCAGCAGCAGCGTGTCGGTGCCGCTGCCGCCGTCGATGTGCAGGAAGTCCAGGGTGTGCAACACAATGGTGTCATTGCCGCTGCCGCCGAGGGCTTCACCGCCGTGTTCTGTCAGGGTCAGCGTCTGCCCGCCGATGGCGTAGGTGCCGTGCCCGGCCGGGGTCTCCGCAGCGGCCGCTTCCGGCGTGACCAGCGCGCTGGTCAGGGTGCTGTCGGCGTTATCTGCCGCCACCGCCTGGCTGGTGACCGTCAGCGCGGAAAGCTGTTCGGCGCTATCGGTATCCGGTGCCGCGTCCAGCGTGATCGCACTGGTCACCGTGGTCAGGTTGCCGGCGACGTCCGTGAGGCTCACCGTCAGCGGGTAGTCACCGGCCGGTTGGTCGGCCAGTGCCTCAGGCGGGATCGCCACCGACCAGTCACCGCTCGCCTGCACCTTACCGTGATACTCCACGCCGTTAAGCACCACCAGCACCAGCAGCCCGGCGGCGGCCATCCCGGCGCTGCCGGTCAGGGAGAAGCCCGCCTGCACCTCCTGCTGGCTTATCCGGTTGTCACCTGTAGCTGGGTTAAATGCCAGTTCAGGGGCGGTGGTGTCCACCGTCAATACCGCTTTGGCGTAGAGCATCTGGCCGCCGGCGCTTTTCACGCAGGCGGTCAGCGTGGCGCTGCCCGCTTTCAGTGCTGCCACATCGGCCGCCGGGAGCATCGCCGACCAGTTGCCGTCTTCCCCCACGGTGGCGGTGTAGTGTTTGCTGTTCAGCGTCAGTTGTACTGTCGCCCCATGCTGCACGCCGTCGGTGTGGCCGGTCAGGGTGATCGCGCCGCCCGCTTCGTCACCGTTGATCAGGTTGTCGCCGGTGACCGGGTCGATGCTCAGGCCGTCACGGTCACTTTTGATGTTGAGGTTGCGGCTGGCGGTGGCGCGGTGGCCGGCCGCGTCCATGACGCTGGCGCGCAGCGTCAACCCGCCATCGCCCAGCGCCGCCAGATCCGCAGCCGGCACCAGCAGCGACCAGCCGCCGCCCGGCTGTACCTGGGTGGTGTAGGTGACGCTGCCGATTTTCAGGCTCAGCGTCTGCCCGCTCTCCACGTTCTCTGAGCTGCCGGTGATGACCTGGTCGCTCTGGAGTTCCGCGCCGTTGATCAGGTTATCCCCGGAGATGTTATGGATGCGCAGCACCGGGCGGACGGTGGATTCCACCTCCAGGCGCAGATCCTGGGTGGTGGTGGTGGTGTTGCCGTGGTCGTCGTTTGCCGTGAGCACCAACTGATAGGTGCCATCCGGGAAGCTGCCGTCGCGGCCGCTGAGGGTATGCGCCGGGATGGTGATCTGCCAGATGCCGTTACTCCCGGCCTCGGTGGTGAGGGTCAGGCCACCGAGTGTTATCGTCACTGTCGCATAGGGTTCGGAGGAGGTGCCGCTGAGGGTGATATCCTTTTCCGCCTCGGCGAAGGTGATCACGTTATCCCCGGCGACCGGCTCCAGCGTCAGGGTCGGCGCAACCAGGTCAACGGTGACGAAATACCGGTCCTCGGTCGCAGTGTTACCGGCAATGTCACTCACGGTAACGATAAGCGTGGTGAAATCTTTACCGGCCAGCGCCTGCAACGCAGAGGACGGCAGGATCAGCTGCCAGTTCCCCTCTTCATCAACCGTCCCGTTGTAGGTGATGCCTTCCATCGTGACGGTCGCCGTCTGCCCCGGCCCGCGCAGGCCGGTGGTGCCGGTGAGCAGCTGGTCAACGGCGGCCTTCTCCGCGTTGAGCACCTCGTTGCCAAACGGCGTATCAAGCTGGGCCGTGGCGGAGTCGTAATGCATGCCAATCTGTATGCTGGCACTCCGCCCGTCCGGCGCTTTCACCGTCAGCGTCTGTTGGTCCACCCGATTCCAGTATCCGTAGAGCTCGTCACTCGAGATCTTATACGACCAGCTGCCGTCTTCGCGGGTGGTGGTGTGATAATACCGGATGCCGCCGTCGCTCGGGTGCTGGAGTATAGTCAGGGTCAGCCCGGTACCGGCCGGCAACCCGTCCGTCATACCGCTCAGGGTGATCCCCGCCTTGCCTTCCGCATAGTTGATCAGGTTGTCACCGGCCACTGGGTTGATGCTGATGGGGGCGAAAACCAAATCCACCTGGGCAGTGGTGGCCGCGCTGCCGCTGTTACCGGCCGCATCGGTGGCCAGCACTGACAGCGCCGCAGCACCCTCCGGCAGCGCCTGCAAATCCACCGCCGGGAGCGTGGCCTGCCAGTGGCCGTCATTATCGACGGCAGCGGCATAGGTTTTGCCGTTCAGCGTCAGGGTCACTGACTGCCCGCTGCCGGAGACGCCGGTGGTGCCGGTGAGCAACTGGTCGGTGGCCGCCTCCTCTGCCGTCAATACGCCGTCACCAAACGGCAGGTCAAATGCCGGCGTGGGGCTGGCCTGAATCCCCACGGCCACGTCGAGCGAGAGCGGCGTATTGCCCGGTACGCTGGCCGTCGCGGTGACGGTACCGTCCGGTAAGTTGATAATTTCTGTCGTAGGGATCGGCACCGACCAGCTGCCGTCATCCTTGATGACGGTGGTATGGGCCACGCCGTTGAGCGTCACCGTCACCGTCAGCCCCGTCGCGATGGGGTCGGCAGTGCCGCTGAGCACGACGCCTGCCACCGCATCCGCCGCCGTGATGCGGTTATCCCCGGTCACCGGATCCAGGGTCAGGTGGATATTGCCGGGGACGATTTCAATGGGGTATGACGAAGACATATAGTTCCCTGCCACATCCTCGGCAGACACCTCAATATAAAAGACATTCCTTTCTGCAAAACGGTGCAGGTCCTGCAAGATGGCCGAAGGGGCGGTGAACGCCCAGTGGCCGTTCGCATCTACGTCAGCCTGAAAAGTGTCGAGGAAGAAAATGACCTTAACCTGCTGTATCCCCTTCACGACGGTGCCGGTCAAGACCTGATCCTGCGCTGCCTCTTCGGGCGTCAGCACGCCATCGCCAAAGGGAGTGTCAATCGTCACCCCGCGTGAGTCATACTGGCTATAGACGCCCACCTCGCGGGTTACCGTCGCACTGCCCGGCGCGCTGAAGGTAAAGGGATACCGGCCGTTAGGGACATCCTCGACATTCTCGATATAGAGGCTCCAGCTCCCGTCTGCTTTGGTCTGGGTGTAATAGCTTTTATCCGCAAAATCGACTGTTATGTAGGTGTTCTGCGGGAGGGTGGGTGCGCTGCCGCTGACGTAAATACGAGACATTTCCTCGGAATTGATGTAGTCATCCCCGGCCACCGGGTTTACCAGAAGTTTTTGGGCGGTATAGTCCACCGTCAGCGTTTCAATGCTGCGTGTCACCTGCCCGGTCAGGTTAGTCGCGACGGCGGTGATCTGCTCCTCCCCGTTATAGAGTGCCAGCAGATCGGCGGCCGGCACCGTGGTGGTGAAGCTGCCGTCTGCCGCGACGGTGGCGCTGTAGGTTTTATAGTTCAGGGTAAGGGTGACGGTCTGCCCCGCTTCAATGCCGGTGGTAGTGCCGCTCAGGGTCTGCGGCCGCAATGCTTCCAGGTCGCTCAGCACATAGTCGCCGACAAAAGGGTTCATGGTCAGGGAGGGCAGGCTGCTGTCTACCGTCAGCCTGCTGTAACTCGCGGCTTCCTGCCCGGCCAGGTTGCTGACGGTAGCGATAATCTGTGCGCCGTCAGGCAGCGCGGCCACCTCAGCCGCCGGGACGCTGGTGCGCCATTCTCCGCTCTCATTGACCGTTGCGGTGTAGGTGTGGCCGTTGAGCGTCAGGGTGACCGTCTGCCCCGCTTCCACATAATGGGTAGTGCCGCTCAGGGTCTGGGTGGCCTGGCCTTCCGGGCCGCTGAGGATGCTATCACCGGCAAACGGATAGACAATCAGTGAGGGCCAGGCAGGTTTTACCAATATCGACACGCTGTCGCTGGCGATTGTCCCTTCTGCCGAGCTTGCAGACACATCGGCATGGCCACCGCCCAGTCTGACCATGTTACTTAACTGCGAGGGGATTTCCGCGCGCCAGCTGCCGTTCGCCTGGACTATCGCCGACTCCGATTGCTCAAAGGGGCCGAAATCGATGTCAAGGGTAGACCCGGGTGCAATGCCGGTGGTGGTGCCGCTCAGGATGCTGGTCTGAAAAAAATTTTTTTCATATGCCGTGAGAATATTGTCCCCGCTAACGGGGTCAATGGTAATTGTCGGGGTCACAGCGGCCTGCACGTCAGTGGTGGCGGCGGTTGCCTGCACGGCCAGCGCACTCAGGGCGTTTTCATCGGACGCAGAGGAAATAAGGTTGCCGGTAGAGCGGGAGGAACGCGTGGTAGTCATATACTGCCTCTTATTTAATAATCCTGAATAATTGCCCTGCGGTATATTCTGATGAATGGAAATAAACCGCGTGGCGATTCCATAAAGACTCAACGATCATGGCGTTACGCTTTCCAGACTGGTGCAGAAAGGCAAAAAAAGAATAAAAAGGTTAATTAATAACGCGAATAAAATAACATCCCGCCCTGATAGGCAATGATCCGCCACCGGGGCGGATTAACGTATTGATTCAGGGTCTATTGTCAGGTGTCCAGTGTAACTGAAAAATAACAGGAAAATAGGGTAAACCGGGTTATTTATATATTCTGCGCGCGACCTCTGAATATTTCCTTTTGACAGCGCAGGGTAAAAACAGTCATTTTTAGGAAAAAGGCCAGAGACGCCGTTTATTTACCGCGGTCTCTCTGGTTTATAAGGCACCGGGCTTCCCCGGCGCCTCTTTTAATTACCCCTGTTGCACCAGAATGCCCTGCTGTACCAGCAGATCCGCACTCTCCAGCCCGGTGGCGTGGTAAACATCAAACAACAGGCCGCCGACTTCGCGCTGGCCGTGGGTTTCCCAGGTGTTATCGCCGGTGAGCACAAGCTGGCTGCCGTCCGCCCCGCGGATAAACAGGTTCTCTTCCGGCGTATCCCGCACCGTTTCGGCCTCATGCAGCCCCAGCGTCAGGCTGTTGCTGCCGTTGCCGAGGTCAAAGATATCGATGTTCTCAATCTTCAGCCCGAGCGTGGTGAGGTCGAGGTGCTGGTCGCTGCCCGCCAGCAGCAGCGTGTCGGTGCCGCTGCCGCCGTCGATATGCAGGAAGTCCAGCGTGTTGAGCAGGATGGTGTCATCGCCGCTGCCGCCGAGGGCTTCAGCGCCCGGTTCCGCCAGGGTCAGCGTCTGGCCGCCGATGGCGTAGGTGCCCTCTGCCGTATCCGTTGCGGTGTCCGGTACCGCCAGCGCGCTGGTCAGGGTGCTGTCAGCGCTCTCCGCCACCGTCTGGCTGGTGACCGTCAGGGCGGCGGTCTCTGTGGCGTCCGCGTCCGGCGCGGCTTCCAGCGTCACGACACTGGTCAACGAGGTGAGGTTGCCTGCGGTGTCGGTCAGGCTTACCGTCAGCGGGTAATCCCCCGCCGGTTGGTCAGCCAGCGTCCCGGCCGGGATGGCAACCGTCCAGTCACCGCTCGCCTGCACCTTGCCCTGATACTCCACGCCGTTGAGCACTACCAGCACCAATAATCCGGCGGCGGCAATCCCGGCGCTGCCGGTGAGCGCAAAGCCCGCCTGCGCCTCCTGAAGGCTGATGAGGTTGTCACCGGTGACCGGGAGCAACGCCAGCTCCGGCGCACGGGTGTCCACCGTCAGCACCGCTTTGGCGTAGAGCATCTGGCCGCAGGCGCTTTTCACGCAGGCGGTCAGCGTGGCGCTGCCCTCCTCCAGCGCCGCCACATCGGCGGCCGGGACCTTAGCCGACCAGCTGCCGTCTTTGCCGACTTTGGCGGTGTAGTGCTCACCGTTGAGCGTCAGCCGTACCGTGGCGCCATGCCGCACGCCGTCGGTGTGGCCGGTCAGGGTAATCGCGCCCTCTGCATCGGCAGCGTTAATCAGGTTGTCGCCGGTGACCGGGTCGATGCTCAGGCCGTCACGGTCGCTTTTGATAATGAGGTTGCGGCTGGCGGTGGCGCGGTTGCCGGAGGCATCGGTGACGCCGGCGCGCAGCGTCTCGCCACCGTCACCCAGCGCCGCCAGGTCTTCCGCCGGGACAATCAGCGACCAGCCGCCGCCCGGCTGCACCTGGGTGGTGTAGGTCACGCCGCCGATTTTCAGGCTCAACGTCTGCCCGCTCTCCACGTTCTCCGAGCTGCCGGTGATAATCTGGTCGCTCTGAAGCTCCGCGCCGTTGAGCACGTTATCGTGGGAGATGGTGTGGATGCGCAACACCGGCCGGTTGGCCGGGTCGGCGTCCAGCAGCAGCGACTCCGTGACGGTGGTGGTCTGGCCGTTGAAACCGGTCTGGCTGAGGGTCAGGGTGTAGCGGCCATCTTCCAGCTCCGCGAGGGCACTGTTTGGCAGGGCCAGCTGCCAGTTGCCCTCTTCATCAACCCCGGCCTCATAAGTCACGCCGTTGAGCTGCACGCTGACCACCCCGCCCGCCTCCGAGCTCTGGCCGCTGAGCACCACCCCGGCTGCCGCCTCAGCAGCGTTGATGATGTTGTCCCCGGCGATCGGGTCAAGGGTGATGAAGCCGCTCTCTTCCGGCAGCCCCACAAACTCATCCCGCCCACTGATGCGGTTATCCACCCCATCAGTGGCCTCTGCCAGCACCACCAGATGACCTTCGCCCATCCGTTGTAAATCTGCAGACGGCAACGTCACCTGCCAGCGCCCCTCTCGATCGGTCGTGGTGGTGTAATAGAATGGCTGACCTTCCAGATCAAACGCCTGGATACGGATCCTCACCCCACCCTCAGGATTTTCATCACTCAGGAAACGGCCACTAAACAGCTGATCCTGCGCCCGTTCGTCATAGGTCAGCACCCCATCCCCGGTGAACGCATCAAAAGAGAAGCTGCCGGTAAAGGGCCATTGGTTGATGGTGACGTCATGGCTGGCCGTGGTGACGGTGCCGTCCGGCGCGGTCAGCTCCGCCACCAGCGTGTAAGTGCCGTTGGCCGCACTGCTGAAACTTCCGGCCGGTACGGTGACCTGCCAGCGGCCGTTGGTCTCCACGGTGCCGGTGTAGCGGTAGGCCGGATCATCAAAAACGGTGACAACAATCGTGCCGGCCGGTGCATGGCCGCTGATCACAATCTCGTTTGCCGTCTCATCGGCATTCAGGATGTTGTCATCGCTGATCGGGTCGATCTGGAAAGTCGGCGCGTTAATGTCCGCGAAAAAGGTCGTCTGGGTGCTGCTGATGTTACCGGCAGCATCGGTGGCCGTCACCGTCAGGGCCAGGTCGCCGTTACTGAGCTGTTGCAGGGTCGTCACCGGCACTGTGGCTTGCCAGTGGCCGTCGCTGTCTACGACGGCGGAGACCGGATAATCGGCAATGGTCAGGGCCACACTCTGCCCGGCCCCATTGACGCCGGTGCTGCCGGTGAGAATCTGTGCCTGTTGCACTTCATCACTGGTAAGCACGCCATCCCCAAATGGCGTATTGACGGTGGGTTCAGGCAGGTTATGCAGATACACGTCAAGTGTGGTGATAGTCGAGATGGTATTAAATAAGAAATCATATGTCGTGGCCTTGAGCGTGACCGGGCCATCCGGCAACAGGGCCAAATCTTCCGGCGGAATGGTTAGCGTCCAGTCAACGCCAATTTCCGGGAAGTCCAGGGAAGCATGATAATGCCCCCCATTCAAGATGACTGTGACCCCGGCACGCGCCGAGACCTGATCTACGGTGCCGCTGACAACCAGCCCCCCGGCAGCCTCTTCGGCATTCAGCATATTATCGCCCCCCGCCAGCGGGTTGATGCTGATACCGCCTGCGCTTGGGTCGACAACAAAGAGATGTTCTGCAGAAGCCATCACATTGCCTGCTGCATCCGTGACATTGCCGGTAATAGTGACGTCCCCGTAAGTAAGCAGGGCCAGATCATCGGCCGGAACCTGTACACTCCAACGCTCATCCTGTTGAACTTCAGCGCTATACTGCTTTCCTTTCAGCGTCAGGGTAACAATATTGCCCGCATCAATGTTATAGGCGTAGCCGCTGAGGGATTGATCGAGGCTCTGTTCCCTACTGTTCAGGAGATCATCACCGGTAAACGGGTTGAAAGTCAGCTCCGGCAGCGCCATTTCCTCCACAACAATAACCTGATTGATTTGCTCCTGATTATTGTGCTTATCGTTCACTGTGGCTGTCAGCGTATAGCTGCCGGATGTCAGTTCCGCCAAGACTTCCGGTGAAAGCTCAATGCTCCAGTGTCCATCACCATCGGCAAGTGCGGAGTAGGAACTGCCATTTAAGGTCACAATAACGTTGGCACCGGGTGCATTCGTCTGCCCGGTGAGGGTGACGCCTGCCAGCAACTCATCACGGTTAAGCTGGTTGTCGCCGGTCAGCGGGTCGAGCGTCAGCGTCGGCGGCGTCAGGGCCAGCGTCGGGATCTGCTCAGCGGTTCCGCTGTTACCGGCGATGTCGGTGACGGTAGCCAGCATGTAAACCCAGCTCCCGGTCAGCGCCTGTAATGCGGCGGACGGCAGGGTCACTTGCCAGTTGCCGTTCTCATCCACGCTGCCGCTAAAGGAGGCGACGTTGCCGTTGCCAAGTGGCTCACTCTCCAGCGTCACCACTACCGTTTGCCCGGCGCCGCGCATCCCGGTTTTACCGGTCAGCACCTGGTCGGTGGCCGCCTCGGCAAGGGTGAGGATGCCGTCGCCAAAGGGCTGATTGAAGGTCGCGTCTGCGCGGTTATCGATATAGTTGCCGATCACAGTGCTGGCGGACTGCCCGTCGGGGGCCGTTACGGTCAGTACCAGCGGGCTGGCCTGCCACCAGCTATTGAAAACATCATGCTGAGACACGTCATACGTCCAGCTGCCGTCTGTGCCGGTGGTGGTGGTGTAGGTGTTCCCGGCGAGCGTCAGCGTCAGCACGGTGCCGGTCGGCAACCCATCGGTGATGCCGCCCAGGGTGATGCCGTCCAGCGCTTCGTCAAAGTTAACCAGATTGTCACCGGTAACCGGGTAAATGGTGATCGGGGCAGTGATCTGATCGACCAGTATCGTGAGGGTGTCGCTTCCGCTGTAACCTGCCGCATCGGTGGCAATCACCTTCAGGGTCGCGCCGCCCTCCGGCAACGCCTGCAAAACAGAAGATGGCAGGATCGCCTGCCAGTGGCCGCTGTCATCCACGGTGGCAGCATAGGTTTTGCCGTTCAGCGTGACCACCACCGACTGCCCGCTGCCGGTAACCCCGGTGGTGCCGGTCAACAGCTGGTCGGTGGCAGCTTCTTCCGCTGTCAGTACACTGTCACCAAAGGGGGTGTCAAACACCGGGGCGGGACTGGCCTGAATCGCGACGTTCACGTCAATATTAACCGGCGCGCTGCCCGGCAGGGCCACGGTTGCTGTGACAATGCCGTCAGGCAGGCTGACCAGCTCCGCGGTGGTGATTGGTACTGACCAGCTACCGTTACTGGTAATGGTGGTGCGGTGAACCACACCGTTAAGCGTGACGGTCAGCGTCAGCCCGGCGGCCGACGCATTCGCGGTGCCGCTGAGCACAATACCGGCAGCGGCTTCAGCGGCGTTAATGATGTTATCCCCGGCGACCGGCTTCATAGTCAGGTTGGCATCGCCGAACGCCACTTCGAAACGTTTATCTTCGTAATCGTAGTTACCGACGAAATCATACGCTACAACAGAGATCCGCTCACTCGTCCCTGAGATTTCCTGGAGTGCGCCCGCCGGGACGGTGACCACCCACTCCCCGTTGGCAGCGGCGGTGGTCTCATAACGCCACTCCCCGATACTCAGCTCAATTCGCTGACCTGCGCCGGTAATTCCTGTCGATCCGGTCAGGGTCTGCGCCTGTGCCGCTTCGGCAGAGGTCAGCACGCCATCACCAAACGGGGTGTCGATACGCATCGGGAAATTATTGAGCGGTGAGGCATAGAGCCCCACGTCCACACTGACCGGGGCGCTGCCGGGGGCGTCAACGGTCAGCGTATACTGGCCGTCCGGCAAGCCGTACATAAACATCCCCTCAATCGGGATGCGCCAGGTGCCGTCAGCTTCTACCTGCGTGCTGAAGCTTCTGTTAACAAACGTCAGGTTAATCACAGAACCGGCAATAGAGGGTGCGCTGCCGCTAATCTCAACGCTGCCGACTTCCAACCCGTTAATATAGTTATCGCCGGTCACCGGGTTAACGATAATACGCGGCGTGGTATAAACGGCGGTAAAAAACTGGCTGTCACGGGTTGTTTCCCCCGCCTGGTTGGTCGCCGTTGCTGAAATCTCCGCCTCCCCGTTGTAAAGCCGCAACAGATCGGCGGCCGGGATCGCGGCGGAGAAGCTGCCGTCGGCGGCGACCAGGGTGGTATAGGTTTTGCCGTTCAGGGTGATGGTCACCGTTTGCCCGGCTTCGACCCCGGTGGTGGTGCCGCTCAGGGCCGGTGAGCGGAAGGCCTCGGCATCACTCAGCACGTTGTCGGTGGCGAACGCATTTAAGGTCAGTGACGGCAGGCTGCTGTTGACCGTCAGGGTGGCGCTGTCCCCCGCCTGCTGGCCGCGCGCATTGCTGACGGTGGCGGTTATCTCTGCACCATCGGGCAGAGTTGCCATATCCGCGGCCGGGATGTCGATGTACCAATTGCCATCCGTCCCGACTTGCGCGGTATAGGTTTTTTCATTCAGGGTGACCGTGACAATCTGGCCCGGCTCAACAAACCCTGCACTGCCGCTCAGGCGCTGGGCTGCCTGCCCTTCCTGGCCGCTGACAATATCGTCACCGGTAAAGGCGTGAAGGGTCAGGGAGGGCCAACCATAATTCACGGTAAGAGGTGACGAAGCGTAGGCATTGGTGCCGTCGGCATTACTGACCGACGCCACAATTCCACTTCCGTTATAGCGAAACACGTAGTACATATCCGAGGGATGGATGGCCGCGCTCCAGCTACCGTCCGCCTGGACGGTAGCGGTTGCATGGGCGTAATCCCCAACCGTGATATTGACGACCCGCCCGGCGGCTATACCGGTTGTCATACCACGAATAATTTGTTCAGTTTCTCCCTCAACGCCATTGAGGATGTTGTCACCGGCAAAGGGGTAAATAGTCAGCGTCGGGGCAACGGCTTGTGCTTCCGTGGCCGTGGTGGCCTGTCCCGCGTCTGCCTGCGGGATGTCAGTTTCCGGTGCCGGGGTGTGACTGGCGGCGGCGCTGTTTAACGATCCGGCCAGCGTAATAACCGGGGTGTCATCAATACGCGGGGACGTCAGGGTGCTGTGGTAGCGGGAGAGAGAAAATGTCCTTGTCATAGAGTGCCTCGTGTTCACGAATCCATAAATATCCCCCATGCGGCACCTTCCCGTTATGCACGGCTCAGGAAAAAGCGCAGGGAGATCCTGGTGGGACGTTACGTTAAAGGGATAAGGGGGCCGGGTTGCTCGGCCCCCTGTGGCTGATTACCCCTGTTGCACCAGAATGCCCTGCTGTACCAGCAGATCCGCACTCTCCAGCCCGGTGGCGTGGTAGACATCAAACAACAGGCCGCCGACTTCGCGCTGGCCACTGGTTTCCCAGGTGTTATCGCCCGCTAACGTCAGCTGGCTGCCGTCTGCCCCACGGATAAACAGGCTCTCTTCCGGCGTATCCCGCACCGTTTCGGCCTCGTGCAGGCCCAGCGTCAGGCTGTTGCTGCCGTTGCCGAGGTCGAAGATATCGATGTTCTCGATCTTCAGCCCGAACGCGGTGAGGTCGAGATGCTGGTCGCTGCCCGCCAGCAGCAGCGTGTCTATGCCGCTGCCGCCGTCGATGTGCAGGAAGTCCAGGGTGTTGAGCAGGATGGTGTCATTGCCGCTGCCGCCGAGGGCTTCAGCGCCCGGTTCCGTCAGGGTCAGCGTCTGGCCGCCGATGGCGTAGGTGCCGTCTGCCGTATCCGTTGCGGTGTCCGGTACCGCCAGCGCGCTGGTCAGGGTGCTGTCAGCGCTCTCCGCTGCCACCGTCTGGCTGGTGACCGTCAGGGCGGCGGTCTCTGTGGCGTCCGCGTCCGGCGCGGCCTCCAGCGTCACGACACTGGTCAACGAGGTGAGGTTGCCTGCGGTGTCGGTCAGGCTCACCGTCAGCGGGTAATCCCCGGCCGGTTGGTCAGCCAGCGTCCCGGCCGGGATGGCAATCGTCCAGTCACCGCCCGCCTGCACAGTGGCGTGATACTCCACGCCGTTGAGCACCACCAGCACCAATAATCCGGCGGCGGCAATCCCGGCGCTGCCGGTCAGCGCAAAGCCCGCCTGCGCCTCCTGAAGGCTGATGAGGTTGTCACCGGTGACTGCGGTCAACGTCAGCTCCGGCGCGCGGGTGTCCACCGTCAGCACCGCTTTGGCATACAACATCTGGCCGCAGGCGCTTTTCACGCAGGCGGTGAGCGTGGCGCTGCCCTCCTCCAGCGCCGCCACATCGGCGGCCGGGACCTTAGCCGACCAGCTGCCGTCTTTGCCGACTTTGGCGGTGTAGTGCTCACCGTTGAGCGTCAGCCGTACCGTGGCGCCATGCCGCACGCCGTCGGTGTGGCCGGTCAGGGTAATCGCGCCCTCTGCATCGGCAGCGTTAATCAGGTTGTCGCCGGTGACCGGGTCGATGCTCAGGCCGTCACGGTCGCTTTTGATAATGAGGTTGCGGCTGGCGGTGGCGCGGTTGCCGGAGGCATCGGTGACGCCGGCGCGCAGCGTCTCGCCACCGTCACCCAGCGCCGCCAGGTCTTCCGCCGGGACAATCAGCGACCAGCCGCCGCCCGGCTGCACCTGGGTGGTGTAGGTCACGCCGCCGATTTTCAGGCTCAACGTCTGCCCGCTCTCCACGTTCTCCGAGCTGCCGGTGATAATCTGGTCGCTCTGAAGCTCCGCGCCGTTGAGCACGTTATCGTGGGAGATGGTGTGGATGCGCAACACCGGCCGGTTGGCCGGGTCGGCGTCCAGCAGCAGCGACTCCGTGACGGTGGTGGTCTGGCCGTTGAAACCGGTCTGGCTGAGGGTCAGGGTATAGCGGCCATCTTCCAGCCCGGCGAGGGCACTGTTCGGCAGGGCCAGCTGCCAGCTGCCCTCTTCATCAACCCCGGCCTCATAAGTCACGCCGTTGAGCTGTACGCTGACCACCCCGCCCGCTTCCGAACTCTGGCCGCTGAGCACCACCCCCGCCGCCGCTTCGGCGACGTTGATGATGTTATCCCCGGCGATCGGGTCGAGGGTGATCACCGGCACGTAAAGATCGACCACCAGCAGGTTCAGGCCGTTTATCTCATTGCCGCTGAGATCGGTGGAGGTCGCCGAGACCCAGTACTCGGTGTTGCCCAGCTGCGCCAGATCCTCCACCGGCACCGACACTTGCCAGCTGCCGTCAGAGGCCGTGACCGTGGTCTGGTAGAGGTGGCCGTTCAGGTCCACCGTCACTGCCGCGCCCACCCGGCCGTTGGTGATGGTGCCGCTGATAACCAATGGCACGGTGGCCTCATCGGCCGTCAGGATGCCGTTCCCCGCCAGGGTGTCGATGTTGAGCTCGCCCGGCGTGCGGTAGAGCAGGAAGGTATGGCTGCCCGCCGCCAGCAGGTTGCCGTCAGCGTCGGTGACCGTGGCGCTGATGCCGGTGGTGGCGTCATTGGGCAGGGTTTGCAGATCCGCAGACGGGATCAGCACGCTCCAGCTGTGGTCCGCCTGCACCTCGGCCTGGTAGGTAAACTCGCCCAGCGTCAGCGTAACGATACTGCCCGCCGCGAGGTTGCCTGCCTGGCCGCTGAGCAGCTGGTCACTCTCCAGTTCATCTTCATCCAGGTAGTTGTCATCCCCGCCGAAGGGGTTGAAGGTCAGCGGTTGCAGGTCGCCCAGATCCACCGTCAACGTCGAGGTCGCGGTAATCAGGTTGAATTCAATATCGTAAGCCGTGACCGTCACGGTCAGCGGGCCATCCGGGAAGCCGGCCAGCTGTTGCGGGGTAAAGGTCACTGACCAGTCAGAACTGTAATCAGAGAACCCCTGGGAGACGCCGTTAATCGTCACCTCAAGGGAGAGCGGCATATCCAGGAATTCGCCGCTGCCGCTGACCACCAGCCCGTTACCAATCTCATCCGCCGTCAGCACGTTATCCCCGGCGATCGGGTTAATGGTGAGGGTACCGATGCCTGCCAGCACCGTGAACTGGCTTTCATTGCTGAGGGTATTGCCTGCGCCGTCAGCCACCGTGCCGACCAGGTTTACCCAGCCGTTGCGTAATTGCTCCAAATCAGACGACGGCAGGGTTACCTGCCAATACCCATTCTCGCCGGTGGTGGTGGTGTAGGTGAATTGCTGGCCGTCGAATGTGGTCATCTGGATAGTCACCGCCAGCCCCGCGACATTACCGCCGTCGTCGCTGAAGACTTCCCCCTCCAGGATTTGATCCTGCGCCTGTTCCTCGGCGTTCAGCACATCATCCCCGGCAAAAACGTAGAACGCAAAACCGCCGCTGAACGGCAGCTGGTTGCTGGTGACGTCATGGTTAAGGGTGGTGACGGTGCCGTCCGGCGCGGTGAGCTCCGCCACCAGCGTATAGACGCCGTTGGCCCGGCCGCTGAAGGCCCCGGCCGGCACGGTGGCCTGCCAGGTGCCGCCCTCCTCCACCGTCGCGGTGTAGCGATAAGCCGGGTCGTCAAAGGCAGTGACCGTGACGGTGCCGCCCTGGGTGCTTAACGGCGCGCGGCCGGTGATCACAATCTCGCCGCCTGCCTCATCGGCAGAGATCACATCGTCGCCGGTGACCGGGTCAAGGGTCAGCGTTGACACATCGCTCAGGTTCACCTCCAGGGTGGCGGTGGTGGTCACCCGGTTCCCGCTGAGGTCATACCCGGAGGCGGTCACTGTCAGCGGGCCGTCCGGCAGGGTGGCGATAAACTCCCGGCTGAAGGTCACTGACCAGTCGGACTCATAATCGGCATAAATGCGGAGCGTCCCGTTTATCTCGACCTCGATCTGCGTATACCGCTCCCCCATATAGGTGCTGCTGCCGCTGATCGTCAGCCCATCGCTGATTTCATCCGCCGTCAGCACATTGTCCCCGGCGATCGGGTTAACGGTGATGGTGCCGCCGGTTGCCGGCAATACGGCGAAGTCTGCTTCGCGGGAGCTGGAGGCACCGTTGCCTGCGGCGTCTGTGGCGGTGGCCGTCATGTAACTCCAGCCCTCGCTCAGTTGTTGCAGGTCGGCGGCCGGAATGGTGACTGACCAGCGGCCGTTGCCGTCCGTGGTGCCGGTATAGGCAAAGGTCTGGCCGTCGTTGTCATGCATGTAGACGGTGATCCCCAACCCGCTGACATCGTTCTCCTCGCTCGCGAAGGTGCCGCTGAAGACCTGATCCTGCGTGCGCTCTTCCGCCGTCAATGTGCTGTCGCCGGTAAAGTCATCAAAGTAGAAGTCACCGCTGAAGGGCCACACGTTAATGGTGATGTCGTGGGTGGTGGTGGTGGTGGTGACGGTGCCGTCCGGTGCGGTGAGTTCCGCCACCAGCGTATAGACGCCATTCGATGTGCCGCCGAAATTATATTCCGGCACGGTAACCTGCCAGGTGCCGTCTGCCGCGACGGTGCCGGTGTAGCGGTAAGCCGGGTCGTCAAATGCGGTGACGGTGACGGACCCGCCCACGGCGCTGACCGGCGCACGGCCTGTTATCACAATCTCACCGGAGGTTTCATCGACGTAGAGGATATCGTCACCGGTGACCGGGTCTACGCTGAAGGCCGGGGCGGGAGCAAGATCCACCGTCAGATCCTGTTGGGTGGTGACCGGTTCGAGGTCAATGTTGATGGTGGCGGCAGTCACGGTGTAGACACCGTCCGTCAGCCCCGCCAGATCGGCCGCCGGCATCTGCACGCTCCAGGTGTCATTACCCGGTGCGGTGGTGGTGTACTCCTTGCCGTTCAGCGTTACGGTAATCGTTACGCCCTCCGGCACCCGGTACGACACGCCGCTTACTGTCAGGGGCGTCGCGGTTTCGGCCGCCGTCAGGATATTATCGCCGGTGATCGGGTCAATGGTCAGGGTGGCGGGGCTGAAAACCAGCTCAAATGACCTGCCCACGGCGATGCTGTTCCCGGCCAGATCCGCGGCCTGCACATACACATAACCATTGGGGTTTTGCAGCGCCTGCAAGGCGGCGGCGGGCACGGTGATCGTCCAGTTGCCGTCGTTGTCCACGCTGCCGGTGTGGGTGACCCCTTCCAGCTCGGCGCTGATTGTCTGGCCCGCGCCGGTGATACCGGTGGTGCCGGTCAGTACCTGATCCTGCAAGGTTTCACCGGGGGTCAGCACGTCGTCACCGAACAGGGTATCAATCTGCACGTTGAGCTGCGCCTGGTTATCAATGTACAGCCCGACATCCAGCGTCACCGGCGCACTGCCCGGCGCGCTGAAGGTGATGGGGTACTGGCCGTCGGGGAAACTGTTCACCACCAGGTCACTGACGTAGGTGCTCCAACTGCCGTCCGCTTCGACTTCGGCGCGGAAGATGCGGTCATTGAAGGTGATGACGACCCACGACCCGGCCGGTACATCCACCGTTGTGCCGCTCAGCACCAGGTAGCTGGATTCACTGGCATTGATGTAGTTATCCCCCGCGACCGGGTCGACCACCAGCCGCGCGGTGGCGAAGTCCACGGTCAGGATTTCGCTGCCCTGGGTCTCCTGCCCGGCCAGGTTGGCGGCGCGGGCCGCGATCGTGGTCTGGCCGCTGTAGAGCGCCAGCAGGTCAGCAGACGGCACGGAAAGGGAGAAGCTGCCGTCTGCCGCGACGGTGGTGCTGTAGGTTTTCTCATTCAGGGTGACCGTGACGGCCTGCCCCGCCTCCACGCCGGTGGTGGTGCCGCTCAGCGTCTGGGCGCTTTGCGCCTCGGCATCACTCAACACATTGTCGGTGGCAAACGGGTCAACGGTCAGGGACGGCAGGCTGCTGTTAACCGTCAGGGTGGCGCTGTCCCCGGCTTCCCGGCCGAGCGCATTCGTGACGGTGGCGACCAGCTGCGCGCCGTCCGGCAGCGCGGCCACGTCCGCGGCGGGCACGCTGGTGCGCCAGTAGCCGTCTGCATCCACGGTGGCGGTGTAGGTGTTGCCGTTCAGCGTCAGGGTGACCGTCTGCCCGGCTTCTACCCGGCTGGTGCTGCCGCTCAGGATCTGGGTCGCCTGATCTTCCGGGCCGCTGATGACGTTATCCCCGGCAAAGGCGTTCAGGGTCACGGAGGGCCAGTCGCTGAGCACCTGGAACGGCACGCTGACGGTGGCTTCCTCCCCGGCCGCATTGGCGCTTTCCGCGGTGATCTCGGTGGAGCCGTAGCGCAACAGGTCGTACATCGACGCGGCGTTAAGCGTCAGCTGCCAGCTGCCGTCGGCCTGCACCTCCGTCCAGAAGGAAACTATGCTGTTGAAGGCGACCGTCAGCGACTGCCCGGCCTCAATGCCGGTGGTGGTGCCGCTCAACACCTGCTCGACCTGCCCTTCGGCGTAGTTGATGATGTTGTCACCGGCAAAGGTATTGATGGTAATCGTGGGTGTATCGGCCGCATCAACATCAGCCACGGCGTTAATGTCGGCGGCGCTCGCCTGGGTGCTGCGCGCGGCGCCGGCGGCCTCAACCGGCGCGTGGTACGCCTTAAACACCGGCGTCAGGCTGCTGCTGCCGGCATCATGGCTGAACACCGCCTGCGTGGCCGGGCCGCTGCCGTCATCAAATACCAGGGTGCCGGCGCTGCCGGCCGCGAAGAAGTGACGGTATTGCAGGGTGGTGCCGTCTTGGGTCGCCAGCGACAGGTCGTCACCGCTGCGGGAATAACCGGTGGCCCAGCCGCGGGCGTTATTAATGGTAATCACGCTGGGCTCTGTCAGTGAAATAACCTGACTGGCATCAATAATCTGGGAAATAAGGTTGCCGGTCTGCCGGGAAAAAAGAGTTGCGGTCGTCATGGATTGCCTCTTATTCAATAAGCTGTAAATAATGTCCATGCCGTTTTCCCCATTATTCATGGGTAACGGGCATGGTGATCATAAAATCACTTCAACATCACATAGCTACGCTTTCTGAACTGGTGCGGCAACGCTAAATAAAAATGAAATAAAAGCGAAATGAATAAACTTTTTTTCTATTTTTAAAAAAACGACATCGCCTTAGCGGAAAGGGAAAGGCGTATTAAGCCACCCTTCCGCTTATTATTAATAAGCAGAATGACACATTAGAAAAATGGCGCGAAATTTGATTTAAGGCGCACAGTGTAGACACAAATTTTCACAACTTAAAAGGGGGTGCCGGCAGGTTGCCGGGCGCTATTTTTCACCGCCTGCCAAAAACCTCGTGCGCCCCGGTCTCTCCGGCGGGGGCCACGGGTTCACTTTCGGAAAAATGCCACGTTATACCCTGTTACTTTCTGCTAACATGACGCGCTTGCCCGCCCGCGAGGTAAATGTGAAACCCACTGAACAGTGCTGGCAGCGGCTGCAAACCTCACCGTTTCGCGCCCGCTTCCGGCTGAATACCCACGATGCCGCTTACCTGCACGCCAAAGGCCTGCCGCAGGTGCTGGCCCATGCCCGGGAATTCATTGCCCGGCGGCTGGCGGCGGCTCACCCGGCCAATGACGGCAAACAGACGCCGATGCGCGGCCACCCGGTGTTTGTTGCCCAGCACGCCACCGCCACCTGTTGCCGCGGCTGCCTGGAGAAATGGCACGGGATCCCGCGCGGCGTGCCGCTTACCCCGGCGCAACAGGCGTATAGTGTGGAGATGATCGCGCTGTGGCTGCAACGCCGTGCGCCCACGGCACCGGCCCCCGCCCCTGCCCCGGCAGCGCCGCAACAACTGGAACTGCTGCCGCCCGGCGGCCGGGAACGTTAACTGGTTTTACCAGATACGCTAAAAACGGTATCCTTCACATAACAGGTCTGAAACAGGGAATTCGTATCGCCATGACCACTGACTACTGCGCCGGGCAACCTGCGCCGGGCATTGCGCAACAGATCGCCACCCGTGTGACGTTTTTTGTCGCCGGGTTCGGGATGTCCGCCTGGGCGCCGCTGGTGCCGTTTGTGAAAGCGCGGCTGGCGATTAACGACGCGTCACTCGGCCTGCTGCTGCTCTGCATCGGGGCCGGCTCCATGCTGGGGATGCCGCTGACCGGCGTCTTGACCGGCCGCCTGGGGTGCCGTTGGGTAATTATGCTGGCGGCCGCGCTCATCTGCCTGGACCTGCCGCTGCTGGCAGTGATGGAGAGCCAGGCCGGGATGGCGCTGGCGCTGCTGCTGTTCGGGGCGGCGATCGGGATGCTCGATGTGTCGATGAATGTCCATGCGGTGCTGGTGGAGAAAGCCAGCGGGCGGGCGATGATGTCCGGGTTCCACGGCTTTTTCAGCATCGGCAGCATTGCCGGTGCGCTGGGCGTGAGTGCGCTGCTGTGGCTGACGCGCTCGCCGCTGTGGGCTGCCCTGGCGGTGGTGGCGGTCACCGTGCTGCTGATGGCCCCGGCGCGCCGCCACCTCTGGCCGCAACATGAGCCACAGTCGGGGCCGCTGCTGGTGCTGCCGCGCGGCTGGGTGGTGTTTCTCGGTTTCCTCTGTTTTGTGATGTTCCTGCTGGAAGGCGCGATGCTGGACTGGGGCGCGCTGTTTTTGATCGGCTCACGCGGCGTGGCACCGGAACATGCCGGCATCGGCTATGCCGCTTTTTCGGTGGCGATGACCCTGGGGCGGCTGAACGGTGACCGCATTGTGCAGGCGCTCGGCCGCTTCCGTGTGCTGCTGTCCGGCAGCCTGTGCGCCGTGGCCGGGCTGCTGCTGGCGATCCTGGTGCCGGGCCTGGTGAGCGCGCTGGCCGGGTTTGTGCTGGTGGGCATCGGGGCGGCTAACCTGGTGCCGATTATGTTCAGCGCCGCCGGTAACCAGACGGCGATGCCCGCCAACCTGGCGATCGCCTCAGTCACGACGCTGGGCTACGCCGGTATTCTGGCCGGGCCGGCGCTGATTGGTTTTATTGCCCAATTGAGTAATTTGTCGGTGGCCTTTGCCTGCGTGGCCGCCCTGATGCTGGTAGTCACTGCCAGCGCCAGATTCGTGACGCGGTAATCAAGGATCCCTATTCACTTTTATGCAAAAGTATTTGTCATTGACGTCTACCAATATCACCCGGTTTTTTCTGGTGTTTATCCTGTTGCTCACCACCGGGATTGGGATATATGGGTATAACTACACCACGGCGTATCTGAACGATAAAAAGCACGTGCTGGAGAACATCGCCGGCCGGATGCAGCAGCGGATCGATATTTACCGCTATAACACCTACCAGATTTACGACAACTATACCGGCAGCCCGCAAGGGGAGAGCGCGACACCGGCGCAGGAGATCCGCCTGCGGCCGGACGTGTTCTATGTGCAGAAACCGCACCGCAAAACCGACGCGGTGATTTTCGGCAACCATGAGAGCGCCACCCTGGATTTGACCCTGCAGGTGTCGAACTACCTCGACATGCAGTGGGGCGGCAAGCCGCAGACCTACACCATGTACTACCTGAACGGGCAGGATAACAGCCTGATCATGGTCACCACCCAGCCGTTGCAGGAGCTGACGTCGCGCTTCAAGGAGAATTACCTCACCACTTCCGCCGACGCACGCCGCAATGAGATGCTGCAACAGGCCAATACGCTGGATGAGCGCGAGAGCTTCTCGACCCTGCGCAAATCCCGCTTCAGCAATGACATGTTCTTCTCGCTGCGCACCACCTTTAATAACCCCGGCCATCTGGCGACGGTGATCGCCTTTGACCTGCCGGTGAACGACCTGCTGCCGGCCAACCTGGCGCGCGCCAATTTCCAGTTGCGCGAACCCACGGCACCGGCCGGCGAAGGTGAGGCCGACAATAACGGCAGCAACACGCAGGTGACGCGCACCGGCTGGTGGCTTGATTTCTCCACGCCGCTCGCCAACGCGCCGTTAGAGGTGGTATACCGCGTTCCCCTGCCGGGCCTGGCGCTGGATATGCTGCACAACAACAGCTGGCTGCTGCTGATTAACCTGGCGCTGCTGGGGATGGCGATGAGCGGCATCTACTTTATCCGCCATCAGTTTATCCGCCCGAGTGAGAACATGGCGGCGCAACTGCGCGCCCAGCAGGCGCTGAACCAGGAGATTGTCTCCAGCCTGCCGACCGGGCTGCTGGTGTATAACTTCGGCAGCAACAGTGTGGTCGCCAGCAATAAGATTGCCGACCACCTGTTGCCGCACCTCAGCCTGCAAAAGATCGCCGCGATGGCGGAGCAGCACCACGGCACCATTCAGGCCACGGTGAACAATGAGGTGTATGAGATCCGCATGTTGCGCAGCAAGTTTGCGCCGGAAACCTACCTGTTCCTGCTGCATGACCAGGACAAAGAGGTGATGGTCAACAAGAAGCTGCAACAGGCGCGGCGCGAATATGAGAAGAACCTCCAGGCACGCAAACTGATGCTGCATAACCTGGGGATCGAGCTGAACCAGCCGCTCAACACCATCCATGCGCTCTCCACCGCCCTCCAGGAAGCCCCGGACAACGAGCGGCAGCCGCTGCTGGATGACCTGGCGTATGAGTCGCAGTCGGTGCTGACGCTGATTGACAACATCACCCTGCTGACCCGGCTGGAAACCCAGGACTGGCAGCCGTCCCGCCACCAGTTCTCCCTCTCCGGGATGGTGGATGAACTGCTGCTGGAGACGCTGCCGGCACTGAACCGCAAAGGGCTGTCGCTGTTCAACCACTTCCAGCTTGATGCGACGCAGAACTACATCGGCGACGTACAGGCGCTGAAGAAAGTGCTGTCGCTGCTGCTGGACTACGCGATCGTCACTACCGCGTTCGGCAAGATCTCGCTGATTGTGGAGAGTGAGCCGCAACAGCCTGAGCAACTGATTTTCCACATCACCGACACCGGCAGCGGCATCTCCAAAGAGGAGATCCGTAACCTGAACTACCCGTTCCTCAGCCAGACGCTGATCGACCGCTTCAACCACGGTTCCGGCCTCACCTTCTTCCTGTGCAACCAGTTGTGCAAGAAGCTGAACGGCCAGCTGGAGATCCGCAGCAAGGCGGATATCGGCACGCGTTATACCGTGCGCATCCTGCTGGGGATCGAGCCGCGTGACGAGGAAGAGAGCGAAAAACTGTTGGATGACGTGACGGTATTGCTGGATGTGACCTCGGAAGAGGTGCGCTCGATCGTCACCCGGCTGCTGGCCGGATACGGTGCAAACTGTATTACCGCAGAGGATAGACAGATTAGTCGTGATTATGATGTCATGTTGACAGATAATCCCCATCACTGTGATCGCTACACTTTGTTGCTCTCCAGCGACGAGGCGGGCTTCCAACAGTTGCAGCGGGATTATATTCGCGTGAATTATAATATCAGCAGCGCTGTCATTGATGCCATTCTGGTGCTGATCGAGCAACAGATGGCGGCCACCGTTGACAGCCCGGCCCCAGAGAGCACCCTGGGCGACGACACCCAGGATTACCGGGCGCAGCTTGAGGCCAGCGATTACTACGCGCTGTTCACCGAGACCGTCCCGGAGGACCTGGAAAAACTGCATAGCGAAAGCCAGCAACATGATTTCACAGCACTTTCTCAGACTGCACATCGCCTGAAGGGGGTTTTTGCCATGTTGAATCTGACCCCCGGCAAAGTATTATGTGAAACGTTAGAACAGCATATTGTTGAAACCGATATGCTGAAAATCGAGAATAACATCAGTCAGATTGATCATTTTGTCAGCAGACTGCTACAGCAAGGTAGCCAAAACCATGAATAACCTGAACGTAATTATTGCCGATGACCACCCTATTGTTCTGTTTGGCATCAAAAAGTCACTGGAACAGATAGAGTGGGTGAATGTGGTTGGGGAGTTTGAGGACTCCACCGCGCTGATTAACAATCTGGCGAAACTGGACGCCAACGTACTGGTCACCGATCTCTCGATGCCGGGCGAGAAGTACGGCGACGGCATTACGCTAATCAAGTACATCAAACGCCACTACCCGCAACTGGCGATCATTGTACTGACCATGAACAACAACCCGGCGATCCTGAGCGCCGTGCTGGATCTGGACATCGAAGGCATTGTGCTGAAACAGGGTGCGCCGACCGATCTGCCGAAAGCGCTGGCCGCCCTGCAAAAAGGCAAGAAGTTCACGCCGGAGAGCGTCTCCAAGCTGCTGGAGAAGATCAGTGCCAACGGTTACGGCGACAAGCGCCTGTCACCGAAGGAGAGCGAAGTGCTGCGCCTGTTCGCCGAAGGCTTCCTGGTGACTGAGATCGCCAAAAAGCTGAACCGCAGCATCAAAACCATCAGCAGCCAGAAGAAGTCGGCGATGATGAAGCTGGGCGTGGACAACGACATCGCCCTGCTCAACTACCTCTCTTCCGTCAGCACCACCCCGGTGGATCGCGGCTGATAACCCCGTCAGAAAAACAAAAAGCGCCCAATGGGCGCTTTTTTTATGGTGCGTTGATCGCGGTGGCAGGCGGCATCACGCCGGGACGTCACCGCCCTGCTCTGCGTCAGCGGCTTCGCGTTCGGCGCGTTCGCGGGCGCGCTGTTCAGCCTGGCGGATCTGGCGGGTACGCGCGCTGTAGTACGCAAGCGTGGTGCGCAGGGTGTCGAGGGTCACCGGTTTGGAGAGGCAGTTGTCCATGCCCGCTTCAATACAGCGCTGCTTCTCTTCTGCCAGCGCGTTGGCGGTAACGCCGATCACCGGCCGGATGTAGTCCATCTGCCGCAGGCGCTGCGTCAGGCGGTAGCCGTCCATTTTCGGCATGTTGACGTCCGTCAGCACAATATCAATGGTGTTGCAGCGCATCACCTCCAGCGCGTCCAGCCCGTCGTTGGCGGTCAGGATCTGGTAACCGAGCGAGCCGAGCTGGTCGGCCAGCAGGCGGCGGTTGATCGGGTGGTCATCCACCACCAGCAACTGGATTTCATGGTTCGCCTGCTGCGCTTCGGTGTTGACCACCGGCAGTTGCAGCATCGCGCGCGCGTTGCCCTCGTCCAGCTGGTAGAGGCGGTTGAACAGGCTGGTCAGCTCCAGCGGGGTCGAGGTGCTGTGCAGCCAGTAGCCTGGGCGCGTCTCCACCGGCGGGCCGATGTGCTCCAGGGAAAACTCAATCTGCGCCAGCAATGACAGCGGATGGTTCAGCGCATAGTCAGCAAGCAGGATGTCACTTTCATAGGTGATCATGCCCGGCTGGTAGCGCACCACGTCCGCCCCGTGCTGTTTCAGCATCGGCTCCAGGTAGTCCTCCAGCCGCGCATTGCGCACAGACAGGATAATGCGTTTCCCCTGCCACAAGGTGCCGTCCGGCGGCGTGGCGAATTTGGCGTCGTACATCGGCAGGCGCACGGTGAACAGGCTGCCCAGCCCCGGCTCCGACTCCACGCCGATGTCACCATCCATCAGGTTGATCAGCTTCTCACAGATCGCCAGCCCCAGCCCGGTGCCCTGGAAGTGGCGCTGCACGCCGGTGCCGACCTGGAAGAACGGGTCAAACAGCCGCGGGATCTCTTTCGCCGGGATACCGACGCCGGTATCCCGCACGCGGAACTCCAGGTAGTTATCCCGCGTGCAGGCATGAAGCACGATGCAGCCGGTATCGGTGAATTTGATCGCGTTATTGAGGATGTTGGAGAGCACCTGCTGTAACCGCACCGGGTCACCGGAGAGGAACTCCGGCACATCGTGCTCGATAAAGCAGTAGAGGCCCAGGCGCTTTTTCACCACCAGCGGCAAATAGTTGCCGGCGATGTGGGTAATCACTTCCCGGCAGGAGAACTCGCGCGGCTCAATCTTCAGCTGTTCAGACTCAATCTTCGAGAAGTCGAGGATGTCGCTGATGATTTTCAGCAGCAGGCCGGAGGAGTTGTTCATCGCCGTGACCAGCCGGTCAACGCCTTCCGGCAGCCCTTTGGTCTGCAACAGATCCAGGTTGCCGATGATGCCGTACAGCGGCGTGCGCAGCTCATGGCTGACGGTGGCCAGGAACATCGATTTCGACTGGCTCGCCTGCTCGGCGGCGTTGGCCATCTCCTGCAACGACTCTTCCATCTTCACGCGCGCGCTGACGTCCACCAGCACGCAGATCGCCACGTCCTCGTTGCGGTAGCGCGAATGCACAAAGCTCAGTTGCAGGTTGTTGTTATTGCTGGTGATCACATCCACAAAGTTAACCTGCTGATCGCAGATGATGCGCGTGATGCGCTGGCGATCCTCGTGGGTCAGCATGTTGATATAGTTATGCGCCAGCTCATTACTGAGGATGTTCACGCCGTCACTGATGCGCAAAATAGAGATGCCGACCGGTGCCGACGCCACAATTTTGTGGTTGAACTGCTCGTTCTCCTCCAGCCGGAAGGCGTTCTCTTCCGCCGGGAAGAACATTTTGCGCTCAAACAGCCACGCCAGCGTGAACAGCAGGATCGCCGAGAAGATGTTCAGCAGGAAGGCGTTGAGGATCAGGATTTTAAAGCGGTCCAGCAGGGTGCGCACCGGCAGCGAGTAGACAATGCTGAGCGTCGACGGTTGCAGGCTCTTTTTCATGATCAGGTCGTTATACCCGTTCACGTAGCCAAAGTAGCTGGCGGCGTCCGGGTAGCGGCCCAGCATCGAGATGTAGCGCTCCCCTTCGCTGAAGCGCAGCAGCGGCTCGTTGGACGGCCCCAGCAGCGTGACGCCAATCGGCAGGGCGCTCGGGCTGGAGAAATCTTCCAGCCGCAGGATCTGCTCGATACCGATCAGCGCCTCGAGTTTGTTGCCCACGTAGATCGGTGCCAGCACATAGAGGTAGCCGACGTCGGCGCGCGGGCCGGGGCTGACCCAGTAAAGGTTGTTGTCTTTCTCTTTGTTCTTGGCATTGCGGAATTTCAGGATGCGCTCATGCAGCGATTTCAGCACATTTTCGTGGTCGATGGGCCGCGTGGTGTTGTTGATGTTGAAATCGGCCATGCAGAGGCTGTCGCCGCCGATGAAGAACACCCGGTTCAGGTCATAGGCGGCGGAGAAATTATCTTTCCAGTAATGCACGGTGTTGCTCAGCGACTGGAGCGAGTTGCGGTAGTCACCGTTGAGCTGGGCACAGTCGGAATCACTGAACAGCGGGTAGATGCGCGGCTGGTTGGTTTTCCCGGCAAACACCCCGTTCAGGATGTCGAGGCCGTTGACCGCGCCGCTGAGGCGGTTCTCCGCCATATAGCGGATATCGCGCATGATGTCCGCCGAATGGCGGAAGTAACTCTGGGCCTGATCGTAGTTGAGGTAATACTCCTGGCGGATTTGCGACTCTTTTTCGTGGAAGATATTCAGGATGTAAAAGGTAGTCAGCAACGCGCCCAGCGACCAGAGCATAATGGCCAGCACCCGGAACAAGTAACGGGAAATTTTCAGCGTTGTGCGGAACGAAGCCAGATATTTCAATCGGATACCATCTTAATGTGTCAGGCTAATCAGGGCAGGCAGCGAACAGAATACACTACCGATCCGCCATAAAAAAGCCAGCCCGCAGGCTGGCTTCAAGATGCATGGGCGGGGAGAGGCTCCGCCGCCCGGTGTCGTCACGCCATCAGGCGTCGTCACCCTCGTCTTCCACGTCATCGGCGTCGTCGGGTTCTGCCTCGTCCGGCTCACCCTCGTCGACCGGCAGTTCGCCTTCCACGGCGACCACGCCGTCCAGCTCCTCGTCTTCCACCGGTTCCGCCACACGTTGCAGGCCAACCACATTTTCATCTTCCGCGGTGCGGATCAATGTGACGCCCTGGGTGTTACGGCCCACGATGCTGACTTCGGAGACGCGGGTACGCACCAGCGTGCCGGCATCGGTGATCATCATGATCTGGTCGCTGGTATCCACCTGCACCGCGCCGACCACCGGCCCGTTACGCTCGCTGACCTTGATGGAGATCACGCCCTGCGTGGCACGGGATTTGGTCGGGTACTCGGCGGCAGCGGTACGCTTGCCGAAACCGTTCTGCGTGACGGTGAGGATATCCCCCTCGCCGCGCGGCACAATCAGTGACACCACGCTGTCGGTTTCTGCCAGACGGATGCCGCGCACACCGGCCGCCGTACGGCCCATTTTACGCACGGCGCTCTCGTTGAAGCGCACCACTTTCCCGGCGGCGGAGAACAGCATCACTTCGTTGCTGCCGTCCGTCAGGTCAACGCCAATCAGCTCGTCGCCCTCGTTCAGGTTCACCGCGATGATGCCCGCACTGCGCGGACGGCTGAACTCGGTCAGCTCGGTTTTCTTCACCGTGCCGCTGGCGGTCGCCATAAAGACGTAACGCCCCTCTTCGTACTCCCGCACCGGCAGGATCGCCGTGATGCGTTCGTTCGGCTCCAGCGGCAGCAGGTTGACGATCGGCCGGCCACGAGCGCCGCGGCTGGCTTCCGGCAACTGGTAAACCTTCATCCAGTAGAGACGGCCCCGGCTGGAGAAGCAGAGGATGGTGTCGTGGGTGTTCGCCACCAGCAACCGGTCGATGAAGTCCTCTTCCTTGATACGGGCGGCGGATTTGCCTTTCCCGCCGCGGCGCTGGGCTTCATAGTCGGTCAGCGGCTGGTACTTCACATAGCCCTGGTGCGACAGCGTCACGACCACATCTTCCTGGTTGATCAGGTCTTCGATGTTGATGTCCGCCGTGTTGGCGGTGATTTCGGTACGGCGCGCGTCGTTGTACTGCTCTCTTATCGCAATCAGCTCTTCACGGATGACTTCCATCAGCCGGTCAGGGTTTTCCAGGATAAAGATCAGTTCAGCGATCTGGTTGAGCAGCTCTTTGTACTCATCCAGCAGCTTCTCATGCTCCAGACCGGTGAGTTTTTGCAGGCGCAGGTCCAGAATCGCCTGGGCTTGCTGCTCGGTCAGGAAGTATTTGCCGTCACGGATGCCGAACTCCGGCTCCAGCCACTCCGGGCGGGCCGCGTTGTCACCGGCACGGGAGAGCATCTCCGCGACGTTGCCCAGCGACCACGGGTGGGCCACCAGCGCGGCTTTCGCCTCGGCCGGCGACGGTGCCTGGCGGATCAGTTCAATGATCGGGTCGATGTTGGCCAGCGCAATCGCCAACGCTTCCAGGATGTGGGCGCGGTCACGCGCTTTGCGCAGTTCAAAGATGGTACGGCGCGTCACCACTTCACGGCGGTGGCGCACAAAGGCGGACAAGATGTCCTTGAGGCCGAGGATCTTCGGCTGCCCCTGGTGCAGTGCCACCATGTTGATGCCGAACGACACCTGCAACTGGGTCAGGGAGTAGAGGTTGTTCAGCACCACTTCCCCGACGGCGTCACGTTTGATCTCGATGACGATGCGCATGCCGTCTTTGTCGGACTCATCACGCAGGGCGCTGATGCCCTCGACGCGCTTCTCTTTCACCAGCTCGGCGATTTTTTCGATCAGCCGCGCTTTGTTCACCTGATACGGGATCTCGTGAACGATAATGGTTTCGCGGCCGGTTTTGGCGTCCGCTTCCACTTCCGCGCGCGCGCGGATATAGATTTTACCGCGCCCGGTGCGGTACGCCTCTTCAATGCCGCGGCGGCCATTGATGATCGCGGCGGTCGGGAAATCCGGCCCAGGGATGTGTTCCATCAGCCCTTCAACGCTGATGTTCTCATCGTCAATGTAGGCCAGGCAGCCGTTGATCACTTCCGCCAGGTTGTGCGGCGGGATGTTGGTGGCCATGCCCACGGCGATCCCGGACGAGCCGTTAACCAGCAGGTTCGGGATTTTGGTCGGCATCACGGCCGGGATCTGCTCGGTGCCGTCATAGTTCGGGACGAAGTCGACCGTCTCTTTTTCGAGATCCGCCAGCAATTCATGGGCAATCTTCGACATGCGCACTTCGGTGTAACGCATCGCCGCGGCGGAGTCGCCGTCGATCGAGCCGAAGTTGCCCTGGCCGTCAACCAGCATGTAGCGCAGCGAGAACGGCTGCGCCATACGGACGATGGTGTCATAGACCGCAGTGTCGCCATGCGGGTGGTATTTACCGATGACGTCACCGACCACACGGGCCGATTTCTTATAGGCTTTATTCCAGTCGTTACCCAGAACATTCATTGCGTACAGTACGCGGCGGTGCACCGGTTTCAACCCATCGCGCACATCCGGAAGCGCACGCCCGACGATAACGGACATGGCGTAATCCAGATACGAGCTCTTGAGCTCTTCTTCGATGTTGACCGGTGTGATTTCTCTGGCAAGGTCGCTCATGGAGCTGCTATCCCTCTACTGAATGGTTCATCTGCCCGCTGCCTGTGGATAGGCAAAGGTGTAAAACTATACCACAAACCGCCCATTCGTGGGAAACAAAGGCACCATTATGCCCCGGTTTTCATGCCTTTCCGGTGCAGGGGGCGCGCCACAAATCTGCCGCCGCGCCGCAGTAATATGTATAATCCGGAATATTGAGGTTTAAGGAGTGATAAAGCCGATGAATGAACATCTGTCTGCACAGGCCGCTGCGCCACAAAACGTTGACCAGAACGAGATCGCCAAATTTGAGGCCGTGGCCTCACGCTGGTGGGACCTGGAAGGGGAATTCAAGCCGCTGCACCGCATCAACCCGCTGCGCCTGAATTACATCATCACCCGCGCTGACGGCATTTTCGGCAAGAAAGTGCTGGATGTCGGCTGCGGCGGCGGCATCCTGGCGGAAAGCATGGCGCGCGAGGGCGCGGACGTCACCGGGCTGGACATGGGTGCCGAGCCGTTACAGGTGGCGCGCCTGCATGCGCTGGAAGCGGGCGTCACGCTCAATTACGTGCAGGAGACGGTCGAGGCGCACGCCGAAGCCAACCCGCAGCAGTATGACGTGGTGACCTGTATGGAGATGCTGGAGCACGTGCCGGACCCGGCCTCGGTGGTGATCGCCTGCGCGAAACTGGTGAAACCGGGCGGCCATGTCTTCTTCTCCACCCTGAACCGCAACAATAAAGCCTGGCTGATGGCGATTGTCGGCGCGGAATATGTGCTGAAGATGGTGCCGAAAGGCACGCACGACATCAAAAAGTTCATCAAACCGTCTGAGCTGCTGCACTGGGTAGACCATACGCCGCTGGTGGAGCGCCACATCATCGGGCTGCATTACAACCCGCTGACCAACCACTTCAGGCTGGCACCGAATGTGGACGTCAACTACATGGTGCACACCCAGTACCCGGCCCCGGTCTGACCGGCGCTCTGCCATATTTCATGCCGTACCGCCAGCGCTTTTTTAGGAATTACCGCAGCCCGGCGGGCGGCATATCCGAATAAATCTTTATTTTTAGGCATTTGGCACGCGCCGTTGCAGAAATACGCATTTTTAGAATAGTAAACCACATCAATATAGCGATTTTTTCTAACGTTTAATAAATCAGCAGTCGATCAAGTTTTGAAAAAATATAAGAATTTCCTATCGAAGATATTGACAGCGCAGCCACGCCAGCGCTGCTGGGCGTTTCACCGTTGCTTCACATTTTAACCCCCAAGTTATCCACAATCTCCCGTGGTTTTGTCCCCTTGTCAATTCACTGAACTGACACTATCTTGTTAGCCGAACTGACGACACCCACAATATATTGTGTTTATATCCTGACCAACTGCCTATACTTCGTTTGCTGCTGCGCACTGTGCTGCGCGGTGCGGCGCTGGCCGTTTATAAACCTTTAAGGTACGCACCCCATGAACCAGAGTCTGCTTGTTACTAAACGTGATGGCCGCAAAGAACGCATCAATCTTGATAAAATCCACCGTGTCATTGACTGGGCCGCGGAAGGGCTGCAAAACGTCTCCGTTTCCCAGGTAGAACTGCGTTCCCACATCCAGTTTTATGACGGCATCAAAACCGCCGACATCCATGAAACCATCATCAAAGCCGCCGCGGACCTGATCTCGCGTGACGCGCCGGACTACCAGTACCTGGCTGCCCGCCTGGCCATTTTCCACCTGCGCAAGAAAGCTTACGGCCAGTTTGAGCCGCCAAAACTGCTTGAGCACGTGAGCCGGATGATTGACCTGGGCAAATACGATAAACATCTGCTGGAAGACTACACGGCTGAAGAGTTCGAGCAGATGGACAGCTTTATCGACCACTGGCGCGACATGAGCTTCTCCTACGCGGCCGTGAAGCAGCTTGAAGGCAAGTACCTGGTACAGAACCGTGTGACCGGCGAGATCTACGAGAGCGCCCAGTTCCTCTACATCCTGGTGGCGGCGTGCCTGTTCTCCAACTACCCGCGTGAGACGCGCCTTGATTACATCAAGCGCTTCTATGATGCGATCTCGACGTTCAAAATCTCACTGCCGACCCCGATCATGTCCGGCGTGCGTACCCCAACCCGTCAGTTCAGCTCCTGCGTGCTGATTGAGTGCGGCGACAGCCTCGACTCCATCAACGCCACCTCCAGCGCCATTGTGAAATATGTCTCCCAGCGTGCCGGCATCGGCATCAACGCCGGGCGTATCCGTGCGCTGGGCAGCCCGATCCGTGGCGGCGAAGCCTTCCACACCGGCTGTATCCCGTTCTATAAGCACTTCCAGACCGCAGTGAAATCCTGTTCGCAGGGCGGCGTGCGCGGCGGTGCGGCCACCCTGTTCTACCCGATGTGGCACCTGGAAGTGGAAAGCCTGCTGGTGCTGAAAAACAACCGCGGCGTGGAAGGCAACCGCGTGCGCCACATGGACTACGGCGTGCAGCTCAACAAGCTGATGTACCAGCGCCTGGTGAAAAACGAAGACATCACCCTGTTCAGCCCGTCTGACGTGCCGGGGCTGTATGACGCCTTCTTCGCCGATCAGGACGAATTTGAGCGCCTGTACACCAAATATGAGCAGGATGAGAGCATCCGCAAGCAGCGCATCAAAGCGGTCGAGCTGTTCTCCCTGATGATGCAGGAGCGCGCCTCCACCGGCCGTATCTACATCCAGAACGTGGACCACTGCAACACCCACAGCCCGTTTGACCCGGCCATCGCCCCGGTGCGCCAGTCCAACCTCTGCCTGGAGATTGCGCTGCCGACCAAACCGCTGGAAGACGTCAACGACGAGAACGGCGAAATCGCCCTGTGCACCCTCTCCGCCTTCAACCTGGGCGCGATTGAGAGCCTGGACGACCTGGAAGAGCTGGCGACGCTGGCCGTGCGCGCCCTCGATGCGCTGCTGGATTACCAGGACTACCCGATCCCGGCCGCCAAACGCGGCGCGATGGGCCGCCGTACCCTGGGCATCGGCGTCATCAACTACGCCTACTACCTGGCGAAAAACGGCGTGCGTTACTCTGACGGCAGCGCCAACAACCTGACGCACCGCACCTTTGAGGCGATCCAGTACTACCTGCTGAAAGCCTCGAACAACCTGGCGAAAGAGCAAGGTGCCTGCCCGTGGTTCAACGAAACCACCTATGCCCAGGGCATCATGCCGGTCGACACCTACAAGCGTGACCTGGACACGGTCTGCAGCGAGCCGCTGCACCTCGACTGGGACAGCCTGCGTGCCGACATCAAAGAGTTCGGCCTGCGTAACTCCACGCTCTCTGCGTTGATGCCGTCCGAGACCTCGTCGCAGATCTCCAACGCCACCAACGGCATTGAGCCGCCGCGCGGCCACGTCAGCATCAAGCAGTCGAAAGACGGCATCCTGCGCCAGGTGGTGCCGGAGTATGAGCGCCTGAAAGACGCCTATGAGCTGCTGTGGGAAATGCCGAACAATGACGGTTACCTGCAACTGGTCGGCGTGATGCAGAAGTTCATCGATCAGGCGATCTCATCCAACACCAACTATGACCCGTCACGTTTCGCGGGCAACAAGGTGCCGATGAAGCAGCTGCTGAAAGACCTGCTCACCGCCTACAAGTTCGGCGTGAAAACCCTCTACTACCAAAACACCCGTGATGGCGCGGAAGATGCCCAGGATGACCTGGCCCCGTCGATTCAGGATGACGGCTGCGAAAGCGGCGCCTGCAAGATTTAACACAGCGGGGCCGGGTGGATGCCCGGCCCCTGCTGACAGACAGGATTTGCATTATGGCCTATACCACGTTTTCCCAGACTAAAAACAACCAGCTGCTGGAGCCGATGTTCTTCGGCCAGCCGGTGAACGTTGCCCGCTTTGACCAGCAGAAACACGCGATCTTTGAGAAACTGATCGAGAAGCAGCTCTCCTTCTTCTGGCGCCCGGAAGAGGTGGACGTCTCGCGCGACCGCATCGACTTCCAGGCCCTGCCGGACCATGAGAAGCACATTTTCCTCAGCAACCTGAAGTACCAGACGCTGCTGGACTCGATCCAGGGGCGCAGCCCGAACGTGGCGCTGCTGCCGCTGATCTCCATCCCGGAGCTGGAAACCTGGATTGAGACCTGGTCTTTCTCTGAGACGATCCACTCGCGCTCTTACACCCACATCATCCGCAACATCGTTAACGATCCGGCGCTGGTGTTTGATGACATCGTGACCAATGAAGAGATCCTGAAGCGCGCCAAGGACATCTCCGGTTACTACGATGAGCTGATCACCCTGAGCGGTTACTACAACCTGCTGGGTGAAGGCACCCACCAGGTCAACGGCGAAACCATTGAGGTGAGCCTGCATGAGCTGAAGAAGAAGCTCTACCTCTGCGTGATGAGCGTCAACGCGCTGGAAGCGATCCGCTTCTACGTCAGCTTTGCCTGCTCCTTTGCCTTCGCCGAGCGCGAGCTGATGGAAGGCAACGCCAAAATCATCCGCCTGATTGCGCGTGATGAGGCGCTGCACCTGACCGGCACCCAGCACATCATCAACCTGATGCGCTCCGGCGCGGATGACCCGGAGATGGCGGAGATCGCCAAAGAGTGCCAGCAGCAGAGCTATGACCTGTTCGTGCTGGCGGCGCAGCAGGAGAAAGAGTGGGCGGAATACCTGTTCCGTGACGGCTCGATGATTGGCCTGAACAAAGACATCCTCTGCCAGTATGTGGAGTACATCACCAACATCCGTATGCAGGCGGTAGGGCTGGATCTGCCGTTCAAAACCCGCTCCAACCCGATCCCGTGGATCAACAGCTGGCTGGTGTCGGACAACGTGCAGGTCGCGCCGCAGGAAGTGGAAGTCAGCTCCTATCTGGTCGGCCAGATTGACTCTGAAGTCAATGCCGACGACCTGAGCGACTTCCAGCTCTGATATGGCCGGCGACTCCCTGACGCGCGGCGGCCACACCATTCTGCTGCGCAGCAGCGGCGCGCAACTCCCCTGCGCGCCGGAACACCGTTGCCTGCTGGAGCTGCTGGAAACCCACCAGCTTGAGGTCGAGTACCAGTGCCGCGAAGGCTATTGCGGTGCCTGCCGCGTGCGGCTGCTCAAAGGCAGCGTCAGTTACCACCAGACGCCGCTGGCCTTTATCCAGCAGGGCGAGATCCTGCCCTGCTGCTGCCTGCCGCAGGAAGATATTGAGATCGATATCTGACCGACGCGCATAAAAAAACGGGCTGAATTTTCAGCCCGTTTTTTTTATTTCACCCTTCCGGCGATCCCACCCTTCCGGCACTTACCGCGCGCGGCTCACCGCCACACCCAGTTGCCACACCGCCATCGCGTAGTGGGTGCTGTGGTTGTAACGGGTGATCACGTAGAAGTTCGGCAGCCCGTACCAGTACTGGTAGCCGGTGCCGACGTCCAGACGCAGCAGGCTCACCTGCTGGTCATCATTCAGCGGGCTTAACGGCCGCAGCCCGGCGGCGCTCAGCGCGCCCACGGTATATTTGGTGGTGAAGCCCTGCTGCATCAGCGGTGCCTGCCCGCTGGCCGGGACGGCCACCGTCTGGTCTTTCACCCAGCCGTGCGCTTTGAAATAGTTGGCAACGCTGCCGATGGCGTCTTCCGGGTCCCACAGGTTGACGTGGTCGTCACCGTTGAAATCCACCGCGTAATCCTTGAACGAGGACGGCATAAACTGGCCGTAGCCCATCGCCCCGGCAAAGGAGCCGCGCAGGGAGAGCGGGTCATCCCCTTCGCTGCGCGCCATCAGCAGGAAGGTTTCCAGCTCGCCGGTGAAGTACTCGGCGCGGCGCGGGTAGGCGAAGGCCAGCGTCGCCAGCGCGTCGATGATCCGCGTTTTGCCCATCACCCGGCCCCAGCGCGTCTCCACGCCGATGATGCCGACGATAATTTCCGGCGGCACGCCATAGGTGGCATAGGCACGCCGCAGCGCCTGCTCATGCTGGTTCCAGAACACCACGCCGTTTTGCACGTTATCCGGCGTGATGAATTTTTTGCTGTAGCGCAGCCAGGCGCCGTTCGGGCCGCTGGGGCGCTGGCCGGGCGTCGGGGCTTGCTGGTTCATCAGACGCAGCACGTAATCGAGCTGTTTGGTCTGCGCCAGCACATCGTGCAGTTGCTGGCGGTCAAAACCGTGCTCGCGCACCATTTTGTCGATGAAGCGTTCAGTGGCCGGGTTGTTGGCGAAATCCCCGGTCAGCGGGTGGATGTTGTGGGCCGGTTCCAGCAGGAAACCGCTGTGAGCCGGCGACGGCTGGGCAGTGAGATCAGCGGGCTTGGGTTTACTGCTACAGGCGGAGAGCAAAAGACATACGGGCAAAAGTGCAGCAAGGTGACGCATCAGGTTTCCATACAGCCAGAGAAAAAGAAAAGAGCGACATCATAAAACATCGCCCGGTGCGCCGGGAACAGCCACCGGCGCACCGCGTGAAAAATAGCGCGATCAGACTTCCGCCAGCCGCGTCATCCACGGGTAGTGGCCCACCGGCGGCCAGCCGTTGAGGTAACGGCGCAACATGTCCATCGCCACCATGGCGATGGTTTCCTGTTGCAGCACCGTGCTGTGGTGTTTCGCGCTGTAGCGCAGGGTCTGGCCGCGGGTGCCGGCCGGGGTATGCAGCGCCAGGCTGATTTCGCCCTCACGCAGTGAGCCGACCGCCAGCGCCAGCGGTGCGCCCTGCTGCTCAGCCAAATCCTGCGCACGGCCCAGCAGCGCGTCCAGGGTGTCATCACTTTCCGGCAACACCTCACCGGCCGCCAGCGGCACCCCGCCGCCCTGTAGCCGCCAGCTGATAAGCCCGGCGGTAAACTGCTCACTCAGCGACACACGCAGCGCCTGGGTCAGCATCTGTTCAGCCAGCCGTGACGGCAGGCCGCCGGTGCCCTCAAACAGCGTGCTTTCGCCCGCGACTTCCCGCACCCGCTCCCACGCCTGGTGCATCGCGGCCTGCTGCGCGCGCGGGCCGGTGAGCTTCAGCTCAATAATCGGGGCGGAGGAGCGGTAACCCATCACCACGCCTTCCGGCAGCGCCAGGCCGTCCAGCTCGGAAGCCAGATCGCTTTCGCCGCGGCCAAAGGTGGTCAGGCGCAGGCAGAGCGGCGGCTCGGCCTGCGGGAACTGTTGCCGCAGGCGCGGCACAATCTGCTGCTGCACCATCACCTTGAATTCGGACGGCACGCCCGGCGTAAAGAACAGCCAACAGCGGTTCAGGCGCAGGCTGAAACCACAGGCGGTGCCGACCGGGTTGTCCAGCATCTCAGCCGTGGCCGGGATCAGCGCCTGTTTACGGTTCGCCGGGGCCATCTCCCGGCCGCGCCCGGCAAAAAATGCCTCCATACGTGCGATCCAACCGGCATGTTCCACCAGCTCCACCCCGGCCGTCGTGGCTGCTGCCAGCGCGCTTAAATCGTCACTGGTCGGCCCCAGCCCGCCGTTCACAATCAACACATCGGCAATCTGGCTGCGCTCCTGCAACACCGCCACCAGCGCCGACAGCTCATCGCCTACCGTTTCACGGCTGGTGAGCGGGAATCCTTCGTTAAACAGGGTATCCGCCAGCCAGGCGGCATTGGTGTCGGTGATCTGGCCGTGCAGCACTTCATCACCGGTACTGAGCATCTCAACCCTAAGCATCTCTCTCTCCTGCGCATTAATATGCTTTACAGAGTAGGAAGCCCGCGCGGTGATTACAATCCACCGGGGATAAATAGGCACAGAAACAGAACAGGCCGGGACATGCCCGGCCTGTTTTTCACGGCATGGATCAGAAGTTCAGGCTGGCACCGATGTAGGGGCCGTCTGCCACCACGTTGTCGCGGTGATCATCCTTGCCGGACATCGCCATGTAACGGTAGCCGAGATCCACCGAAAGCAGCGGGATGACGTTCAGCCGCAGCCCGGCGTTGGCCTCGGTGTAATCATTGATGCCGCTGGAGAGGGAATCCGGCGAGAAGTAGCCGTCGCCATACAGCGCAAAGTAGCGCCCCAGCGGCAGTTCCAGCCCGCCGCCCACCGCCAGTGCATAGCCTTCCTCGCCATCTTTCGGCCCCATGTAGAGCGCCTTGCCGCCCAGCGTGCCCATAAACGGCCCCAGCGGCAGGTTGAAGCCCAGCCCCAGCCCGGCGATGTCGCCGTCATTGTCGCTGTGTGCCCAGTTCAGGGTGGTGACCAGCCCCGGTGACGACGTGCCGAAACCCACGCCGAGGTTGGTGTAATGCTGGCCCGCCTGGCCGCTGACGCTGACTGCCTGGGCCGCGCCGGCACTGAGTAACAGCGCGGCGGCCAGGGCACTTTTCATTTTTTTCATCATTCATTCCTGTGAGTAGTAAAACAAAGCGCATTCCCGGCGCAGAGTGTAAACCCGCTCTCCCCTCAATCCCGTGTTCTAACGCATAAAAGCGGCAGGTAACCCTCCCTTATTCCCCACAGAGTATGTGGCCGTAAACCACTGAATAAATAACCAATAGTAACGATAACCGAGGCCGATTTGCCGCAGATCAACACCCGCGGGAAGATAGGCGCGCAAAGTGACCAGGCGATCACGGCGCATGGCACATTTTTCACACCGCCTCTGATCTTCCCCTTTCCGGCAGCGTGTTGCCGGCATAAAAAAAGCAGGTAGAGAACATGACAAAAAAATTTATGACTACAGCAGCAGGTGCACCGGTTGTCAGCAATAACAATGTGATGACTGCCGGCCGCCGCGGGCCGATGCTGCTCCAGGATGTCTGGTTCCTGGAGAAGCTGGCGCATTTTGACCGTGAGGTCATCCCTGAGCGCCGGATGCACGCCAAAGGCTCCGCCGCCTATGGCCGTTTCACCGTGACCCATGACATCACCCGCTACACCCGTGCCAAACTGTTTGCGGAGATTGGCAAGCAGACCGAGATGTTTGTGCGCTTCTCTACCGTGGCCGGGGAGCGCGGCGGTGCCGATGCCGAACGCGACATCCGCGGCTTCTCGATGCGTTTCTACACTGAAGAGGGCAACTGGGATCTGGTCGGCAACGACACACCGGTGTTCTACCTGCGCGACCCGCTGAAATTCCCTGACCTGAACCACGTGGTGAAACGTGACCCGCGCACCAACCTGCGCAACCCGGTCTACAAATGGGATTTCTTCTCGCACCTGCCGGAAGCGCTGCACCAGCTGACCATCGACTTCAGCGACCGCGGCCTGCCGCGCTCCTACCGCCATATGCACGGTTTCGGCAGCCACACCTTCAGCTTTATCAACCATGACAACGAACGGTTCTGGGTGAAATTCCACTTCCGCACCCAACAGGGGATTGAGAACCTGATGGATGACGAAGCCGCTGAACTGATCGGCCGTGACCGCGAAAGCTCGCAGCGTGACCTGTTCGAGGCGGTGGAAAGCGGCAACTTCCCGCGCTGGACAATGTTTGTGCAGATTATGCCGGAGAAAGAGGCCTCTGCGGTGCCGTATAACCCGTTTGACCTGACCAAGGTGTGGCCGCACGCCGACTACCCGCTGATCGAGGTCGGGGAGTTCGAACTGAACCGCAACCCGGACAACTACTTTGCCGAAGTGGAACAGGTGGCGATGACCCCAGCCAACGTGGTGCCGGGCATCGGCTTCTCGCCGGACCGCATGTTGCAGGGGCGGTTGTTCTCCTACGGTGATGCGCACCGCTACCGCCTGGGGGTAAACCACCACCAGATCCCGGTGAACCAGCCGCGCTGCCCGTTCCATAACACCCACCGTGACGGCGCAATGCGCGTGGACGGCAACGGCGGCAACAACGGCCCGACCTATGAGCCGAACAGCTTCGGCCTGTTCCAGGAGCAACCGGACTACAGCGAGCCACCGCTCTCCCTGGAGGGCGCGGCTGACCACTGGAACCACCGCGAAGATGACGACTACTACAGCCAGCCGCGCGCGCTCTATAACCTGCTGAGCGACGAGGAGCACCAGCGGATGTTTACCCGCATCGCCGGTGAACTGGCGCAGGTGCCGGAGAACATCCGCCAGCGCCAGATCGAGCTGTTCTTCAAGGTGCACCCGGAGTATGGCCAGGGCATCGTGGATGCGCTGAATCTGGTGAGATAAGCCTGCTGACGTGAACAGGGCCGCTAATGCGGCCCTTTTTTATGGCTGCGCGGCCACCCATTGTTGCACCTGATGACGCGGGATTTTAATCCCGCCCTGCTTCAGGCTCGCCGGCAGCGGGTAATAGGCTACCGGCAACTGGAAGCGCGGCACCTGGGGGGCCAGCCAGTGTGCCAGCTGTTCCGGGTGCAGCGCGGCGGCCGTTTCCAGCACCGCGACCGGCCGCTGGCCAAACTGCACATCGTTTACCGGTACCACAAACGCCTGCGTCACCTGCGGATGGCGCGCCAGTACCCGCTCAATCTCCTCCGGCTGAATGCCTTCGCCCCCGCTGAAAAACAGATTATCGAGCCGGCCGAGGATGCGCAGCTCGCCCGCCTCCATCACCCCGCGATCGCGGCTGTGGTACCAGCCCTCACTGTCTGCCAGCGGGTGCAGCACGCCGTCACGCCAGTAGCCCGCCGCCTGCCCCGGCGCACGGATCAGCACTTCCTCATCCACCAGCGAGATCTCACACCCGGCCAGCGGCAGCCCGACACCGGGCCGCGCATCGGCACGTTTGGCGCACACCGTCGAGGCCATCTCCGTCATGCCGTAGCCGCACCAGCAGCGGATGCCCGCCTGCTCCGCCCGGTCTGTCAGTGATGTCGGAATCGCCGCACCGCCCAACAGCACTGCCCGCAACGTTTCCGGCACACGGCCCTGCTCCAGCAGCCGCCAGAGCTGGGTCGGCACCAGCGAGGCGTGGGTACACCCCGCCAGCGCGTCGGCCAGCGGCCACTGCGGCCTGACCGCCAGCGCCGCCCCGGCGCGCAGCCAGCGCCAGACAATGCCCTGGCCGGAGACGTGGAACAGCGGCAGCGAGAGCAGCCAGCAGGCGTCAGCCGGGAAAGGGATCCGCGCCAGCACGCCCGCTGCGCTGGCAAGGTGCGCGGCGAGGCTGTGCGCCGCCGCTTTCGGCAGCCCGCTGGAGCCGGAGGTCAGGGTCAGCGTCGCGAGCCGGGACGGCGAAAACGCCACCGGCGCAACATGGCACGGGGCCGGCGCGTGACGCGGCGGATAGAGCGGCGGCACCGGGGTGGTGACCGGCGCGGCGTGCTCGCGCAGAAACGCCAGCGTCAGGCCGGGCAGTAACTGCGCCAGCAGCGCCGCCGGGAGTTGTGGGTTCAGTACCAGCACCCGCGCGCCGCACTGGATCAGCGCCAGATAATCGAGCAGCAGCGCAAGGCTGTTTTTGCCGCGCAGCGCCACGCCGCTCCCCTCCAGCACCCCCTGCGCCTGATAGCCCGCCGCACGCCGGTCCAGTTCGGCGGCGAGTTGCCGCCAGTTATAGGGTTCGCTTTCCCCGTGCAACGCCGGCTGTTCGGGCCGCAGCCGCGCCCAGTGCTGCCACGGCCACGTCGTCAGCATGACCAGACCTCCTGAAGATCGGCAGCAGGCCGCAGCGGCAGCGTACTGCCCGGCCACGGGCGCACCAGTTGCGCCGCCATCAGGGAGAGCGTATCCAGCCCCGGCGTGCTGCCGGGCGTCAGCCAGGCGGCCAGCCGCGCCAGTTGCGTCAGCCCCAGGCTGCTCTCCACCGATGAGCTGATCACCACCGCCAGCCCGGCCGCCTGTGCCTCTGTGATGCGCGCCTGCACCTGCGCCAGGCTGCCCATCAGCATGGGTTTTATCACCAGCGCTGCCAGGCCGGGTTCGGCCTGCACCTGAAACCCGCTGTCACGCACGGTTTCATCCCAGGCGAGCGGGATGCCGCTCTCCTGGGCAAACGCGCGCGATGCCTGCGGCGTGCGGCACGGTTCTTCCAGAAACGCGATACGCGCACGCAGCGCCGGGGCGACATAGCGGGCGAACTGGCGCGCTTTTTCCGGCGTCCAGCTCCGGTTGGCATCCAGCCGCAGGCGCAGATCCGGCAGGGCTTCCAGCAGCAGCGTCACTAACATGCCGTCACGCACGGCCTCATACAGCCCGACTTTCATCTTCGCCAGCCGCTGTCCCGCCAGCCGGGTAAAGAGCGCATCCGGGTCGCCGTGGCATAACGGCACCGTGGTGAACTCCGCGGCATCCGGCAATGCGCCGGTGAGTTCAGCCAGCGCGATGCTCAGCCCCCAGTCCACGGACGGCAGCCCGCTCTGTGCGGGTGCCCCGCCCGCCCGCCAGGCCGCCAGCCCGGTTTGCGCGGCGGCCTGCGCCTCTGCCAGGGTTTCCTGGCTGAAGCCCGGCAGCGGGGCCACTTCGCCCCAGCCCACGGCCGTGCCGTGGCACAGCTGCACCAGCAGCCCCTCGCGTTCAGTGACGCGCCGGTCACGCAGCACGGTGCCCGGCACCAGCGGCAGCCGGTAACGGTAAAGGGTCGCGCGGCGCATCAGGGATTCCGGGTAAATTTGCTGAAATCCGGCGCGCGTTTCTGGTTGAAGGCGTTGCGCCCCTCCTGCCCCTCTTCCGTCATGTAGAACAGCATGGTGGCGTTGCCCGCCAGCTCCTGCAACCCGGCCTGCCCGTCACAGTCGGCATTCAGCGCCGCCTTCAGGCAGCGCAACGCCATCGGGCTGTTTTGCAGCATCTCCCGGCACCAGCGCACGGTTTCGCGCTCCAGCCTCGCCAGCGGCACCACATGGTTCACCAGCCCCATCTCCAGCGCCTCAGCTGCGCCATACTGGCGGCAGAGGAACCAGATTTCACGCGCCTTTTTCTGCCCGACGATGCGCGCCATATAGGAAGCCCCCCAGCCGCCGTCAAACGAGCCAACCTTCGGCCCGGTCTGGCCGAATACGGCATTCTCCGCCGCCAGCGTCAGGTCACACATCATGTGCAGCACATGGCCGCCGCCAATCGCGTAGCCCGCCACCATCGCCACCACCGGTTTCGGGCAGGTGCGGATCTGGCGCTGGAAATCGAGCACATTCAGGTGATGCGTACCGGCTTCATCGCGGTAACCGCCGTAGTCGCCGCGCACTTTCTGGTCGCCCCCGGCGCAGAACGCTTTTTCGCCTTCACCGGTCAGAATGATCGCGCCGATGCCCTCATCATGGCGCGCATCATCCAGCGCCCGCATCATCTCTTTTACCGTTTGCGGGCGGAACGCGTTGCGCACCTGCGGGCGGTTAATGGTGATTTTCGCGATGCCGTCAGCGGTTTTGTGGTAACGGATATCGTCAAAACCGGCGCTGCAATCCCGCCAGTCAACCGGGGCATACAGGGCATGTTCATCTACAGGGATCATATTTATTCCTTGGTTAACAGCGGATAAGGGACAACAGACGGTGGGCGAAGTCATCGGGGTGCGCATGATGCACATTGTGCCCGCCCGGCAGCAGCGACAGCGGCAGCCCGCGCGCCTCAGCCAGCGCACGGAAGCGGGCATCCTGCTCACCGCACAGGCAATAAAAGGGGTGGCGCAACCGCCGCAATGCGGCATCGAATGGCGGCTGGTGGCCAAGCGAGGTGGCCAGCAGCATCTGGGCGATCCCGGCCGGTTGATTGTGGCTGCGCAGGCCAATCAACCCCTGCCGCTGGGGGTCGGTCAATTCCGCAAACAGCGGCTGGCGATACCAGGCATCCAGCACCTGCGGCAGCGGCTGCTGCAGGAAACGCTGCGCCCAGCGGCGATCGCTCTCCAGCCGCGCCAGCCGCTCTGCCGGATGCAGCAAGCCGGGGTGGCTGCCCTCCACCACCAGCCCACACAGCCCGACAGGCTGCCGGGCGGCGTGGTACATCGCCACGCGGCCGCCCAGCGAGTAGCCAACCAGCCAATAGCGCTCAATGTTCTGCTGACGCAACACCGCGGTTAACTGGTTGTCCAGCGCGGCAAAGCCGGAGGGGCTGACGGCGGCGGACGCCCCGTGCCCCGGCAAATCCACCGTCAGGCAGGGCCAGTCACCGCACCGGGCCAGCACCGGCTGCCATTCGCTGCCGCGACCCAGCAACCCGTGCAGGAACACCAGCCACGGACGGCGTTGAACGCCGGAATGCGCGGGATACGCGCGACAGGCCAGGCTCATGTCGCACCTGCCTGTTGCAGGCGCTGCAACATCTCTGCCCCGGCATCCGGCGCGGTACAGACTTCAATCAGGGTGGTGCCCTGCCAGCACCACGCCTCCTGCACCGCCGCCTCCAGTTCATGCCACTCTGCCGGGCAGGCATAACGCAGGCCAAACATCGCGGCCGCCGGTTTAAACGAAACCTGCTGCGGCATACAGTAGAACTGCTCGCGCACCGCTTCCGGCGTCGGCAGCAAGGAGAAGATGCGCCCGCCATTATTGTTGACCAGCAGGATCACCAGCGGGGCGGGCGTATAGCGCAGCAGCGCCAGCGCGTTCAGGTCATACAGGGCGGAGAGGTCGCCCAGCAACAGCAGCGTCGGTTTACCGGTGGCCCGCTGCACCCCGGCCGCGGTGGAGATCAGGCCGTCAATGCCGCTCGCCCCCCGGTTGCCGGACACCGGATACCCGGCGGGCAGTTGCGCCAGCGCATCCACCAGCCGCACGATCAGGCTGTTGCCGATAAAAAGTTGCCCGTTCGCCGGCAGCAGTGCCGGCAGCCGGTGCGCCAGCATCGCCTCGCCGAAGGACGTGACCTCACGCGCCACCCGTTGTTGTGCCTGCGCGGCGCAGGCGGCCAGCGCCGGTGCCCAGGGTTGGCGCGCCAGCGGCGGATGCTGCGCCAGCCACGCCATGACCGGGGCCACCATACGGCGGCCCCGGTGGTGCGCCGGGTCACGCCGCCCCGGCTGCGCCTCAATCAGCCACCAGTGCGGCGGCCGGGCGGTGGCCTGCCATTGCAGCAGCCGTTTGCCGGTCAGGCTGCTGCCGAACTGCACCACCAGCTCCGCTTCGGCCAGCGTGGCCTGGGCTTCCGGCGTCGCGAGCCACAGTTCCGCGCAGGGCAACGGCTGGCCGGTTTGCGACTGCACATCCGCCAGCAGCGGCCAGCCCAGCGCCGCCGCCCAGCGCGCCACGGCCTCACCTTCCGGCGCGCTCAGCCGCCCCGCCAGCACCACGCCGCGCGTCTGCCGCCAGTGTGGCCAGTCAGGCTCAGGCGTTACCCGGCTCTGCGCCGGCTGGTTCAGCCAGGGCTCATGCCCGTGCCACCAGTCGCCCAGCGCCGCGGACCACGCCTGATGCGCGCCGTCGTCTTCGCCATACAGCGGCTCAGCAAACGGGCAATTCAGGTGCAGCGCGCCGCCTGAAAGCGAGGAGATCGCATTATCCAGCGCCGACACCAGCCAGGCGGCCGGGATAGCCGGTGTGGGGCGCGGCAGGTTAAGCACGGCCGCCGGGTGCGCGCCGAACATGCCCTCCTGCCGGATCGCCTGGTTTGCGCCGCACGCCCACAGCTCCGGCGGGCGATCCGCCGTCAGCATCACCAGCCGCTCGCCGCTCAGCCCGGCCTCAATCAACGCCGGGTAGAGGTTGGCGGCCGCGGTGCCGGACGTGACGATCACAGCCACCGGCTGCCCGCTGCCTTTCGCCAGCCCCAGGGCCAGATGCCCCAGCCCGCGCTCATCAAAATGGGTGTGGCACTGCAACCGGGGGTGGGCCGCTGCCGCCAGGGTTAATGGGGTAGAACGCGATCCGGGCGCAATACAGACATGCTGGATATGATGGCGGCTCAGCGCCTCAAGGATTAACGTCGCCCAGCGGCGATTAAATTCACTGGTTAACATCTGAAGCCTATGCAACGTGCGGAGAAGAGGGGCAGTTATGCACGGCAACCGGGGCCGTGCGGGGGGAGTATATTTTTTTTCAATGGATCGATTATTGATTTGAACCGGGTAAAGCAGCTATTGGACGGCGGGCGTATGTAACAAGGTGCGCAGCCCGGCGGCCTTGTTCTCAATCTCCTGCCACTCCTGCGCCGGGTCAGACCCGGCCACGATGCCCGCCCCGGCATAGAGGTGCACCTGGTTTCCCTCCAGCAACGCTGAACGCAGTGACACCGCAAATTCTGACTGGCCGCGGGAGAGGTAACCTGCCGACCCGGCATACCAGTGGCGGGCAAACGGCTCATGGCTGAGGATAAACCGCCTTGCAGGCCGGCGCGGCAACCCGGCCACCGCCGCCGTGGGTTGCAGCCGCGCCAGGCAGAGGGCGTCATTGGCGGCACGCAACTGGCCGTGGATGCTGCGCCGCAGATGCTGCACGTTGCGCAGGCGGACAATCTCCGGCGGCATCACATCCAGCCCGTGCGCTTCATCCTGCAACTGGCGGCAGATGTCATCCACTACCAGCCAGTTTTCACGCTGGTTTTTCTCACTCTTCATCAACCAGGCGGCCAGTGCCGCGGCCTGGCTGTCGTCGTCACTGCCTGCCACCGTCCCGGCCAGCGCCTCGGTGGTGAGCTGATCCCCCTGCCGCAGGAACAGCCGTTCCGGGCTGGCGCTGAGAAACGCCATCGTGGGCGAGAACGCCATCAGAAAATGGTAACAGTGATGATTAACCTGCCGGCTGGCCGCCAGCATCCGCCAGGCATCCACCGGCTGGCTGAAAGTCAGCACGGTTTTGCGCGCCAGCACCACTTTTTCCATCACACCGTCGGCGATCTCTGCCAGGGCGCGCCGCAGCATCGCTTCCCACCCCGCTTCGTCCGGTTGGTGGCAGGCATGGGTAAGCGTCAGATTCAGCGGTGACAGCATGGCTACCGGTTGGAGTTGTTGCAGGAACGCCGCGGCGCGTGTCAGATCGCCCTGTAAGGCGTGCGGATCGGCCAGGTTGAGGGTCAGCGTCAGGGTGTTGGCCTGCTGATGCAAGGTCAGGCGCGGAACAAACAAGCAGGCCTGTTGCGCCCCGCCCGGTTGGGGCACCGCCTCAAAAGCATTCAGGCCCCAGACGCGCAGCCGCTCTGCCCCTTCCACATGATGTTGTAAGAACTGCCCCGCCTGTGCCGGGTCGTCAAACTGCGCGACCTGACCACACACCGCCACCGTTTCGGTGCCGTCACGCGGTTGCCAGTAGAATTTCGGGAAGTGCGGCTGGGCCGCCAGCCAGCCCAGCAACGGCAGATCCTGCGGGCTGTAAAAGGTCAGCACCAATTGCCTGACGCCGGTTGCGCGGCACAGCGCCTCATCCTGTAAAGCCTGTTCAAGCGCCGCCATGATCTGTTGGAGACATCCGGGAAGTATCGTCACCGCAACCTCAATAACCAAAGAGAAAGTAGGGGATTATACGTGGCCTGCGGGAGAAAAAAACTGTCTGTCACCGGCGGCGGCGCAACAAAAAAGGGTGCACCTGAGTGCACCCTGTCAGTCACCGGACTGCCTGTCGCTGGCGGCCCTGCTGCACCTGTTATTAACGTGATACCTGTCAATAACAAGGCCTGGCCTGTTAACGACGCATCAGCAGGCCCAGGATCATCCCGGCCGCTGCGCCCATCCCGACTGCATGCCACGGTTTGTCATGCACGTAGCTGTCGGCAGTACAGGCAGCCTGCTTGGCTTTGTAGTAGTAGGCATCTGACTTTTCGCTCAGGCGCTTTTTCACCTGATGCAGCGCTTCTTCCGCGCGATGTTTGATCTCAATGTATTTCTGATCAGACTTATCGCCGGAGGAGGCCAGTACCTCTTCCAGGGTTTCTGACAGCATTTTCAGATCATCATCCAGGGAGCTTTTGGAGTCTTCCTGGAACTCAGCCTTTTTTGGCTGCGGATTTTGTTTCGGCTGTTTTGGCTGTTGTGGTTCCGTAGTATCTACCATGCGTGTCTCCTTGGTTTTTGTAGGACTGGTCTATTAAACATAGTCACTTTTTCACCATTTTGCAGAACGCGGCCGTCTGTTTTTGTGAGGAGTCAGCAGTTTAAGAACCTTCTTACACCGCGGCGTGGCCTGACGAAAGCCCGCCCGCGACAACCTTAGCGGGATTTGGTGACCGGTTGTCGGCCGGCTTTACCTGTCTTCGACCGGGCGGCCAGCCACAGCCCGCTGTTTTTCATCGCGTAGCCAAACACCAGCCCGACCAGCAGTGAAGGCAGCACCAGCCGCCAGTTGCCCTGGGCGGCAAACATGGCGCAGGCACCGATAAAGGTGCCCGGCACAAAGGCAAGCCAGCGGTTCGCCGCCTGCACACACATGAGAAACGACACCACGCCGGTCATCAGGTAGCCGAGCATCGTCCATTCCGGTTGCAGTGCCGTGCCGTCCATAATGACCTGTGCCCAGAATACGCCGCTGAGGGTGGTCAGCCCGGCAATCGCCAGCCCGCGCAGGCCGCCCTGCGGGCAGGCAAAATAGGCGGTACAGCCGAGAAACCCGGCCCAGCCCAATAACCCGAGGCTGACTGCCACCCAGGCCCACAGGCCGGAAAGCAGGCCGGTGGTCAGTGCAAGAGAGAGAAGTACGTTCATCAGTGACCTGCCGCAGAGAAAAGCGCGCAGTGTACGCGAGTGCTAAAAAATAAACGCGATCTCCATCACTTTTTATACTAAAAAAAATGTAGCTTGCATGAAAAAATGTGATCTACATCACTCTACCCAGTGCCGCGTTCAGCCGATGATCCGTTCATTCTGTGCGGCATCGTGCCATTGTTTAAATTCGGTCAGCAACAGGTCATATAAACGATCGTCTTTCATCGCAGCAAAATCGTCGATGGCGAAAAAGTGGGTATTATCCAGCCGCCGATCGGTAAAGGTATCCAGCTTTTCCAGCACGCCGTAATTCGTTCCGCCCAGCCCGACGAATTTCCAGAATATCGGGTAATTGGCTGACCGCTGGATCGCCTGCTTGATTTCCCGGGTCTTGCTGATGCCGCCATCAGTAATAAACACTACAAACACCGGTAATTCGCTGCGTTTAAACGTGTCGGTAATCTCTTCCATCACCGGCGGCTCGTTATTGGTGCCGCCCAGGCCGGGCAGGTTTTCCCAGGCCGCGCGCTTCGCCGTGCCCTGAATCTCCAGAATATACTCATCAAGATTAGCCAGTGTCACATCCGGGTATTTCCGGTGCCGCTCGGCAAAGCCCCAGAGGTCCATTGCGCCATCGTCATCAAATTGCACCGCCAGCACGGCAATGCGGTCAAGCACTGCCTGTACATTCCCTTTGCTGAACTGCCCTTTCATCGATCCTGAGGCATCCAGCACAAACGCCACTTTGGCCCGGATGTCATGTAACTGATATTTCTTCAGGCTGATCGTAGCCTCTTTTGCCAGGCTGACCAGCCGGGGTGCCTGCGCCTGTAGCTTTTTCTCCAGGCTGACCGTCCTGGCCGGGGGCTGAACCACGGGTGCCGCGGGTTCAACCTCAACGCCATAATGCACCGCCAGTGGCTCCAGCCCGCCATTAAAGCCCTGCCCCAACGCCCGGAGTTTCCAGTTTCCTGCATGGCGGTAAATTTCCGCCATAATCAGCGCCTTTTCAGTGCGCCCGGCGGTCGCCACCCCGAACTGCGCAATATGCTCCGCCATCAGGGTCACCTGCTGGAGTTGCGCAAGGGTGTCCGGCCCGTCGATCACCAGCGTGATGGCTATTTTGCTGATGTCAGCCGGCACCTTTGCCAGATCCAGCGTGATGCGGCTGTTCCGGGGCGCCGTGTCCAGCCGCAAACTGCCGTCCGCTGCGGCTGGGTGGTTAAAGAAGTAGAAGTCATCGTCGCCCCTGACGCGGCCGTCTGCGGTAAGCAAAAACGCCGAGGTATCCACTTCACTGGTGAACGCCGCAGTCGTGGGGTAAGCAAGGGTTAACTGGAGTGATGTGTGGGGTAAAACGATATTCTGGCCGGCCTGAAGATGCATAACTGCCTCCTTTAAAGAAAAATGTCCGGTCAATGCACCGGGAAATAACACCGGTACTACTGTAAAGCAGTGATCAGGCATTAACGTTTAATCACTCATAAATCATGAGTTAAAACGCCGCCGGCCCCTGCCCTGCGCCATAAAAAAAGCCGCCCGGAGGCGGCTCTGTTTTCTCGCGTTATTTACAGCAACGGCTGCGCGGCCTGCACCAGCGAAATCAGCGGTTGCGGGAAGATCCCGAGCAGCAGCACCAGAATGGCGGAGATCAGCACCACCACCCCACCGGCGGTAAACGCCCAGTTGGTTGGCGTGTCGCGCTGCAATTCTGCCGGGGCGTTGAGGTAGAGGCTCACCGTCACGCGCAGGTAGTAGTAGAGGCCGATCGCACTGCCCACCACCACTGCGCCGGTCAGCCACCACAGGTGCGCGCTGACACCCATCGCAATCACGAAGAATTTCCCGATGAAGCCCAGCGTGACCGGAATACCTGCCAGCGACAGCATCATCACCGTCATCACCGCAGAAAGGATCGGCTTATGCCAGAACAGCCCGCGGTAAGAGAACAGGGATTCCGCATCCGGCCCGGTGTACGGGCTGGACATCAGGCTGACCACCCCAAAGGCACCCAGGCTGCTGAACAGGTAACCCGCCAGATAGACACCGACAGTTTCCATCGCCAGTTGGTGCGTCTGCACGGCAATCAACGCCACCAGCAGATAGCCCAGATGGGCGATGGAGGAGTAGCCGAGCAGACGTTTGATGTTGCTCTGGCTGACCGCCATGATGTTACCGAACAGGATCGAGCAGACGGCGATAATCGCCAGCACAGTACGCACGGCTTCGCTGTCAGTGACCGGCGCATACAGGAACAGGCGCATCACCACCGCGAAGATCGCGATCTTGCTGGCGGTGGCCAGGAAGGTCGAGACCGGGGCCGGCGCGCCCTGGTAGACATCCGGCGTCCAGAGCTGGAACGGCACCAGCGAGAGTTTGAAGCCGAGGCCGACAATCATCATGCCCAGGCCTGCCAGCAGCAGCGGCTGGTGCAGCATACTGTCACTGATGCTCTTGCCGAGGCCGACGAACGACAGATCGCCGGAATCGGCATAGAGCAGCGCCATCCCAAACAGCAGGAAAGAGGAGGCCGCCGCTGACAGCAGCATGTACTTGATGCTGGCCTCCAGCGAGCGTTTCTGCCGGTAGGCATAGCCAATCAGGCCAAACAGCGGCAGCGAAACCAGCTCAATCCCCAGGAACAGCGATGCCAGATGGTTGGCGCTGGCCAACAAAATGCCGCCCATCGCCGCAATCAGCACCAGCAGGTAGAACTCTTCCTTGTTGTCCGGGTAACCCGCCAGCCACGGATAGGCAAAGGTGCAGGTCGCCAGGCTGGCCAACAGCACCAGCCCGGTGTAGAGCATTGCGTAGCCATCCACGCGCAGCAGCGGCGTGACATCCATCGCGCCGTTTTGCCAGACAAAGTAAAGCGACAGCAACGCCAGGTTCAGCCCGATAACCGAGAGAGTCGCGTTGAAAAAGTGGTCGCGTCGCCACGCAATGCACAGCATCACAACCACTACCGTCAATCCGACGATCAATAGTGGCAATAGTGCGATCAGGTGTTGAGGAGTAAATGTCATGGCGAATTACGGCCTTGTTGTTGAAATGGATGGAATCACAGACCCGAACCAGTGCTGCACGTTGCTCATCGCCGCATGGGAGGTGTCCAGGATAGGCTGCGGGTAAACCCCCAGCAGCACCAGCAGTACCACCAGCAACAGAATGATGAACAGCTCACGCAACGACATCCCTGGCAGCGGCTGATCGGATTTCGGCGTACCGAAATAGGCACGCTGCAACATAATCAACGAGTAGACCGAGGCAAACACCAGACCAAAGGTTGAGATCACGGTAATTACCGGCACCACACTGAAACTGCCGAACAGGATCATGAATTCGCCGACGAAGTTACCGGTCCCCGGCATCCCGAGGGTGGCAACCGCAAAGAACATCGACAACGCCGGGATGAACTTGATGCGCCCCCAGAGGCCGCCCATCAGGCGCATATCACGGGTGTGCAGGCGCTCATAGAGCTGGCCGCAGATGATGAACAGACCGGCGGCAGAAAGGCCGTGGGCGATCATCTGAATTACCGCACCCTGATAGGCGAGCTGGCTGCCGGTGAAGATGGCAATCAGCACGAAGCCCATGTGTGACACGCTGGTGTAAGCGATCAGGCGTTTGATGTCCGTCTGGGCAAAGGCCATCCAGGCACCGTAGAAAATGCCGATGACACCAAGCCACATGGCAATCGGCGCAAACTCGGCCGACGCGTGCGGGAACAACGGCAGGCTGAAGCGCAGCAGGCCGTAGGCCGCGGTTTTCAGCAAAATCCCCGCCAGGTCAACGGAACCGGCAGTCGGGGCCTGGCTGTGGGCGTCCGGCAGCCAGCCGTGCAGCGGCACCACCGGCATTTTTACCGCGAAGGCAATGAAGAAGCCCAGCATCAGCAGGTATTCAACGTTGCGCGACATCGGCGTGCTCAGCAGTGCTTCGTAGCTGAACGTCCAGACACCGGTAGCGTTGTAATGCACAAACACCAGCCCGAGGATGGCGATAAGCATCACCAGCCCGCTTGCCTGGGTGTAGATGAAGAACTTGGTCGCCGCCGTGATGCGCGTTTTCCCGTCTGACGCTTTGTGTCCCCACAGCGCAATCAGGAAGTACATCGGCACCAACATCATTTCCCAGAAGAAGAAGAACAGGAACATGTCGATGGCGAGGAACACGCCGATCACGCCGCCCAGGATGAACAGCAGGTTCAGGTGGAAGAAACCCTGATAGCGTTCAATCTCACGCCATGAGCAGAGCACTGCCAGCACGCCGAGCAGGCCGGTGAGCACCACCATCAGCAGCGACAGGCCATCCAGCGCCAGATGGAATTCAATGCCGAAACGTGGGATCCACGGCAGGCGGAATTCAGATTGCCATTGCGGAATGCCCTGCGGCACCAGTAAAGAATAACCCCCCTGCAACCAGAGTTGCAGCGACAGCGCCAGCGTCAGCCCCATGGTGATCAGAGCGATCCAGCGCGGTACCTTGCTACCGAAGCGCTCACACTGCCAACACAGCAGACCGCCGATAAAGGGGATAAGAATTAGCCAAGGTAGTAGCATGGCGTTTGGTGTCCCTTATTTGAATAAACGTGAAACGTGCTGTCCGGCAGGCGGCCAATACCTGGCGCACCTGCCCGCATTGCAATGTTCGACAAACTCTTATTCGTTAAACCACTAACAACAGCGCCAGTACGACCACTGCACCCAGACCCATTGACGCCACATACCAGCGCACCTGGCCATTTTCCGTGAGAACCAGCCCGCGGTTACCGACACGGGTTACCAGCGCCGGCAGGTTCATCACTGAATTCAGCGGATCGCGGTGCAGCAATTTCGCAATGAACAGGTAAGGTTTGACGAAGATCATGTCGTAGAGCCAGTCAAAGCCCCATGCATGGAACCACCAGACCGTAAAGAAGCGGCCTGGGGCACTCTTCGCCACACTGTTCACCAGCGAACGCTTGCCCAGGTAGAGGGCAGCCGCCAGCAGGATGCCGACAATCGCCACGATCCCGGAGGTGATTTCCAGCATCATCTTGCCCTCTTCCCCGAAGTGATTCTCCGGCAGCACGCCCGCCAGCGGCGGCGTAATCAATGCGCCGACAAAGGTCGAGAGCACCAGCAGCACCAGCAGCGGCAGATGATGGGTGATGCCTTTACCGGCGTGCGCCTTGGTTTTCGGCTCACCGTGGAACACGATAAAGATCATGCGGAAGGTATAGAGCGAGGTCAGGAATGCACCCACCAGCCCGGCAAGCATCAGGTTGATGTGGCCATTGGCAAAGGCACCAAACAGGATCTCATCTTTACTGTAGAAGCCCGCGGTCACCAGCGGCAGGGCTGCCAGGGCCGCACCACCCACCAGGAAGCAGACATACACCAGCGGAATGGTTTTACGCAGGCCGCCCATCTTGAAGATGTTCTGCTCGTGGTGGCAGGCCAGGATCACCGAACCGGAGGAGAGGAACAGCAATGCCTTGAAGAACGCGTGGGTCATCAGGTGGAAGATCGCCGCGTCCCAGGCCTGCACACCCAGCGCCAGGAACATGTAGCCGATCTGGCTCATGGTGGAGTAGGCCAGCACACGTTTGATGTCGGTCTGCACCAGCGCGGCAAACCCGGCCAGCAGCAGCGTAACGGCACCAATAATCCCGACCAGATGCAACACTTCCGGCGCCATCAGGAACAGGCCATGCGTACGGGCAATCAGGTAGACGCCCGCCGTCACCATGGTCGCGGCGTGGATCAGCGCGGAGACCGGCGTCGGGCCGGCCATCGCGTCAGCCAGCCAGGTTTGCAACGGCAATTGCGCAGATTTACCCACTGCACCGCCCAACAGCATCAGCGTCGCCCAGGTAATGGCCGTGTCGCCCACCGCCAGTTTCTGCGGGGCCAGCACCATCAGTTCACGGATGTTCAGCGTGCCCAGCTCGTGGTAGAGGATAAACAGCGCAAAGGCCAGGAACACGTCACCCACGCGGGTCACGATAAACGCCTTCATCGCCGCTTTGCCGTTTTCCGGGTTGGTGTAGTAGAACCCAATCAGCAGGTAGGAGCAGAGGCCCACCCCTTCCCAGCCGAGGTAGAGCAGCAGCAGGTTATCGGCCAGCACCAGAACCACCATGCTGGCGATAAACAGGTTGGTGTAGGCGAAGAAGCGCGAGTAGCCCTCCTCTCCCCGCATGTACCAGGAGGCAAACATGTGGATGAAGAAGCCGACACCCGTCACCACCGACAGCATGGTCAGCGAAAGGCCGTCCAGCGTCAGGGTGGCAGCGATGTTGAAATCGCCGACCTGCATCCAGTTCCACAGGTTCTGGTTAAAGACCTGCACCCCGGCCGCGCGCTGGCTTAAGAAATCCATACCCACATAGACGGTGACCAGCGCCGCCAGGCCAATCGACCCGACGCCGACAGTCGCCGACAGGTTTTCCGACCAGCGGCCGCGGGAAAATGCCAACAGCAAAAAGCCGATCAGCGGTAGCAGAACAGTTAAGTAGAGTAAGTTCATCCGCGCATCTCACTGACAGTATCAATATTCAGGGTATGGCGACGGCGATAGAGCTGGAGCAGCAGCGCCAGGCCCACGCTGGCCTCTGCCGCCGCCAGGCTTATCGCCAGGATATACATCACCTGGCCGTCGGCCTGTCCCCAATAGCTTCCTGCCACCACGAAGGCCAGTGCGGCCGCGTTGATCATCACCTCAAGGCTTATCAGCATAAACAGCAGGTTGCGGCGAATCAGCAACCCGGTCAGCCCCAGCACAAACAGGATGGCCGCCAGAATCAGGCCATGTTGTAGAGGGATCATGCTTTTTCCTCCGTTTTTCTTTTCACCGCGTCATTGCTCAGCACGTCGCCGGGCTTCTGCTCACGGCCTACGTGGTAAGCCACCACCAGGCCGGCCAGCAGCAGCATTGAGGCCAGCTCCACCGCCAGCACGTAAGGGCCGAACAGGCTGATGCCTACCGCTTTCGCATCAATGACCTGGCCGTCAATGCCCTGGTCGTTGATGGTGCGGATGGCGTAAATCAGCACCGCCAGCAGCAGCAGTGACAGAATACCGGGCCCGACCCAGGCTGAGGGTTTCAGCCAGGTACGCTCCTGCTCCTGTACCGAGTTGCCGAGGTTAAGCATCATCACCACGAATACGAACAGCACCATAATGGCCCCGGCATACACGATGATCTCCAGTGCGCCCGCAAAGTACGCGCCCAGTGAGAAGAACACCGCGGCAATCGCCAGCAGGGAGATAATCAGGTACAGCAGGGCATGCACGGGGTTGGTGTGCGAGATGACGCGGATGGTCGCGACCACGGCCACCAATGCGGCGATATAAAAGGCGTATTCCATGCTTGCGGGCTCCTTAAGGCATCAGGCCTTTGACGTCGATCGGCTTGGCTTCATTTTCCGCATCGCCTTTCGCTTTGCCGTCAATTGCCATACCGGCCATCCGGTAGAAGTTATATTCCGGATATTTACCCGGCCCGGAGATCAGCAGATCCTCTTTCTCATACACCAGATCCTGGCGCTTGAACTCGCCCAGCTCGAAATCCGGCGTCAGCTGGATGGCAGTGGTCGGGCACGCCTCTTCACACATGCCGCAAAAGATGCAGCGGGAGAAGTTGATGCGGAAAAATTCCGGGTACCAGCGTCCGTCTTTGGTCTCTGCTTTTTGCAGGGAAATACAGCTGACCGGGCAGGCGACCGCACACAGGTTACAGGCTACGCAACGCTCCTCGCCGTCCGGATCGCGCGTCAGCACGATGCGGCCACGGTAGCGCGGCGGCAGGTAAACCGGCTCTTCCGGATACATCTGGGTTTCACGCTTACTGAACGCGTGCAGCCCGATCATCCAGATACTGCGTAGCTGGGTGCCGAAACCAACCACTAACTCTTTCAATGTCATGGTTCATTCACCCCTTATTGAGCGTTGTACAAAATAACCGCGGCCGTCGCCAGCAGGTTCAGCAAGGTCAGCGGCAGACAGACTTTCCAGCCGAATGACATCACCTGGTCATAACGCGGACGCGGCAGGGCCGCACGGATCAGGATAAACATCATCATGAAGAAGGCCGTTTTCAGCGCGAACCAGATAAACGGCGGCAAGAACGGGCCTTGCCAGCCGCCGAAGAACAACGTCACAATCAGGGCAGAAACCGTCACGATCCCAATATATTCCCCGACAAAGAACAGCCCGAACTTCATGCCGGAATATTCAATGTGGTAACCGTCCGCCAGTTCCTGCTCGGCTTCCGGCTGGTCAAACGGGTGACGGTGACACACGGCTACCCCGGCTATCGCAAAGGTCACGAAGCCGAAGAACTGCGGAATGATGTTCCACACGTGTGCCTGGTCATTAACGATGTCGGCCATATTGAATGACCCCGCCTGTGCCACCACGCCCATCAGCGACAGCCCGAGGAACACTTCGTAGCTCAGGGTCTGGGCAGAGGCACGCATCGCCCCCAGCAGCGAGTATTTGTTGTTACTCGACCAGCCGGCGAACAGCACGGCGTACACCGTCAGGCCGGCCATCATCAGGAAGAACAGGATCCCGATATTCAGGTTGGAGACCGCCCAGGTCGGGCTGACCGGCACAATGGCGAAGGCCAGCAGCAACGAGGTAAACGCGATCATCGGGGCCAGGGTGAAGATCACCCGGTCGGTGAACGGCGGTACCCAGTCCTCTTTGAAGAACATCTTGATCATGTCGGCCACCAGCTGGAGCGACCCGCCCCAGCCGACACGGTTTGGCCCGTAACGGTTCTGGAACAGGCCGAGCAGGCGGCGTTCACCGAAGCTCATAAAGGCACCGCAGGAGACCACCACCAGCAGAATCACCACCGCCTTCAGGATGGCGATCAGGACATCGATCACCTCAGAGGTAAACCAACTCATAATGCCGCCTCCCGCAGATTTTCAACCGTTGCCCCGGCCAGGATAGGCGGGATACCCGGCAACCCCAGCGGCAGGCCAAGCTGCCCCTGGCTGAGTGTCTCACTCAGGCGTACCGGCAGGCGCAGGCGCTGGCCGGCGCAGGTGAATTCCACCAGCGCACCGGGGTTGACGCCCAGACGGGCCACGTCGTCGCGGCTGACCATCACATACGGTTGCGGCATCCGTTGCTGGATAACCGGCGCGCGCTGTGACAGCTCTTCACTGCCGAACAGATGATAGTAAGGGGCCACGCGCCACTGACCGGCAACCGCCGGAACGGCGGCCGGGACATCGCGGAACCAGTCGAGGCTGCCCTCCCCTGCTTCGATCAGGCGCACACCCGGATCGCCGTGGCGCAGGTGGCCGCCCACTTCGTCCTGGAACTTGTTCCAGGCCTGCGGGGAGTTCCAGCCCGGTGCCCAGGCAAACGGCACCTGGTTACGGTCGGCCAGCGGGTTGTTGTTCCCTTCCATTGAGAAGGCAAACATGGTGTCACGGTCAACCGGCTGACGCGGCTCATGCACGTTGATATTGGCGCGCATCGCCGTACGGCCGCTGTAACGGTGCGGGGAACGGGAAAGCTTCTGCCCGCGGATGCGGAAAGAGGCATCCGGCGCGGCATCACGGATGGCGCTGAGTTGCGGCAGCGCGGTGACGCAGGCGGCAATCACATCATCGAGCTGCGTCCAGTCCACCTGGCGGCTGGTATAGACTGAATGCAGCGAGTGCATCCAGCGCCAGCTCTCCAGCATCGCCACGCTGTGATCGTAATACGCCGGATCATAAACCTGGAAGAAGCGCTGGGCGCGGCCTTCCTGGTTCACCAGCGTGCCGTCACTCTCGGCAAAACTGGCGGCCGGGAGAATCAGCGTCGCTTTATCCATCAGCGCCGTATGCTGGTGATCGGCCACAATCAGGTTGCTGACGTTTGCCAATGCGGCATCCACACGGTCAGCGGCGGCATGGCGGTAGAGATCGTTCTCCATCACGATGGCGCTGTCTGCATGGCCGTTCGCCAGCAGCGCCAGCGCGTCGTCAAGCGACCCGCCGCCCATCAGGGCCAGGCCCATGCTGTTGGCGGCCGAGGCCACGAAGGTGATGCCGACATTGCTGCCGCGGGTTTTCAGTGCACGGGCCACGTTCGCCGCAGCGGCAATCACCGCATCACTGCCTGCATTGCTGCCGGTGATGATCAGCGGTTTCTGCGCACCGGCCAGGGCCTGCACGATCACGTCCAGTTTGCCTTTCAGGCCGTCAGCGAGATCGGTGACCGCCGGGGCGCTGTCGTCCAGTGCATGGGCGATGGCAAAACCGAGGCGCGCCTGCTCTTCCACCGGGGCACGGTAGCTCCAGGCAGCGATATCATCCATTTTGGTGCTGTCGACGCTGGTCATAAACAGCGGGTGTTTGGCGTGCTGGCCGATGTTAAGCACAGCAGCAATCTGCCAGTCAGCCACGCGCTGGGCGGCGGCCATCTGGCGCGCTTTGCCTTTCACGGCCTGACGGACGGAAAGCGCAATACGCGCGCCGGTCTGGGTCAGATCCTCACCCAGAATCAGCACGGCGTCATAGCTCTCAATCTCGCGCAACGACGGCGTATGTACGCCGCTGTTTTGCAGGATGTTCAGCATCATTTTCAGCCGCGCCTGTTCCTGCGCCGCAATGCCGGTATAGAAGTTTTCAGCGCCGACCAGCTCACGCAGGGCAAAGTTGCTCTCCAGGCTGGCGCGCGGTGACCCGATACCGATGGTTTTTTTCGCCTGGCGCAGGATATCCGCCGCGCCCTGCATCGCCTGTTCGGCGTTGAGTTCGATCCAGTCATTGCCGCGCCGCTGGCGGGGATGTTTGGGGCGATCTTTCAGGTTCACGTACCCGTAGCCAAAGCGGCCGCGGTCACACAGGAAGTACTGGTTAACCGTGCCGTTATAGCGGTTTTCGATACGGCGCAGTTCGCCGTAACGCTCACCGGGGCTGGTGTTGCAGCCGACGCTGCACTGCTGGCAGATGCTCGGGGCAAACTGCATGTCCCACTTACGGTTATAGCGCTCGGAGTGCGTCTTGTCGGTGAATACGCCGGTCGGGCAGACTTCCACCAGGTTGCCGGAGAATTCGCTCTCCAGAACCCCATCTTCCGGGCGGCCGAAATAGACGTTGTCATGCGCGCCGTACACCCCAAGGTCGGTGCCGTCCGCATAATCTTTGTAGTAGCGTACGCAGCGGTAACAGGCGATGCAGCGGTTCATCTCGTGTGAGATAAACGGCCCGAGATCCTGGTTCTGGTGGGTGCGTTTGGTGAAACGGTAACGGCGGAAACTGTGGCCGGTCATTACCGTCATATCCTGCAGATGGCAGTTGCCGCCCTCCTCGCAGACCGGGCAGTCATGCGGGTGGTTGGTCATCAGCCATTCAACGACGCTCTCACGGAAATCCTTCGCTTCTTTATCATCAATGGAGATAAAGGTGCCGTCCGATGCGGGTGTCATACAGGACATCACCAGGCGGCCACGGGTATCTTCCGCATTTTGGTACTGCTTGACCGCACATTGGCGGCAAGCGCCGACGCTTCCCAGCGCCGGATGCCAGCAAAAATAAGGAATATCGAGGCCAAGGGAGAGGCAAGCCTGCAACAGGTTGTCCGCTCCGTCTACTTCGTATTCTTTGCCGTCTACATGAATCGTAGCCATAGTCAGCATGCTTCCACGAGGCCCGTGCAGGCACGGGCGTTAATCAAAAATTCTATAGGGCGCGGGCGGGATAACCTCCCCGCCTCTGCGGCGGCAATCAAAAACGCTGCTTCAGCAGGTTATTGCTCTGGATGCCATTGATGGCATGTGCATTGCTGAAATGCTGCTTGGCGATGCCCGCCTCAAATTCGTCCCGGAAATATTTAATCGCGCTTTGCAGCGGCTCCACGGCCCCCGGCGCATGGGCGCAGAAGGTTTTACCGGGGCCAAGGAAGCGGCAGAGCTGCTCCAGCGTTTCGATGTCGCCGGGCTGGCCTTCGCCGCGCTCCAGCGCCCGCAGGATTTTGACGCTCCACGGCAGGCCATCACGGCACGGTGTGCACCAGCCGCAGGATTCACGGGCAAAAAACTCTTCCAGGTTGCGCACCAGCGACACCATGTTGATCTCGTGGTCGACCGCCATCGCCAGTGCCGTCCCCAGACGGCTGCCGGCTTTACCGATGCTTTCAAAGTCCATCGGCAGGTCAAGGTGGTCAGCGGTCAGGAAGTCCGTCCCCGCCCCGCCCGGCTGCCAGGCTTTGAATTTCAGCCCGTCACGCATCCCCCCGGCGTAATCTTCGAGGATTTCACGTGCGGTGATGCCGAACGGCAGCTCCCAGACGCCCGGATTTTTAACCCGGCCGGAGAAGCCCATCATTTTGGTGCCCGCATCTTTGCTTTTGCCGCCGGTAATGCCCTGATACCACTCCACGCCGTGTTCGACGATGGCCGGCACGTTGCACAGCGTTTCCACGTTGTTCACGCAGGTGGGTTTGCCCCACACCCCGGCAGAGGCCGGGAACGGCGGCTTGGAGCGCGGGTTCGCGCGGCGCCCTTCCAGGGAGTTGATCAGCGCCGTCTCTTCACCGCAGATGTAACGGCCGGCCCCGGTGTGCACAATCAGCTCAAAATCAAAGCCGGAACCCAGGATGTTTTTGCCGAGCAAGCCCGCTTCAGTGGCTTCGGCAATGGCGCGGCGCAGGTTGACGGCTGCCTCAATGTATTCACCGCGCAGGAAGATGTAGCCGCGGTACGCTTTCAGCGCATAGGCCGCAATCAGCATTCCTTCCACCAGCAGGTGGGGCAGTTGCTCCATCAGCAGGCGGTCTTTGTAGGTGCCCGGCTCCATCTCATCCGCGTTACACAGCAGGTAACGGATGTTCATGCTGTCGTCTTTCGGCATCAGGCTCCATTTCAGCCCGGTGGAAAAGCCTGCGCCGCCGCGGCCCTTCAGGCCCGCGTCTTTCACCAGGGTGACCACGTCATCCTGCGCCAGCCCTTTCAGTGCTTTTTCCGCGCCGACATAGCCATTTTTGCTGCGGTATTCATCCAGCCACACCGGCTGTTTGTCGTCACGCAGGCGCCAGGTCAGCGGGTGCTGCTCAGCGGTACGGACGATGGTTCGTGGAGTAAAGCCCGTGGTTGTCATTGATATTGCTCCAGTAGCCCGTCAATATCGTCCGGCTTCAGATGGCTGTGGGTATCTTCATCAATCATCATGGTCGGCCCTTTGTCACAGTTGCCCAGACAGCAGGTCGGCAGCAGGGTAAAACGCCCGTCAAAGGTGGTTTGCCCTGGTTTGATGTTCAATTTTTTCTCGATAGCCGCCTGAATGCCCTGATAACCGGTGATATGGCATACCACGCTGTCGCAGTAGCGGATCACGTGGCGGCCAACCGGCTGCCGGAAAATCTGGCTGTAGAAGGTCGCGACGCCTTCTACGTCACTGGCCGGAATGCCCAGCACCTCGGCAATGGCGTGGATAGCGCCGTCCGGCACCCAGCCACGCTGTTTCTGCACAATCTTCAGCGCTTCAATGGAGGCGGCGCGGGCATCTTCGTAATGGTGCTTTTCATGCTCAATCGCATCGCGTTCAGCCGCAGAGAGCACAAACGGCTCTGCAGCGGCCGGTGCGGCAGCGTTTACCGCCAGCGGTTGGGAGTCTTTATTGAAATCTGTCATCGTTAGCGGTCCACATCTGACATTACAAAATCGATACTGCCGAGGTACACGATCAAATCGGATACCAGGCTGCCACGGATCACCGACGGAATATGCTGCAAGTGCGGGAAGCTCGGCGTCCTGATGCGGGTGCGGTAGCTCATGGTGCTGCCGTCACTGGTCAGGTAGTAGCTGTTGATCCCTTTGGTCGCTTCAATCATTTGCGACGCCTCGTTGGCAGGCATAACCGGGCCCCACGACACTTGCAGGAAGTGCGTAATCAGGGTTTCGATATGTTGCAGCGTGCGCTCTTTCGGCGGCGGCGTGGTCAGCGGGTGATCGGCCTTGAACGGGCCTTCCGGCATGTTGTTCAGGCACTGCTCCAGGATGCGCAGGCTCTGGCGGATCTCTTCCACTTTCAGCATTACGCGGGTGTAGCAGTCACTGTTGCCGTCGCCCAGCGGCACCTCGAAATCGAAGTGTTCATAGCCGGAGTAAGGGCGGGCTTTACGCACGTCGAAGTCGATGCCGGTAGCGCGCAGGCCGGCCCCGGTCACGCCCCACTCCAGCGCCTCTTTGGCGTTATATGACGCCACGCCCTGAGAGCGGCCTTTCAGGATGGAGTTTTTCAGCGCCGCTTTCACATAGCTGTCAAGGCGGGCCGGCATCCAGTTCAGGAACTCGCGCAGCAGGCGGTCCCAGCCGCGCGGCAGGTCATGCGCGACGCCGCCGATGCGGAACCAGGCCGGGTGCATACGGAAGCCGGTAATCGCTTCAACCAGGTCGTAAATTTTCTGGCGGTCGGTAAAGGCAAAGAACACCGGGGTCATCGCCCCGACGTCCTGAATAAAGGTACTGACATACAACAGGTGGCTGTTGATGCGGAACAGCTCAGAGAGCATCACACGGATAACGTTGACGCGATCCGGCACCACAATCCCGGCCAGCTTTTCGACTGCCAGCACATACGGCATCTCATTGACGCAGCCGCCGAGGTATTCAACGCGGTCGGTGTAGGGAATGTAGCTGTGCCAGGACTGGCGCTCGCCCATCTTTTCCGCGCCGCGGTGGTGGTAGCCGATGTCCGGCACGCAGTCGACGATCTCTTCACCGTCCAGTTGCAGGATGATGCGGAACGCCCCGTGTGCGGAGGGGTGGTTCGGGCCGAGGTTGAGGAACATGAAGTCCTCATTTTCGGTGCCGCGTTTCATGCCCCACTCTTCCGGCTTGAAGGTCAGCGCTTCCATCTCCAGCGCTTCTTTCTGCTTGGTCAGCGTAAAGGGATCAAATTCGGTGGCGCGGGCCGGGTAGTCTTTGCGCAGCGGGTGCCCTTCCCAGGTCGGCGGCATCATGATGCGCGTCAGGTGCGGGTGGCCGTCAAAGGTGATGCCGAACATCTCCCAGGTTTCACGCTCATACCAGTTGGCATTCGGGAAGACCTTGGTGGCGGTCGGCACATGCAGATCGCTTTCAGACAGCGCGACCTTGAGCATGATGTCGGTGTTGCGCTCAATGGAAAGCAGGTGGTAGAACACCGAAAAGTCCGCCGCCGGCAGGCCGTGGCGATGGGTACGCAGCCGCTCATCCATGCCATGCAGGTCATACAGCATGACATAAGGCTTCGGCAGCTTACGTAAAAAGGTCATGATTTCCAGCAACTGCTCACGCTTGACCCACAATACCGGGATCCCGGTACGGGTTGCCTGCAAAGTAAAGGCATCCGGCCCAAAACGGTTACGCAGTTCGCCCACGACCGGATCATCCTGGTGATCGCGGGAGTGCCAGGCCGGCTGGGCGAGGTCGTGCGTCGTCAAATCTGTCATATTTTTTCACCACACAAAATGGTCAGGGCGTGCCGGGCGTCGCTGCGCTTATTGTCTTTCTGCTCTGTGCCCTGCACGGCGGCATCGTGTTGCCGGGCGCGCAGAGTGCGGGGTGCAGCAGCCAACGTAACGGACGAATCTGACCGTAGCGTTAAATCTCGTCAGGAGTACGCAGGTTTTTCACTGCAATACGCTCACCATGCTTACGCTCTCTTTCGGATTGCATGTTGGCGCGGTACACCCCCTGGTCACCCACCACCCACGAGAGCGGGCGGCGCTCTTTGCCGATCGACTCCTGCAACAGCATCAACGCCTGCATATAGGCTTCAGGGCGCGGCGGGCAGCCGGGAATATAGACGTCAACCGGCAGGAATTTGTCTACACCCTGCACCACGGAATAGATGTCATACATGCCGCCGGAGTTGGCACAGGCCCCCATAGAGATGACCCATTTCGGTTCCAGCATCTGGTCATAGAGGCGCTGGATAACCGGGGCCATTTTGGTGAACGGCGTACCGGCCACCACCATGAAGTCAGCCTGGCGCGGCGAGGCACGCAGTACTTCCGCCCCGAAACGGGCCACGTCATGCACGGCGGTAAATGACGACACCATTTCCACATAACAGCACGACAGGCCGAAGTTATACGGCCAAAGAGAGTTTTTGCGCCCCCAGTTCACCATGTCATGCAAGGCATGCTCGAGTTTGCCCATGTAGACGCTGCGGTGAACATGTTGCTCCAGGGGATCGGTGACAATCTCCTGTTTTTGGAGGGGGTAACGGTCGTTCTCACCGTCAGGTTCTACGCGGGTCAGCGTATAGTCCATCTTAATGCCTCGCTGTTACTGCGGATGACGTGGGGTGTTGTGAGTTATTGCCTCCGGCCGGCGCCCTTTCGAACGCACCGGTGCCCAGTCCAGCGCGCCGATACGCACCAGATACACCAGGCCTGCCAGCAACACTACAATGAAAATGGTGGCTTCGATGAAACCCGTCCAGCCGCTTTCACGGATGGAGGTTGACCATGCATAGAGATACAGGGCTTCCACATCGAAAATGACGAAAAACATGGCTACCAGATAGAATTTGGCCGAAAGCCGCATTCTTGCCGATCCTACCGGGTCTATGCCTGACTCAAACGGGATATTTTTTCCACGCGCCCGGGCTCTCCCACCCAAAAAATACGCGCCGAGAAGCATGAGCCCGCAAAGCCCGATAGCAACGATAAGGAATATGGCGAACGCCCAGTTATGAGCGATGACTTCAGTGGTTGTTGACATACTCTTAGCTTACTCATCAAAAGCGGCGACGTTTGTTCTGCTCTTTTAACCGGCAGCTGCTGCACCACATCGATTCAAGGGAAGGATTAATAACCACACCAAAACAGGGCCTGAAACACGCTTAAGGCGGTGTTTTACTGTGGGCTTTTTACCCCTTTCTATAACCTTTTGTCAACTTTAACAAAAGTAACTCTATATTATTTTACATGAGTATCATTTTATTAACATCACGTGCGTGTGTCTGTGCTAAATCGTGTCAGTTAAAAAATGAGCATTAACAGAAGGATGTCAAAAGGAGTAAGGAGTCGCGAACAACTATAGCACTCTGTTAAAAAGTTTCTGGGCTTCCTTGTAATAACTGGGGTTATTTTTTTGATCCAGAACACACTTTTAGCATGTTTGGTAAAAAAACAGACAAAATCAGTAATGGATTTACGCTTTTCATAAAAATAAAAACGCTATTTTAAATAATAAGATCAGTGCATGAAGCCTTTTGGGTGAGAATGAAAACCATTCTTATTATTTGCAATAAACAGCAGGCTTTGGGCGAGGGAATCCATCAGAAAAGTGCTAAAAGAAGGGAGTAACAAAGCGGAGAGTAAAAAAACCGATAAAAAAACCAGTTAATGAAGATAACCCGTTCATCCTGAACAGGTTACCTGAATAGCTTTATGCGGTATCAATCATCATCGTCAAGCAGATATTCATTATCCGCACTGGTAGGTGCCTGCGTCGCGACATAAGGCTCATTGCCGTTCTCTACGGCACTGAAAATTGCCATCGCCAGTTCGCTTTCACACTCTGCATTTTTGTACAGACCGTATTGCGTGTCCGGCAGTTTCGGCAAGCCCTCAGCATCGCCCAGCACCCGCAGTTCCGGGCTCATCATTTCAATCGGCCGCGCTGTCACACCTAATCCGGCGCGAACGGCTGCGCGTATTGCGGATAATGTCGAGGCGACATAGGCAATACGCCAGGGAATTCCTGCCTGGTTAAGTAAGTTAATCGCCATACTGCGGTACGGGCTGGGTTCATCCAGCAGCACCAGCGGAACGGCATCGCCGGTCGGGAACTTATAGTCGGCGGCGCAGTACCACAAGGTTGGCGAAGTACGCAGGATGACGTGTGGGTGGTCGTTATCAACTACCGTGGTGACGGCCAGATCGATCTCGTTCTTCTCCAGCATCTCCATCATGAACGGGCTGCGTTTCACCCGTACATCAATCGCGAGTTTCGGATAGACCGATGTGACCCGGTTTAACAGGAAGGGCAAAATAGTGTCTGCCGTGTCATCGGACGCACCGATGGTCATAACGCCCTGGACATCGCTGTACATCAGCGAGGTACAGGCTTCATCATTGAACCGCAGAATCTTTCTCGCGTAACCAAGGAGTTGAATACCGTGTTCAGTCAGCAGCTTATTACGGCCGTGGCGGGCAAAAAGCTCTTTACCCACCAACTGCTCTAAACGCTGCATCTGCTGGCTGACCGCAGACTGTGTACGGCAAACCGCAGCAGCGGCTGCGGCAAAAGTATTCAAATCAGCAACAGCGACAAAGGTCCTGAGCAGATCAAGATCCAGATTAAGTATCGGACGAGTTGCATTTGTCATAGTGTTTTCTTCACTTTTTAGAATCTAATAACAAACTACCCTGGCATTGCGTGTGTAGTATTCACAGAATGCAGAATACCAGATAAGACACTCCCCCACTCAATTCTTAGGGGTAAAAAATCGTTATAATCCGCCAGAATTTTCCGATTCATTAGATTCAAAATAATCCTCCGACCTAAGAATGCGGATTTATTAGAATGAAAAAAACTCCCCTCGTCTGACGTGAGCCTGTCTTTTACAAGATGACCGGATCCTGTGCCGCCTTCCGCCACCTGCTGCTCTTTACAGTAAAGAGGTTACGAAAAATTGTTATAAACATGCAACAGCCCATTATCACGTAAATTATAAAAACCCTGTTCCAAATAGGCTGGACAAAGAAAATCGCCAGGGCGCTAATACAGGCGGTAACTGACTACAGCATTGATTAAGCACCTTCATTAACTTTATTAGTCATCGGATTAATCGCAACAGGATTTATGATAATTTCATCACATTAAAATGAAAATTTCACGATTTCACCTGATACTTCACTCAAATTTATAACAATAATTTTCAATTGTTTTACGCCAAACTAATTCATTGCCTGCGGGTTATCGTTTTATCCGGTAAGCAGACCTTTTTCTGTTGTTTATCTTTCCTGCAATAAATAACACCGGAACTGTGAAGCCGCACAGCCGGCCCTTTTGTCATTTGCCATCCGGAAAAAGTGTTTGGCAACGATAAAAAGGTTTCTTGTTGCACCTCATCTTAGCCTATTGACCACTGAATGTTCCCTGCAATGCCGGTTAATGCAGCCGGCTCCGAGGTGTCAATAATGAATACAAAACGGAAAATAGGATTACACCATTATCTTTCATATGGATCCGGTGATTTCCTGGGTGCCGGAACCACGGCGCTGACGGCTGCCTGGCTGCTCTATTTTTACACCACTTTTTGCGGCCTGACACCCATTGAAGCCACGTTTATTTTTGCGATGGCGCGGGTGCTGGATGCGGTGGTCAGCCCGCTGATGGGCTTTTTAACCGATAATTTCGGTGCCACCTGGCTGGGCAAACGCTTTGGCCGCCGTAAGTTCTTTATTCTGCTCGGCATCCCGATGGTGTTCAGTTACAGCCTGATGTGGGTAGGTGACATGGGCTACTGGTACTATCTGCTGACTTACCTGTTCTTTGATGTGGTGTACACCATGATCCTGGTGCCGTATGAAACACTGGTGCCGGAAATGACCGATGACTTTAAACAGAAAACCAAGTTCTCCGGCGCGCGTATTGCCATGGCCCAGCTCTCCGCCATTCTGGCGGCGTTTTTGCCCGGCATCCTGCTCGGCATTTTCGGTAAAGACAATGCCATCTCCTTCTTCTATGCCAGCCTGGTCTTCTCCGTGATTTGCGCCATCGTCCTGACGCTGGTGTATTGCTTTACCTGGGAGCGCCCGCGTGAGGAGATGTCTGAGGCGCAGTTGCAGGCTGAACGTGCCAACCAGCAGCTGAGCCTGGGGCAGAGCTTGCGCCGCCTGCTTATCGAACTCTCTTCGACGTTCCGTATCCGGATTTTCCGCCAGCATCTCGGCATGTACCTGGGCGGCTATATCGCACAGGACGTCTTTAATGCCGTGTTCACTTATTATGTGGTGTTTGTGCTGATGCAGAGCGCCACCGTGGCGTCTAACCTGATGGGCACAATGGCCATTCTGCAATTCCTGGCCGTTATCGCCATGATCCCGCTCTGTATCCGCCTCGGGCCGGCGCCGTCTTACCGGATGGTCGTCACCCTGTTCGGGATGAGCGCGTTGTCTTATGCCGTGCTCTACTTCAGCAATATGCACGACAGCATGACCGCACTGCTGTTTATCTCCGCGGTGGCGGGCCTGGGCCGTGGCGGCATCAACTATGTGCCGTGGAACATCTACACCTATATTGCAGACGTCGATGAAGTGGTTACCGGGCAGCGCCGCGAAGGGATTTTTGCCGGTATCATGACCTTGACGCGCAAAGCCTCACAGGCCGGGGCTATCATGCTGGTTGGCGTGGCGATGCAGCTCGGCGGCTTTGTTTCCGGCCAGAGCGAGCAGGTGCCGGAAGTGCGCAATACCATCCTGCTGATCCTGAGCGTCGGCACCGTTCTGGTGCTGGCCTGCGGCTTCCTCATCTCGCTGCGCTTCAAACTCAATCTGCAGACCCACAACACCCTGCGGGAAGAGACGCTGAGAATAAAAGAGGCCGGTGGCCCGGCACCGGATCAGATTTCGCCGCAGGCGCGTGCCACGGTGGAGCTGCTGGCGGGTATGCCGTATGAAAAACTGTGGGGCAATAATGACATCGGTTACCAGAGCCGCCAGCGCGCCCGGCAAAACCTGAACCAACGCCCGGTCTGATTCCCTGCCCCCGCTGTAAAAAGGCGGGGGCGTGTTGGCGAGTTATCTTTACGCCGGAGGCAGATACGCGTTATTTAATTTTACCAACAGCACCACTTTCCAAATAATCCTCTGGCCGAACCCGCTTTCAGGTTCGGCTTTGATTATCTGCACCCTTCCCGGCAACCAATTGCACCAAAGCGGAGCGCTACCCTTCAAAAGGCCCGGCGGTCGGAGTACATTGTGCAGATTGCAGTGTTCCACGGTAGGGACACGCTATTCCGGCAAAAGGCTCACTTGTTTATGTCCCCCATCGAAAAATCCAGCAAACTGGACAATGTCTGTTATGACATCCGCGGTCCGGTCCTCAAAGAAGCAAAACGTCTCGAAGAAGAAGGCAACAAAGTCCTGAAACTGAACATCGGCAACCCTGCCCCGTTCGGCTTTGAGGCCCCCGATGAGATCCTGGTGGATGTCATCCGCAATCTGCCGACAGCGCAGGGTTACTGTGATTCCAAGGGGCTGTTCTCGGCGCGTAAAGCGATCATGCAGCACTACCAGGCGCGCAATATGCGCGACATTACCGTGGAAGATATTTACATCGGTAACGGGGTATCAGAGCTTATTGTGCAATCGATGCAGGCGTTGCTGAACCTGGGTGATGAGATGCTGGTGCCCGCGCCGGATTACCCGCTCTGGACGGCGGCGGTGTCGCTCTCCAGCGGCAAGGCGGTGCACTACCTGTGTGACGAAAGCGCGGACTGGTTCCCGGATCTGGACGACATCCGCAGCAAAATTACCCCGCGCACCCGCGGCATTGTGATAATCAACCCGAACAACCCGACCGGGGCGGTCTACAGCAAAGAATTGCTGATGGAAATCGTTGAGCTGGCCCGCCAGCACAACCTGATCATTTTCGCCGACGAAATCTACGACAAGATTCTGTACGATGACGCCGAACACATCTCTATCGCCTCGCTGGCGCCGGACCTGTTAACCGTTACCTTTAACGGCCTCTCCAAAACCTACCGCGTGGCGGGCTTCCGCCAGGGCTGGATGGTGCTGAACGGGCCGAAAAAACACGCCAAAGGCTATATCGAAGGGCTGGAGATGCTGGCGTCGATGCGCCTGTGCGCCAACGTGCCGATGCAACATGCCATCCAGACCGCGCTGGGCGGTTACCAGAGCATCAGCGAGTTTATCCAGCCGGGTGGCCGCCTGGTGGAGCAGCGCAACCGGGCATGGGAACTGATTAATGACATCCCCGGCGTCTCCTGCGTGAAACCGCGCGGCGCGCTGTATATGTTCCCGCGCATTGATGCCAAACGCTTTAATATCCATGACGACCAGAAAATGGTGCTGGATCTGCTGTTGCAGGAAAAAGTGCTGCTGGTACAGGGAACGGCGTTTAACTGGCCGCATCCTGACCACGTGCGTATCGTGACCCTGCCGCGGGTGGATGACCTGGAGATGGCCGTCAACAAACTCGGCCGCTTCCTGGAGCATTACCGCCAGTAACCGCGCCTTTCCGCTTTCTCCTATCAGGGGCCGCCTGTTGCGGCCCCTGCGTATTTGCATCTTCCCCGGTGAATGCGCACAATGAGGCCCTCCCTAGCCGTTGTTGAGAGCGCCCCCATGAGCCAAAGCCATTTCTTTGCCCACCTTTCCCGCCTGAAACTGATCAACCGCTGGCCGCTGATGCGCAATGTGCGGACTGAAAACGTCTCTGAGCACAGCCTGCAGGTGGCGTTTGTGGCCCACGCCTTAGCGGTGATCAAGAACCGGAAATTCAACGGTAACCTCAGTGCGGAGCGCGTGGCCCTGCTGGCGATGTACCACGATGCCAGTGAGGTGATCACCGGTGACCTGCCGACGCCGGTCAAGTATTACAACCCACAGATTGCCCACGAATATAAAAAGATTGAGAAGATCGCCCAGCAAAAACTGCTGGAGATGCTGCCTGAGGAGTTGCAGAACGACTTCCGCCCACTGCTGGATGAACAGTGCTACAGCGAAGAGGAGAAGCATGTGGTCAAACAGGCAGACGCGCTCTGCGCCTACCTGAAATGCCTGGAGGAGCTGTCCGCCGGGAACAATGAGTTTACCCTGGCCAAGGCGCGGCTGGAGAAAACCCTGGCCCTGCGCCATAGCCCGGAGATGGCCTATTTCATGAGCATTTTTGTGCCGAGCTTCAGCTTGTCGCTGGATGAAATCAGCCTGGATAATGCCCTGTAACGGGGTTTAAAACGGGAACAGCCAGGGGATTAAAAACAGGCTGACGCCCATCACCAGCAGGGTGAACGGCACGCCCACCCGCACAAAGTCGCCAAAGCGGTAGTTGCCCGGCACCATCACCAGCGTGTTCACCGGTGAGGAGACCGGCGTCATAAAGGCGGCGGAGGCGGCAATGGCAATCGCCAGGGTGAACGGATAAGGCGACACGCCCATCTCCCTGGCAGCCGCGATGGCAATCGGTGCCATCAGCACTGCCGTGGCAGTATTCGAGATAAACAACCCAATCAGCGCACACAGCACAAACAAACTGAGCAGCATCATCTGCGGCCCGGCGTCCCCGGTGAGCTCCATCAGCCCGCGCACGATCAGGTCAATGCCGCCGGTTTTTTGCAGCGCGACGGCAAAGGGCATCATCCCGACAATCAGGATCAGGCTCGGCCAGTGAATCGCCCGGTAGGCGCTTTCCATATCGATGCAGCGGAATTTGCCCATCAACAAGCAGGCCACCAGCGCCGCTACGGCATTCGGCACCTCATCCGTGACCATCAGGGCCACCATCAGCGCCAGGCAAAACAGCGCATGGGGTGCCTGGCTGACGGCCGGGGCCACCTCATCCACCTCCGCCGGCAGATTCAGCACGATGAAATCGCGGGTCTGTTGCTGAAGCTGGCGGATCAGTTTCCAGTCACCAATCACCAGCAGCACATCGCCCAGCATCAGTTCCTCATCCACCAGCACACCCGGCAGCGCCTCGCCCTGGCGGCGCAGGCCCACCACATTCAGGCCGTAGCGGCTGCGGAACGCGACGTCGCGCAGGCTCTTCCCCAGCAGTTCCGAATCCGGGATCAGCGACACCTCAGCCATGCCCACCGCGCGCGACTGCTCTGAAAAATAGTCACCGCGCAGGATCATCGGCTCAAGTTGCTGCTCACTGCAAAACGTCCGCACATCAATGTCCGGGTCAGCCATGTCCACCAGCAGCACATCCCGCGCCCGCAGTTCAGTGCTGCCGGTCGCGCTGACCATCACCCGGCGGAACTTCCGCCAGCGCTCAATCCCGACAATATTGGCGTGGTACGTTGCCCGCAGGTTGAGGTCATCCAGCGGCCGGCCAATCAGCGGGGAGCCTTCCCGCACCGCCAGACGCCGCGCCCGCCCGGCCAGCCGGTAATCCCGGATCAGGTCACGGAACGTGCGGCGCGCCCACGTCTCCTGCGGTGCCTGCGTGCCCCGCCCGAGCCAACGGCGTGCCACCAGCATGTAAAGGATCCCCAACACTAGCACCACGATCCCGACCGGGGTGACGTCAAAAAACCCAAACCCTTTTACCCCTTCCCGCAACAGCTCGCTGTTGACCACCATATTGGGCGGCGTGGCCACCAGCGTCATCATGCCGCTGATAAGCCCGGCAAAGCTCAGCGGCATCATCAGCCGCGCCGGGTCAGACTTCAAACGCGCCGCCACGCTCAGCACCACCGGGATAAAAATGGCCACCACGCCGGTCGAGCTCATAAACGCCCCCAGCCCGGCCACGGTGACCATCAGCAGCACCATCATGCGGATTTCACTGCTGCCCGCCACCCGCACCAGCCAGTCGCCGAGCTGATAGGCCACGCCGGTGCGCACCAGCCCCTGCCCTATCACAAACAACGCGGCGATCAGGATGACGTTGGGATCGCTGAAGCCCGCCAGCGCCTCATTGACGGTCAGGGTGCCGCCCAGCACAAAGGCCACGATCACCAATAAGGCGACCACATCCATCCGTAATTTATTGGTGGCAAACAGACAAACGGCAGTCAGCAGCAGGCAGGCTACCCAGAAAAGTTGGCCGGTCACGCGATATCTCCCTGGTCAGAAAAAGAGGGCCAGAGCATCGCATAAAAAAACCCCGCGGGTGCGGGGCTTAATCATGTTTACAGCAGATAACCGGGCACTCAGCGGGCAGTGCTGACGGTGATGCGTTCACCCTGTTTCTGCACCTGTAACGCTTCCAGCGTGGTCAGGATAATGTCGACCTGATCCAGTTTCGGTGTGTCAGACGGGGCGTTCACCGCCACCACCCGGCAACCGGCGGCCAGGCCGGAGTGCAACCCGGCCGGGGCATCCTCAACCACCACGCAGTCCTGCGGCGGCAACCCCAGCTTCTCTGCACCCAACAGGTAGGCGTCAGGCTCGGGCTTGCCGTGTTTGACCTGCTCCGCGGTGATAAAGACCTTTGGCGACGGCAGCCCGGCCGCGGCATGGCGCGCATGGGCCACCGGCACCGACCCGGAGGTCACAATCGCCCACGGAATGCCCAGCTCATCGAGCTGGCGCAGCAGGTGTACCGCACCGGGCAGCGCACGCACGCCCTCGGTATCAGAGGCTTCTGTCTGTTCCAGCGCCAGAAACTCCTGCTGGATCGCGGCTTCACTCTCTCCCGGCATAAAATGGCGCAGCGAGGTGATCGCCTGCTTGCCGTGGATAAACGCCAGCACCTCCTCCGGCGACACGCCGCGGCGGTTGGCCCAGTTCGTCCAGGCGCGCTCCACGGCCGGCAGCGAATCCACTAATGTTCCATCCAGATCAAACAAAAACCCTTTGCACTCCAAAGGCATACTCTCTCCCTATCGGTCAGGCATTAATAATTTGCGCGATCTCCACCGCACTCAGATGGTATTGACGCGGGCAGGCGCTCCAGGCGGCCAGCATACGTTGGTATTTGTCCCACATTTTGGTCTGGGCGTTAAAGCCGTGCGTGCCGGCATCGAACTGCACGTAGCGCCCTTCGGTGTGCACCAGAAAACGCACATAGCCGAGGTAACGCGCCTCGGTGGCGGCATCAAAGCCCAGGAAGGCCAGCCGCCGCGGGTCGACATCGCCTTTCTCTTTGAGCAATTCCCAGGAGACCTGGAGCGCGTGGTGCATCTCCATGATGGTGATGATGGTGCGGCATACCTCTTCCGGCAGTGCGCCGAACTCGTGGTCCAGCTCGCGCATCTGCAGGCCGTAGCCGCGCTCAATAATGGTTTGTAAACGGCGGTACCGTTCAGCCTGCTCAGGGTTGAGCATGGCCATCATCTGGTATTGGTTGGAGAGGATAAGGCGCTGGGCGTTGGTCATTTCCATCATGGACTCCTGGGTCGTGGCATCATAATGGCAGCAGCATGGCACACTGGCGCGGCCGGCGGCGAAATAGCCGGCGTTTGTTTGATGCAGGCAGGGTTTTTTCGCCCCTGCCCCGCCTCCTGCCGATCTTTACAGGTCGTCCAGGAAGGTTTTATCCAGTTGTTTAAAGGCGCGCTTGAGCACATCCGCCAGTGTCTGGTAGGTCGGCGTGCCTTCAACCGGTGCCAGCGCCTGGCCGGCTTCCGTCAGGCGCTGACGCACTTCATGGAACCAGTGCAACAGCGTTGGCGGCAGCGGTGTCACCGAGCGACGGCCCAACCACCACAGCCCCTGCATCGGCAGGCTGCAGGCAAACAGGGCGGTGGCAATCGCCGGCCCCAGCTGGCCGCCGAGGGCAATTTGCCAGGTCAGGGTAAACACAGCCAGCGGCGGCATAAACGTTATAGAGAAGCGGGTGGCACGGGCAACGCGGTTTTCAGGAAATACCGGCGCCAGCCGCTTGTCGGCGGGCCAGGTTTTCATATAGTGCTGCCCACGCTGGAAAATCTGAAACCAGCTGACAGAACCGGACGGCTTACTTGTCATACAGCACCTCAACTTCTTTAATAAAGATTAAAAAAAACTTGTAATGCACAAAATAAAATTTAGCACATTCAAATTTATTTTGTCTTTCCCTGGCCTGAACGTTATCCTACCCCGGCCTGTCGGCTGGGCGGCGCACGGGGGCAGTTTTTAGCTGCTTACCGGCGTGTCCTGCGGAGGCGGTTCACCGGGATTGAGTAATTGTTGTACGTTGCTGAACACATTTCGAGCAACATCAGCGATTTTTATTCATTGCGGCGAGAAACGAC
>NZ_PJZI01000013.1 GCF_002858805.1 Chimaeribacter arupi
CCTGAACAACCCCGCCGGTACGGCGGTGCATGGCGGCAGCGGGCTGAGCTTCGGGGTGATTGAGGGGCTGCGCGCCCTGCGGCCGGAGGCGCGCTTCCTGGAGCTGGTGCACCGGCTTGACCGCGATACCTCCGGCGTGTTGCTGGTGGCCAAGAAACGTTCGGCATTACGATCGCTCCATGAGCAATTGCGCCTGAAAGGGATGCAGAAAGATTACCTGGCACTGGTGCGCGGGCAATGGCAATCCCATTGCAAAGTGGTGCAGGCCCCGTTGCTGAAGAATATCCTGCAGAGCGGTGAGCGGATTGTGCGGGTCAACAGTGAGGGCAAACCTTCTGAGACGCGCTTTAAAGTCGAAGAGCGCTTTACCTTCGCCACGCTGGTCAAAGCCAGCCCGGTGACCGGCCGTACCCACCAGATCCGCGTTCATACATTACATGCCGGGCATCCGATCGCCTTTGACGACCGCTACGGTGACCGTGAGTTTGACAGCCAGCTGGCGTCAACCGGGCTGAAACGGCTGTTCCTCCATGCGGCGGCGCTGCGTTTTGAGCATCCGGGCACCGGTGAGACACTGCGCATTGAGGCACCGCTGGACGCCGCGCTGCAGCGCTGCCTGCAGGTGTTGCGCAAAGAGGCGAAAGCCTGATGGACTGAAAGGCACCGTAAGGTGCCTTTTTTTACCGCCTTTTTCAGGCAAGCAACGGATTGACCCCCTCCGCCCGTAACATGGCCAACAATGTGATCAGCGGCATCCCGACCAGGGTGTTGGGATCGCGGCCGGATAACCGGTCAAACAGGCTTATCCCTAATGCCTCGCTTTTAAAGCTGCCGGCACAGTCCAGCGGCTGTTCGCGCGCCAGATACCCGTGAATCTCGTCATCAGTCAGTGCCCGGAAATGCACCTCAAAAGGCTCGCAGCAGCACTGCACGGCACCGGTTTCGCTGTTAAGGAGCGCCAGCCCGGTATAAAACGTCACGCATTGGCCGCTGGCCTGCCGCAACTGGGCAAACGCGTTTTCCAGGGTATGCGGCTTGCCGGTAAGGGTGCCGTCCAGGACGCAGACCTGATCTGAACCTATAATCAGGTGGTGCGGGTAAGCCTCTGCCAGAGAACGGGCCTTGGCTGCCGCCAGGCGCTGCACCAGTGACTCCGCCGTTTCACCGGGGCAGGGGGTTTCATCTGCCGCCGGTGCGGCGGCAGTAAATGTCAGGCCGGTTTTTTCCAGCAAAGCCCGGCGGTAGGGCGAGGTAGAGGCGAGAACCAGAGGAAGGGACATATTTTTTCCACAAACCGTAGCGTAATTGAATTCTGCATTTTAAACTATCGGCCGCTGCGGAAGCGAATATTGGTGAAAGGTGCGGTAATCCGGCCTTTTTCTTTGACTCCATGTCGTTACAAAGTTAATATGCGCGCCCTATGCAAAAGGTAAAATTACCCTTGACCATTGATGCGGTTCGTACCGCGCAAAAGCGTTTAGATTACGCAGGTATCTATTCGCCGGAGCAGGTTACACGCGTAGCCGAGTCCGTGGTCAGTGTGGACAGTGATGTAGAAAGCGCTTTATCGTTTAACATTGATAATCAGCGTCTGGCGGTGATTTCCGGGGTTTCGGACGTCACGGTTACGCTCGAGTGTCAACGTTGCGGAAAGACCTTTGAGCACCATGTACACACAACATATTGTTTCAGCCCGGTCGTCAATGATGAGCAGGCTGAGGCATTGCCGGAAGCTTACGAACCGATTAACGTCGATGATTTTGGCGAAGTTGATCTGTTGGCAATGATTGAAGATGAAATCATTCTTTCGTTGCCGGTGGTTCCGGTACATGATTCTGAACACTGTGAAGTGTCCGACGCGGACATGGTCTTCGGTAAACTGCCTGAAGAGGCGGAGAAACCTAATCCATTTGCCGTATTAGCCAGTTTAAAGAAAAAGTAATTGAGGAGTAAGGTCCATGGCCGTACAACAGAATAAACCAACCCGTTCCAAGCGTGGCATGCGTCGTTCGCACGATGCCCTGACCACCACCACTCTGTCTGTGGACAAAACGTCTGGTGAAACCCACCGTCGTCACCACATCACTGCCGACGGTTTCTACCGCGGTCGCAAGGTTATCTGAGTAGCTTTCGCTAATTTTTAGCAAAGCGACAGATGCCTTGGCTTGTCTGACCCTTGCGTTAGATGTAATGGGCGGGGACTTCGGTCCGTCCGTCACAGTGCCTGCTTCATTGCAGGCACTGGCCTCCAATCCAGAGCTCAATCTTCTTTTAGTCGGTGATCCCGACGCGATCTCGCCTTACCTGAACCGAACCGATCCGTCTGTTATGACGCGCTTGCGGGTAATCCCTGCTGAATCGGTGATTGCCAATGACGCCAAACCGGCGCAGGCGATCCGTGCCAGTCGCGGCAGCTCTATGCGTATTGCGCTGGAGCTGGTGAAACAGGGAGACGCGCAGGGGTGCATTAGTGCCGGAAACACCGGCGCATTGATGGGCCTGGCTAAAGTCGTACTGAAGCCGTTGGAAGGGATTGAACGCCCGGCGCTGATGAGCGTCTTACCGCATCAGCAACGCGGCAGGACGGTGGTGCTTGATTTGGGCGCCAATGTCGCGTGCGACAGCACAATGCTGGTGCAGTTTGCCGTCATGGGGGCCGTCATGGCGGAAGAAGTGGTGGGCATCACTCACCCCCGGGTTGCACTGCTGAATATCGGGGAAGAAGAAGCCAAAGGCCCGGATAATATCCGCGAAGCCGCCGCCGTGCTAAAAAGAACGCCAACAATAAACTATATAGGCTATCTTGAAGGCAACGACTTGCTGACCGGTAAGACGGATGTCCTGGTGTGTGACGGCTTCGTGGGTAACGTCACCCTGAAGACCATGGAAGGCGTGATAAGGCTCTTTTTGTCACTCCTCAACTCCTCTGGTGAAGGGAAGAAAAAAACCTGGTGGGTAACGCTGCTGGGTAAATGGTTACAGAAACGCGTGGCAAAGCGGTTCGGTCATTTGAACCCCGACCAGTATAATGGCGCATGTCTGTTAGGATTGCGGGGCACCGTTATTAAAAGCCACGGCGCAGCGAATCAACGCGCATTTGCTGTCGCGATCGAACAGGCTGTGCAGGCGGTGCAGCGGCAGGTCCCAGAGCGTATTGCCGCGCGCCTTGAGGCTGTATTACCCAAGAGTGACTGATCGTAAATGTATACTAAAATTCTCGGTACGGGGAGCTATTTGCCCGTACAAGTGCGTACTAACGCCGACCTCGAAAAAATGGTGGATACTTCCGACGAGTGGATTGTCACCCGCACCGGTATTCGTGAACGCCGTATCGCCGCAGCCGATGAAACCGTCTCCACGATGGGCTTCAATGCCGCGCAAAAAGCGATTGAAATGGCCGGCATCGACAAAGACGATCTGGGCCTGATCATCGTCGCCACGACCTCCTCCAGTCACGCTTTCCCCAGTTCCGCATGCCAGATCCAACAACTGTTGGGTGTAAAAGATGCGGCCTCCTTTGACCTGGCTGCTGCATGTGCCGGGTTTACCTATGCCCTGAGCGTGGCCGACCAGTACATCAAAAGCGGCGCAGTCAAACATGCGCTGGTGATTGGGTCTGATGTCCTGTCCCGCACCCTCGATCCGAACGATCGCGGCACCCTGATCCTGTTTGGGGATGGTGCCGGTGCCGTGGTGCTGGGCGCATCCGAAGAGCCGGGCATCCTCTCGACCCATCTGCACGCCGATGGCCGTTACGGCAACCTGCTGGCGCTGCCGCACCATAACCGCCAGGATCCGGACGGCACCGCGTACCTGACCATGTCAGGCAACGAAGTGTTCAAAGTGGCGGTGACAGAACTGGCGCATATCGTGGATGAAACGCTGTCGGCCAATAATCTGGACCGCAGTGAGCTGGATTGGCTGGTGCCGCATCAGGCCAACCTGCGTATCATCAGCGCCACGGCCAAAAAACTTGGCATGGGGATGGAGCATGTGGTTGTCACGCTTGACCGCCACGGCAACACCTCTGCGGCCTCTGTTCCGGCAGCACTGGACGAAGCGGTCCGGGACGGACGTATTCAGCGCGGTCAACTGGTACTGCTCGAAGCCTTTGGCGGCGGCTTTACCTGGGGCTCGGCGTTGGTTCGTTTCTAATCTGGCAGGAAAAGAATAATGACGACATTTGCAATGGTATTCCCTGGGCAGGGTTCCCAGGCGCTCGGTATGCTGGCTGATTTGGCCGCGCAGTATCCGGTTGTGGAAGAGACATTTGCCCAGGCCTCCGCGGCGCTGGGTTATGACCTGTGGCAGCTGGTGCAACAGGGGCCGGCTGAAGAGCTGAACAAAACCTGGCAGACCCAGCCGGCACTGCTGGCGGCCTCTGTGGCCATCTGGCGTGTCTGGCAGCAGCAGAACGGGGCAACCCCGGCGCTGCTGGCCGGGCACAGCCTGGGCGAATACTCGGCGCTGGTCTGCGCCGGTGTGCTGGATTTCCAGGAAGCTGTTCGCCTGGTTGAACTGCGCGGCAAACTGATGCAGGAAGCCGTACCGGAAGGTACCGGCGCCATGTCCGCCATCATCGGCCTGGACAACGACGCGATCGCCAAAGCCTGTGAAGAATCAGCCCAGGGGCAGGTCGTCTCACCGGTGAACTTCAACTCACCGGGGCAGGTCGTGATTGCCGGCAATAAAGAAGCCGTCGAGCGTGCGAATGCCGCCTGTAAAGCGGCCGGTGCCAAACGTGCCCTGCCGTTACCGGTGAGCGTGCCTTCTCACTGTGCGCTGATGAAACCGGCGGCAGAGAAACTGGCGCAGGCGCTGGAAAACGTGACATTCTCTGCACCGGCCTTGCCGGTGGTGAATAATGTGGATGTCGCCACTGAGCAGTCGCCAGAGGCGATCCGCAGTGCGTTGGTTCGCCAGCTCTACAGCCCGGTCCGCTGGACGGAGAGCGTAGAGTTCATGGCTGCCCAGGGCGTCACGCACCTGATTGAGGTTGGGCCGGGCAAAGTGTTGACCGGGCTGACCAAACGTATTGTTGACACCCTGACCGCGGCCGCCGTAAACGATACGGCCAGCCTGTCAGCGGCGCTTGAACAATAAAAAGAGGAAAACAATGAGCTTCGAAGGAAAAATTGCCCTGGTGACCGGGGCAAGCCGCGGCATCGGCCGGGCTATCGCTGAAACCCTGGTGGCAAAGGGTGCCAAAGTGATTGGTACCGCGACCAGCGAGAAGGGTGCTGAAGCAATCAGTGCTTATCTGGGCGATAACGGTAAAGGTTTGATGTTAAATGTGGTAGATTCCGCGTCGATTGATGCCGTGCTGGCAACAATCCGTGCGGAATTCGGCGAGATCGACATTTTGATCAATAACGCCGGGATTACCCGTGATAACCTGCTGATGCGTATGAAGGATGATGAGTGGCAGGATATCCTGGACACTAACCTGACTTCCGTATTCCGCCTGTCAAAAGCGGTAATGCGCGCTATGATGAAAAAGCGTTTTGGCCGTATCATTACCATCGGGTCCGTTGTCGGCACGATGGGCAATGCAGGGCAGGCGAACTACGCGGCGGCTAAAGCGGGTCTGATTGGTTTTAGCAAATCTTTGGCACGTGAAGTGGCTTCACGTGGCATTACGGTCAACGTCGTGGCGCCCGGCTTTATTGAGACGGACATGACACAGGCGTTGACAGAAGATCAACGCGCAGGCATTTTGGCCCAGGTTCCGGCTAGCCGGCTTGGGGAAGCTAAAGAAATCGCCAGCGCTGTTGCTTTTTTAGCCTCTGATGAGGCTGGCTATATCACCGGTGAAACATTACATGTCAATGGCGGCATGTATATGATTTAAAAATCACGAAAACTATTTGCGTTATTTGGGGTAAACACCGCAAAATAGCGTAAAATCGTGGTTTGACCAGCCGGGATTTAGTTGCATCTTTTTCAACATTTTATACACTACGAAAACCATCGCGAAAGCGAGTTTTGATAGGAAATTTAAGAGTATGAGCACTATCGAAGAACGCGTTAAGAAAATCATCGTTGAGCAGCTTGGTGTTAAGCAGGAAGAAGTTTTAAACAACGCTTCTTTTGTTGATGACCTGGGCGCTGATTCTCTTGACACCGTTGAGCTGGTAATGGCTCTGGAAGAAGAGTTTGATACTGAGATTCCGGACGAAGAAGCTGAGAAAATCACTACTGTTCAGGCAGCTATTGATTTTATCCAGGCTAGCCAGCAGTAAGCGAACATATCTAGGCGGTCATTCGACCGCCTAAGTTTTTTTGTCCCTGAGTATCCATATTTTTTTCCCTCCCTGGAGGACAACCGTGTCTAAGCGTCGAGTTGTTGTGACCGGACTGGGCATGTTGTCTCCTGTCGGCAATACTGTAGAGTCCACGTGGAAATCTCTCCTTGCCGGTCAGAGCGGCATCAGCCTAATCGACCATTTCGATACTACTGCCTACGCAACGCGTTTTGCCGGCTTAGTAAAGGATTTTAACTGTGAAGAATTCATCTCGCGCAAAGATGCACGCAAGATGGATGCCTTCATTCAATATGGAGTTGCGGCCGGTATTCAGGCTATGCAGGATTCCGGTATCCAGGTCACTGAAGAAAACGCAACGCGTTTTGGCGCGGCCATTGGTTCCGGCATCGGCGGACTGGGCCTGATTGAAGAAAACCATACCGCACTGGTCAATGGTGGCCCCCGCAAAATCAGCCCGTTCTTTGTGCCTTCCACTATCGTCAACATGATCGCCGGTCACCTGAGCATCATGTATGGCCTGCGTGGCCCGAGCATCTCTATCGCGACGGCCTGTACGTCCGGTGTGCATAACATCGGCCATGCTGCACGTATCATCGCTTATAACGATGCAGACGTGATGCTGGCAGGCGGCGCAGAAAAAGCCAGCACCCCGCTGGGCGTGGGCGGCTTTGGCGCCGCACGGGCACTCTCTACCCGCAATGAAGACCCGCAAGCGGCCAGCCGCCCGTGGGACAAAGATCGTGATGGTTTTGTGCTGGGTGACGGCGCAGGCATTATGGTGCTGGAAGAGTATGAGCATGCGAAAAAGCGCGGCGCGAAAATTTATGCAGAAGTCGTCGGCTTCGGCATGAGCAGCGATGCCTATCACATGACCTCACCGCCGGAAGATGGTTCAGGCGCTGCCATGGCAATGAAAAATGCCCTGCAGGATTGCGGCCTCTCGACCCATCACATCGGTTACATCAATGCCCACGGTACGTCTACCCCAGCGGGTGACAAAGCCGAAGCTCAGGCAGTGAAATCGGTGTTCGGTGAAGATGCTAAACGCGTGATGGTCAGCTCCACCAAATCCATGACCGGCCACCTGCTGGGTGCGGCAGGGGCAGTGGAGTCAATCTTTGCTGTGCTGGCATTGCGTGATCAGGCGATACCGCCCACCATCAACCTGGATAACCCGGATGAAGGGTGTGACCTGGACTTCGTGCCGCATGAGGCGCGCCAGGTGACCAATCTGGAATATACCTTGTGCAACTCGTTTGGCTTTGGCGGCACCAACGGCTCGTTGGTATTCCGCCGGGTATAAAAAACGACAACGCTCAGGCGAGAAGCATCCTAAGCCCGGCTCTGCCGGGCTTTTTTACAGGTGTGGCGTCCCCTGAGAAAGGGCACCGCCTGCCGCAGGCCGCGGCACCTTCAGCGGTTTCAGGTTGCCTGTATCAACCCCTTTGAGATGACATGCCCCGGAGGTCTCTGATGTATTGGCTCAATGGCCGTTCTGCCGCTGACATTCCCCTGGGTGACCGCGCCGTGCAGTTTGGCGACGGTTGTTTTACCACTGCCCGTATTCTTGGCGGCAGTGTGCAGTGGCTGCCCGCACATCTGACGCGGCTGCAACGCGCTGCCGCGGCCCTGATGATTGAGGGCGTGGACTGGCAGGCGCTTGAACAGGAGATGGTACAGGCGGCTGCCGTATCAGGGCAGGGCGTACTTAAAGTGATCCTTACCCGCGGCAGCGGCGGGCGGGGCTACAGCCCGGCCGGTTGCCTTCATCCCACACGAATCGTTACAACATCCTCTTACCCGGCGCACTACAATGACTGGCGTGAGCGCGGCGTTACGCTGGCGCTAAGCCCGGTAGCGCTGGCGCAAAGCCCCTGGCTTGCCGGCATCAAACACCTGAACCGGCTGGAGCAGGTGATGATCCGGCTGCATCTTGAGCAGACAACGGCGGACGAGGCGCTGGTACTTGACACCTCCGGGATGCTGGTGGAATGCTGTGCGGCCAATTTATTCTGGCGTACCGGGCAGCGGGTGATGACGCCGGACGTCTCGCTTTCCGGCGTGGATGGGATGATGCGGCAGCATATTCTGGCGCTGCTGGCTGACCACCCTGACTATCAGGCAGAGGTTGTGCGTGCACCGATGGCCGCGCTGGCCGGGGCAGAGGAAGTTTTTATCTGTAACGCCCTGATGCCGCTGCTGCCGGTCAATACCATCGGTGAATGGCGCTACCGGTCGCGGGCGCTTTGCCATACGCTGATTCCTTATTGTTAACCCAGGCTGTTGAATGAAGAAAAAACTCAAAGTGATAACATTCCTGGCAGCGGCGTTGTTGGTTGCTGCTGTGTTTATTTACCAGCGGGCTGAACATTTTGCCGGCCAGCGGCTGGCCATCAGCCAGGAAACCATTTTTACCCTGCCGGCCGGGACCGGCCGCAGCGGGCTGGAAACGTTGCTGAATGAGCAGAAGGTGCTGGCACCCAGCCCGTGGTTTGCCTGGCTGCTGCGTATTGAGCCTTCGCTGGCGAATGTCAAAGCCGGGACGTTCCGTTTTACCCCCGGCATGACAGTGCGGGAGATGCTGGCCCTGCTGGTCAGCGGTAAGGAAGCCCAGTTCAGCATCCGCCTGATTGAAGGGCTGCGGCTGCGTGACTGGTTGCAGGTTGCGCAGGCGGCACCCTATCTGAAGCATCAGCTGGCAGGCAAAGATGAGGCGGCCATCGGCGCGGCATTGGGCATGAAACCGGGGGAGCCCGTAGAAGGGCGTCTCTATCCCGATACCTACCTCTACACCGCCGGTATGAGCGATCTCTCCCTGTTCAAACGCGCCTATACGCGGATGCAGAAAACCGTGGACGAGATCTGGGCGCAGCGCGCGCCGAATCTGCCGTATAAAACGCCGAATGATCTGCTGACAATGGCGTCGATTATCGAAAAAGAGACGGCAGTCAGCGAGGAGCGGGATGAAGTGGCCTCGGTATTTATCAATCGCCTGCGTATCGGTATGCGTCTGCAAACGGATCCCACGGTGATTTATGGTATGGGCGACGCGTATAAAGGCAACATTACCCGCAAAGATCTGGAGACGCCGACCCCCTATAACACCTATGTGATTTCCGGGTTGCCGCCAACGCCGATCGCCATGCCCAGCCTGGCCTCCATGCAGGCTGCTGCCCACCCGGCAAAAACCCCCTATCTCTACTTTGTGGCGAACGGGACGGGCGGGCATACGTTCAGCACCAACCTTGAAAACCATAACAAAGCGGTGCAACGTTACCGTGAAATCCTGAAAACCAGTACGGGGCGCTGACAGACCATGAACGGCAAATTTATTGTGATTGAGGGGCTGGAAGGCGCCGGAAAAACCACCGCCCGGGACACCATCGTGGCGGCGTTGCAGGAAGCCGGCATCACCGATCTGGTGTTTACCCGTGAACCGGGCGGCACGCCGCTGGCCGAAAGCCTGCGGACACTGATCAAAGAGGGCATTGAAGGTGAAACCCTCACGGACAAGGCGGAAGTGCTGATGCTCTACGCCGCGCGGGTGCAACTGGTGGAAACCGTGATCAAACCGGCGCTGGCCCGTGGGGCGTGGGTCATCGGCGACCGTCACGATCTCTCTTCCCAGGCTTACCAGGGCGGCGGCCGCGGGATTGATCCCACGATGATGGCCGCCTTGCGGGACATCGTATTGGGGGCCTTCAGCCCGGATTTAACCCTTTATCTGGATCTGCCGCCCGCCATCGGCCTGGAGCGCGCCCGCCAGCGTGGCGCACTCGACCGGATTGAGCAGGAGTCGCTGGCCTTCTTTGAACGCACGCGCGCCCGTTATCAGGCACTGGCAGCAGCAGACCCACGCATCAAAACCATTGATGCCGCGCAACCGCTGCCGGACGTCTCTGCGCAGATTACCGCCACCCTGCGCGCCTGGTTGCAGCAGGGGCACGCCTGATGAACTGGTATCCGTGGCTGAACGCCCCTTATCGCCAGCTGATTGGCCAGTATCAGGCCGGGCGCGGCCACCACGCCCTGTTGATCCATGCCGATGAGGGTAACGGTGATGCGGCGCTGGTGTACGGCCTGAGCCGCTGGCTGCTGTGCCAGCACCCGCAGGGCGAGAAAAGTTGCGGGGAGTGCCACAGCTGCCGCCTGATGCTGGCGGGTAACCACCCTGACTGGCATGTGCTGACGCCGGAAAAAGGCAAGGCGAGCCTGGGGATTGACCGGGTGCGCCAGGTGATCGACGGCCTGTACACCCATGCGCAGCAGGGCGGGGCAAAAGTAATCTGGCTGGCGCAGGCCGAGGCCCTGACGGAGGCGGCCGCCAATGCGCTGCTGAAGACCCTGGAGGAGCCGCCGGAGAAAACCTACTTCCTGCTGGGCTGCCGCACGCCTTCCCGCCTGCTGCCGACCCTGCGCAGCCGGTGCAGCTACTGGCATCTGCAAAATCCGCCGCCCGCCCTGAGCAGCCAGTGGATCCAGCGCCAGCAGCCGGCAGACCCGCAAAGTGTAGAGACGGCGCTGAAACTCAGCCACGGTGCCCCGCTGGCCGCGGCGGCGCTGTTGCAGCCGGAGCGCTGGCAGCAGCGGCAACAGCTCTGCCGGCAACTGAGCAGCCAGTTAACAACGCATGACCTGCTGGCGCTGCTGCCGGTGCTCAATCACGAGGATGCGGCTGAGCGTCTACACTGGTTGTGCACGCTGTTACTGGATGCCATGAAATGGCAGCAGGGCGCGGCGGCTTATCTGCTGAATCAGGATCAGCAGCCGCTGGTGGCGGCACTGGCCGCAACACTGGGCCAGTCAGCCCTGCAATCGCTGATGCAGGGCTGGCTGACCTGCCGGCATCAGTTACTGACGGTCAATGCCGTCAACCGCGAGCTGTTGCTCACCGAACACCTGCTGGCGTGGGAAGCGTTGCTTGCCGCGCCGGATTCTGCTTTCTAACGGTTGTCGAGTTTAAAATTATGTTTTTAGTTGATTCACACTGCCACCTTGATGGGCTGAACTATCAGGATCTCCATACCGGCGTTGACGATGCCCTGGCAAAAGCCCACCAGCGTGATGTGAAGTTTTTCCTGGCGGTGGCCACCACGCTGCCGGGCTACAGCGCGATGCGCACATTGATTGGCGATCGCCCGGATGTGGTGTTCTCCTGCGGCGTTCACCCGCTGAATATGGAGGCCGCTTATGAGGTTGACACCCTGCACCGGCTGGCATCTGACGCGCGGGTCGTGGCGATGGGGGAAACCGGGCTGGATTATTACTACCAGAAAGAGAACCTGCATGTGCAGCAGCAATCGTTCCGGGATCATATCCGCATCGGGCGTGAGCTGAACAAACCGGTGATCGTCCATACCCGTGATGCGCGTGAAGATACGCTGGCCATCCTGCGTGAAGAGCAGGCGGATCAGTGCGGCGGTGTCCTGCATTGCTTCACTGAGGATCAGGCCACCGCCAAAGCGTTGCTGGACCTGGGGTTCTACATCTCGTTTTCCGGCATCCTGACGTTCCGCAATGCAGAGCAGATCCGTGACGCCGCCCGGTATGTCCCGCTGGATCGCCTCCTGGTCGAGACGGATTCGCCGTACCTGGCGCCAGTACCGCACCGCGGCAAAGAGAACCAGCCGGCGTACGTGCGCGACGTGGCGGAATACCTGGCGGTGCTGAAAGGGGTGTCACTGGAGCAGCTGGCGGACACCACCACGAAAAACTTTTCCCAATTATTCCATGTGTCCCCGGCCGCACTGGCCTAATCTTTAGCTGACGATTTTTCGGCGGCGCTTTATTTTCCGGTTCGTAATTAATGCCGGATAAAACGAGGTGCCGCTGTTTAATTCCGGCGATTAATCCGCCTTTTTCACCCCTTTCCCCGGTAAAACGGGGTCTAAAAATGAAAGATACATCTTTTATTTGTAGAAACGTGACTGTTATCAAACATTACAAACGGCATTTATTTTACTCTTCGTAAAAATTAAAGGGGCGCTTCAGACGCCCTGACAGCCGGGGCTTTCTCCCCCGTTCCGGCTGCACACCAGACCGCGCCATCTCTGCTGTCAGGTGCCAGTAGTACCAAAAGCACTATTACTCAGGAGCACACTCAATTATGTTCAAGAATGCATTTGCCAACCTACAGAAAGTAGGTAAATCGCTAATGCTGCCGGTGTCGGTACTGCCCATTGCAGGTATTCTGCTCGGTGTCGGTTCCGCCAACTTCAGCTGGCTGCCTGCCGTTGTCTCCCATGTGATGGCGGAAGCGGGTGGTTCGGTGTTTGCCAACATGCCGCTGATCTTCGCTATCGGCGTGGCACTTGGCTTTACCAATAACGATGGCGTGTCCGCCCTGGCGGCCGTGGTGGCTTACGGCATCATGGTGAAAACGCTGGCGGTGGTGGCACCGTTAGTTCTGCACTTGCCGGCCGAAGAGATTGCGGCCAAGCACCTGGCGGATACCGGTGTGCTTGGCGGGATCATTGCCGGTGCCATTGCGGCGTATATGTTTAACCGCTTCTACCGCATCCAGTTGCCGGAATACCTGGGCTTCTTCGCCGGGAAACGCTTCGTGCCGATTATCTCCGGCCTGGCAGCGATTATCCTGGGCGTGCTGCTCTCCTTCATCTGGCCGCCGGTCGGTACCGCGATCCAGACGTTCTCCCAGTGGGCGGCCTACCAGAACCCGGTGGTGGCGTTCGGCATCTACGGTGTGATTGAGCGTGCGCTGGTGCCGTTTGGTCTGCACCATATCTGGAACGTACCTTTCCAGATGCAGATCGGTGAATACGTGAATGCCGCAGGCCAGGTCTTCCACGGTGACATTCCGCGCTATATGGCGGGTGACCCGGAAGCCGGTAAACTCTCAGGCGGCTTCCTGTTCAAAATGTACGGCCTGCCGGCTGCGGCGATTGCCATCTGGCACTCTGCGAAACCGGAAAACCGTGCCAAAGTCGGCGGCATCATGATCTCCGCGGCGCTGACCTCGTTCCTGACCGGGATCACCGAGCCGATTGAGTTCTCCTTTATGTTCGTGGCGCCGATCCTGTACGGTATCCACGCCATCCTGGCAGGTCTGGCCTTCCCGATCTGTATTCTGCTGGGCATGCGTGACGGGACCAGCTTCTCCCACGGCCTGATTGACTTCGTGGTGCTGAGCGGCAACAGCAGCAAAATCTGGCTGTTCCCTATCATCGGTATCATTTATGGCCTGATTTACTACACGGTGTTCCGCGTATTGATCGCCAAGCTGAACCTGAAAACGCCGGGCCGTGAAGACACGAACGGTGAGCGCTCTACCCAGAGCGGCAGCGAAATGTCTGCGGCACTGGTGGCAGCGTTCGGCGGTAAAGAGAACATCACTAACCTGGATGCCTGTATCACCCGTCTGCGCGTCAGCGTGGCGGATGTCTCCAAGGTTGACCAGGCAGGTCTGAAGAAACTGGGCGCGGCCGGTGTGGTCGTGGCAGGTTCCGGTGTGCAGGCGATTTTCGGCACCAAATCAGACAACCTCAAAACTGACATGGACGATTACATCCGTAATCATTAATGTCTGCTGGGGAGCACCAGAGGGAGGCGAAAGCCTCCCTTTTTTTATGCCTGCTTTTCCAGTGCGGGCATAGCGCATGTCCCGCCGGGCCTGCTTACCGCACGGTGCCAAGCCCGGCGGCGCTGCTCTTTTCTCCGGCAGTCAGCACTGAATGTTTGGAATGAGGTTGAAAGAAATGGAAAATGTCACTCATACTGCGTACATCATTCATGCGTTACTAAAGGACAACCGTCATGGCTGAAGAAACCATTTTCAGTAAAATTATCCGCCGCGAAATCCCGGCGGATGTGGTCTATCAGGACGAGCTGGTCACGGCGTTCCGTGATATTTCGCCCCAGGCCCCCACGCATATCCTGATTGTGCCGAACTTACTGATCCCCACCGTTAACGATGTCGCCGCAGAGCATGAGCACGCATTGGGGCGGATGTTTACCGTGGCGGCAAAAATTGCTGAACAAGAGGGCATTGCGGAAGATGGCTATCGCCTGATCATGAACTGCAACCGGCATGGCGGCCAGGAGGTGTACCACATTCATATGCACCTGGTGGGCGGCCGGCCGCTCGGCCCGATGCTGGCACGCTGACAGGAAACACACTATGCAGGTTTACAGGCGCGCAGGGTGGGCACTGCTGATGGGCATCGCCCTGGCAGGGTGCAGCTCCCCGCAAAAAATTGCGCTGAATACGCAGCAAACCGTGGTGATGGAGTCGCCGGTGCTTACCGCAGGGATTATCGCAGACAAACCCACCATTGCGGATGCCTCCGGGCGCAAAAGCGCCGCGTCTGTGCTGTCAAACAGCCAGATGACCCCGGTAACCGTGCATTACCGCTTCTATTGGTATGATGCGCAGGGGCTGGATGTGCTGCCGTTCCAGCCGCCGCGCACCATTACGCTGGCTCCCGCATCAACGGCCACGATCTATTCGCTGATGGGCAACCTGGATGCCGACAGTGTACGTCTCTATCTTTATCTTTAATCAGTTACCGGAGAGGGTAAATGAAAAAGCTTTTACTTGTGGCTGCGGCCGCGTTAATTCTGTCCGGGTGTATGACCCGGCCGCCGGAAGAGCCGCAGGCACCGGTCACCACCATCCCGACCCAACCGCAGCCTGAACAGCCGCAACCGCAGCCGACCCAACCGCTGCCGCCGACGTCAGAAACCGTGCCGCAGCCGCCGAAAATGCAAAAGCCGATTGACTGGCCGGCCAGCGTGCAGCCGCTGGTGGCCCAGATGCTGAACGCCGGGGGCGTGGAGAGCGGGGGCGTACTGCTGCTGGATAATGTGAAAAACAGCACCAACGGCACACTACAGACCAGCGCCGCGACGGCCGCCCTCTATGATGCCCTGGGCGGCAGCAGCACCTTCTCGGTGGTGCCGGCCAGCCAGCTGATCCAGGCCAAGCAGGCGCTCGGCCTGTCTGCCGACGACAGCCTGGTCTCCCGCAGCAAGGCGATTGGCCTGGCGCGTTACCTCAAGGCGCAGTATGTGCTTTACAGTGACGCCAGCGGCAGTGCCAAAGCCCCGACACTGGAGATGCAATTGATGCTGGTACAGACCGGCGAAATCGTCTGGTCGGGCAGCGGTGACGTACAGCGTTGATCCCAGCCTGATTGTCAGCCTGAAACAGCTCCTGCCGGCGGTCGATACCGCCGGTTGCTGTTTTAGCCCGGTGGCCGGCTTATCCGGGGAGAGCTGGCGCATCCAGACCCCACAGGGGGAGTATCTGGCCCGCCGCCAGACCCGGGAAATGGCGGAAATGGGCGTCAGCCGCCGCCGGGAGCTGCGGATGCTGCGCCGCCAGCGCCAGGGTGCCGTGGGGCCGCCACCGCTGGGGCTGCACGGGGACTGGCTGCTGGTGGCCTGGATTGGCGGTGAGCCATTGCCGGATGCGGCGTTTGGGCCTGATGGGGCACTGGCACCGTTGCTGGTCAGGCTGCACCGGCAGCCGCGCGGCGGTTCTCCGCTGGTGCTGAAGGCGGCCCTGGTCAGGTCGGGGCAGCAGATCGATCGCACCCGCCTGACGCCGCGCTGGCTGCGTTACCATCAGGCATTGCTGCGCGCGCCGTTGCCGCCGGTGCTGAAGATAGCGCCGCTGCACATGGATATCCATGCCGGCAATATCATCGTGACCGGCGGTGGCTGGCGGCTGATTGACTGGGAGTACGCCGCCGACGGTGATATCGCCTGCGAACTGGCGGCGCTGGTGCGCGGCAACGGCTGGTCAGCACAACAGCAGACAGCCCTGGTGGCCGCCTACTGTGCGGCGGGCGGCTACGGCGATGCCGGAAGGCTGTACACAGCGGTAACCCGCTGGCTGCCGTGGATCGACTACCTGATGCTGATGTGGTACGAAGTCCGCTGGCAGCAAACACACACTATTTCATTCAGGGCGGCGGCTGATGGCCTGCACGCCCGGTTACAGAGTCGATAACAGCGGAACCGACAGGTTCCCAAGCAGGCAGTCAAGGGAGAGTACCGTGGGTCCGGTAATGTTAGATGTGGAAGGGTATGAACTGGATGCAGAAGAACGTGAAATTCTGCGCCATCCGCTGGTCGGCGGGTTGATCCTGTTCAGCCGTAATTTTCATGATGCCGCGCAGTTGCGCGAGCTGGTGCGCCAAATCCGCCAGGCCTCACATGACCGGCTGGTGGTGGCGGTGGATCAGGAAGGCGGCCGGGTGCAGCGTTTCCGTGACGGCTTCACCCGCCTGCCGGCGGCCCAATCTTTTGCGGCGCTGAATGATGCGCAAGAGGGCGGGCGGCTGGCCGAAGAGGCGGGCTGGCTGATGGCCGCCGAGATGATCAGCATGGACATCGACATCAGTTTTGCCCCGGTGCTGGACATCGGCCACCGCAGCGCGGCGATTGGCGAGCGATCCTTCCATGAGGAGCCGCAGATTGCCCTGGCGATGGCGGAGCGCTTTATCCTCGGCATGCAACAGGCCGGGATGAAAAGCACCGGCAAACACTTCCCCGGCCACGGGGCAGTGGCTGCGGACTCCCACAAAGAGACGCCGCGTGACCCGCGCCCGCTGGCGCAGATCCGCGAACATGACATGCTGATTTTCCGCGAGCTGATTGCCCGCCGCCGCCTGGATGCCATCATGCCTGCGCATGTCATCTATACTGAGGCCGATCCGCGCCCGGCCAGCGGTTCACCCTGGTGGCTGAAGCAGGTGCTCCGCCAGGAGCTGGGCTTTACCGGCATCATCTTCTCGGACGATCTCTCCATGGAAGGCGCAGCCATTATGGGCAGCTACGCGGAACGCGGCCAGGCCGCGCTGGATGCCGGATGCGACATGATCCTGGTGTGTAACCACCGCGCCGGGGCCGTCAGCGTGCTGGATAACCTGACGCCGGTCAACGCAGGGCAGGTTGCACAATTGTATCATCGCGGTAAATATACCCGGCAGGCGTTGTTAGACTCGCCGCGCTGGAAGCAGGCCAACCGGGAGCTTACCGCCCTGGATGACCGCTGGCAGGCGCATAAACAGCAGAACGCCGGGTGATTATCCGGCCCCGGCCATCCAGGCCGGGGCCGTTTCACATCATACGGGGAAAAACATGATCATTTATCTGCATGGTTTTGATTCAACCAGTCCCGGCAATCATGAAAAAGTGCTGCAACTGCAATTCATCGATCCTGATGTCAGGCTGATCAGCTACAGCACCCTGCATCCACGCCACGATATGCAATTCCTGCTGAAAGAGGTGGATAAAGCGCTCCAGCAAAACAGTGACGACCGCCCGCTGATTTGTGGAGTGGGGCTGGGCGGCTTCTGGGCAGAGCGTATCGGTTTTCTCTGCGGTATCCGCCAGGTCAGCGTCAACCCCAACCTCTGGCCGGAAGAGAACATGCCCGGCAAAATCGACCGGCCGGAAGAGTACCTCGACATCGCCACCAAATGTGTCAGTGATTTCCGCGAGCGCAACCGTGACCGCTGTCTGTTGATCCTCTCCCGTCAGGATGAGGTGCTGGACAGCCGCCGCAGTGCGGCCGCGCTGCACCCTTATTACCCCATCCTCTGGGATGAGCAGCAGGGCCATAAATTCAAAAACCTCTCCCCGCATTTGCAACGTATTAACGCGTTTAAAACCGTAAGCTGACGCCTGTTTTGTGCCAAGACCGGCCCGCTTCAGCTGGCCGGTTTTTTTGTGCGTTTTTGCTGGTTTCCTGCACGCTGCCTGCGCTTTTTTTCAGCATATAACCTGTGCCGGCAGGTGAGATTATTCTTAATAACTTAATGATTTAAATGCATTAAAATCGCCTTGTGTCTACAAAATAAACAAAAAAGTTTGATGCACATCAATTTTGGTATGACCAAATAACCCCGCATGCTATTCTGGCCCCAGATGCAGGTTTAATTTACGCGAACCCTATGTTTTCTAAGGACATTATTTTAACTTTTAGATTACAAATGGTTCACATTTGAGGGGGTCAAATTGACTACGCCAATGAAAAAGATCGTCATCGTAGGTGGTGGTGCAGGCGGGCTGGAGCTGGCAACCAGCCTGGGGAATAAATTAGGCCGCAAAAACAAGGCTGAAATTGTGTTGGTCGATCGCAATAACAGCCATTTATGGAAACCGTTGCTGCACGAAGTGGCCACCGGCTCACTGGACGCCGGGGTAGATGAACTGAGCTACCTGGCCCATGCCCGCAACCACCATTTCGTGTTCCAGCTCGGGTCAGTCACTGACATCAACCGCGAGAGCAAAACCCTGCAACTGGCAGAGATCCGCGATGCCCAGGGTGATGTGCTGGTTGCCGCGCGTGAAATCAGCTACGACTACCTGGTGATGGCGCTGGGCAGCACCTCCAATGACTTCGGTACGCCGGGCGTCAAAGAGAACTGCATCTTCCTCGATAACCCGCATCAGGCGCACCGTTTCCACAACGAGATGCTGAACCTGTTCCTGAAATTCTCCGCGAACCCGGCTGACCGTGAGCAGGTAAACATCGCCATTGTCGGCGGCGGGGCCACCGGGGTGGAGCTCTCTGCGGAACTGCACAATGCGGTGAAACAGCTGCACAGCTACGGTTTCCAGGGGCTGGATAATAAAGCGCTGAATGTGACGCTGGTGGAGGCCGGGGAACGCATTCTGCCGGCGCTGCCGCCGCGCATCTCAGCCGCCGCCCATCAGGAGCTGACCAAGCTCGGCGTGCGCGTGCTGACCAACACCATGGTCACCAGCGCCGATGCGGGCGGCCTGAACACCAAAGGCGGCGAGTACATTGAAGCCGATCTGATGGTCTGGGCTGCCGGGATCAAGGCACCGGACTTTATGAAAGAGATCGGCGGCCTGGAAACCAACCGCATCAACCAGCTGGTGGTCGAACCGACCCTGCAAACCACGCGTGACCCGTTCATCTATGCCATCGGTGACTGCGCCTCCTGCCCGCAGCCGGACGGCAAATTTGTGCCGCCGCGCGCCCAGTCTGCGCACCAGATGGCCTCCCGCTGCTATGACAACCTGCTGTTGCAGCTCAACGGCCATGACAACAAGCTGAAGCCGTATATCTATAAAGACAACGGCTCGCTGGTGTCACTCTCCCGCTTCAGTACCGTGGGCAGCCTGATGGGTAACCTGATGCGCGGCTCGATGATGATCGAAGGGCGCATCGCGCGTTTCGTTTACGTCTCGCTCTACCGTATGCACCAGGTGGCGCTGCATGGTTACCTGCGTACCGGCCTGATGGTGCTGGTGGGCAGTATTAACCGCGTCATCCGCCCGCGGCTGAAATTACATTAAGCCTGTTTAGGTGACCCAAGGCCCGCCATCCCCGGCGGGCCTTATTCTTTCCCACGTTACGTTGACCGCATAAAATTTTACTTAAGCACGCTTTACCCTTCAGACAACTCCTAAACCTGCGGTTTTCCCCGTGAAAATGCCACTTTTCGTCCACGTCTCTTATTGCCGGATGCGTAATCCAGAGGCACACTCCTTTCCATCAGAAGGGGGCAGAGCAGGTATCACTGCCCCTGTCCGGGCACCCGGCCGCGGTACGATGCGTCGTCTGACGGCCGGGGTGTACCGGGCATGTAACATGGCATAAGAATGAACCGGGAGGATGTCCTGTGAATAAATCAATGGCCGCAGGTATCGGTATTGGCATTGCCGCCGCGATGGGTATCGCCGCCGTCGCCAGCAATATGGAAGCGTTCTCCGGCCCGCAATATGCGCAGGTAGTGAATGCCACACCGATTACGGAAACCATAAAAACGCCGCGCCAGGAGTGCCGTGACGTCACCGTCACCCACCGTCGCCCGGTGCAGGATGAACACCAGATCGCCGGCTCAGTATTGGGTGCGGTGGCCGGTGGGGTGCTGGGCCACCAGTTTGGCGGCGGCCGCGGGCGCGATGTCGCCACCGTGGCCGGGGCGCTGGCTGGTGGCTATGCAGGGAACCGCGCGCAGAGCAGCCTGCAGGAGAATGACACCTACACCACCACGAAACAGCATTGCAGCACGGTGTATGAGAAAACCCAAAAAACCCTGGGGTATGACGTCACCTATAAAATCGGTGACCAGCAGGGCAAAGTGCGGATGGATCGTCAGCCGGGCAACCAGATCCCGCTGGATCGTAACGGCCAGCTGATTCTGAACGACAGCAACCGCACCTGACAGCGCAGTATCTATAGAAAAATTGCGCCCGCGCACAGTGTTAGTTCTGATCGTTTACCCGCCTGAGGCAAGGTAAGCGAGTGGCATTAACATTGGCGCGGGCTTTCTTATGGGGAAAATACCGGGCAGCGGCCGCCGCCCGGCAGGGGGTCAGAGCGTGTGCTCAGCAAAGGCCTTCAGGTGGCTGTCCAGGAATTGCAGCCGCAGGTTGCGCTCGGTTAAATCGCGGTTGAATTTCAGCTTGGTCGGGCCATCCAGCCGGTAGACCTGCGGCTCTTTCTGCAACAGGCCAATCAGGTAGGCCGGGTCGACGCGGTTCTGTTCGCCGAATTCAATAAAGCCGCCGCGCTCATTGCCTTCAATGCGCCGGATGCCCAGCGCCTGCGCTGCCAGCCGCAACGCGGCGATGTCGAGCAGGTTGCGCGCCGCATCCGGCAGCAGGCCAAAGCGGTCAATCAGCTCAACTTTGATCTCCTCCAGCTCACCGGCCTGTTTGGCGCTGGCGATGCGTTTATAGAACGAAAGCCGGGTGTTGACGTCAGGCACGTAGGTTTCCGGCAACAGCGACGGCATCCGCAGCTCTACCTCAGTCTGGTTGCTGGTGAGATCCTCCAGTGACGGCTCGCGCCCCTCTTTCAGCGCATTCACCGCGCTCTCCAGCAGCTCCATATAGAGCGTAAAGCCGACGGTGGTCATCTGCCCGCTCTGGTCTTCACCCAGCAGCTCACCGGCCCCGCGGATCTCCAGATCATGCGTGGCCAGCGCGAACCCGGCCCCCAGATCTTCCAATGAGGCGATCGCCTCCAGCCGTTTCAGTGCATCGCCGCTCATCGCCTTGGGCGGCGGGGTGAGCAGGTAGGCGTAGGCCTGGTGGTGGGAACGCCCGACCCGGCCGCGCAACTGGTGCAGCTGCGCCAGCCCGAGGTGATCGGCCCGTTCAATGATGATGGTATTGGCGCTGGGGATGTCGATGCCGGTTTCGATGATGGTGGTACACACCAGCACATTGAAACGCTGGTGGTGGAAATCATTCATCACCCGCTCCAGGTCGCGCTCGCGCATCTGGCCGTGGCCGACCGCAATCCGTGCCTCCGGCACCAGTTCGGTCAGGCGCTGAGCCGCCTTTTCAATATTTTCCACGTCGTTATAGAGGTAGTACACCTGCCCGCCGCGTAATACCTCACGCAGGATCGCCTCGCGCACCACCAGGCTGTCATATTCGCGCACGAAGGTTTTCACCGCCAGCCGCCGCGCCGGCGGGGTGGCAATGATCGACAGGTCGCGCATCCCGCTCATCGCCATGTTCAGCGTCCGCGGGATCGGGGTGGCCGTCAGGGTCAGGATGTCCACATCGGCGCGCATCGCCTTGATACGCTCTTTGTGGCGCACACCGAAACGGTGCTCCTCATCGACAATCAGCAGGCCGAGGTCTTTCCAGCGCAGATCGCTCATCAGCAATTTATGGGTGCCGATAATGATGTCGACCTTGCCCTCGACCGCCTCATCAATCACCACCTGCTGCTCTTTGGCGCTGCGGAAACGCGACATCAGCTCAATACGCACCGGCCAGTTGGCGAAGCGATCGCGGAAGTTATCATAATGCTGCTGGGCGAGCAGGGTGGTCGGCACCAGCACTGCCACCTGCTTGTGGTTTTCCACCGCCAGGAACGCGGCGCGCATCGCCACCTCGGTCTTGCCGAAGCCGACGTCGCCGCACACCAGCCGGTCCATTGCCAGCGGCCGGCACATGTCGCTCAGCACGGCATTGATCGCCTGCTCCTGATCCGGCGTGGTTTCGAACGGGAAGGACTGGCAGAACAGCTGGTATTGCTCGCGGTCATGTTTAAAGGCGTAGCCCTCTTTGGCGGCGCGCTGGGCATAGATGTCGAGCAGCTCAGCCGCCACATCCCGCACCCGCTCGGCGGCTTTCTGGCGCGCCCGGCCCCAGGCTTCACCGCCCAGTTTATGCAGCGGGGCGTTTTCATCCGCGCCCCCGGCATAACGGCTGATCAGGTGCAGCGAAGAGACCGGCACATAGAGTTTGTCCTCCCCGGCATAGGTCAGGATCAGGTATTCCGCCTTGATGCCGCCGGCTTCCAGCGTGGTCATGCCTGCATAGCGGCCGACGCCGTGCTCCAGATGCACCACCGGCTGGCCGGGGTGCAGCTCCGCCAGGTTGCGGATCAGCGTTTCGGTGTTGATGGTCCGGCGGTTGTCCTGGCGGCGGCGGCTGACGCGCTCGCCCAGCAGGTCGCTTTCGCACACCAGCGCCAGCTCACGCGGGCGGTCGAGGAACCCGCGCTCACTGGCGCCGATCATCAGGTAGTGGCCCGGCGCTTCCGCCTGCTCCAGGCGCTCAATCAGCACCGGGCGTAATTTAATCCGCGCCAGCAAATCCTGCAGGGTTTCACGGCGGCCCTCACTCTCCACCGAGAAGATCAGGCGGCCGGTAAAGGCTTCCGCAAAACGGCGCAAGGTATCAAGCGGCGATTTCTGCTGCGGCTCCACCGCCAGTGACGGCAGCGGCTCATAGCCTAAATTGGTGTTGGCGGCTTTCTCCGGCAGCTGCTCAGTTTTCAGTTGCACCCGCGGCCACTGTTTCAGCTCGGCGAACAGGGCATCAACCCGCAGCCACAGGGATTCCGGCTCCAGCAGCGGGCGCATCGGGTCAACGCGGCGGTTCTCATAGCGCTGGTTCACGTCCAGCCAGAAACGCTCAGCTGACGCCTCCAGATCGCCGGTATTCACCAGCAGGGTATTTTCCGGCAGGTAGCTGAACAGCGTGCTCAGCGGTTCATTGAAGAACAGCGGCTGCCAGTACTCAATCCCGGCCGGGAAGGTGCCTTTGCTGACCTGCTGGTAGATGTGCTCCGGCTCACGGCGCACATCAAATTTTTCCCGCCACTGGCTGCGGAACAGCTCAATCGCCGCTTTATCGGTCGGGAACTCATGCGCCGGTAACAGGTTAATGCGATCCACTTCGCTCAGGGTGCGCTGGGTATCCACATCAAACACCCGCAGGCTGTCGATCTCGTCATCAAAGAAATCGAGGCGGTACGGCTCCTCGCTGCCCATCGGGTAGAGGTCAAGCAGCGCGCCGCGGGTGGCGTACTCACCATGTTCCATCACCTGATCCACACTGCGGTAGCCCGCCTGCTCCAGCTGGGCGCGCAGTTTGTCACGCGAGAGGCGCTGCCCTTTTTGCATCACCAGCGCGTGGCCGTGCAAAAACGCATGGGGGCAGACGCGCTGCATCAGGGTGTTGACCGGCAGGATAATGACCCCGCGCGCCATCGTCGGCAGCTGGTAGAGGCTGGAGAGGCGGGCGGAAATGATCTCCTGGTGCGGGGAGAAGCTGTCATAGGGCAGGGTTTCCCAGTCCGACAGCGCCGTCACCAGGTGTGAGGTGAACTGCTGGATCTCATCACGCAGCCGCAGGGCATTTTGCATGTCAGGGGCGATCAGCATCACCGGGCCATCATGGCGCTCAATGATCTCGGCGCACTCGACGGCGCAGGCTGAGCCGGTCAGTTGACCAAGCACACGGACATCGCCGCGGCGGGCGGGCAGGGAGTAACGGTATGTGTGAGGCATAGGCAGTTTTACATTCTCTTGTTCAGCAACGGGCCATCCCGGTCAGTCGGGCATCTTGCCCGCCGTATCGTGAAGCCGCAGGTTCGCGGCAGCACACGCATCAGGCTGGCTTACCAGCGCAGAAAACGCGATGCAGTAAGTATAAGCAACCCTGAAAGCCTGGTAGTTAATAGATAAGTACCGACACAAGTACTTACTAAAGGAAGTGGTTCCCTAATGCGGTTGTAGCCTTTATTATCCTTGATCACTTTGCTTTAGCAACTGTCATAAAACGGATTTCATGTATCAACCTGTCGCGTTATTCATCGGCCTGCGTTATATGCGCGGGCGGGCCTCAGACCGCTTCGGCCGGTTTGTTTCCTGGCTTTCCACCATCGGCATTACGCTTGGCGTGATGGCGCTGGTTACCGTCCTCTCCGTGATGAACGGCTTTGAGCGCGATCTCGAGAGGAACATTCTCGGGCTGATGCCTCAGGCGCTGATCACCACCCCGCAGGGCTCCCTTAACCCACAGAAACTCCCCGCCTCCGGCCTGGCCGGTTTACAGGGCGTCGCGGGCATTGTGCCGCTGACCACCGGCGATGTGGTGCTGCAAAGCGCGCGCGGCGTGGCCGTCGGCGTGATGCTGGGCGTCAACCCGGACCAGCCGGAGCCGCTGGCGCGCTATCTGGTCGGCGCACAGCAACAGCAGCTCCAGCCGAAAAGTTACCACGTCATTCTGGGTGAACAGCTGGCCGGGCAACTGGGCGTCAAACGCGGCGACACGCTGCGGCTGATGGTCACCAGCGCCAGCGAATTCACCCCGATGGGGCGGATCCCGAGCCAGCGCCTGTTTACCGTGATCGGCACCTTTGCGGCCAACAGTGAAGTGGACGGCTACCAGCTGCTGGTGAACCAGCAGGACGCCTCCCGCCTGATGCGCTACCCGGCAGGCAACATCACCGGCTGGCGGCTGACGCTGGAACAACCGCTCGCGGTAGATACCCTGAGCCAACAGCCGCTGCCGGCCGGCACCCAGTGGAAAGACTGGCGTGTCCGCAAAGGCGAGCTGTTCCAGGCGGTGCGCATGGAGAAGAACATGATGGGGCTGCTGCTTAGCCTGATTGTGGCGGTGGCGGCCTTTAACATCATCACCTCGCTCGGCCTGCTGGTGATGGAAAAGCAGGGTGAAGTCGCGATCCTGCAAACCCAGGGGCTGACGCGCCGCCAGATTATGACGGTGTTTATGGTGCAGGGCGCCAGTGCCGGCATTATCGGCGCACTGCTCGGGGCGCTGCTCGGCACCCTGCTGGCGAGCCAGCTGGGGACGATTATGCCCGCGCTCGGCATGGCGATTGACGGCGCGTCGCTGCCGGTCGACATTGAGCCGCTCCAGGTCATCAGCATTGCGCTGGTGGCGATGGCGGTGGCTTTGCTTTCCACGCTTTACCCTTCATGGCGCGCTGCCGCCGTTCAACCCGCTGAGGCTTTACGTTATGAGTAACCATCCTTTATTGCAGTGCGACAGCCTGTGCAAAACCTATCAGGAAGGCAAGCTGCAAACCTCTGTGCTGCGCGATGTGACCTTTGCCATGCAGCCGGGCGAGATGATGGCGATCGTGGGCAGCTCCGGGTCGGGCAAAAGTACCTTGCTGCACCTGCTGGGCGGGCTGGACACCCCCACCTCCGGGGATGTGGTGTTCAAAGGCACGGCGCTCAGCGGCATGTCCTCCCGCGCCAAAGCCGCACTGCGTAACCGTGAGCTGGGCTTTATCTACCAGTTCCACCACCTGCTGCCGGATTTTACGGCGCTGGAGAATGTGGCGATGCCGTTGCTGATCGGCACCGGCAGCGCGGCGGACGCGCAGGAAAAAGCGCGTGAGATGCTGGCTGCCGTCGGGCTGGAGAAACGCAGCGGCCACCGGCCGTCTGAACTCTCCGGCGGGGAGCGCCAGCGGGTGGCGATCGCCCGTGCGCTGGTGAATAACCCGTCGCTGGTGCTGGCGGATGAGCCGACCGGCAACCTTGACCAGCGCAATGCCGACAGCATTTTTGAACTGCTGGGCGAGCTGAACGTGCGGCAGGGCACCGCGTTCCTGGTGGTGACCCACGACCTGTCGCTGGCGCGCCGCCTGAACCGCCAGCTGGAGATGCGTGACGGCCGGTTGCAGCAGGATGTTTCCCTGCTGGGGGCGCAGTAATGGGGCTGCCTCTCTCCCTGGTGATTGGCCTGCGCTTCAGCCGCGGCCGTCGCCGCAGCGGCATGGTGTCGCTGATCTCCATCATCTCGACCGTCGGCATTGCGCTGGGTGTGGCAGTGCTGATTGTCGGCCTGAGCGCGATGAACGGTTTCGAGCGTGAGCTGAATAACCGTATTCTGGCGGTGGTGCCGCACGGTGAAATTGAGCCGGTAGACCAGCCGTTTAACGGCTGGCAAGCGCTGCTGCCGAAAGTGGCGGCGGTGCCGGGCGTGGCGGCCGCCGCGCCGTACATTAATTTCACCGGCCTGCTGGAAAGCGGCGCGAAATTGCGCGCGGTGCAGGTAAAAGGCGTGGACCCGCAACAGGAAGCGCAACTCAGCGCGCTGCCGCACTTTGTGCAGGGCGACGCCTGGGCGCATTTCCGCGCCGGTGAACAGCAGGTGATCCTGGGCAAAGGCATCGCCGATGAACTGGGCGTCAAGGCCGGGTCCTCCGTCACGGTGATGATCCCAAACAGCGATCCGCAGGGCAAACTGCTGCAACCCAAGCGCATCCGCCTGCGGGTGACCGGCATCCTGCAACTCAGCGGCCAGCTCGACCACAGCTTTGCGATGGTGCCGCTGGCCGATGCGCAGGGCTATCTCGACATGGGTGACAGTGTCACGGGGATTGCCCTCAAAGCCAATGACCCGTTCAGCGCCAATACCCTGGTGCGCGACGCAGGCAAAGTCACTGAAGCTTACGTCTATATCCGCAGCTGGATCGGCACCTACGGCTACATGTACCGCGACATCGAAATGGTGCGCGCCATTATGTACCTGGCGCTGGTGCTGGTGATTGGCGTGGCCTGCTTCAATATCGTCTCCACGCTGGTGATGGCGGTCAAAGACAAGAGCAGTGACATCGCCGTGCTGCGCACCCTGGGCGCGGGTGACCGGCTGATCCGCGCTGTTTTCATCTGGTACGGGCTGCTGGCCGGGCTGGTCGGCAGCCTGAGCGGCGTGGTGGTCGGCGTGGTGGCGGCATTGCAGCTTACGCCGGTTGTGCGCGGGCTGGAAACGCTGATCGGCCATCAGTTCCTGTCGGGTGACATCTACTTCATCGATTTCCTGCCGTCAGAACTGCACTGGCTGGACGTCGGCGGCGTGCTGCTGACCGCCATCCTGCTGAGCCTGATCGCCAGCTGGTATCCGGCACGGCGCGCCAGCCGCATCGACCCGGCACGCGTGTTGAGCGGCGGCCAGTAAGGGATTGAGCATGTATTACGGCATTGATATGGGCGGCAGCAAAATTGAGCTGGCGGTGTTTGACCGGCAGCTCACCCGGCGGTGGCAGAAACGGGTGCCGACCCCGCGGGATGACTACGCGGCGTTGCTGGCGGCGCTGGCGGCGCTGGTGCAGGAGGCCGATGCCCGTGTCGGTGGCGGGCGGGTCGGCATCGGTATTCCCGGCCTGATTAAGGCTGACGGCACGCTGTTTTCTGCCAATGTCCCGGCGGCATCCGGCAAGCGGTTGCAGGCGGATCTGGCGCGCCTGCTGGGGCGTGACGTCCGCATTGACAATGATGCCAACTGTTTTGCGCTCTCAGAAGCCTGGGATGACGAATTCCGTGCCTACCCGAGCGTGCTGGGGCTGATTCTCGGCACCGGCGTCGGCGGCGGGCTGGTGTTTAACGGCAGGGTGTTTGGCGGCCGTAACGGCGTGGCCGGGGAAGTGGGCCATATGCGCCTGCCGGTGGATGCACGGGCGTTGCTGGGGCCTGATGCCGCGCCGGTGGTGTGCGGCTGCGGCCAGACCGACTGCATGGAGGGTTACCTCTCCGGCCGTGGGTTTGAGCGCTTATATGCCCTGGGCGGCGGCCAACCGCTCACCGCCCCGGCGATCATGGCGCGCTACCGGGCCGGGGACGCCATTGCCGTGGCGCACGTTGACCGCTACGCCGACCTGCTGGCGGCCTGCCTCGGCAACCTGCTGACTGTGCTGGACCCGCATCTGGTGGTGATTGGCGGCGGCCTGTCGAATGTGGATGAGCTTTACCCGGCGCTGGCCGCGCGCCTGCCGGCCCACCTGTTGCCGGGCTGTGAGCCGCCGCGCATTGAAAAAGCCCGCTATGGCGATGCAGGTGGCGCGCGCGGGGCAGCCTGCCTAAATTTGTTAGAGTAACGTTATCCCATCCGGGGTCGCGCACCGCAGTACAGAGGAGCAGGTGTCATGCACACACGCCACAGGCTGCGCCGGTTCCGCAAGCTGAAACATTTGCGGCACCAACGATTTCGCTCACGCATTTTCCATCGTGACAATATGGCGGTTACCGAGATGAAAAAACCTTTTGTGGTGGTATTGACCGGCGCGGGCATTTCCGCGGAGTCCGGCATCCGCACGTTCCGCGCGGCGGACGGGCTGTGGGAGGAGCACCGCGTGGAGGATGTCGCCACGCCGGAAGGGTTCCAGCGTGATCCGGCGCGCGTGCAGGCGTTCTACAACGCCCGGCGGCAACAGTTGCAGCAACCGGCGATTGCGCCCAACGCCGCCCATCTGGCACTGGCAGAACTGGAAGAAAACCTGGGCGACCACTTCCTGCTGGTGACGCAGAATATCGATAACCTGCACGAACGCGCCGGTAACCAGCGGGTGCTGCATATGCACGGCGAGCTGCTGAAAGTGCGCTGTACCCGTTCCAACCAGGTGATTGAGTGGCCGGGCGACCTGACAGTGGATGACCGCTGCCACTGTTGCCAGTTCCCGTCACCGCTGCGCCCGCATGTGGTGTGGTTTGGCGAAATGCCGATCGGCATGGATGAGATTTATCAGGCGCTGGCGAAAGCGGATTACTTTATCTCGATAGGCACCTCCGGCCATGTTTACCCGGCGGCGGGCTTTGTGCATGAGGCGCGGCTGAGCGGGGCGCACACGGTGGAGCTGAACCTGGAGCCGAGCCAGGTCGAAAGCCAGTTTGATGAGCGGCAGTACGGGCTGGCGAGTGAGGTGGTGCCGGCGTTTGTCCGCCAGATGATCGCCGGTGGGGAAGGGAAGTGGCAGTAGGGCACGGATAACCGGGCGCAGGGCGCGCCCGGCAGGGAAGCCGTTTACTGCCCGGCTTTGAGTTTCTGGTAAAGCGTTTCGTACAGCTCGCTGGTGGTGCCGACGTCATTCTGCCACTCACCGTTTTTCATCACCGCGTCAGACGGGTAGAGCGACGGGTCATTCGCCACCTCAGGCGGCAGCAGTTTTTTCGCTTCCAGGTTCGGCGTTGGGTAACCGATGGTTTCCGCCACTTGCGCCGCCACTTCCGGACGCAGCAGGAAATCAATCAGCTTGTGCGCGCCTTCCACGTTATGCGCGTTGGCCGGGATCGCCAGGCTGTCCATCCAGAAAATCCCGCCCTCTTTCGGCCACACCACCGTCAGCGGTGTGCCGGCCTGGCGCGCCACGTAGGCAGAGCCGTTCCACACCATGCCGAGGTTCACTTCCCCTTCCATGTACGGGTTCGCCGGGTTGTCAGAGTTGAAGGCCAGCACGTTCGGCATCAGCTTGCGCAATTCCTGGTAGGCCGCCTCAATCTCTTTCGGGTCAGTGGTGTTGCCGGAGTGGCCGAGCTTGCGCAGCGCAATCTGGAACACTTCACGCGCATCGTCGGTAAGCAGCAGACTGCCTTTGTATTCCGGCTTCCACAGGTCGGCCCAGCCGGTGATGGTTTTCGGGTCGATCTGGTCACTGTTGACCCCAATCGCCGTGGCACCCCAGATGTAAGGGATCGAGTAGTCATTGCCTGGGTCAAACGGCTTGTTCAGCAGGTTCGGGTCCAGGGCAGAGAAGTGGCTGAGCTTGCTTTTGTCGATCTTCTGCAACATGCCTTCTTTGCGCATTTTCGACACAAAATAGGTCGACGGCACCACCAGGTCGTACGCGCCCTCTTTATAGGTTTTCAGCTTGGCGTACATGGTTTCGTTGGACTCATAGGTGGAGTAAATCACCTTGATGCCGGTCTCTTTGGTGAACTGCTCCAGCAGGCCCGGCGGGACGTACTCCGTCCAGTTGTAGAAGTATAAGGTGTTGTTGTCATCCGCCTGGGCGAAGGCGCTGGCGGCCAGTAAGCCCGCTGCCAGCCACTGTGCTGTTTTTTTCATTGTTACCCCTGTTAATCACCCTCTCTCCGGTGTGCCTGCGGCACGGGAGGGGTGTTTCACCATCCGGACGTCTCGGCCGTCCATTAAAAAACCAGGCGCCCAGTATAAGGAGCGCCCGGCGTGAAAGGAAGCAACCGGTTGCTACCCCTGATGGGGTGACCGGTCACGCAACAGCCACTGGCTGGCGAGCACCAGCACCAGTGACAGTGCCAGCAGCAGGGTCGCCAGCGCATTGATCTCCGGCGATACCCCGACCTTGACCATCGAGTAGATCTTCAGCGGCAAAATCTCGTAATCCGGCCCGGTGACAAACGACGACACCACCACATCATCCATCGACAGCGTAAAACTCAGCAGCCAGCCGGCGGCCACCGCAGGCATCGCCAGCGGCAGGATGATTTTGCGCAGGATGGTCAACTCCCCGGCCCCCAGATCACGGGCCGCTTCCAGCATCCGCACATCAAACCCTTTCAGCCGCGAATAGACGGTGACCACCACAAACGGCAGGCAGAAGGTGATATGGGAAAACAGCAGCGACCAGAAGCCGAGCGACATCCCCACCAGCATAAACAGCACCAGCAGCGAAATCGCCATCACGATGTCCGGCGACATCATCACCACAAACAGCATCCCGCTGACAAACGGCTTGCCGCGGAAGCGGTAGCGGTAGAGCGCCACCGCCGTCAGCGCGCCGATCAGCGTCGCAAAGGTCGCGGAGAGCACGCCCATCGTCACGGAGTGGCGTGCCGCCTCGATCAGGCTGTCATTATTCATCAGGGTGCTGTACCAGCGGGTAGTGAACCCCTGCCAGTTAAAGCCAAAGCGTGAACTGTTAAACGAATTCACGATCAGGATGATGATGGGGATATAAAAGTAAGCGTACACCAGCGCCATAAAGCCGCCGCGCAACCCGCGTCCAATCATTCCAGCTCCCCTTTTTTGTTCAGCGCTTTCGCCACTTTGTAATAAACAAGCAGCATCAGGCCCATCAGCAGCGTCAGGCAGATGCTGGTGGCCGCGCCGAACGGCCAGTCACGGATATTCAGGAACTGGCTCTTGATCACATTGCCGATCAGCAGGTTTTTCGCACCGCCCATCAGGTCAGCAATGTAGAACAGCCCCATTGCCGGCAGCATCACCAGCAAACTGCCGGCGATAATGCCCGGCATGGTCAGCGGCAGGATGATGCGCACAAAGGTCTGCACCTTGCCTGCGCCCAGGTCGCGCGCCGCCTCCAGATAGGCTTTGTCGAGCTTTTCAATGCTGGCGTAGAGCGGCATCACCATAAACGGCAACAGGATGTAGATAAGGCCGAGGATCACCGCCTGCGGCGTGTACATAATGCGCAGCGGGGTATCGGTAAGCCCCAGCGCCATCAGCCACTCATTCAGGTAGCCGCGGGTGCTGAGGAAAATCTTCAGCCCGTAAACGCGGATCAGGGAGTTGGTCCAGAACGGCACAATCAGCAGGAACAGCAGCAACGGCCGCACGCGGGCCGGCAGCCGCGCCAGGATAAAGGCGAACGGATAGCCAATCAGCAAGCAGCAGAGGGTGGCGATCAGCGCCATATTCAGCGAGTGCAGCAGCACATCGGCGTACAGCGGGTCCAGCAGCCGCCGGTAGTTGTCCAGCGAGAACACCATCCGCACCAGGCTGTCGTTATCGCGGGTCAGGAAACTGGTGCCGATGATCATCAGGTTCGGCAGGAAGACAAACAGTGTCAGCCAGGCCACCACCAGCAGGATCACCCCGCGCTGAAAAAGCTTACGTGAGCTGTTCATCGGCGAGCACCACCTCCCAGCTTTCGATCCAGGTCACCGCCACGGTCTGGTTGAGGGAGTGATCCACATCCGGGTCATCCTCGTTGAAGAACTCACTGACCATCACCAGTTTGCCGCTGGCCAGTTCCACCGTGGACTCCAGCGTCATGCCTTTGTAGTTGCGCTCCCGCACATGGCCGATAAAGCCCTCGGCGGTGTCGCCCTCGTTAATCTCCTGCACTTTGAGATCCTCCGGGCGCAGCAGCACGTTCAGCCTTTGCCCCGGCGTCACTGCCAGCTGGTTCACCGTGATGTCACACTCACGCCCCTCGACCCAGGCGCGCACGCGCTGGTCATCCAGGCGGCGGATCACTTGTGCCTCAAAAATGTTGATTTCACCGATAAAGCTGGCGACAAACAGGTTCTCCGGCTCCTCATAAATCTGGCGCGGGGTGCCGTCCTGCTCGATCCGCCCGTCACGCATCACCACGATACGGTCTGACATGGTCAGCGCCTCTTCCTGATCGTGGGTGACGAACACAAAGGTGATGCCGAGTTTGCGTTGCAGCGCTTTGAGTTCGTTCTGCATCTGTTTGCGCAATTTGTAGTCCAGCGCGGAGAGCGACTCATCCAGCAGCAAGACCCGCGGGCGGTTGACCACCGCCCGCGCAATCGCCACCCGCTGCTGCTGGCCGCCGGAAAGCTGGTGCGGGCGGCGCTGGGCAAATTCATCCAGTTGCACCATCCGCAGCGCATCGGTCACCCGGCCGGCGATCTCCGCCTCCGGCGTCTTCTGCATCCGCAGGCCAAAGGCCACATTCTCAAACACGCTCATGTGCGGGAACAGGGCGTAGCTCTGGAAAACGGTATTGACGTGGCGGTGTTCAGCCGGCACGGCAGTCACATCCTGGCCATCCAGGATGATGGTGCCGCTGTCGGTCTCTTCCAGGCCGGCAATCAGGCGCAATACCGTGGTTTTGCCGCAGCCGGACGGGCCGAGCAGGGTCAGGAATTCGCCATGATTAATGGTCAGGTTGAGATCGCGGATAATGGTTTTGCCGTCAAAGGCTTTACTCAATCCGCTCAGGGTAACCAGGGGGGTCGGAGACAGGTTTTCAGTCATTTATCGGGGCACTCTTTTCTTGTGCTCAGGTTGCCGGTTTGGCAGCGCGCAGCAGGCTATCGTCTCATACAGTGAGTCAGATCTCGGAGGGGGTGAATTCTACGTGAAACTGCCGGTATCACCAATGCTTACGCAGCCTGAGCGGGGAAAAACCCGGCAAACAGCGCGTAAGCGGCCCAAACGGGGCAAATAAACGCTAAGGTTAACAAAGATGAAAACTGACCTGACGCAATACACTCACCCCATCAGGCTGCGCATAATGGCCCGCGGCTCTCAGAGGATAGACTATGGATAACTTACTCGATCGTTTTCTGCATTACGTCTCTATTGATACCCAGTCAAAAGTGAATGTCCGCCAGGTGCCGAGCACAGAAGGGCAGTGGAAGCTGGCCCATGCATTGCAGCAGGAGCTGGCCGCGCTGGGGCTGGAGGCGATCACCCTGAGCGAGCACTGCTGCGTGATGGCGACCCTGCCGGCCAATGTGGACTGGCCGGTGCCGGTGATCGGTTTTATTTCGCACCTGGATACCTCGCCGGATTTTACGGCCAAAAATGTGAACCCCCAGATTGTCGAGAACTACCGCGGCGGCGATGTGGCACTGGGCAGCGGTGAGGAGGTGCTGTCGCCGGTGATGTTCCCGGTGCTGCACCAGTTACTGGGGCAGACGCTGATCACCACCGACGGCAAAACGCTGCTCGGCGCGGATGACAAAGCCGGTATCGCTGAAATCATGACGGCGATGGCCCGGCTGAAACAGGGTGACATTCCGCATGGCGAGATCCGGGTGGCCTTTACGCCGGATGAGGAAGTCGGCAAGGGGCCGCACGTCTTTGATGTCGCGGCGTTTGGGGCCGAGTGGGCTTACACCGTGGACGGCGGCGGCGTGGGCGAGCTGGAGTATGAGAATTTCAACGCCGCCTCGGCCACGATTAAAATTGTCGGCAATAACGTCCACCCCGGCACCGCCAAAGGGGTGATGGTGAACGCCCTGTCACTGGCGACCCGTATCCATCAGGCGCTGCCGCCGGCGGAGACGCCGGAGCACACCGCCGGTTACGAGGGCTTCTTCCACCTGAACAGCATGAAAGGCAGCGTTGACCGTGCAGAGATGCACTACATCATCCGTGATTTTGACCGCGAGAAATTTGAGGCGCGCAAACAGCAGCTGATAAGCGTGGCGGAACAGGTAGGCGAGGGGCTGCACCCGGATTGCTACATTGAGGTGACGCTGGAGGACAGCTACTACAACATGCGCGAGGAGGTGGCGAAGCACCCGCACATCATTGAGATTGCCGCGCAGGCGATGAAAGACAATGACATCGAGCCGGTGATGAAGCCGATCCGCGGCGGGACGGACGGCGCACAGCTTTCGTTTATGGGGCTGCCGTGCCCGAACATCTTCACCGGCGGTTACAACTACCACGGCAAACATGAGTTCGCCACCCTGGAAGGGATGGAAAAATCGGTGTCGGTGATCACCCGTATTGCCGAACTCACCGCGCAGCGCGCCAAAAGCGCCTGAAACGAGGCATAAAAAAGCCGGGCAGCGCAGGCTGCCCGGCTTTTTTCATTGGCCGGCGGGTTTGCCGGTCACTCAGTCTTTGAAGTACCAGTAGCCGCTGTTCACCAGCGCGGCCAGCAGCGCCAGGAAGGACGGGTCATCCAGCGCATCGCCGAAGTGCGAGGCATCCAGCGTCATGTGCTGGCAGAGCGCGTTTGCCGCTGCCGCATGTTCTGTTTCCATGCGCTCACCGTTCACAAAGCAGCGCTCGCCAATCCGCAGTACCCGCAGGCCACCGACGCGTTGCAGCACTTCGCCGCTCTGCATCAGCTCATAAATCTCACCGGCCTGGTACGGCGGCTCCGGCGGTGCCAGATCCAGCTCGTGGCGCGACTGGGAAATAAACTCCCCAAACCAGCCCTCAAAGTGCTCCGGCTGCTGCAACAGCTCCAGCATCATGCCGCGCAGGCCGTCCAGCTCCTGCGGCAGGATGTCCGCGTGCTGCTCACGCGCCGGCAGGTCCGGGTCGCTGTAGCGCTTGCTGCCCAGCTCGCGTGACAGCACGTAGTCGGCAAAACCGCTCACCAGCTCGCGGCCGTTCGGCGCACGGAAGCCCACGGAGTAGTTCAGCGCATTTTCCAGCGAATAGCCTTCATGCGGGAAGCCCGGCGGAATGTAGAGGATGTCGCCCGGCTCCATCTCTTCATCAATGATGGCATCGAACGGCTCGACCTGAAGCAGGTCCGGGTGCGGGCAGTGCTGCTTCAGCGCCACCTTTTCCCCCACGCGCCAGCGGCGGCGGCCGGTGCCCTGGATGATAAACACATCGTACTGGTCGAGATGCGGGCCAACGCCGCCGCCCGGTACCGAGAAGGAGATCATCAGATCATCCATGCGCCAGTCCGGGATGTGGCGGAATGGGCGCATCAGTGCCGCAGACGGCTCATGCCAGTGGTCAACTGCCTGCACCAGCAGCGACCAGTTCGTCTCACCCAGATGATCAAAGCTGGTGAACGGCCCGTGGCTGACCTGCCATTTGCCTTCGTCATGGCTGACCAGCCGGCTGTCGACCTCATTTTCCATCGCCAGCCCGGCCAGTTCATCCGGGGAGATCGGGTCAATAAAGTTCTTGAAGCCGCGCTTCAGGATAACCGGGCGCTTTTGCCAGTAACGTTGCAGGAAATCAGGCCAGTCGAGGTCAAGTTGGTAATCCATTGTGTATTCCACTGTTCGGGGGAGACTAGCAGCGAGTATAACGGATGCCGGGCGCGGCGCGTGTATTTCCCTGCGCAAAAGCCATCAGGCGGGCATTTATTCCCCAGACTCACCCTGGCGGCCAAAGGTTACCTGCATCCGCGCGCCACCGAGCGGGCTGTCGCTGAGGGTAATGCTGCCCTGATAACGCATGATGATCTCACTCGCCACCGCCAGCCCGATACCCTGGCCGGGGCGTAACGTGTCCGCGCGCTGGCCGCGCTGGAAAATCAGCTCACGTTTGGCGGGCGGGATGCCGGGGCCGTCATCGTCCACCACCAGCACCAGCTGGTTTTCCGCCGGAATGGCGCTGACCTCAATAAACTCCAGCGAATATTTGCAGGCGTTGTCGAGCAGGTTCCCCATCACTTCCATAAAGTCATTTTTATCGCCGATAAAGGTCAGCTCCGGCGGGATCTCCAGCGTCAGCACCACGCCCTTGCGCTGGTAGACTTTATTGAGCGCGGAACAGAGGCTGTCGAGCAGGGCGGAGACGGAGTGGATTTCGCGGGTCAGCACGTTTTTCTCTGAATCGAGGCTGGCGCGGTGCAGGTAGTAGCCGATTTGCTGGGAGATGCGGCTGATCTGCTCCAGCATCACCGGCTCAGCCTGCTCAATGGTGAGCTGTTTGCCGCCGCGCAACGCGCGCAGGGTCGATTGCAATACCGCCAGCGGGGTTTTCAGGCTGTGGGTCAGGTCGGCGAGGGTGGTGCGGTAGCGCAGGGAGCGGCCGCGCTCATTGTTCAGCAACACATTGAGGTTACGCACCAGGCTGCGCAACTCCTGCGGCGGGTTCACCTCCAGCATCTCCCGTTCGCGCTTCTCCAGCTCGCCCACCTGTTGCGCCAGCACCTTGATCGGCCGCAGGCTCCAGTGCGCCGCCAGCCACAGCAGCGGCAGCACCAGCAACAGATTAGCCAGCAGCACATAGCTGAACCACTGCCAGACCAGGTCACTGCGCTGTAACTCCTGCGGGATGGTGTCGATCACCACGATGCTCAGCGGCGGCAGGCGGGCAGTGGCGGCGTACTTATTCACCACCACCGAGTGCGTCAGTGACGGCTCATCCTCTTCGTACCCTTTTAACTGGCGCTGGGCATGGGGATTATTGCCGACCACGGTGCTGCTGAGGTGCGGGTCGGCGTCCAGCTCGTAGAAGCCGCCCTTGCGCAGCCAGTCACGCGGGATGCGGGACTCCAGCCCCGGCACGGCGCGCTGGTGCCACAGCAGGGTGCCGTGGTCATCGTAAATCAGCACCAGCGTCGGGGAGTTGAGGTCAAGATCCGGCGGCACGGTGATGGTCAGCCGTTTATCGCGCCACTGCGCCAGGCTGAAGAACAGGTTGCTTTCGCCGCGCAGCAGGGTATAGGCGGTTTTATCAAAGCTGACAATATAGCCGACCACCGCCACCAGCCCATACGCCAGGGACAGCGCCAGCACCACTGCCGCGGTGGCCAGCAGGAAGCGGGCGCGGAGCGAAAAAGGCGTACGGCGGCTCATCGCGGGCTGGCCTCAGGCATGGTGCCGGTCAGCCCACATCAAAGCGGTAGCCCTGGCCGCGCACGGTGGTGATCACCTCATGCGGGTAACCGGCCTGGATCTTTTTGCGCAGGCGGCCCATCAGCACATCGATGGTATGGCTCTCGCGCAGTTCGGCATCCGGGTAGAGTTGCAGCATCAGCGCATCTTTGCTGACGACTTTACCGGCGTTACGAATCAGCGTTTCGATAATGGTGTACTCAAAGGCGGTGAGCTTGATCAGCTGGTCATGGATGCTGAGCTCCCGCCGCGACAAATCGACCTGGAACGGCGGCAGGCTGATAATCTGGGAAGCCAGCCCGCTGTTGCGGCGCATCAGCGCCTGCATCCGGGCAATCACCTCTTCCAGATGGAAGGGTTTGGTGACGTAGTCATCCGCCCCGGCTTCCAGCACCGCCACTTTGTCCTGCCAGCTTTCCCGCGCGGTCAGCACCAGGATCGGCAGCGTGGTCTGGTGGCTGCGCCAGCGCTGGATCAGGCTCAGCCCGTCCTCGCCCGGCAGGCCGAGATCCACAATCGCGATGTCCGGCGCATGTTCCCGCAAAAAGTAATCCGCCTCTTTGGCATCTTCGGCGGCATCCACCTGATGCCCCATCTCCCGCATCTGAACCGCCAGATGATGGCGCAGCAGGGCATTATCTTCCACGACCAAAACGCGCATAGCTGTTTCCTCTGAAATGCTGCCATGAGTGGGGAGCCGGGCGCGCGGCCCGGTCAGGCTCAGCCCGCCATTATGGCAGGAACCGCTGTGTTTGCCCGAGACTTTTGTCGCCGCCGGCTGCCCGGATGCGCCTATTATCACTGCGCCGGCTAAACCACAGGTAAACCGCCGGGATAACCGGGCAAACGGAGACGCAACAGGGGAGGCAAACCGGGAAAAACGGGCGGCGGGGTGCCGCCCGGTGAGGCAGGGGGTCAGAAACGCTTATTTCAGGTCATCCACCATCTGCACGGCGCGGCCGAGGTAGTTGCCCGGCGTCATGGCTTTCAGGCGGGTTTTTTCCTCTTCCGGCAGTGCCAGGCCATCGATAAACGCCTGCATCCCGGCGGCGTCCACGCGCTTGCCGCGGGTCAGCTCTTTCAGCTTCTCATACGGCTTTTCAATACCGTAACGGCGCATCACGGTCTGGATCGGCTCGGCCAGCACTTCCCAGTTGTGGTCCAGCTCATAGGCGAGGTTGTCTTCGTTGACTTCCAGCTTGCTGATGCCTTTCAGGCTGGCCTGATAGGCGATCACCGCGTAGCCGACGCCGACGCCGAGGTTACGCAGCACGGTGGAGTCGGTGAGGTCACGCTGCCAGCGGGAAACCGGCAGTTTGCTGGCCAGGTGGCCCAGCACGGCGTTCGCCAGGCCGAGGTTGCCTTCGGAGTTTTCGAAGTCAATCGGGTTCACCTTGTGCGGCATGGTGGAGGAGCCAATCTCCCCGGCGATGGTTTTCTGCTTGAAGTGGTTGAGGGCGATGTAACCCCACATGTCGCGGTCGAAATCGATCAGGATGGTGTTGAAACGCGCCATGGTGTCGAACAGCTCGGCGATGTAGTCATGCGGCTCAATCTGGGTGGTGTAGGGGTTCCAGGTCACGCCGAGGGAGGTGACAAACTCCTCGCTGAACTGGTGCCAGTCCACGTCCGGGTAGGCGGCCAGGTGGGCGTTGTAGTTGCCGACCGCGCCGTTGATTTTGCCGAGGATTTCCACCTGCGCCAGCTGGCGGTACTGGCGTTCCATGCGGTACGCGACGTTGGCGAACTCTTTGCCCAGCGTGGACGGGGTCGCCGGCTGGCCGTGGGTACGGGAGAGCAACGGGATGTCGCGGTACTCATGGGCCAGCGCTTTCAGGGCGTCAATCAGCTTACGCCAGTAAGGCAGCACCACTTCGTCACGTGCGGTGTTCAGCATCAGCGCGTGGGAGAGGTTGTTGATGTCCTCGGAGGTACAGGCGAAGTGGATAAACTCAGACACGGCGTTCAGCGCCGGGACGGCCGCCACTTTCTCTTTCAGGAAATACTCCACCGCCTTGACGTCATGGTTGGTGGTTTTTTCAATCTCTTTGATCCGTTGCGCGTCCTGCTCGCTGAAATTGGCGACGATTTCATCAAGGAAAGCGTTTGCGTCGGCATCAAATGCAGGAACCTCTGCAATGCCGGTGCAGGAGGCCAGTTTTTGCAGCCAACGTACTTCAACCTGCACGCGGAATTTCAGCAAACCAAATTCGCTGAAAATAGCGCGTAACGCGCTGACTTTATCACCGTAGCGTCCATCAACGGGGGAAACGGCGGTCAGTGAGGATAATTCCATCGGTAGCAACTCCTGGGGTGTGATAGTTAACATTGGGCGAGAATCTTTTTAGCGTGTTCAAACAGTCGGTTACGCGAGAACATCAGTTGCAGGCGGCCGCCGCCGACCTGCTGCCACAGCACCGCGGCACGGATGCCGCCAAGCAGGGCCGCACGCACCCGCGCCTGAATGGCCGGGTTTTGCAGAATGGCGGGGTTGCCGGTGACCTGGATACGCGGCCCAAGCGGGCTGACCACGTCCACGTAGATGGCGGCCATCGCGCTCATCAGCGTGTCGGATTCCAGATCAAAATGCACCAGCTGGCGTTCAAGCTGGCTGATGCGCTCAGAGAGGGTCGCCAGTGCGCCGTTGCTGGCACTCAGCTTGCGCTCCAGCACCATCAGGCTCAGGGTGTAGCGGGTCAGCTCGGCGCCGGGGCCCTGGCGGTTGGCGTTCAGCACGCCCATCAGCGTTTCCAGCCCCAGCATCAGGTTGCCGGGGTCATTACCGAACACCGCCAGCGTGGAGGCAGGGTTGGTTTCCAGCACGCTTTTCAGCGTGACGGCCAGCGCGTCGCGGTTGCACTGGCCGTCCTGGGCCAGTTGCTGCACCAGCCGCGCTGACTGGCAGATCCCGGCCAGCGCCAGCGTGATGTCATGGTAATTTTTCGCCACGGTTACCCCTGAATACGTTGTTCGATGATGCCGCCGCCAAGGCAGACCTCATCCAGATAGAACACGGCGGACTGGCCCGGCGTGACGGCCGCCACCGGCTCATCAAAACGCACCTCGATACGCTCGCCATCCAGCGGCGTCACCAGGCAGGGAATATCCTGCTGGCGGTAGCGGGTTTTCACCGTGCAGCGCAGTGGGGCGGTCAGCGGCTGACGGTCAACCCAGTGCAGCTGCTGGGCAATCAGGCCGGTGGACATCAGGCGCGGGTGTTCGTGGCCCTGCGCGACCACCAGGATGTTGTTTTCGACATCCTTATCCACCACGTACCACGGGTCTTCGCCGCCGTCTTTGACGCCGCCGATACCCAGGCCTTTGCGCTGGCCGAGGGTGTGGTACATCAGCCCCTGGTGCTGCCCCATGTCGGCGCCGTCAACACTGAGGATGCGGCCCGGCTGGGCAGGCAGGTAGCGGCCGAGGAAATCACGGAATTTGCGCTCACCGATAAAGCAGATGCCGGTGGAATCTTTTTTCTTCGCGGTGATGAGATCCAGTTCTTCCGCAATGCGGCGCACTTCCGGCTTCTCCAGCTCACCCACCGGGAACAGGCTCTGGGCAATCTGTTCGTGGCTCAGGGTGTAGAGGAAGTAGCTCTGGTCTTTGTTGCCGTCGATGCCGCGCAGCAAACGGCTGACGCCGTCCACATCCTGGCGGCGCACATAGTGGCCGGTGGCGATGTAGTCTGCGCCCAGATCCTCTGCGGCGAACTCCAGGAAGGCTTTGAATTTGATCTCTTTGTTGCAGAGGATATCGGGGTTCGGCGTGCGCCCGGCTTTGTACTCTTCCAGGAACAGCTCGAACACGTTATCCCAGTATTCGGCGGCAAAGTTGACGGTGTGCAGCTCAATGCCGAGCTTGTCGCACACGGCTTGCGCGTCCGCCAGATCGGTGGCGGCGGTGCAATACTCTTCGTCGTCGTCCTCTTCCCAGTTCTTCATAAACAGTCCGGCCACCTGATAGCCCTGTTGCTGCAACAGGTAAGCGGAAACCGAGGAATCAACGCCGCCGGACATGCCGACGATTACTTTTTTCTGACTGTTATCTGACATGGGAATCTCACGAGCCTGTATACCAGGCGGCAGGCGCAGCGCGCGTGCCGCACGGCATGGCGGGGCAGGCCGGCCATGCCTGTTAAAAATGAGCGCCGGATTTTAACACGTTGCCGGGGCTGCTGCACCGCCGAATGCGACAATCACACAAATTGCCTAGGCCGGGAACGGCCAGTTAAATGCCGCCAGCAGGGAGAGCGGGTAGCGTGCCGGTTGCTGCCAGCAGCGCAGGCTCTCGGCCACCAGCGGCGAGCGCAGGTTGGTGGCCTGCAGGATCTCATCAGCCGGCAGCCAGAGGCAGCGGTCGATGTCGCTGTCCTGCGGCGCGGTGGGCAGCGGGGCAGGCAGGTCAAGCGCAAAGCAGAAGCGCAGGAACGGCGTGTTGTCCGGCGCGATCCACTGGTGCAGCCGCAGGAAATGCTGCACCTGCGCGCGCAGGCCGGTCTCCTCATAGAGTTCGCGCTCTGCCGCCTGCACCAGCGTTTCGTCCGCTTCCAGATGCCCGGCCGGCTGGTTCCACAACGGTTTGCCGCGGATGGTTTCCTCCACCACCAGGAACTGGCCCTGGGCGTGCACCACACAGGCCACGGTAACATGGGGTTTGAACATAGGCTCTCCTTGAACAGCTGAAACGGAACTAAAGGTGCGGCACTTCCCGCCATTCGCCGGGGGCCAGCGTGCCGAGGGTGGCGCTGCCCATCGCATAACGGATAAGCCGCAGGGTCGGGAACCCGATGTGGGCAGTCATCCGGCGCACTTGCCGGTTGCGCCCCTCGTAGAGCGTCACTTTCAGCCAGGCGGTGGGGATCGCCTTGCGCTCGCGGATGGGCGGGTTACGCGGCCAGAGCCACGCCGGTTCGGTCACGCGTTCCACCCCGGCCGGCAGGGTCGGGCCGTCTTTCAGCGTCACGCCGTGGCGCAGTGCCGCCAGCGCCGCCTCATCCGGCTCGCCCTCTACCTGAACATAGTAGATTTTCCCGGTGCGTTTGCCCGGTTGTGTGAGCTGAGCCTGCAATTTGCCGTCATTGGTCAGCACCATCAGCCCCTCGCTGTCGCGGTCCAGCCGCCCGGCGGCATACACCCCGGACAACGGAATGAAATCTTTCAGGGTGGCGCGCCCGGCTTCATCGGTAAATTGCGGCAGCACATCGAAGGGTTTGTTAAACAGCACAATGCGCCGCGGGCCGGCAGGTTTTTCACTGCGCGCGGCCGCAGGCGCGCTGAATCGTTTAACGTGGTGATTTTTAACAGGGATTTTTTTCATGTTCTTTAACGTTGGCCACAATAGGCGCATTATAGCCGATAACGGTTTCAGATTGGCGCGGGCTGAATATTCAAGTAGTATTGACACGCATCTTACAAATCATTAACAAAGTGCGCTTTGAAGGAGAGGTTAATGGAAAGCAAAGTAGTTGTTCCGGCGGAAGGTAATAAAATTACGGTTGATGCTCAGGGTAAACTGGTTGTTCCGCATAACCCGATCATCCCGTTCATCGAAGGTGACGGCATCGGCGTCGATGTTACCCCCGCCATGATCAAGGTTGTGGATGCAGCGGTTGAGAAAGCTTACAAGGGTGAGCGTAAAATTTCCTGGATGGAAATTTACACCGGCGAGAAATCTACTGAACTGTACGGCAAAGATGTCTGGTTGCCGGAAGAGACCCTTGACCTGATCCGTGAATACCGTGTGGCCATCAAAGGCCCGCTGACCACCCCGGTCGGTGGCGGTATCCGCTCCCTGAACGTTGCCCTGCGCCAACAGCTTGATCTCTACATCTGCTTGCGTCCGGTGCGTTACTATCAGGGCACCCCAAGCCCGGTGAAACGCCCGGAAGACACCGACATGGTGATTTTCCGTGAGAACTCCGAAGACATCTATGCGGGTATCGAGTGGAAAGCCGGTTCTGCAGAAGCGGATAAAGTGATCAACTTCCTGCAAAACGAAATGGGCGTGAAGAAGATCCGTTTCCCAGAGCAGTGCGGCATCGGCATTAAGCCGTGTTCTGAAGAGGGCACCAAGCGCCTGGTCCGTGCGGCCATTGAGTATGCGATAACCAACGACCGCGACTCCGTGACCCTGGTGCACAAAGGCAACATCATGAAATTCACCGAAGGTGCCTTCAAGGACTGGGGCTACCAACTGGCCCGTGAAGAGTTCGGCGGTGAACTGATTGACGGCGGCCCGTGGGTGAAAATCAAGAACCCGAACAGCGGCAAAGAGATCGTCATCAAAGACGTGATCGCTGACGCCTTCCTGCAACAGATCCTGCTGCGCCCGGCTGAGTATGACGTGATCGCCTGTATGAACCTGAACGGTGACTACATCTCTGATGCGCTGGCCGCACAGGTCGGCGGGATCGGCATCGCGCCGGGCGCCAACATCGGTGACGAGTGCGCGCTGTTTGAAGCCACCCACGGTACCGCACCGAAGTATGCCGGCCAGGACAAAGTGAACCCAGGTTCAGTTATCCTCTCTGCTGAGATGATGCTGCGCCACATGCAGTGGTTCGAAGCCGCAGACCTGATTGTGAAAGGCATGGAAGGCGCGATTGCCGCCAAAACCGTGACCTACGATTTCGAACGCCTGATGGAAGGCGCCACCCTGCGTAAATGCAGCGAGTTCGGCGACGACATCATCAGCAACATGTAATCGTCATCACGCCTGCGAAACGGGAGCCTTTGCGGCTCCCGTTTTTTTTACCCTTTTTCCGCCGGAACCGGCGCCTGTTGCAGCTGCGCCACCGTCTGCTGGTAGAGGGTATCGCTGTGCTTATCCAGCGGGAAACGCACGGTGCCCTGGAAAACCGGCCCGGTGATCGGCTGGATGTCCGGGTGTGACCCCAGCTTGCCGGAGGCGAGGCAGAGGCCGGAAGGCGGCGACGCCGGCCAGATATGGCCGATGCGGTCGCAGGCGTCTACCCAGACAAACAGCTCGCCCGGCCGGAAGCCTGCCAGTTGCTGGTTCAGCGGGGCCAGCAGGTAAGTTTCAAACTTCGGCTCAATTTTCTGATTACCGATCTTCAGCACCAGCGGGTAGGTAAAGGTGCTGCCGGAGAAGGAGAAACGGTGCGCATTGAGATCAACCTGATAGTGGCTGATGCGTTTCGGTACGCCCCACAGCTCAATCAGCGCCGGTACCCAGGAGGTGATTTTCGCGGCCAGATCCTGCGTGGTGGTGGTCAGGGAGGCGTTAGAGAGCGTGCTGCGGCCAAGACCAATGAAATTGTCACCGCCCAGCAGATCGAGCACCGTGGCGCCGTTATCCAGCGTGCTGCGCGGCTGGTGGTTCATGCCCTGTAGCGTGCCGCTGCCGTCGAGGATAAAGAACAGGTCTTTACGGTCATGACGCGTCAGCTGGCTCCATGCGGTGTTGTTCATCGCCAGGTGATCGGAAGAGACCACAATCACCGTGTCTTTGTAGTAAGGCGACTGCTGGATGCGGCGGATAAAGTTCGCCACCGTCTCCTGATTGCACAGGATGGCGCTCAGGGATTTGTTCTCTTTACCGTTTATCGGGTAACGGTTTTTCCGGCAACTGCGTGATACGTAGCCGTCCGGGTGGTGGGTATCCACCGTCAGCGCAAACAAGGCAAATGGCTTTCCCTGTTCCGACAGCGTTTCAAACTGCGCATAGGCCTGATCCAGCAGGGTGTCGTCATACAGCCCCCAGTCATTGACGTAGGCCGGGTCCTGAAGCTGCGGTTGCAGCTCTTTGCGGCCATAGATCTGATCAAACCCGTGCGACTTCAAAAACTGCCCTTTGCCGGCAAACGCCAGATCCGCCCCCTGATAGAAGGAGAGGGCGTAGCCGGAGGCTTTCAGAATATCGCCGAGGCAGATTTTGCCGGGGTAGAAGCCGTCCACTGAACCGGCGGCGTTGCCGTCAAACGGCGCAAACAGCGGAATGCCGCATTGCGAGGCCACCATCCCGGCGATGGTATATTCCGTGCCCGGTAACTGGCGGGTCTGGCTGAAGTCCAGCGCCTGCTGTTTCACCGCCGCCAGATCCGGCGTCAGGCCGGGGAACGCCTGCTCATCAAAATAGGTGCGCTCAAAACTCTCGGCGTAGAGGTAGACCAGGTTGCGCTTTTTGCCGCTGATCAGCCGGGACGGGATTTTGTAATAGGTGTAAAACTCTTCGCCTTTGTCCGCACGCCGCGATTTGATCATGGTGTAAATCTCCCCGGTGGCCGGGGTGATGACCAGGGAGGCGCTGATCAGCGCAAATGCCGTCAGGCTATAGACCGGGCGGTTTTTCAGGCGCCACGCCCGCAGCAGCACCCACACCACCCCACAAAACAGCAGCACCAGCCCACCGAGCAGCGCCAGCCCCGGCAGCAGGTATTTGGTCATCCCCGCGCCTTCCAGGTTGCTGGTCAGGGTGTACAGCACCGAATCATTGATGCCGTTGCCGGTAAAGTAGTTGCTGGCGTAGTAGAGCAGGTTCAGCAGGATAAAGATCAGCGAACTGGCCAGCAGGCAGATCAACCAGAACAGGTTGGTAATCCCCTTGCGCAGGCAAAGGGTGATCGACACGGCAAATAACAACAGGGAAAACAACGCAGGGAAGCTGGTTGCCACAGGGCATATCCTCACATTCACCGGGGCCGACAGGGCCGCAAAAGAAGAAAAAGCAGAAAAGGGGAGTTTGTTGCTGTTAAAAACGATATTACACGGCGTTAAGAGTGTAGAACCAGACCGGTCAGCATTTTATGAGGGGTGTCTCAATTATTATGACATTTTTGTTTAGCTTTTATTTAGGTTGCACCACCGGGGCAGCGGCAAAAGGGACGTAAATAAAAGCGGCCGGGCATAAGAAGTTGATAACGAAAGAGAGTGGCGGGCAGTGTCCCTGGGGCGGTATGCTGGGCGGCAATCCCCCTTTTTATGGAATAACATCATGACACTTATGAAGATTGGTTTGCCTGCCCTGTTGGCGCTTTGCCTGAGCGCCTGTAGCCTGACCGAAAGCGCGCCGCTGGGTACCCTGTCACCGGGCGCACATGCGCAGGAGATCCGCCGCGACCAAACCGCCAACCTGACGCAGGTCGGCACGGCGTCGGTCACGGTATACGGCAACCCAATGAATGCCGCCGAACTCATTCAGAAAAAAGCGGATGCGATGGGTGCGCATTACTATTTTGTGACCAACGTAGAGCCGACCCAGGTACCCAACCAGTGGATCTCGCAAGCGATTCTCTACCGCTGAGGGAAGCACGGCCGGTTTCTGCCTGCTGAGCAGGGGGGCAGATTGGCGGCAAAGCGGAAAAATATCATCTATCCTTATGAAGTTACCTATAAAAAGGAGAAAGATGATGAGAACGGATGTGCAGTTTTCTACCCAACACCCGGCGGGCGCCCACAGGGTCATTGTGGGTGATATCGTGCGGCTGGAAACCCACGGATTGGATCACGTCTACCTGCTGGACGTGATGCTGGCCCGCCGTGAAGGCGAGACGCTGATCGGCAATGTGGTGGTGGTCTCCCCGGCGGCAGACATCCCTTTCGACCACTGGGAGCTGAAACAGGGTGAGGAAGTGGCCTTCCACCAGCGCAATATTATTCCCGCCGATCAGGATGCGGATGAGGTCGATTCACGGGATGAACAACGTTGACCGGGCAGGGCAGGCACAGGCGTTGCCCGCCGTGCCTGCCCGCCGTACCGGATGATGGTTTGTAAAATTTTGTATAGCCTTGAATAATCAGCATAATCGTCTAGAGTTAATAGAACAGACGACAATAAGGAGAGACTATATGGATCTGATACGTATCATTATTGCCATCATTTTACCGCCGCTGGGTGTGTTTATGCAGGTCGGTTTTGGTGGGGCATTCTGGCTCAACATCCTGCTGACGCTGCTGGGTTACATCCCTGGTATCATTCACGCCATCTGGATCATTGCCCGCCGTTAAGCCGCCCCGCTGCGGTTCCTCTGCTAAACTTACGTAAGTCATCGCGCTTCATGGCCTGCGGGTGTTCTGCCCGCAGGCGACGTCTTCGCGGCGATGGCACCTTTCAGAGGGAGAGTGTCATGGAAAATCATGCTTCGCTTGAAGAACTGACAGCCCGTATTGAGGTCCTGGAACAGCGCGAAAAAAACCTGACCTACGCCTCACATGCCTATCAGGCCATTATTACCACCCTGCTCGGCGCCGTTGACAAACCCACCCGTGACAAAGTGATTGCCCTGGTTGAACAGGCGCATGAGCTGGCGTTTAACCGGGCGGTGAATCAGGGAAACATCCGGCAGACCACGATGATCAAAGGGGCGGATGAGGTAGCCCAGCGGATGTTTATTTTCGCCCAGCGCGACCGGCACGACAGCGACTGAGCGGCCGGTATAAACAGGGATTGCCGCCGCCCCGGCTGGATGTTACAAAGCGGGTGCCAGAATAATGGCGTGTTTGTGTGTCCGGAAAGCCCGCCACGGTGGCGCGGCTCACAGAGGGGCGTCTGATTATCAATGAATACCTTTATCCTGTTGTACCAGGTTATCCGCCAGGCCACGCTGGCTGCCTTACCACAAGCCCACGATCTTAACCCCCAACAGACGCTTAACCGCGCGCTGGCAGAAGGGCTGTTGGGCGAGGCGCGCCGTGACTGGCATATTGAGCGGTTGAGCAATAAAGAGGATGAACCCAGCAGCATTTTCGTGACGGAGCCGGTCTATGAGTATTATTTCTGCCACGGGGCGGAAAACCGGCGCATCCCGCAGGAAGAAGCGGATGCCAGGGCATTGATGGATGATTTTGACGCGATGGTGCGCTGGATGATCATCAACGACTATCTCTTTCTGGATGGGCAGCATTATGTGGTGCTGGAGAAGTGCCTGAAAACCGCAGAACTGACGATTGCTGACTAAGTGGGTACTGATTAAGTGGGTGCTGACCAGGCGGGCAGCCGGGCCGGCGGCACCGCACGGTTAACCGGCGTCAATTGACCCGGTTTTTGTCTTTGAGCATATTGATGGCCGCCCCGAGCATGATACGCCGTTGGGTATCCGGGGTGGCCCGCAACTGATGCCCCAGCAGCTCAATCAGCGCATCCGTGCTCAGCGGGCGCGCCTGATGGCGCAACGTAATGACCCCCTCGCCGATAATACGTGCCACCTCATCCCATAACGGTTGAATCTCTTGTTCCGAGAACTTCATACTTCACCCCGGTATGTGCAAATTATCATCAATCTAGCATCTGAGGATCGTCAGGCAACCTTTATCGCCCTTCAGCCGGAAATTTCCCAGGGCGTTTCCCGCTCAGAAATCCGCACGCTCCTCTGCCGGCACGCCATAGCCGTCAATAAAATCCTCTATCGGGTAGCAGGCGGCATGGCGCAGCCGCTGCTCATCCATTGATGCCAGGCACTGTTGTTCCGTATTGAACGCATCAATCACCAGGTCATCACATCCACCGCCCAGGTAGCAAATCGACAAAATCAGGGCATACATCGTCAGCATATCCTTTTGGTCAACACCGGCTTACCGGAAGCGGCCGGCAACACCTTCCCCTCAGTCAAGCATAGCCGCTCAACGCCATCCCGGCGCGGTGCAGCCTGTGCGCTGCCACGGCGCATTGCCCTGAAACAGGACAGGGCTGTTACACCGGCGACAGTGCGGCAGGTAAACATGCACAGTAAAATGCCGGGATTGTGACACAGCCAACATTTCGGAAAATAGCCAGCGGCTATCACAACAATTATCCGATAAATCATCAGCAGACTTAAGATTATGGTGTAAGATTAATCTTAATCTCCCAGGAGATACTTTCATAACACAGTTGTCGATGCGAGGTCGTTATGCACTATATGATTCAATCACCTTTGTCGTATGTTTTGGCCGGTTGTGTTGCTTTTTGGTGCACGGTGGCGTGGCTGGTTCTTTCTGTAGCAAACTAATCCTCACATGAAACTGATGGTTCCTGGAAACCCGCTGCGGCGGGTTTTCTGTTTTCTGCCCGGCGTAAACGCATGGTATGCTTGCCGCCGCCACGCACATTGCGGGTGGTAAACAGAGCAACTGATTAAAACAGAGGTAACCCATGTCAGACCTATTGACGCAGGATCAGGAGCTGGTCTCTGACCTGGTCGCCTGCCAGCTGGTGATTAAACAGATTCTGGATGTGATTGATGTGATCGCCCCGGCTGAGGTGCGCGATAAGATGTCACACCAGCTGAAAAGCATCGATTTTGACCGCCACCCGGCGGGCGCGGATGCGGTCACCAAGCGGGCAGTGCAGAAAGCCATCGCGCTGATTGACCTGAAGTTCACCGCTGCTGAATAAGAAAAACCCGCCGCGGCGGGTTTTTTTACGCGCTTACTCCACCACGTCCACCGCTTTTTTCAGCAAGGGACACTGGCTCACCCCGACGATGCCGCTGTCAGAATGCAGGAACTGCGCGCTGACTACGCCCCGCGCCGTGAGATAGCGGCAATGCAGGCCCAGCCCGGCCGCGTTTTTCTCACTGCCGGCCAGCACCCCGTAGCCGGAAAACAGAAACACCACGTAAAGTACCGCGATGGCTGCCAATCCCTTAAACCGCATATTATCTCCCCCGGTAAAACGGCCCACTGCGGGCACCGGGCTCGACTCTACCGGCTGCCCCGGCGGCAAAAAAGGGCAACATTCTGAAAAAAAATCCCCGGCCAATGCGGGTTCAGTTACACCCCGGTTTAAGGTAGGGTGCGTAGCATACGCCATTATCTCAGTGGTCTTGAGGCAGACATCACGGTGAAATGTAAAGTAGTGGCCACCGCAGCCGGCATCGGTGTGGTGTGCGTCGCGCTGTATCTGCTGGCCCTGAACAGTTACTGCGACCAGGGGGGGAACTTCACCCTCGGCATGTGTGCTGTCACCGCCTTTATCCCCTGGTAGGGCAGTGCTGCTGTTCAGTGCTGCCCGCCGGATGGTAGGATAAGAGCCTGGTTATTTTGCTGGCAGGACAGGCAATGTTTGATTTTTTATTAGGTTCGTCGGGCGTGGTATCGCTGGCGGTATCACTGTTAAGCGCCTTATTGCTGCTGGTGGTCTGGTTTAAGGTAAACCGTGCCAGCGTCAGGGCCAATGAGCAGATCCGGCTGTTAACGGAGATTGCTGAACAGCAACGCCGTCAGACGGAGCTGCTGGCGCGGCTGGCCGACGGCGATGCAGCGCATGATACGCCCGCCCAGGAAGAAGAAATACTTCAGTTCAAAGGTTTTGTGCCGGAACGTTAACCCGTCTGCGGAGCAGGGATCCCTTTGCCTGTTCCGCTGATTACCCGCCCGTTTCCCCCCGCCATGCGCTGTCATAAAAGTGACGTAATGCCGCCGTAAGCTGAAGCCACTCTTTAACAGGGCGAGGCTTCCCAATGATTGACTGGTCTGAAGAACATGATAGCGATATTAATCGCACCATCGCTGAGTTAACCGGCGAAAATCCGGATAAGTGGTACCCGTACGGCGGCATGAAAGGCAAGGATTACTGCAATAACCCGGCCGATGCCTGGCCGATCATCTGCCATTACCGCATCAACCTGCGTTTCCCCGCCGATAACCCCGGCCAGCAATGGATCGCGTGCATCACCAATCCCGCCGGCGAATGGCTGGCCTACAATACCTGCCCGTTGCGGGCCGCAATGGAGTGTTTTTTACTCAGTCAGATGCCGATGCTGCAAGGCGCCTGAAATTAAGCTATATAAATAGGGTGAGCTAAAAAGTCAGACCTTTCAACTGATTAATGTTTCTTCATTGTGACAGTATTGTCTAAGGCGGAGTCCATTATGAAGCGCATCATTAAAGGCGATAAAAATCTCTCCCATCTGGTCGTGGCGCATGCCGCCATCGACAGTCATGAAAAAGCCTACGGCCGGCGCCGACAGGGCTGGCCTTCTACTTACCTGGTGAATTACAAAGGGGCCCGTGTGGCCGTTGAAGTGGTGACGCGGCGGCAGTCCTATGTGGCTACCGTGATGGCGGGTGCGCGCAATCTCAGCAAGTTGTGCGGCATGGCCGCTGCCTGAGACGCCCGCACCCTGATAATGATAAAGCCAGCCTTAAGGCTGGCTTTTTACTGCGTGGTGGTGACGCACCCTTTTCTTAAGACGTCATGCTGTGAAAACGTGGTATTGACTGCCCTGCATCATGGGGCATGGTGGCCGACGTCACGCATACTGCGCCCGCCGAACAACCGGCAGAGCGCGTGCATCAGCGTGGCAACCACATCAATGACCACCACGCTCACCATAATCAGCGTTAAGACCAGGGCGTTGGCAATCTTTTTCAGGGCATTAACACCGCGGGCGGGCAGGGTGCTGCGCTGCCAGCCGCTTTTCACCGCTTTGCTCAACCGCGCCAGCGGTGAACGGTGCCGTTTGGCCCGTGGGTGAGGGGAGGACTTTTCTTGCGCGTTCATCTTTACTCCTTACAAACATTCGGTATGAGACAGGGCGACGGCCCTGTTTTACCCGGCGTGATAAGGGGAATGTGCCGGGCCATTAACAAATCCATAATATTTACCGGATGCCTTCGCGGCATCCTTGTGTTACCCATTCCGTCATCAGGCATCGGCTGCACAGCCATGCTGCCTGCCGGCGTCCCGCCGGTCGGGCGTATTTGCCAGGGAGCGCCGCTATGGCCCATAAAAACCGCTATTACGATGCCAGCAAAGCCCACCACACACCTGACGGATTCCGTAACCCGCAGCAAACCCAAACGCGTGGTGAAGGGGATTTCCGCCGCTGGCAAGAAGAACGCAAGCAACAGGGGCTGCCACGGCCACCGGCACAGGGCTACGCGCGTTTTATTGCCGACTGGTGGCAGCAGCCCGATTTCAGCGGCAATAACGACGCCGCCTGGTGGCTGGGCCACGCCTGCGTGCTGTTCCGTGTGCAGGGCCGTTATATCCTGACGGATCCGGCATTGTCAGAACGGGCTTCCCCGCTCTCCTTCTACGGCCCGCGGCGAAAAACCCCGGTTGCGGCAGAGATTGATCACCTGCCGCCCATTGATGTGGTGCTGCTTTCGCATAATCACTATGATCATCTTGACAAGCAAACGGTCAAAAAGTTGCTTAAACGTTTCCCGGATGTGACCTTTCTCGTGCCGTTGGGCCTGAAAAGCTGGCTGACGCGGCGCGGCGCCCGCCAGGTAGAGGAGCTGGACTGGTGGGACATGAAACAGCTTAACGGGCTGGATTTCCACTGTGTGCCTGCCCAGCACTGGAGTATGCGCACGCCGTGGGACCGCAACCGCAGTTTATGGTGCGGCTGGGTCATCACCCACCCCACCGTGCGCCTCTATTTCTCCGGTGACAGCGGGTATACGCCGTTGTTGCATCAGATTGGCGAACGGCTTGGGCCCTTTGATCTGGCCGCCTTGCCGATCGGTGCCTATGCACCACGATGGTTCATGGGGCCGCAGCATATGGACCCGCAACAGTCTGCCCAATTGTTTAAGCAGCTCAATTGCCAACGTGCGATCCCGATTCATTGGGGAGTGTTTGAATTAGCGGATGAATCCCTGGATGAGCCGCCCGGCATTTTACAACAGGCTATTTTGGCAGAAAATATATCGGCACACGCGTTTAGCGCACTCAAAATTGGTGGCCGCATTAATTTGTCCTCACCGGCCACTTAGCCGGCCCTGCAAAAATAATCCGGGGCGTTTGAAATTGCGGTAGGGCGGCAGCCAAACAGCAATGAAAAATAACGCAGAGGGGTGTGCACCCTAAAATGTTATCAATTTGTTTAAGTTACCGGGTTTAATGAGAATAAGTGTCATTTTTTAGGGAGAGAAAGGGCAAACTCGCTGGAAGGCTTGCTAACCGTATGGTTATCAGGCTCCTGCCGGCAGGTTGCTCGCGGTAAGTTGCTTTCGCGGGCATTAAGCTGCTGGGCAGGAAGACCCCGGCCGACACCGGGTGAGCCACCCAACCTGGGATAAGTGTTCCACATTCTGCAACTTTTCTTATCAATGATTTTTTATCATTATTGAGTGATAAAAGTGGGATATAAAAATCCTTTTATCCGCTTCTGCTATTTCCCTTTTAAAGGGTGCTTTAATTCCACCCTGTCATAACAGGGATAAGGGGAGTATTTTTGTAGTGTAATAGCGCAGCGGCAACGCGTTATTCCATGACAGACGGTATCGCTATTTTATTTCTGACAATCCCGATAACCGCAAATAGCCTGAAGGTCAGTTTTTGGCCTGGTGCAATAATGTTCTGATGGAAAAGTAACCAAAAAAACCTGCACTGTCATGGTGAACCGGTGCACCGCGAAAGACGGGTCAATGCCGGTGCCGGGGGCCGGTGGTAGTAAAGGGTAAACTCCTGTGTTTTCATCAGACTGTCACAATAAAAAGGTAAAGAGAAAAGGACAACCGCCTGTGGCCGGCAGAAGAAAAGCGCAGTCGCCGGAAGTCCTGCGGCGGTGCGGGCTGCCGGCGTTGCCCCGCAGCCGGGGGTGCAGAAGGGGCGCAGGCGCGCTTATGCTGACTTTCTCTTGAAAAACAGTGTGTTAAAAACGTAAACTTGTGACTTAAGTCAAATATCTGTTTTTCATAAGATAAAAAACAGCATTGCTATGCCGTTATAACGCGATAAAATCGCATAATAATTATCATTTATCAGGCTCCGGCGCTTACAGCCACCGGATAAATGATCAATAATCAAGATCGGTTGTTATTGCTTGGCCGCAATGTACGGGGATACACCCACATTGTAGAGGGCGTAAAATACAGAGCAGAAAATAGCGTGGCTATCAACTTATTTTCACCGTAGGGGATGGCCAACGCGTTTAACCGTTTCAAATATGTGCGACATGTCCATCAGTGATTAAAAATGGCTTGCCATTGATTACAGAGTATGTGATAACGCATCTGGGTAAAACGAGGTACAGTTCTGTATATGTGTGGCATTTTCAGTAAAGAAGTTCTGAGTAAAGACGTTCACGTTGAATACCGCTTCTCTGCCGATTTTTATCTTAGTGCCTCAAGCAGTAACGACTCTAGTTTGTCTATGTAACGCCTCCGGGCGGTTTAAACAATCCAAAGGAAATACTCAAGATGGCAAAGATCAAAGGTCAAGTTAAGTGGTTCAACGAATCCAAAGGTTTCGGTTTCATCACCCCAGCTGACGGCAGCAAAGACGTGTTCGTACACTTCTCTGCTATCCAGGGTAACGGCTTCAAAACCCTGGCTGAAGGCCAGAACGTTGAGTTCGAAATCCAGGACGGCCAGAAAGGCCCGTCTGCAGTTAACGTAACTGCAATCTAAGCAGCGTCAGCTGTGAAAAAAACCCGCCATGTGCGGGTTTTTTTATGGGCGCGATTCAGGGCAGGATCACCAGCCCGGAATGCTGGTTACGGCCGCGGATGCCGGGGTGTGCCGGGTCCACCGCCCGCCGGTGGCTGTTACGGCGATAACTGGTAAAGGCATAGCGCGGGCCGTCTGCCTGCTGGCTGAGGCTGCAAATGGTGCAGGGTGCCAGATTCTCTACCGCCCCAAACCCCAGCGACTGCAATTTGGCGGCCGCTATCCCCGGCAGATCCAGATAGCGCGGCCGCGGCATCACCCGTGACGCCGGTAAATCCGGCAGGCGTTGCAAAAAGGTCTCCGTAAGTTCATCACTCACCTGGTAACAACAGGGGTGCGCCGCCGGGCCAATCGTGGCGACCCAGTCAGAGAGCGCCTCTTCGCGGGCGATCCGTTCGGCCATTTTCTCAATAATGCCGTCTGCCAGCCCGCGCCACCCGGCGTGCACCACCCCAATGGCCGCGCCGTCACGGCGGCTGAACAGCACCGGCAGGCAATCCGCCGTCAGCACCGTCAGCAAAATGCCCGGCTGGCGGGTGAAAAAGCCATCGGCCTCGCCGCAGCATTCGGCGGGCTGGGTGACGTCGGCGATGCGGGTGCCGTGCACCTGTTTTTTCTCCGGGGAGGAGGCGCGCCAGGGCGCGAGGGCAACCGGCATCAGGGCGCGCTTGTCGCCGAAACCGTAGGCGAGGGCAGGGATCGCACTGAGCAGGGGGGAATCGTGTTTCATGGGCCATCCGGGCTGAAGGGAAAAGAATCGCCAGTGTAGCCAGAGTGGCCCGCACTTGACCAGCCTGACGGTTGCACGGGCCTGCCGGGTTGATTAGACTGGCGCTCCTCAATGACTGCGGCCCGCGCCGCGCTTACGGAATTTCTCATGGCTTACCAGTGTCCCCTCTGTCACCTGCCGTTGCAGCCCCATGCCCAGCAATGGCGTTGCGAACAAAACCACCAGTTTGACCGCGCCAAAGAGGGGTATGTCAACCTGCTGCCGGTGCAGCATAAACGCTCGAAACAGCCCGGAGACAGCCCGGAGATGATGCAGGCGCGCCGCGATTTTCTGGACGCAGGGCATTACCAGCCGTTGCAGCAGCAGGTCTGCACGTTACTGGATGAGGTACTGCCGGCGTCGGCGCAGGCCGTGCTGGATATCGGCTGTGGTGAGGGCTATTACACGGCGGCGCTGGCAGGGCAGCTGAAACAGACGCGGGCAATCACGGTCTATGGGCTGGACGTCGCCAAAGTAGCGGTGCGTTATGCGGCCAAACGCTACCGGCAGGTGAATTTCTGCGTCGCCTCCAGCCACCGTTTGCCGTTCGAGGATAACAGCCTGGATGCCGTGGTGCGCATTTATGCGCCCTGTAATGCGCAGGAGCTGGCCCGTACGGTAAAACCGGGTGGCTATGTGCTGACAGTGGCACCGGGGCCACGGCACCTGTATCAACTCAAGGCAGCGGTGTATGAGGATGTCCAGTTGCATCCGGAGCAGGATGAGCAGTTCCCCGGTTTTACCCGCCTGCGCCAGCAGACGCTGGCTTACCCAATGGCGCTGACGGGCGGGGCGGCATTGCAACTCTTACAGATGACGCCATTTGCCTGGCGTGCCGGTGAAGAGGCGCGGCGGCTGTTGGGTGAGGGACTGGCGTGTGAAACCGATTTTGTTATCCGGCTGCATCAACGGCAGCCGGCGGCCTGACAGGGGTCAGGCCAGCAGGCCGAGATGCTGCAACAGGATGTTGCAGCCGATACCGATCAGCACCACCCCGCCAATAATTTCGGCCCGTTTGCCGAGCATCGGCCCAATAAAGCGGCCAATCAGCATCCCTAACGTGGCCATCAGCATGGTGGTCATGCCAATCGCCAGTGCGGTGTGAATAATATTGACCTGCAAAAAGGCCAGCCCGACGCCGATGGCCAGCGCATCCAGGCTGGTGGCGACAGCCGTGGCGGCCAGCACCCAGAAGCTGTGGCAATCTTTGCAGGGTTCATCCGCGGCCGGGGCTTTCAGCCCTTCCATAATCATGCGTGAGCCGAGAATAAACAGCAGGGCAAAAGCCACCCAGTGATCCCAGGCCATAATATAGCGGCTGGCCATCAGGCCCAGGCCCCAGCCGATCAGCGGGGTAATGGCCTCAATGGCACCAAAGATTAAACCGGTACGGAAAGCTTCGCGGAAACGCGGGCGGTGCAAAGTGGCACCCTTGCCGATGGAGGCGGCAAAAGCGTCCATTGACATGCCAAAGGCAAGAATAAGCGTTGCGGAAAGGTTCATTGAAAAAAAGCCTCGGCCGGGTCTCTCCATATGCACGTAACCCACCCCCAGCCAACGCGGGGTTACATGCCTATGGTCTCGCCAACCTGACCTGGTTGCCCGCACCACGTTTCTGTATGAAACGAGTATGTTGATACGGGCGCTTCTGAAAATGTATTCAGAAACCGGCTACTCCCCAATGACGGCGCAACCTTAACATAATATTTTATCGCCAGACAACATATAATGTGCAGGGGAATAACGGTATTAAGCAATATGATGAAATAACCATCATCTTGTACGGGGAATAACCCTCTCTCTTTTTATTGGGAAATGTCAGCGTATTGTTAAACATTGCTCGAAATAGAGCCAGATATAGCCTTTGCTATAATCTGAATATAGCCAATGCTATAAAATAGCTTTAATTCCATCTTCTTGATTTTTAAATAAAATGTTTTTTATGTTATCAAGATCGCCTATATATTGTACGTGAATAGGTAATTTTCGTTGTTCAAGATGGATGAACAACACACCCTCTTCACTTAAATGCAGACGGCGAATACGGGTATAAGCAATGAACAGATTGCCATAGTAAAACCCTTCAGGTTTAAACAGTAATACCGGCCGCCGGATAAAAGAAATATAGCAGACGCTAATCAGCAGGAAGGTGAGTAAATAAAGCGTGAGGGGGGCACCCCGGCCGGTATAATGCTGGTAGATAACAATCCCCAGCAGGGCGATAAAAATCAGGCTGTCTGCCCGGCCTTTGCGTAATAAGTTTACCCGCAACAAGGTCTTGCCGTTGCGCCGCGGCAGGATCCACTCAAGGTAGATGGCGTAGGCCAGCACCACCACAATACAACCCAGCAGTAACCCCTCTGTCAGTGTCATGTACCCTCCCGGTACGGTGCAGACAAAATAAAGCCGGGGGCAGGCCCCCGGCAGTGTGCAGTAAAGCCGTTACAGCCCCAGCAGGCCGATGGCGTAGCCGACAATACCGATAACAAAGAACCCGACGATAATCCACAGCGCATTGACCTTGCGCCGCAGCAGCCACATACAACCGAAGGTCAGCAGCAGCGGCACCAGGCCCGGCATCAGTTGGTCAAGGATGGTCTGCACCGTGGTGACGGTGGTATTGCCGGTCTGGTCGGTAATGCGTGACACCACCAGCGGGATATTAACGTGCGTCCACTTATTGACCAGCGCCCCCATCACAAACAGGCCGAGAATAGACGCCCCTTCCGTCAGTTTTTGCAGGAAGCCGCCGCCCATGTCGCTGACAATGTCCGCCCCTTTGCGGTAGCCATAGGCTACGCCATAGTAACGGCTGATCAACCGCACCAGGTTGAACAGTACAAAGAACAGCAGCGGGCCGAGCAGGCTGCCGTTCATCGCGATGCCCGCCCCGAGCGCGGCAAACACCGGCCGTACCGTCCCCCAGAAAATCGGGTCGCCCACCCCGGCCAGCGGCCCCATCAGCCCGACTTTCAGGCCGTTTATCGCCCCGTCGTCGATGGCGGCCCCATTTGCCCGCTGCTCCTCCATCGCCATGGTCACGCCCAGTACCGGCGCGGCCACGTAAGGGTGGGTGTTAAAGAACTCCAGATGGCGTTTGATCGCCTGCTTACGCTCGTCATTGTTCTCCGGGTAGAGGCGGCGGATCACCGGCACCATGGAGAAGCAGAACCCAAGCGCCTGCATACGTTCAAAGTTCCATGAACCCTGGAACAGGTTAGAGCGCAAAAAGACGCCGCGCACATCGCTGGAGGTCAGTTTTTTCTGGCCGGTGACGGCCTGGTTTTCGTTATGACTATCACTCATCTGCGTGCCCCTGTGCTTAATCGAGTTCGTTATCTAAATCGTTATTTGCCGGTGCGGCTGCCCCACCGCCTGCTGCCCGGTTATATTTCGGGCTGAGCTGGATGTAGAGCACCGCCATCACCACGCCGATGACGCCCAGGGCCACCAGGTTAAAGTCGGTGAACGCCGCGGTCACAAAGCCGAGATAGAAGAACGGCATCAGATAACCGGCACGCATCATGTTGATCACCATCGCGTAGCCCACCACCACAATCATGCCGCCGGCGATGTTCAGGCCGTTGGTCACGACCGCCGGGATCGAGTTAAGCATCTCCTGTACCACGCTGGTGCCGACAGAGACCGCCACAATCGCCGCAGGCACCGCAATGCGCATCGCCTGCAGGATCAACGCGGAAATGTGCAGCCAGGTAATGCCGGACAAACTGCCGCGTTCGGCGGCCTTATCCGCCGCGTGCTGGAATGCCACCGTCAGGGTACGCACAATAATGGTCAGGACCTGCCCGGCCGCCGCCAGCGGGATCGCCAGGGCGATGCCGGCACCAATTGACTGCCCGCCGGCGATCACCAGAATGGTGGAGATGATCGAGGCCAGTGCCGCATCCGGTGCCACCGCAGCACCGATATTCATCCAGCCCAGGGCGATCATCTCCAGCGTCCCGCCAATTTTGATGCCGGTTTCGATATCCCCGAGCACCATGCCGATTAAGGTACAGGCCACCAGTGGCCGGTGAAACTGAAACTCATCCAGGACAGACTCCACCCCGGCAATACAGGCGATAATGAATATCAGCACAATCTGAAGCGTTGTAATCTCCATTGCACTTTTCTCCTCCAGGCACCCGGCCTGATTAAGTAAAGGGCCGCGCAGGCGCGGGTCAGGCGTTGAGTTTGTTGATCAGATCCATCATCTTCAGGCGGTTGTCACTGGAGACTTTCCTGACCTCCAGTTCAATGCCGCGGGAATCCAGCTCCCTGAAGGCGGCAATGTCTTTTTCATCCACTGAGACGGCGTTATTCACCTGGGTTTTCCCCTGCCTGAACGCCATGCCGCCGATGTTCACCGAGGTGATGTTGACGCCCTCGCGCACCACCCGCAGCACATCGGTGGGGTTGGTAAACAGCAGCATGACGCGGTCATTGGCGTATTTGGGGTTATTCCAGACCCGCACCGCCTTGGCGACATCCACCACGTGGGCGGTGACCCCCGGCGGGGCGACCTGGGTCAGCAGGGTTTTGCGCACATGGTCAGCCGCGACTTCATCACTGACCACAATAATGCGCGAGACTTTGGTCTCTTTGGTCCAGCGGGTCGCAACCTGGCCGTGGATCAGGCGATCATCAATACGCGCCAGGCCGATTTTCATATGCGCCTCCGGCCCGGAGGGGGTGGCCGGTGCGGCCGGGGAAGACGAAGGGGAAGGGGGAGGGGACTGCGCCTCAACGGGGGCGGCTTGCGGCGCCGGTTCCGGCGCTTTCAGGGCTTTCACCCCGGCGCGCCCGCTCTCAATCGCCAGCGCAGTGAGGTCCGCCAGGGTCGGGTCATCATCCCTGGCCATAAACGTTTCTGCCAGCATCGGAATATTGACGCCGGTGACCACCTCATAATTCTCCTCATCGTGGGCGATCCGGCTGGCCGCATTAAAGGGGCTGCCGCCCCAGGTATCCACCAGAAACAGCACCCCTTCTGAGGTGTCCAGGTCTTTTATTTTCTCGCGGTATTTATCGATTAATGTCTCTGCGTTTTCACCGGGAACGAAATCGATAAAGGTCACATTTTCCTGGGTGCCCAAAATCATTTCCGCCGTTTTCAGTAGCTGTTCTGCTGCCCAGCCGTGTGTGCCAATGACAATCGCAATGCTCACCCGCTACCTCCTGTTAATCACTGCATCGCGTCGGCGCACGACGGGCGCGGCGACAGATGCTGTATAAAAGATGCACTACACCTGTCCGAAAAACCCTGGTTTTCCAGAAATAAATGAGTAAATTCATCAGGCTGTAATACGCGCTGCACAAGACCCATTTATTTTAGTCAGCGAAGAAATAATTTATGTGATGGTGCTCTGTTATTTCGTGATGCCTAATACATCGCCGGAAAGACGGCGATAAAAACCGCACTTGTGTTACAAATTAATTCAAATGGTAAGATCAGATGGTAGTCGTCTTTTAAAAATCCTGTTACAGTGCCGGTTCTTATTTTAATGAGGAGTGTAGGGGCCAACCCCACTTTATGGACCGTCACCGAAGTCGCTTTATCCCTGATGATCGTTATTCCCAGCCCCGCTGCGGCACACACGCGATCTCCCGCTTGATGTTGTTACCCCGTACTGCCCCCGTTGATAACCGATCTGGTGCCCCTGTATGTGCGCTGCCGTACGCGGCTGCCCGGCATCCGGTTGTTGCTCATTTAACCTGTTCTCATTCTGGAGTCTGACATGGAATTTCTGCTGGATCCCTCAATCTGGGCCGGTTTACTGACGCTGGTGGTGTTGGAAATTGTCCTGGGTATCGACAACCTGGTGTTTATCGCCATCCTGGCGGACAAGCTGCCGCCGCACCAGCGTGACAAGGCGCGGCTTATCGGCCTGTCGCTGGCGCTGATCATGCGCCTCGGTTTGCTGTCGCTGATCTCCTGGCTGGTACGGCTCACCGCGCCGCTGTTCTCCGTTGGCAGCCTGACCTTTTCGGGGCGTGACCTGATCCTGCTGCTGGGCGGGTTGTTCCTGCTGTTTAAAGCCACTACCGAACTGCATGAACGGCTGGAGGGGCATGACGCCAGCACAGGGAATAACCGCGGCTATGCCGGGTTCTGGCTGGTGGTGTTCCAGATTGTGGTGCTGGATGCGGTCTTCTCGCTGGACGCGGTGATCACCGCTGTGGGGATGGTAGACAACCTGGCGATCATGATGACGGCGGTTGTGATTGCGATGGGGGTGATGCTGCTGGCGTCGAAAGCCCTGACGCGCTTTGTTAACGCCCACCCGACCGTGGTGGTGCTCTGCCTCAGCTTCCTGCTGATGATTGGTTTGAGCCTGGTGGCGGAAGGGTTTGGTTTCCACATTCCTAAAGGTTACCTCTACGCGGCGATCGGCTTCTCCATTCTTATTGAGCTGTTCAACCAGGTGGCGCGCCGTAACTTCATCAAGCATGAATCACGCCGCCCGCGCCGTGAACGCACAGCCGAGGCGATCATGCGCCTGATGGGCGGCCGCCGCCAGGACGCCGATCCGCAACAGCCGCAGAATGAGATCCCGGCCGGGGCGTTTGCCGAAGAGGAGCGCTACATGATAAGCGGCGTGCTGACGCTCGCCTCGCGCTCGCTGCGCAGCATCATGACCCCGCGCACTGACATCTCCTGGGTTGATTGTGACCGCCAGCCGGAAGCGATCCGCCTGCAACTGCTGGATACGCCGCACAGCCTGTTCCCGATTTGCCGCGGCTCACTGGATGAGATGATAGGCGTGGTACGCGCCAAAGATCTGCTGGTGGCGCTGGAGCAGGGGGAGGACATCGTGGCCTTTGCGGCCCGTACGCCGCCGATCATCGTGCCGGAGACGCTGGACGTCATCAACCTGCTGGCCGTGCTGCGCCGCGCCAAAGGGCGGCTGGTGGTGGTCAGCAACGAATTCGGGGTGATTCAGGGGCTGGTCACGCCGCTGGATGTGCTGGAGGCGATCGCCGGGGAATTCCCGGACGAAGACGAAACCCCGGACATCGTGCCGGAAGGGCGCGGCTGGCTGGTCAAAGGCGGGGCGGATGTCCACTCGCTGGAACAGGCGCTGGATTGCTCAGAGCTGGTCAGCCCCTCTGAGGATTACGCGTCCCTGGCGGGTTTGCTGCTCTCCCACATCGGGCAGATGCCGCAGGCCGGTGAGGTGCTGGAGCTGCACCGCTTCCGGTTTGAAATCCGCGCGGTGTCAGACTACCGCATCGATCTGGTCTACGTGGAGGCCTTGCCGGAAGAAGAACCGGTACAGGCGTAACCCTTCACCCTCTTCCTGTGCCGGCACCCTGCCGGCGCAGGATCCCCTCAGCGTTTCCCTTCCTGTTGGGCAGGCTGTGCGCCGTCGGGCGTGGCGCCATGAAACCGCGCCAGCCAGGCGGGGAATTCCTGCACCGGTAACGGGCGGGCATAGTAATAGCCCTGCACTGCATCCACCTGCCGCTCCCGTAAGTAGGCGATCTGTTCCGGCGTCTCCACCCCTTCGACCACCAGCTTCAGCTTCAGGCGCTGCGCCAGCGTGATAATCATGTCCGTGACCGTGGCATTGACCGCATCGGTGCCGATGGCGGCGGTAAAAGACTGGTCAATCTTCAGCACATCCGGGTTCAGCCCTTTCAGGTAACTCAACGAATTGTGCCCGGTGCCGAAATCGTCAATCGCCAGCAGCACGCCCAGCGCTTTCAGCTGGTGGATCTGCTTGCTGTCAATGTCGCTCAACCGGCTGCGCTCGGTCAGCTCGATCATCAACGTCACCGGGGGCTGCTTCGCGAGCCAGATCTGCTGCACATCCTGCAAAATCTGCCGCTGGTGGAAGTGGCGCGCATCGACATTGATGCTGATGTAAAACGCCGGGTCCTGCGGGAACAGCGCAAAATTATCGGCGATCTGCGCCATCAGGTAACGGGTCAGCGGCACAATCAGCGCATGTTGCTCCGCCAGCGGGATAAACACATCCGGCGGCACCGGCCCATAGCGCGGGCTGTTCCAGCGTAGCAGCGTCTCAATACCCACACAGCGCGCACTCTGGCAATGGATAATCGGCTGGCAATAGATCGCAAACTCCCTGCGGTCCAGCGCGTGGTTCAACGGGTAGGCCAGGCTCATGCGGGTGCCGGCCACCAGGTACGCCGCCGCCATCACCAGCAGGCTTATCAGCAGCGCCAACGGCAAATGGTGGTAGAGCTGCGCAAACGCCAGATGGTAGGCAGAGCGGGCGTACAGCGAGATCGAGAACGGGTAATGCGGCGAACTGTGGGTATATTGCGGCAGGCCACTCAGGTTTACCTGCGGGGTCAGGCTGTTTTTGTGGTACTCCAGGCTGTTGCCGGAAACATTCAGCACCAGCCGGTCAGCGTAGGGGGGCTGCGGCTCCAGCAGGAATTGCGCCAGCAGGCGGATATTGAACGTGTAGATCTGGCCGCTGTTATCGTCCGGGCCAAAGGGTTTCCACATCAGCATCAGTGGCTCGCCGCGGTTAAGGCCAACGGAGGCGCGCAGTGCCAGCAGCTTCTGGTGGGCGGGCAATTCCGGCAACACGCTGCTGAAAGGCAGGTCCAGCGTGCCCACCAGGCTGGAACAGATCAATACCCCGTCGCGCACCAGCACAATCGAGCGCAGGGTCTGGAGGTCAGCCGCCTGCTTTAACAGCTTCAGCTGGATTTGCGGGCATTCCATACCGTAAAAGGCGTCATAGCCGAGCGGCGCCCGATCCACCGGCCAGATAAGCATGTCCAGTTGTTGCGCCGTATGGGCGACCAGCGCCTGCTGGGTGGCGGCGATGCGCCGGCTCTCCTCATAAACGCGCAGCCCGAGGATAAGCAGCAATGTCAGCAGGCCGATACCGGCGGACAGGCCCCAGCGGTAAAGGCGGTATCTGGCACTGGCATGATCAGGTGTCAGCATAGGGTTCCTTGATGAAAAACGGCAGGCAATCCGCTGCCGGCGCAGGCGTGCTGCACACGGGGCGGATCGGTGGCCACTCCCTGATAACACCTGGCCTCACACCGAGGACAGAAAAAAGCGCCGCTGACAGGCCGGACGCAAAGAACAGGCGGAGAATAAAGGGCTTATTTTTGGATTGCCTGCCTGAAGCATGAATAATAGTGATACAAATTCCGCAGACCAGCCAGAAAATCACAGAAAGAATTGGGCAAAATGGGGAGGGGGCGGGGAAGGTGTCCGGGCAGCCTCAGCGGCTGCCCGGTGGAAAGATTAGTCGCACTGCACTTTGATGGCCAGGCCACCGCGGGAAGTTTCCCGGTATTTGGCGTTCATGTCTTTACCGGTTTCGTACATGGTTTCGATCACTTTATCCAGTGACACGCGCGGCGCACTGGTACGGCGCAGCGCCATCCGGGCGGCGTTGATCGCTTTCACCGAGGCGATGGCATTGCGCTCAATGCACGGCACCTGCACCTGGCCGCCGACCGGGTCACAGGTCAGCCCCAGATTGTGTTCCATACCGATTTCCGCCGCGACGCATACCTGCTCCGGGCTGCCGCCCAGCAGCTCCGCCAGCCCGGCTGCGGCCATAGAACAGGCCACACCGACTTCACCCTGGCAGCCGACTTCCGCACCGGAAATGGAGGCGTTCATTTTATACAGCGCGCCAATCACGCCGGAGGCCATGAAGTAGCGGATGTAAATCTCCGGCGTCACCGGCTCAATAAAGTGATCGTAGTAGGCCAGCACCGCAGGCACGATACCGCAGGCACCGTTGGTCGGGGCGGTCACCACCCGGCCACCGGCGGCGTTCTCTTCATTCACCGCCAGCGCGAACATATTCACCCAGTCAATCACGTTCATCGGGTCACTGGAGAGTTTGTCCGATGAGACCAGCATCCGGCGCAGCGCCGACGCCCGGCGCGGCACCCGCAGCGGGCCGGGCAGCACGCCTTCGGTATTCAGCCCGCGGTCGATACAGGCGCGCATGGTCTGCCAGATCTGGCTGAAGTAGCGCTCAATCTCCTCTTTGCCGTGCAGCGCCAGTTCGTTCTGCATCACCAGGCCGGAGAGCGACAGCCCGGTCTGATGGCAGTGGGCCAGCAGATCGCTGGCATGGCTGAACGGGTAGGGCACGGCCACCGCCTGCTGATCCACCTGGCCAAAATGTTCTGCATCAACAATAAACCCGCCGCCGATCGAGTAGTAGGTTTTGCTGTAGATCGGCGTATCCCCGGCGAAAGCGTGGATCTGCATCCCGTTTTCATGCAGCGGCAGATTGTCCTGACGGAACACCATGCCGGTGTCACGCGGGAAATCAACCTCGTGGCGGCCGTTGGCCAGCAGCAGACGCTGGCGCGCCTCCACATCACGGATAAAGGCCGGGATGCCGTCGATATCCACGCTGTCCGGCAGGTTACCGGCCAGGCCGAGAATAATGGCGATGTCCGTATGGTGGCCTTTCCCGGTCAGGGAGAGGGAGCCGTAAACATCCACGGCAATACGGGTCACGGCAGGCAGAAGATCGCGGCTGACGAGGTCGTCAACAAACTGTTTGCCCGCTTTCATCGGCCCCACGGTATGGGAACTCGACGGGCCAATGCCGATCTTAAACATGTCGAAAACGCTGATCACGCTGAAACTCCTTCAGGGGAAACGGGGCGGTTGCCTTAAAAACAACCAGGGACCTGCTTATTAAGTGTAGTGAGGCTGCCTGGCCTGCGGCCCCTTTTCGCATGAGATTACCTAATGGCAAGGCTTACCGGGTGGAGAAACCTCCTGCCCCGACACGCTGCATAAAACCGGGCAGCGATGGCCGTTATTAGTTTGTCATACAAAAAACAGGGGCTTTTTCAGTAGCAAATCATGGCAGGGGGCTAATATACAGAATATTACCATAAATAAGGTGATAAAGATCGCCTTCCTGACAGTGGCTCAGTAAAAGTGCGCACAAAAAAGGCGGATCAAAAGGACGATATGGCGGTTAACCGGCATTCAGGGAGGGATTCATGCTGGCGCTCTCTTCCGGGCGGGCCACATGGCGTGACAGCTCACGGATAATCCCGGCGGTCATGCCCCAGACAAACTGATGCTGATACCAGCTCAGGTAGATGCGGTGGCGGATGCCGCGGCGCTCAATCTCCAGCGGCGTATAGCGCGACAGCCGCAGCGCCTCCTGCAACGGCATCTCAAAGATGTCCGCCACCTCCTCTGCATTCGGCACCAGCAGGGTATCCGGCGGGATAAGCCCCACCACCGGCGTGACCTGAAAACCGGTGGAACTCTCCACCGGCCCCAGCATGCCCAGCACCCGTACCGAGGCGGGGGGAATACCGACCTCTTCATGCGCCTCGCGCAGCGCGGTGGCAATCAGGGAGGCATCATCCGGGTCGGCGGAGCCGCCGGGAAACGCCACCTGGCCGGCATGTTTGCGCAGGGTATCGGCGCGCCGGGTCAGCAGCAGCGTCGGCTCCGGGTGGCAGACCACCGGCAGCAGCACCGCGGCCTGCCGCACATCGCGCAGCGGCTTGGGCGGGGCGGGCTGTTGCAGCGTAAAGCGGGTAATAAACTCGTCCAGCGTATAGTCGCTCATCCGGCGGTAACCTCCTGCGGTTCAGCGGCCGGGCGCAACTGCGGCAGAATGCGCGCCACTTTGTCAAACGTCTCCTGGTATTCCGCCTGCTCATCGCTGTCGGCCACAATGCCGCCGCCTGCCCAGCAGTGCAGGCGGCCCGCCTCAGCCAGCAGGGTGCGGATGGTGATATTGGTGTCCATCGTGCCGCACAGGCTGAGGTAACCGATGCTGCCGCAATAGACGTTGCGCCGTTGCGGTTCCAGCTCCTCAATAATCTGCATAGCCCGTATTTTGGGCGCGCCGGTGATGGACCCGCCGGGGAAACAGGCGCGCAGCAGGTCAGCGGCGTGGCAGCCTGCCGGCAGCCGGGCGGTGATGGTGCTCACCAGATGGTGCACCGCCGGGAACGGCTCAACCGCAAACAGTTGCGGCACCCGCACGCTGCCCGGTTCCGCCACCCGGCCGATGTCATTGCGCAGCAGATCAACAATCATCAGGTTCTCAGCCCGGTCTTTCTCTGAGGCAGCCAGCCGCGCCGCCTGGGCGGCATCGGCGGCCGGATCGGCGAGCCGCGGCAGGGTTCCTTTGATCGGCCGGGTCTGGATCTGGTTGTCCGCCAGCCACAGGAAGCGCTCCGGCGACACACTCAGCACCGCCTGGCCAGGCAGCCGCAAAAAGGCAGAGAACGGGGCGCGGTTACTGGCATTGAGGCGGGTAAATGCCTGCCACTCACTGCCCTGATAGGGGGCGGTAAAGCGCTGGGTCAGGTTAATCTGGTAGCAGTCGCCGCTGCGCAGGTAATCCTGCACCTGCCGGAAGCGTTCACCATACGCCTCGCGGCTCAGGTTCGCCTGCCACTCCCCGGTCAGCCGGAAATCATCGGCCGGGGCCGGGCGCGCCTGCTGAACGTCCAGCCAGGCCAGCCGGGCCGCCGCATCCCCGTGGCAGACCAGCGTCAGCCGCTGCTGGTGGTGGTCAGCGATCAAGGCCCAGTCATAAATGCCGACTGCCATGTCTGGCGCGGCGATATCCTGCGCGGCCAGGCTGGGCAGCGATTCCACCCGGCGGCCGAGATCGTAGCCGAACAGCCCCAGCGCACCCCCCAGAAACGGCAGATCCGCCTCCGGCGCGGCCGTCAGCCCCAGCGAGTCCATCGCCTCCGCCACCAGTTGGAAAGGATCGTCTGTGCGGCGCTGTTCGCCCCCGGCCCCGGCAATCGTCGTCTCTTCGCCGTGGGTCACCAGCGTGATGCGCGGGTCAGCCACCAGAATATCGAACCGGTTATGCAGGTGATCCGCCCGGCCGGAGTGCAGCAGCATTGCCCACGGGGAACCGGAAAGCGGGGCAAAGCGCGTCAGCAGCGCATCGGGGGTGTAAGTCAGGGTATGGGTTGCGTACATGGTGTCGGGCCGGCCGGGCAGTCAAAAACAGTCGCCCAGCCTACCACAGAACCGCACCGGGTGAAAAAGGGCGGCATCGTCCCGGCGCGGCGGGCAGCGCACGGCATGAGAGTAGGCCATTGGGCCATCGGCGCGTATACTGTGCCGGTCAACAGAGGAGACGAACCATGCAAGCGGGTATGCCGGCACTTTCACATCAGGAGCAGCAACAGGCTGCGGAACGCATCCATCAGCTGATGGAAGAGGGGATGAGCAGCGGCCAGGCCATTGCTGTGGTCGCGCAGGAGATCCGGGAATCCCATCAGGGCGGGCAGGTCGCGGTACGTTTTGATGACGAAGAGGATGACGCGGAACAGGACGCGCAAGACGACCAGGACGAAGATGAAGAGGATGACCACGGTTATTGACCGGTGGGCATTCTGGGGAAACGGGCGCCGCGGCGCCCGTTTTTTTTGGCCTCAGCCGCTGACCTTGACCGCTGCCGCCGCCCCGACGGCCCGTGCGACGGCCTGCTCCACGGTGTCACCGGTAGCCAGCGCCACACCCAGCCGGCGCGACCCGGCGATCTCCGGCTTGCCGAACAGGCGCAACTGGTTGTGGCCGGTCAGTGCCTGGCCGACACCGCTGAAACGCACATCACTGCTGGTGAGCGACGGCAGGATCACGGCGGAAGCCGACGGCCCGAACTGGCGGATTTCCCCTACCGGCAGGCCGAGGAAGGCGCGCACATGCAGCGCAAACTCTGACAGGTCCTGCGAGATCAGTGTCACCATGCCGGTATCGTGCGGGCGCGGCGACACTTCGCTGAAGATCACCTCATCCCCACAGACAAACAGCTCCACGCCAAACAGGCCGTGGCCGCCCAGTGCCGTCACCACTTTTTTGGCAATCTCCTGCGCGCGTTGCAGCGCCAGGGCGCTCATCTGCTGCGGCTGCCAGGATTCCCGGTAATCCCCGTCCTCCTGACGGTGACCAATCGGGTCACAGAAATGGATACCGTCCACCGCGCTGATGGTCAGCAGCGTAATCTCAAAATCAAAGCGGACCAGCCCCTCCACAATCACCCGTCCGCCCCCGGCGCGCCCGCCCTGTTGGGCATAGTCCCAGGCTGCCTGGCGCTCATCCTCATGGCGGATCAGGCTCTGGCCTTTGCCGGAGGAGCTCATCACCGGCTTGATGATGCAGGGCAGGCCGATGTCGCTCACCGCCTGGCGGAAAGCGCTCTCGCTGTCAGCAAACTGGTAGGTTGACGTCGGCAACCCCAGGGTTTCGGCGGCCAGGCGGCGGATGCCTTCACGGTTCATGGTGAGGCGGGTCGCCTCGGCACACGGCACCACATTGTGGCCCTGCTGCTCCAGCTCAACCAACATGCTGGTGGCGATGGCCTCAATTTCCGGCACGATAAAATCGGGGCGCTCCTGCTCAATCACGGCCCGCAGGGCGTTGCCGTCCAGCATGTTAATCACATGGCTGCGGTGGGCAACATGCATTGCCGGGGCATCGGCATAGCGATCAACGGCAATCACTTCCAGGCCGAGACGCTGGCATTCGATGGCCACTTCTTTACCGAGTTCACCGGAACCCAGCAGCATGACACGGGTGGCGGAAGGACGCAGGGCAGTTCCAAGGATCAACATAACTTACCTTCATTTACAGGGTTAACTGACAAGACCGGAGAAAATCGCGCGCAGTATAAACGAAAACGTTTGCGTGGTCACGGCTGTGCCGGTTATTGCCCGGAAGAGGGGGGCTGCCGCGTGCGGCCCGGCTGCGCAGGCAGGCCACAGAACAGGCAGGTTATGGATAAAAAACCGCCCGGATGCGGCTTTTTCCGCCCGGTTAAGCCACTATTAACACGCAGGGCGCCGGCTCTGTTATGATGGGCGTTTGCTGGAACTGACTGTATAGCAGCACACTCCCGCCTCCTTTTCTGATCACCATAAGAGTTACTGTCTTGAGCACACTTTCATTTTCTTCCCTGCCGCTGCCGGCGGAGCAACTCGCCAATCTGGCGGAACTCGGTTACGCCACCATGACCCCGGTGCAGGCGGCGTCACTGCCGGCGATCCTCAGCGGCCGCGACGTGCGCGCCAAAGCCCAGACCGGCAGCGGCAAAACCGCCGCATTCGGCATTGGCCTGCTGGACAAAATTGTGCCGGGGCAGTATGTCACGCAGGCGCTGGTGTTGTGCCCGACGCGTGAGCTGGCGGATCAGGTCAGTAAAGAGCTGCGCCGGCTGGCACGTTTTACCCAGAACATCAAAATCCTGACCTTATGCGGCGGCCAGCCTATCGGCCCGCAGCTCGACTCCCTGGTGCACCCGCCGCATATCGTGGTCGGCACGCCGGGGCGCATCCAGGAGCACCTGCGCAAACAGACGCTGTCACTGGACGCCCTGCGCATCCTGGTGCTGGATGAAGCCGACCGTATGCTGGACATGGGCTTCAGCGACGACATCGATGAAGTGATCCGTTACACCCCGCCGCGCCGCCAGACACTGTTGTTCTCCGCCACGTACCCGGAAGGCATCGCCCGCATCAGCGCCCGCGTGCAACAGGACCCGCTGGATGTGGAGATCGCGGCAGAAGCGGAACAGACCACCATTGAGCAGATCTTTGTGGAAACCACCCGTGAAAAACGGCTGCGCCTGCTGACCGGCACCCTGCGCCACTACCAGCCGACCTCCTGCGTGGTGTTCTGCAACACCAAACGCGACTGCCAGGAAGTCTACGAGGCGCTGGCTGACGAGAACATCAGCGCGCTGGCGCTGCATGGCGACCTGGAGCAGCGTGACCGCGATCAGGTGCTGGTGCGCTTCGCCAACCGCAGTTGCCGGGTGCTGGTGGCGACAGATGTCGCCGCACGCGGGCTGGACATCAAAGACCTCGAACTGGTCGTCAACTATGAGCTCTCCTTTGACCCGGAAGTGCATGTTCACCGCATCGGCCGTACCGGCCGCGCCGGGATGAGCGGCCTGGCCGTGAGCTTCTGTACGCCGCAGGAGATGGTGCGCGTGCACGCGCTGGAGGATTACCTCGGCATCCGTACCACCTGGCAACCGGCTGAAAAACTGCTTGCCACCCCGCCGGTCGCGCTTGAGCCGGAGATGGCTACCCTCTGCATCGACGGCGGCCGCAAGGCGAAAATCCGCCCCGGTGACATCCTGGGTGCGCTGACCGGCGATGCCGGGCTGACGGCGGCCGAGGTGGGCAAAATTGACATGTTCCCGGTCCATGCCTATGTCGCCATCCGCCGTGCCAGCGCCCGCCGGGCGTTGTCGCAGTTGCAGCAAGGTAAAATCAAAGGCAAAAGCTGTAAAGCCCGATTATTGAAGTAGTTTTTCTTTTGCGAGGCAGGTTCCGGAATGTGTAAAAGGGCTTGCCTCCGCGCCCCGATTTACTTAAACTGTATATTCATACAGTAGTGTGCCATAAGAGGATTATCACTCATGACGGTAGAAGTAAAATATGTCGTGGTGCGACAAGGCGAGGAAAAGATGACGTTTGCGACCAAGAAAGAAGCTGACGCTTACGACAAGATGCTGGATCTGGCCGATACCCTGTCTGAATGGCTGGCCCATTCTGCGCTGGAAATGGAAGAGAGCGAGCGTGAGCGCCTGAGCTTCTTCCTGGCGGAACATAAAGATCCGCTGACGCAAATCCTGCGGGGCAGCTCGCTGGAAAGCGTGCTGGCATCAGCACCAGGCAACGACGCCGCAGAACCGGCGCGCCTGAAACCCAAAAGCCGCGGCAAGGCCGAAGGCAGCGACGAGCAGGCCGCCTGAGCCTGCGCCATCAGGGAGTGATGCCGTGATACCTTTCACCTTTTACCGCCGTTTTGAGGCGGACATCCTGGCAGGCCGTAAAACCATCACCCTGCGCAGCGGCAGTGACGCTGACGTTGCGCCGGGTGATATTTTGCAGGTCTCACGCCTGGAGGATGGGGTTTCCTTCTGCCGCCTGCGCGTGCTTTCCGTCACGCCTGTGGCTTTCTCTGCGCTGGATGCGTCCCATGCCCGGCAGGAGAACATGACCCTGCCTGAACTGAAGCAGGTCATCGGGTCCATCTACCCCGGCATACAGCACCTCACCTGCATTGAGTTCACCCTCTGTTAGGGTCTATCATTATTTTTGTTATTAATGTGTTGTGACGGGACGCCCGCGTCGCCGCCGCAGCATGACGTATGATGACCGTACAGACTCCGGAGCGCCTGTCGCCCGCGTCCCGCATTTTTCAGTCGGTTCATAATGGCAGTGCCAGGGATCAGTTCATGACCACACCACCAAAAGCAGAGAAACGCCCGCATCCGATTACCGCCCACGGTGATACCCGGATCGATAATTATTACTGGCTGCGTGACGATGACCGCACACACCCCGAGGTGCTGGATTACCTGGCGGCAGAGAACGCCTATACCGCGCAGGCCATGCAACCCTATCAATCCCTGCGGGAAGCCCTCTATCAGGAGATGGTAGACCGCATCCCGCAAGAAGACGCGTCGGTGCCCTATGTGCGCCACGGTTTCCGTTACCAGACCCGCTACCAGCCCGGCAATGAATACCCGATTTACCTGCGCCAGCCGGCAGACGCCGCGGCGGAGTGGGATGTCCTGCTTGATGCCAACGTGCGCGCAGAAGGGCACGAGTTCTATACGCTGGGCGCGATGGAAGTCAGCCCGGATAACCGCCAACTGGCCCTGGCAGAGGATTTCCTCTCCCGCCGCCAGTACGACATCCGCATCAAACAAATCGGCACCGATGAATGGGCCGACGAGGTGATCACCAACACCTCCGCCAGTTTTGAATGGGCCAATGATGCCCGCACGCTCTACTATGTGCGCAAACATGACAAAACCCTGCTGCCTTATCAGGTTTACCGCCACGTCGTCGGCAGCGATCCGGCTGAAGATACCCTGATCTACCAGGAGCAGGATGACACCTTCTATGTGGGGCTGGAGAAAACCACCTCCGAGCGCTTTATCCTGATCCACCTCAGCAGCACCACCACCTCAGAGATCCTGTTACTGGATGCTGACCAGCCTGATGCCGCGCCGCAGGTCTTTGTGCCGCGCCGCCGTGACCATGAATACGCGCTGGATCACTACCAGAACCATTTCTATATCCGTTCCAATAAAGACGGTAAAAACTTCGGCCTTTACCGGGCTGACCAGCCGGACGAGGCACAGTGGCAGGCGGTGATCCCGCCGCGCGATACTGTGATGCTGGAGGGCTTCAGCCTGTTCCGTGACTGGCTGGTAGTGGAAGAGCGCAGCGAAGGGCTGACCCATTTGCGCCAGATCCACTGGCAGAGCGGCGAGCAGAAAGAGATCCGCTTTGATGACCCGACCTATGTCACCTGGCTGGCCTATAACCCAGACCCGGAGACGTCTCTGCTGCGCTATGGCTACTCCTCAATGACCACCCCGGCCTCAATGTTTGAAGTCAACATGGACACCGGCGAGCGCACCTTGCTGAAACAGCAGGAGGTCAAAGATTTTGACAGCAGCGACTATACCAGTGAGCGCCTGTGGGTGACGGCGCGCGACGGCGTAAAAGTGCCGGTGTCGCTGGTGTACCGGCGTGACCGGTTCAGCGCCGGCAATAACCCGCTGATGGTTTACGGCTACGGCTCCTACGGCAGCAGCATGGACCCGTCATTCAGCGCCAGCCGCCTCAGCCTGCTCGATCGTGGGTTTGTCTTTGCACTCGCCCATATCCGCGGCGGCGGCGAACTGGGCCAGCAGTGGTACGAAGACGGCAAGCTGTTCAACAAGATGAACACCTTCCATGATTTCATTGATGTCACCCGCGCGCTGGTGGAACAGCAGTACGGCCATGCGGACAAGGTCTATGCGATGGGCGGCAGCGCCGGTGGGTTGCTGATGGGCGCGGTGATCAACCAGGCCGGGGAGCTGTATCACGGGATTGTGGCGCAGGTGCCGTTTGTGGATGTGGTGACAACGATGCTCGATGAGAGCATTCCGCTGACCACCGGTGAGTATGACGAGTGGGGCAACCCCAATCAGGAAGCCTATTACCGCTGTATGCTGGAATACAGCCCCTATGACCAGATCACCGCCAAAGCCTATCCGCATATGCTGGTTACCACCGGTTTGCATGACTCGCAGGTGCAGTACTGGGAACCCGCCAAATGGGTGGCGAAACTGCGCGAACTGAAAACGGACACCAACCAATTGCTGATGTACACGGACATGGATGCCGGGCATGGCGGGAAGTCGGGCCGCTTCAAAGCCTATGAGGATATCGCGATGGAGTATGCGTTTGTGCTGGCGCTGAACGAGGCGCAGGCCTGACGCCGGGCAGTGCCGCCGCGGCATTCAGTGCGCGGCGGAGGCCGGAAAAGGGGCCGGCTGATCGGTAAAAGGATCAGCCGGCAGTCTGGTAGAGGTCAGGGCGCCAGATAGTGGTTCAGCGTATAGCGCATATCGGGGCTGAGATCGTCGATGGATTTCAGCATCCAGCGCAAATAGGCCGGGTCTTCCTGCGCCACGGTTTCAATCGGGCGGCCGCGGTATTTGCCGAATTTCAGGGTGCGCAGCAGCACCGGCTGTTCGGTAATGTCCGCCATCTCTTCAGCGCTCCAGCCCGTCTCCTGCATAATGCGCTGCAACAGCGCCGCCGTGACGTAGCTGTCATACAGCGCGCGGTGCGGGTAAAGCCCCTCCGGCACATCCACTTTCAGCCGCAAGGCGTAACGTAAATGCTGGTTGCTGTATTTCAGGCCGGGAAACGCCTGCCGGGCCAGTTTTACGGTACAGATCCAGCGGCCATGCATTTCCGGCAACATGGCGCGGTCAAACGCGGCATTGTGCGCCACATAATAGGGGCTGCCGTGGTAGCGGCCGATCACTTTTGCAATCCGCGGCTTGCCTTCGACCATCTCTTCGGTGATGTGGTGGATCGCCATCGCCTCAATACTGATGGGGCGATCGGGGGAAACCAGATCGCTCATCGGGTTCACAATCTCTCCCCCGACCAGATCCACTGACGCGATCTCAACCACGCCACCGTCCAGGCCGCAGGTTTCGGTATCAATAACTCGCAGCATCATTGGCACTCCTTTGGGTAGGGGTCACGGTTACCCTAATGATAATACATGGCCCTGCCATTGGTTTTGATGGCGGGTGCCCACCACCAGCGCATTGCCGTGACTCGGTGCGCGGGCGATGCAATGGCCGCCTTCGGCCCAGATGGCACTTTTGCCGGCCGGCTGCCACCCGCCGGTATGGCCGCCGTGGTTGGCCATTAACACTGCCATCTGATGTTGCCGGGCGTACGTCTCCAGGGTTTGGGTGTCTTCCAGGTAACCCTCTTCGGAAAAGAGCACGCTGGCGGTATAAATCTGCGCGCCGGAAAGCGCGGCCTGGGCCGGATGCGACGGTACGCGCACATCCGCACAGATGGCCAGCCCCACCGGGTAACCCTGCACATTCACCAGCGGGCCGCCTTCGCCCTGGGAGAAATAGTGGGGCTCATTGCCGGCAAGGTGCTGTTTGGTATAGGCGTAGAGGGTACCGTCGGCCTCACAGGTCACGGCACCGATGCAGCAGGTGCCCTGGTCGTCAGTAATAATCGGCGCACCAAAAACAACGGTCATCTTATGGCGGCGCGCATCATCGCGCAGCGGCGTGAGGCGGGGGTCGCCAAGCATCAGGGCCAGCTCCGGCGCCTGGGCAATTTCATAACCAGTAATCGACAACTCGGGAAAAATCAGCAGGTTGACCTGATGCTCCGCTGCCTGGGCAATAAACTCGCGATGTAACGAGACATTTTTCTCGATATCACATGGCACGCTGCAATATTGTGCCGCTGCAATAACAATCCGACTCATGCACTCAATCCTTTAGATATCAGAGACAATAAAAAAACCCGCCAGAGCGGGTTTAAGTACGCGGTTCAGCCGGACTCATTCTTGCGGATGCGCCTTTTTTGAACGTTTATCCGCCCGCTTTTCAGCTGGGGTCTTCAACGGCTTCTTCTTCGCATTTTTTTTGCTATCCATTCCCTTACTCATGGTGGCCTCTCTGTACCGGTGGCTGGGTTGGTATGCACCCTTATTAACGGCTGATTGGGAAAATTTTTCAAGCGCTATTAACCAAAATTTTTAAACGCACTGTTTTTTTTAAGATCTCTTTTTGGACAAAATGTAGCGTAACAGTGGTGGGAAAATCGCCAAAAAAACCGGAATCTCTACACAATAGAGCTAATTCATTGACGCAAATGTAACAATCGGTTTTAGTAAACCTCAGGATCAGGCAGATCGGAACAGCAGATGACGGTATTAAAGGGCTTATATCCGCCCATCAGAGCATACGCCAGCGGGTGGCTGAACACCGGCGACGGGCACCAGATCTACTGGGAGCGCAGCGGGAACCCGCAAGGCAAACCGGCGGTGTTTATTCATGGCGGGCCGGGCGGCGGCTGTTCACCCCTCCATCGCCAGCTGTTTGATCCGGCACACTACAACGTCACGCTGTTTGACCAGCGCGGCTGCGGCCGCTCCCGGCCCCATGCCAGCCTGGACAACAACACCACCTGGCACCTGATCGACGACATGGAAAAGCTGCGTGAGATGGCCGGGGCAGAGCAGTGGCTGGTCTTTGGCGGCTCCTGGGGGTCCACGCTGGGGCTGGCGTATGCCCAGACGCACCCTGAACGCGTCAGTGAGCTGGTGCTGCGCGGCATTTTCACCCTGCGCCAACAGGAACTGGATTGGTACTATCAGGATGGTGCCTCGCGCTTCTTCCCGGACAAATGGCAGCGCGTGCTCTCTATTCTGTCAGAGGAGGAACGGCAGGATGTGATTGGTGCCTACCGCCGTCGCCTCACCGGCAATGACCCGGTCGTGCAGCTGGAAGCGGCACGCCTCTGGAGCCTGTGGGAAGGGGAGACCGTCACGCTGATGCCGGCGGTGAATGCCGCCTCCTTTGGTGAGGATGATTTTGCGCTGGCGTTTGCCCGCATTGAAAACCACTATTTCAGCCACGGCGGCTTCCTGGAGCGGGACGATCAGCTGCTGGAGAATGTTACCCGCATCCGCCATATTCCCGGCGTGATTGTGCATGGGCGCTATGATATGGCCTGCCAGGTGCAGAACGCCTGGGATCTGGCGGCCCGCTGGCCGGAAGCAGAGCTGCATATTATCGAAGGGGCGGGGCACTCGTTTGACGAGCCGGGCATTCTGGATCGCCTAATCCGCGCGACTGACCAGTTCGCCGGCAAGGCATAGCGGCCCGCCCCGGCCTGGGGCGGCGCTTACTTCATTTTGGGTTCATAGGGCAGGCGTGAGTAGTTGTGCGATGCGCTGCGGTAGAACGCCACACGTTCGCGGAAGTAATCACGCAGCGCTTCCGGTTGCTCGCGCTCAACCAGTTCAGGCACCACCGGCATATTGTAACGCTCTTTAAAAGCGACGCCGGACGCGGCCAAATCCACATTGATCCGGTTCATCTCATCGGGTGTCAGTTCAGCCAGGTTATATCCCATCATTCTCTCCTGCCGGGCGTTGGTTATGCTGCGGCAAAAATAAAGCAAGCCTGTGAAAATGGCAAGGCGGTGTGTGTCTTCCGGGCAGGTGGGGCAACAGGAAGAAAGGGGCAGGCGGGATAAAATATAAATAAGAATGATTCGTCTTTATTTATTTTAAGGGATGTAAACAATTATCATTAAATAAAGAGAGTTGCTGGGTGGTGTCGTGCCGTAATAAAAAAATAATGACTATTTTCAAGAGGATGATTTACTTTCTCTGCGATTGTTAAAATTGCTGTTTGTAATTTAAAAGGATGTCGGCATAATGCGAAAAATTATTAAATATCGCTTCGCCTGTCGTTTATAAGGATATGTCTATGTTAAAGCCAGAAATGGTCAGCCAGCTTAACGAGCAACTGAACCTGGAGTTCTATTCCGCTAACCTCTACCTGCAAATGAGCGCCTGGTGCAGTGACAAAGGCTTTGAAGGGGCGGCGGCGTTCCTGAAGTCACACTCGCGTGAAGAGATGGAACATATGCAGCGCCTGTTTGACTATGTCAGCGACACCGGTGCGCTGCCGCTGCTCGGCACCATTGCCGCGCCGCCGGTAGAGTTTGCATCCCTGGCGGATGTGTTCACCCTGACCTATGAGCACGAGCAGTTGATTACCCGTAAGATCAACGAACTGGCCCACCTGGCAATGACGTTGCAGGATTATTCTACCTTCCACTTCCTGCAATGGTATGTGGCTGAGCAGCATGAAGAAGAGAAACTGTTCAAATCCGTGCTCGACAAGCTGGGCATGGTGAGCAACACCGGTAACGGCCTGTTTATTATCGATAAAGAATTAAAAAACATGACGGCGGGCAGCGACCCGGCGGCATAAAAACATTGCGCGCACGTATTGGCCTGCACCCTGGTGCAGGCCTTTTTTATTGCCCTTTCTTTTCACCTCCGCGCGATAACCCAATGCATTTTTTGCAACATCTCACCGGCTGAATCGGGTAAAGTAGGCGCAAATTTTGCCCCGCAGCCAGAGAGACGTCTGTTATGCCAAAAACATTCCTTTGTCTTCGTGTGTTATGCGCGTTCCTGTTCACCGCGGCCGTCGCCCCTGCGGCATTGGCCCACGCCCACCTGGCTTCTTCGGCACCTGCCGCCAACGCCCTGGTGCAGGGCGGCCCGCAACAGCTGGTCCTGACCTTCACCGAGGGCGTAGAACCCCGCTTCAGCCGTATCACCCTGAGCGGCCCGGTGCAGATGACGATACCTTCCGCCGCGCTGAGCAGTGACAACGGCGATAACACCCGCTTGCAGGTGCCGCTGGATAAGGCGCTTCCCGCCGGTGAGTATCAGGTCGCGTGGAAGGTTGTCTCTGTCGATGGGCACCGCACCCAGGGAACCTACCGCTTCACGGTAAAATGAGTACGCTTTCCCTGCTGTGGGTGGCATGCCGCTTTGTGCATTTTCTGGCGGTGATGCAACTGTTCGGCATCAGTGTGTTTACCCGGCTTCTGGCCCCGGCCGCATTTGGTGCGGTCCTGCTGCAGCGCCTGCGTTACTGGCAGGGATACGCGGCGCTGGTGGCCCTGTTGACGGCCTGCCTGATGGTGGCCGTGCAGGGCGGGCTGATGGGGGAGGGCTGGCCGGATGTCACGGCATTCCCGATCTGGCTGGCGGTACTGAACACCGCGTTTGGCCAGGTCTGGCGCTGGCATCTGTTGTTTGCCGCCTTGCTGCTGCTGAGTGTGTTGCTGCCGGCTGACCGCTGGCGTGACAGGCTTATTCTGCTGCTGACGTTCGCCCTGCTGGTGGGGCTGGGCAGCGTCGGCCATGCGGCCATGCGCGAAGGGATGGCCGGGCTGGCGCAACGTGCCAACCATACCCTGCATCTGCTCTCTGCGGCTTACTGGTTCGGCAGTTTGCTGCCGTTACTGAGATGCCTGCGTTTCAGCCGGGGCGGGCCGTGGCGTCAGGAGGCGATCCTCGCCTTGCTGCGCTTCTCCACTTTTGGCCATCTGGCTGTGGCGCTGGTGATTGCCACCGGCGCCGTTGATACCTGGCTGATTGTGCAGGGCTGGCCGTTTGAAAGCCGTTCGCCGTACCAGATGCTACTGCTGGTGAAAGCGGCGCTGGTGGCGGTGATGGTGGCGGTGGCGCTCTATAACCGCTACCGCATTGTGCCGCGTTTTACCGCCTCGCCGGTGCAGGCGCAACGCGGCGTGGTACGTGCCACCTCACTGCTGCTCGGGCTTTCGATACTGGTTTTGCTGCTGGTCAGCCTGTTTGCGACCCTGGAGCCGGTAGCGGTAAACTAAGTTTTTGTTTTGGATAGAGTAAAGGACTCCCCAATGAAAAAAGTAATCCTCTCCCTGGTGCTGGCCGGTGTGTGCAGCAGTGCGTTCGCCGCGGATATCATCACCGTAAGCCGCTTCCAGTTCGGCAAGGCATGGCCATTCACCCGTGAGGAAGTGATGTTGCAGTGCCGCGCGGGCCATGCGCTTTACGCCATCAATGACAGCACCCTGGTGCAGTACCCGCTGAACGACATCGCTGAAGCAGAAGTGAAAGCCGGCAAAACCCAGGCGAAGCCGATTGCCATTATTCAGCTCGACGACCCACAGCAACCGGGGCAGAAAATGAGCCTGGCCGCGGTGCAGCAGAAGGCGCTGACCCTGTGCGAGTAAGCCAGACGGCACAATGAAAAGTCAGGGAAATGGCAGAGCGCCAGTGTTAAGGGCTTGTTTTGGGACTGTTATCACAAAAGTGAATTCCTTCCCGGTTGTCACTATCACTGCCCGGTGAGGGTGCTGGAAAAATCACCTGCGTCGTCTACGCTTTAAAGGGCAAGGCATAACAGCCTGCATTAATGCCAACTTTTAGCGCACGGCTCTCTCCCAAGAGCCATTTCCCTAGACCGAATATAGGAATCGTATTCGGTCTTTTTTTATGCTTTTGGTTTTAAAGGTGTTTTTTGAGGTTATCCGAAAAGTGCCCGAAATTCCATATCCGGTTTTTATAGCAAAGTAAGCTCTGAACTGTGCACATCCAGATACTTTAGAGCATCTTTTGCGACTCATGTCCCGCCTGGTGTTGCGCATATTCTTGCCCAGCTAAACAGCAGTAAATCCTCATAGCGCTGGGTAGTTAAAGTCCTTATCCCTGAAGTAGATCCGCGCTATAGCGCCATTATGATCCCGGGGGCTTCGCAATTACGTTGCATCTCTGCGCAACAGGCAAGCTGCCTGACGTGGTATCGCTTAGCAATATACTCGTGTTATGAAACAGGTGAGCTTTCGTTGTAGCCAATTTTATAAACAAAAATGTTCATCTTCCTGTTGGCGGAATAAACAAAAATGTTTATAGTTATCTTCACTTAAACCGACAGGGAAAGTGAAGCAAAGTGGGTTCAGACATTGGCTTGCTGGTCGGGGGGCGGAATTTAAAGAGGGAACAAATCCTCTAAAAATCTTCCTTAACGGCAGGCAAACAATCATGCCGGGGCCTCCGGCAAAAGAGATACCGGAGCCGCTGAGAAAAATGATTCTCAAGCAACTCGGAATGAAATAAAAACCAACTCCCCTTGGGGTTGGTTTTCGCGGAGTTTCAATTAATCATTTATGCGATATCCAGTAACGTTCGACTGTGATGAAACAGGGTGTGCGGTGCTGTTCCCCGACATCCCGGAAGCAATAACCGGTGGTGATACCAGAGAAGGAGCGCTATCAATGGCGCAAGACGCTCTGGTAACGGCGTTTGATTTCTACTTTGAAGACCGTCGTGAGATTCCAGCTCCATCAGCAGAGGGTGAAGCATTTGTGGAGGTGCCGGCCAGCGTTGCTGCGAAGGTGCTTCTGTTGAATACATTGGTTCAACAGGGTGTGTCTAATGCGGAGTTAGCCAGGCTGATTGATACGCGCCCGCAGGAAGTTCAGCGCATCGTATCGCTGAGTCATAGCACTAAAATCGACACAATACAGAAAGCGCTCCTGGCGCTGGGTAAGCGGCTGGAAATAACCGCTTCCTGATTCCATTCCCTGCTTCAAAGGCCAGCCTATTCGGTGGCCAGGAGCACTATCCCCGCGCAATCTCTTTTCTAGCTAAGTCAGAGAGAAACGCTGACCTGTTTTTATAATGTCCGTTCTGCTCAATATAACGGTCTATTGCCGTTAACAGATTGCCAGGCATGGTCAGATTGAACTTAACAGCCTTCGTCTCGTATTTGGTCGGATCAATCTCTACCAATGCGAGAAAGCCGCTATCCTGGGTAAGACGTTCGTCACCAAGATAATCAGCCGGATCGCGGGGGGCGGGTACGTGGCCGCCTTGCGCAATTAACACTTCCATGTGTGCAGCAAACGCTTTTTCCGCACCATGAATGGCTTCCTCTAAAGAGTTTCCTGCAAAGAAACATCCTTCAACATCAGGAAAGTAGCCATCGTATGCGCCGCTGTCAGTTTTAAAAATAAAAAGCGGATAAATCATAAACACCTCATCAGTTGCGAATGATGGCCTTTGCAGAGAGGGGCGGCTTTCGGCGCACCCTGTTATAACAATTTGAAATCTGAAATCACTTGAGTCTGTCGGGCAATCCCCTTTGAAGCATCTTTCCGGGGATGGGGTATGGTAATTATCTTCCTTCCCCCTGGTTTACTCAGCGTTACATGACTCACGCTGCTTAATCTATCTATCAGCTATTAATTGTTTAATTAACTCTGCACTGCTCATAATATGCCATCTCGTTATCACGCCAGGGGGTATAATACCCACAAAGTAAAATAGAAGCTATTCAACAGTGGGTTCTATACCTACCTATTATGTCGGTTTAGCAGGGTTCCTTTTCTGCGCAACAGGTAAAGGGATTGGCGGAAGCAATCCGCTGGCGGCCACGTTGATAAGTAATGCTCTTCCTGCTGCTTATAAAAAAGCCTCCCGAAGGAGGCTTCCCGTTATAGCTTTAGTTCATTGGCCAGCATCTGAAGCGCCTTGGTTACAACGGCCGATTGAGGCTCACCAGTATGGGCTGCAAGGCGCTCCAGTAACGCGATGGTTTCGACGTTAAGCTTCATGCTCTTTACCTTCAGGCCGCGCCGTTCGTCGCTGCGTTTTTGGATGTCAGTTATTGTCCGGGCCATGATAAAATCCTAAATTATGGAGTGTGGGTTGGAGGGCGTTTCTCTCCTCCGCCTGACTGTCTTAGTACGCTGGCGAGCTAATCACTAAGAGAACAATCAGGATGATGATTAACGTCATCATAACCCTTCCTCATGTTGGCCTCTGCTTCGGTAGGGGCCTTCCTATTTCAGCGTCTGGCTGAGGGGACAGTTATAGGTACACCTATATTGTAGGTCAACCTGTATTTTGCATTCATACATATAAAAATAAGGCTGCCTATGGGCAGCCTTAGCGATTGGCGTGGCCTGAGTGACGCAGCCCGTGCTGAGCTGGTTAGCGTGATATCAGATTTCATCGGGCGCGGTGTTAACCCGCGGGTATCATTAGCAAACGCCTTAATGTGTCTATGGACAGAGCCAAAAACATAGCTCAAACAGAGCAGGTCGGCGCGCTGCGTTAAGCCCAATGGCTTGAGACTGAGTGGGCCAGGGAAAGGCTGGGGCTGAATGCCAGCCTGCTCTGGCTCCCTGCATTGAAACCTGCGATACGCAGATGGCATGCCGCCAGGCATGGCAACATGTACTCTACTGAAGAGGTTGACGTTTTTTATGCAGTTAACGGCAACCGCTATTGCTGCTATTACACAGAAAGAAAATGATGTGGCCGAACCTGAAACAGGCAAATGAGCTTACTGAGCAACGCCCTGTGCCGGATGACATAATCGAAAAGATACAAGCGATAGCCGATAAGACATCCGAACCAGTGGAAAAGGTGCTGGTAGAAAACGTTAAGCTTATGTACGTCATGTACCATAAAAATCACGGTAGCTTTGAAGGCTATTAGGTAAACACGCTCTAATCCAGGTCTGGCTCGAGACACACATCACCACGTTCCGGGGGTTCAACTGCCGAAGGGCACAGGCATTTTTCAGGTATAAAACCCTGAGAGTGGTGTGTGAGTTGACTGGATAACTTCCCCCTCACCAGTTCCTGAACGGGATCTGGCTGGCGTGCAGGGCAACGTGCAGCCCCATTTTCTGCATCAGGGTCTGGGTGGCGGCGATGGCGAGTTCGCTGTTGGGCGTATGGCCGACAATCACTTCGCGTACGCAGCCGTTTTGCCGGTTGTCGAACGGCAATTTGTGGTAAGGCGTCAGGGTCGAGTGGCCGGGGCGGAAAGCGAGTTCTGCCGGGCTGAGAGAGCGGCGGGAGATGGCGCGCCATTCGGCTTCTTCGCTGAAACTGCTGTCTTTCAGCACGGCCGCCACGCAGGAGAGATGCTCCTGGAACAGGCGCGAGGCGGCGGACGGCTTCTCAATCTCCGCGTGATCCGGCTCCGGCTGGCCTTCAAACATCATCAGAATGGTGTCGATGACGTTGTTAATAAAATCTTCATGCTCTTGCGGCTGGTAACGGCATTTCATCAGCACGTAGTCATGCCGGCTGAACCCCGCTTTCAGCCTGTCATAGTCAAACCCAATCGAATATCCCCCCAGGCCGGACGCATACCCGCGCCATTGGCTTAGCAGATCGCCGTTCTCCGACAGGGAACAGACACAGACATTGACGTCATTCATCCGCGGCAGCGCTTCCCGGAAACGAATCAGGCGGATCACCACGTCCCGGTTAATCTCCGTGCGCAACCGCTCTTTCAGGATCTCGTCTGCGATGGACAGCGCCAGGAAAAATTCTTTGTTGTCATTGAGGTACTGGATTTTAGTCGCCCACAGGGTGCCGCTCTCCATAATGCCGAGAAAGCCCGCCTGATTGGTGTAGTGGTAAAGCAGCATATCCATCTCCCCCTGGTTAGGTGTTGACAGCATAGGAGGTCAGCGGCGGTTTTCAATCCTTTTTAGGGTGATAACGGTTGATTTTGCAGGAGTTATCACATAATAGTTATGTGTTTTATTTGAATAATTATTCGGAGGGATCATGATTTGCCGGACCTGGCACGGGTGTGTGCCGCTACACCATGCGGAAGGGTTTGCCCGCCATCTGCAATTGACGGGCGTCAGCCATGCCCAGGGCATTGCAGGCTGTTGTGGGGCATTTGTCCGCCGGGAAGCCCAGGGCGACTACATGCACTTTTTCCTGGCGACGTATTGGCGCGATATGGCCGCCATCCGCGCCTTTGCCGGCGAGGCGTATCAGGTCGCCGTCACTTACCCGGACGATGAGCAGTTCGCGCTGATCTCTGATCCCTACGTTTTTCACCATCAGGTGCCGGCAGTGCAGCCGTTATAGGACGGCCTGGCAGAACGCCGCCCAATAAAAAGCCCGGCGGGTTAAGCCGGGCTCAGGGGGGCGGATCTGCCGGGATGAAACATCGGGCCGCCGCATGCATCAGTTACGCACTTTCATCGATGCAAGCACTAATGCGATATTGCACAATACGAAGATAAACAGAGCCATATCGTTCACCTCTCTCAGATTACTCTGAGATAAGTGTAATCGTTCCGTGGCGCAACAGTTAAGCAATCCGTGGCGTTTATTAAGATAAATCTTAGGTCGATCCCGGTTAACCGCCCACCTGAATTGCTATACCGCCGCCGGTTGCCCGGCCGCGGCCAGCCTTATGCCATGGGTTCGATCCGCGGTTCTGCTTTGTTCTGCCGCAGCACATATTTCCCCAGCTTAATGCCCGGTTTTTCCACCCCTTTATAGAGCAGCATGGCCAGCAGGTAGGTCACCGGCAGGCAGAGAGCGGCCACCTCCAGGAAACGCAGCACTGCGCCCTGTTGCGCCAGCGCGGTGTGGCTCAGCAACAGGCCACAGACCGGGATCACAATCAACAGGTGCAGCATGTAGACCGAATAGGAGACATCACCCAGGAAGGTGCTGAAACGCAGCGTCAGGAGGCGTTTCGGCAGCGACATCACGGTGGCCATCATACTGCCGGCACGGAATTTCCACAGGATTGCCGCCATCAGCAGGATCATCAGCGCTTCCATACCAATACGCACTTTATGCCAGCCGATGGTCAGGAAGATGCTGATGACCGGTGCCAGCAGTGCCAGCAGCAGGTAACGCACCTGCATACGCCGCACCGCCTCGGCGATGAGCATCCCGGCCACAAACATATGCAGCTTGAGGAAGATCAGCGACGGCATCTTAAACGCATCCACATAAGCCGGCAGGGCAAATTTCAGGGCGATACCGGCCAGCATCAGCACCACGCAGGTGGCGGGGTAACCGAAACGCATGATCGCCAGCATGATGAACGGGAACAGCGCGTAGTACTGCATCTCCAGCCCGATGCTCCAGTCCGGCAGCACGGTGTTGAACGCGTAGTGCGGCAGGAACCCGAACAGGAACAGCACGTGGGTCGCGAGGTTACCGAATGACTGGTCCGCATAGCGTGACACCTCGGTAGCCGTGGATGGGTAGAACGACGATATCACGTCGCGCATCTCCCCGAAGTACGGCCCAAAGCCAATGGCGACCACCAGCAGCACATAGTAGAGCGGGGCGATGCGGAAGTAGCGGCGTAGCCAGAATTTTTTAAAGGTGGCGGGATCGGTCCAGGGTTCCACCTCCCGACGCTCCTGATAGTTTTTCGCCATCAGGAACCCGGAAAGCAGGATAAACAGATCAACTCCCATACTGGGGTCAGAGAGCAGAGGGAAAGAGTAGTTAATCAAAATGCAGATGTGGCCCAGTAAAACCCACAGAGAGGCCAGCCCCCGCAGACCTTCCAGTTCCGGGGACCAATTCTTTGGTGCTTTCATACTGCGTTCCTTTACATTGGCGGACAAAATGAGGCAAACGCACGAGTGTAAACAGACCAAGATTACAAATACTTAAGAATTATCATAAAAAGAGGAGGAATCAGAAAAGCCTCAGAGACGCATCAGCCAAAAAAAAAGGCCCCCGAAGGGGCCAGACATAGAGGGATATTATGGTTATTTTTCAGCACGTCGGAGGGCGTAACTTTGGGTGAGCGACCGGCCAATCTGTTGCCAGTGTTTCTCAATACGTCGGTTGGTGATACCTGCAATAACGATAACCAATGCCAGGATCGCCAGCAGCGCCAGATTGTTCATTACCGGGCCGCCGAAATCGAGATAGCGTTTGTCACCCACCATCGGCGCAATGTGCCAGCCGGTGACTTTTTGCAGCACGATCATCAGCGAGATCAGGCAGAACAAAATCGCCGCATGGGTCATATAGATGGAATAGGAGAGCACCCCCATCCGCAGGAAAAACGGCCGTTTCATCAACTGCGACACCGCGCCCTGCTCAAGGGAGAAGGTAAAGACACACACGCAGAACAGCAGGATACAGGTCAGGGTTTTTTCCGGCACCGGCAGGGCGACCACGGTAATCGCCGCCACCAGAACGATGATCTCCACCAGGGAAGCCAGGGTATAGCTCAGGTCAATGCTATCGGCGACCCGGCGATACAGGGCATAGGTCAGCGACCCGCCAAAGAAGCAGCTCAGCCCGCGCAGCACCTCTTCAGTCAGCCAGGCGTGGTGGTGCAGCAACAAATACAGCGAGGAGAAGGAGAGCGCCGCCCAGGCCAGGTATTTGCCCACCCCGCGCAGCATCGTCAGCGCAAAGAAGATCATATACATGTAATACTCAACGCTGATGCTCCAGGCCGGGAAGTTATAGCTGAGCGGGTTGGTCAGCGGCGTCCAGGACTGCACCAGCACCAGGTTAGGCAGGATCTCATGCGGGTCAGTCACACCGGTAAACGGTATGCTGTTAAACACAAACCCTTTTTTGTAGGCAAGCCATTTCCCCACTTCCAGCAGGATGAACACGCCCAGCATAAAAATATGCAGCGGGAAAATCCTGAAGGTGCGGGATATAAAAAAGTCCTTGAAGCGAAGGCCGCTTTTAAATCCATACCCGTGAGCCAGCACAAACCCGCTCAGCACAAAGAAAAAATCCACCAACAGGTGGCTGGCGCGGAAGAAAGAGAGTTGCGTCGGGGTGCCCGCCATATTCACGTGATAGATAACCACTGACATGGCACACAGGCCACGAAAGCTGTCCAGCGCATCGAAGCGCTTATTTACTGCCATGATAAATTCCTCGCCAGAGTTAACATGTAAAAGTGTAAAGATTTCTCTTTGCGGTGCAACTGCCGCATTATTTAATTAAGAGAATAAAAATAAACACGATATTAAATAAGAATCATCTTAAATGACAATTAAAGTAAATAACCATTAAAATCAATAGTTTGATTAATATTCTTTGGCGAATAATTGGCAGATATACTCATTTTGTCTGAAAAAGCAGAGTATATTTTTAGGATAATTACTTAGGCTGTTTTTTGCCTGTCGCTAATTGAATGATGCGCGTTTTTTAGCAGGGGAGCACCGTGAAATAAGATGAAATACTTATGTGACTCAGGCGAAGGAGATAAATATATATCATTTATAGTAATGATGTCGGATAAATCTATTTTAATAAATAATCAGATAGCGCCTTATTGCCCTCATACGTTGAGCATAAGCCCGGCAATGAATGTTTTATATTTCTTATCAATAGTGGTTAACCGGGATACCTTAAACCCGCGTCTCTCTTCAATGCGTGAGGAACAGCCTGGTCAGGGACGTCAGGATTATTGATATAAGGCCTGCCGGGCCACACCAGGAAAGGGGCGGCCGCGATGCGGGCCGCCGATACACGCCGCTAATCAATCATGAAAACAAGCAGTAAGCAGCGTTAACCTCAGGCGGTGGCACGCCAGCAGATCAGTGATCCGGCGGTCACCATCACCACCCCTTGCCAGAACCCGGCCCCAGGCACCAGCCCCAGCCAGGCACAGGAAACCAGCGCCGACAGCACCGGCGTAAAGTAGGAGGCGGTGGCCAGCAGCGTCAGGTTGCCGTGCTGGATGCCGGTATTCCAGCAGCTGTACGCAGTGGCTGTTGCTGCCCCTAACAGCAGCAGTTGCCAGGTGCCGCTGAAGGTCATCTGCCAGTCAGGCTGCGGGGTCACGGCATACTTCAGCCACAGCACCAGCGCAGTGCCGAGGAAAAACAGCGTCACGCCGTTTTTGCCGCCGCCGTCACGGCGCGCCACGGTGCAATACGTCGCCCATAACAGGGCCGCCAGCAGTGCCAGCCCATACGCCACCGGGTTATCCATGATATTCGCCAGCATCTGTTGCGGTGAGCCTTGGCCGTCACCTTTCATCACCCAGACAACCCCGGCAAAAGAGAGCAGTGCGCCGGGCCACAGCCAGACCCGGGCGCGCTGGCCGTTGAACAGCACGGCAAACACCAGCGTCAGGCAGGGCCAGAGGTAGTTGATCATGCCGATTTCCAGTGACTGGCTGCGGCTGTGGGCCATGCCGATGGCCAGCGCCAGCAGTGCCTCATAGGCAATAAACAGGGCGCCGCCAAGCCAGAGGTAGCGGCGCGGCAGTTCGCCGGGGCGCGGCCAGCCTTTCACTGCCACCAGCAGCAGCGCACTGACGCTGTAAATCAGCGCCGCGCCGGAGGTGGTGCCGAGTTGCTCAGTGACGCTGCGGATAAGCCCCACCGTCATGCTCCAGAGCAGGATCGCGGTCAGGCCAATCAGGGTCGCGCGCGGCGGCGTCAGTACAGCGGGGGAGGGCAGGGTTTTCATCAGCGGCATCCTTGTCATGGGCAGGCCACTGTAGCCTGCGTTTTTCCAGTGGGCAAGAAGTGACCATGACAGCCGCCGGTTTACCGGTTATAACAGCCACTTCTTTTATCAAATGGAGTGACAAGGATGAAAACGGAAAAAGAGAAAATGCTGGCCGGTGAGTTATATCAGGCTTATGACCCGGAGCTGACGCAGGATCGCAAATGGGCGAAAAAGACCTGCCAGCGGATTAACCAGCACGACACGGACGATTTGGCCGGGCGCGAGACGCTGCTGGCTGAGTTGATGCATTTTGAAGGGAAATTCTGGGTCGAGCCGCCGCTGTATGTGGATTATGGTTACAACATCCATATAGGCGATAACTTTTACGCCAACCACGGGCTGACCATCCTTGATGGCGCGCGCGTGGTCATCGGGAAAAATGTCTTTATCGCGCCCAATGTGGTGATCGCCACGGCCGGGCACCCGCTGGATAAAACCCAGCGCGCCGCCGGCGAGGAGTTCGTCAAACCGATTACCATTGGGGATGATGTCTGGCTGGGTGCCCACGTCACGCTCTGCCCCGGCGTCACCCTCGGCAATAACGTGGTGGTCGGGGCAGGCAGTGTGGTGGTGCATGACCTGCCGGACAACAGTGTCTGTGTCGGGACACCTGCCCGGCCGGTGAAGTCTCTGGCGTAAACGCCGCGCGTTATTTCAGCCCGGCGCGGCGGGTGGCGACCGTCGCCAGCCCTGACCAGTCGAGATGGCCGTCGCCCTGGGCGACGGCATCAAGGAAGTTATCTTTCAGCACCCCGGCAAACGGCAGCGGCGTATGGCTCTGGTTGCCCGCCTCCAGCGCCAGGTTGACATCTTTCAACCCCAGCGTCAGTTTGAAACCGGCGGGCGAGTACCGCTCTTCTGCAATCATCCCGCCGTAATTCTGGTAGGCCGGGCAGTTAAACAGGGTGCCGGAGAGCATACCCAGAAACGCCGGGGCCTCCACACCGTGGTTACGCACCAGGGCGGCCCCTTCAGCCATGCTTTCAATCGCGCTGGCCAGGGCAAAGTTGGCGGCAATTTTCACCACGTTGGCCTGTTCCGGCTGGTTGCCGAAATGCCAGGTTTTCTGGCCCATGACCTCAAACAGCGGCTGTACCCGCGCCAGGGCGGCTTCCTCGCCCGCCGCCAGGATGTTCAGCTTGCCGGCTGCCGCAACGTCAATCCGCCCCAGAACCGGGGCCGCCACATAGCTGATACCGCGCGTCTGGTGCAGCGCCGCCAGCTCACGCGCCAGGGCCACGGAGATGGTCGCCATATTGACATGCACTGCGCCCGGTACCAACTGGCCCAGCAGGCCGCTCTCCACCACCACCGACCACGTGGCCGCGTCATCCGCCAGCATGGTGATCAGCACATCCACATGCGCCAGCCCGGTCGGGTCGTCAGCCCCGGTCGCCCCTTGCGCAACCAATGCCTCTGTTGCCTGCGGGCTGCGGTTCCACACTACCAGCCCATGCCCCGCCTTCAGAATGTTTTCTGCCATGGCGCTGCCCATCGCGCCCAGCCCTGCGAATCCGACTTTCATACTTTTCTCCTTGCCCATTCATTTGCTGAGGTAACGGTTCGGGTGCCCGGTTTCCTTAAAGATAGCAGGTGGAACAACAGCATCCGGGCTGCCTGAACGCAGGAAATCGAAAAAAAGATGCAGGAATGTAAAAGTGTAGAGCGGGTTGCGGCAGACAGTGGGTAAATAATCCGAAAGGCGTAGAGAGCAGGGAAACCATAACCATCTGATGGGGTAGCCGGTTTTTAAAAATTCCGCGCCTATGTTATAAACGCTGCGGTTATCACAGGCTTAAAAAGCACGTTCGTGCGGCACGACGGTACGGCTTCGGTAGCCTGTTACATTTTGTTGCTTATTTGTCCGTGACACAGGGGCGGAACCGGCAAAAACGGTCACCCCAGACGGACACCAGAACCGCAACGGCGTATGCGTGCAGACTCCGCCGACCGTTGCTGCGCAATGATGTGCCGGGCGTAAGGCCGGTGCGGAATACGCTACACTTTTACCTACTTTTGCCATAAAGGGAATCGGATGCATCACGCCGAACATTTTACCCGCGCAGGGGCACTCAGCGCGTTGGCACTGGCGATTAACGCCATTTTTCTGTTTCCGGCCAGCGCCGATCAAAGCTGGCTGCAAGGCTGCAAGGCCGTGCAGGGTGAAAACGCCTGCCAGCAGCCTTTCCAGCAGGGGTTGTCACCGGTACAACTCGGCAGCGGCAAGGAAAAGCAGGGCAGCTGGGGGTTCATGGACACCACCGGCCATATGGTGATTGCGCCGGCCTTCAGCGACGCCCAGGGCTTTGTGAACGGGCTGGCGGCGGTCGCGCAGGACGGCAAGTATGGCTACATTGACCAGCGCGGTAATGGGGTGATCCCGGCACGTTTCAGCCGGGCGACGCCGTTTAATACCGAAGGCACGGCGCTGGTGGAAGTGAATGACCGCCTGGCGTTAATCGACAAACAGGGCGCGGTGATTCATACGCTGCCGTTTGCGGCCAGCCTCGGCACCCCCGGTTTCGTGGACGGCCAGCCACTGGCCAGCGTGCAGATGCAGATTGCCCCGGCATTATGGCAGGCCAACACCGGCCGGGCGCTGGCGCTGCCGGATGACGTGATGGCGCTGGAGGCCCCACAATCCGGGCTGACGCCGGCCCAGAAACGCGATTCCCGTACCAGCGGTTACTGGGGTTACCTGGATGAAACCGGCAACTGGGCCATCGACCCGATGAGCATCAAGAGCCGCACGCTGCCGCTGCTCAACGGCGCGACGCTTGCGGTGCAGGGTAAAAATGGCTGGGTGTTTATTGACCGCCAGGGCGTTGCCCGCAGCAAACAAACGTATAAAGCGGTCACCGCCTTGCCGGACGGCAACTGGCTGGTGACCACCCCGGAGGGCGCGCGCCAGCTGCTGAACCCGGCACTGGAGAAACAGCAGGATCTGCCGGCCGGGCTGGAAGAGACACTGCGCCCCTGGCACCAGTGGTGGGTCGGCACCAGCAATGAGGGGGTGGTGCTGATTGGGCCGCACAACAGCGTGCAGGTGATCAAGGCGGAGAAAGCCCGCCTCGACATCCAGCCGCAGGCGCTGTGGATAACCCAGGGCAAAGAGAACCCGCGCATCGTGCAGATCGTCGATACCCGCGGTGTCAGCCTGCTTTCTGAGGCCACCCTCAAGGCCCTGGAAAACTATCAGGTGAAACTGCTCGGCGGCCAGCCGTCCATGGACGATACCCAGGTGGAACAGCGCCTGCCGCTGGCCGTGCTGACGCCCACTGACAAGAAACAGCCGCCGGCGCTGCTGACTGCGCACGGCGATATCTTCTCCGATCCGCAATGGGCAGGCGTGGAGAACGACACCGCCGCACCCCTGCGCATCCGTACCCAGAACCAGCGCATGGGCGCCGTGGATGCCAACGGTCAGTGGGTTGTCCCGCCGCAGTTTGAGCAGATCCAGCCCTTCACCGGCCCTTACAGCTGGGCCACCGTTACCGACGGCAAAACCAGCAGCCAGCGCATCATCGATCGCCGCGGCACGGTGATGGATGTCCCGACCCGTACTCTGCAGATGGCGAAAGGGCTGTCCGGCGGCCTGTTGCAGACGGTCGCAGGCGAGGGCGCCCAGCAGCGCTGGGGCCTGTGGGACATCGCGGCCAAACGTGAGGTGATCGCCCCGGTCTATGACCAGATCGAGGCGTTCAACGAGGGCTATGCCCTGGCCCGCAGCGGCACGGCCTGGGGTGTGATTAATGCCACCGGCAACTGGGCGGTTACCCCTGACGCGCAGCAGAGCGAAAAACCGCTGGCGATGGGCAACGGCCTCTACCTGCAAACCTTCGGCACTGACAGTGCGCGCCGTTACCGCCTGGTAAGTACGGATACCGGCCGCCCGCTGGCAGAAGATCTGCTGGAAAAACCGCGCGCCGTGGGCCGTGAACACTGGCTGGTGAAACCGGCCGGGGGCGGGGTGGCGCTTCTGGATGGCGAAGGCCGCGCGGTGATGGAAAAAGCCGTCCCGGTGGAGAACGCCACCATTGACGGTGACCGCGTGCTGCTTAATTTCGGCCAGCGCTATGGGGCGATCAATGCCCAGGGCGAATGGCAGGTGCCGCCAATCTATACCGCGCCGCTGGCCTTCACCGGCCCGCGCCAGTGGGCAGTGGCGCAGCGCGACCAGCACACCACGCTGATTGACAGCCACGGCGGCCAGCCGATCCCGGATGCCCCTACCGCAGTGCCGCTGGTCGGCATGGTGCGCGTGGCAGACACCGACCCGGCTGCCCAGCAAAGCGTGCTGCGTGATTTCAGCGGCCGTGAGATTCAGCGCTTCGCCGGGGTGGACAGCCTGGTCACGTCCGCGGCGGGCGGCGGGCTGGTGCCGCTGCGCGGGGCGGATAACCGCTACGGCTTCGTCAATGCCGAGGGCAAAACCGTGGTCGCACCCTATTTTGACCAGCTGGGGCCGATGAAAGATGGCCGCGCCAGGGCTGTGAAGCGTGCCACCTTTGGCTCGCTGAACGGCTACATTGATAAAACCGGCCGCTTTGTGGTGAAGCCGGCCTACAGCGACGCGGGTGATTTCAGCGATCACCGCGCCTGGGTGGTGCACAAGGGTGTGACCAAACTGATTGATACCAACGGCAAAGTGCAGGCACAGCTGATCGTGCGCTGCAACCAGCGTATCGTCACCGATGCCAAAGGCCATCCGGTGTGGCCGGCCAAGGCAGTAACCTGTGCGGGCAGCCCGCAGGGAGCCGGAAAATGAAACCCACCTTCGGCCGGGCCTGGCGGCAAGGCGGTGTACTGACCCTGCTGGCCTTGTGCCAGCAGGCGTACGCCGCGGCGGAAACGCCATGCAGCCGCCCGGTGCAGGAGCGTTCTGAGGCGGAGGCCAGGGCGCGCGCCGCTCTGCCGCAGGCCATCACGTTGTGCATCCGTGATGTGCATCAGGGGCGGGCCGCAGTCTTGCTGCCCGCCGCCGATCTGCCGGTGGATGATGCCGCGCTGGCACCCGGCCTGAGCGGCCACCGCTGGGGCTTTCTGGACAACACCGGGCAACTGGTGATCCGCCCGGTGTTTGACCAGGTCGGCGACTATCATCACGATCTGGCCGCCGCCAGCCAGCAGGGCAAATGGGGTTATATTGACCTCAGCGGCAAATGGGCGATTGCGCCGCAGTTCGACAGCGCAGCAGATTTCACCCAGCCCGGCGTGGCCGTAGTGAGCCGGGACGGCCGCCCGCAGCTGATTAACCGCAGCGGTGCGCCGGTCGGCCAACCCTTTGACGATCTGGTGGAGAGCGTCACCCTGCAGGACGGCGATCCTGTCCGGATCCGTCTCACCTATCGCACGGTGTTCCTGTCGCCGGACGGCCGGCGACATTATGCCCGCGAGCAGATGGAGATTGTGCAGCCCTTCGGCCACGACGGGCTGTTCATTGCGCGTAACCGTGAGAACCGTTACGGCATCGCCGCGCCTGACCTGACCTGGCGCATTGCGCCGCAGTTCAGCGCGATTACCGTGCCGCCGCAGGGGCACGGGCTGGCGCGGGCAGAAAGCGCGGACGGCATGACCTTTATCCGCGCGGATGGGACGCTGGTGGGGAAAACCTACCGTGCGGCCGAACCGCTGACCCGCGACATCTGGCAGGCAACGCAGGCCGACGGCCAGGTTGATTTGCTCGACAGCCGCGGCACGGTGATGCGCACCCTGCCGGCAGAGGCGGTCTCCGCCCTGAGCCTGCACCACCATGCGGTGCTGGAGCGCGGCAAAGGGCCGGTGAGCCTCTATCTGGATGGCCACCCGGCACCGGTTTCCCTGCCGCCGGGCAGCACGCTTGATGAGCGGGATACCCTGCCTTATCTGGTGACGCTGGCCGGGCCGGAGGGGAAAATCAGCGGGGTGATCGCGCCGGACGGCACCTTTGCCAACGCCGCCTGGCTGGCGCAGGCCGCCTCTGCCGAGGTGATCAATGGCCGCCTCTGGCTGCGTGATGCGCGCGGCAAAGTACTGAACGTTGTCGACCCGCAGGGCAAGGCGCTGCTGAGCCCCCGCACGCTGAACGCGCTGGACGGCCACCCGTTGCAGCCGTTTTACGGCCGTGACCGCACCCAGCGCACGGTACAGCCGGAGCTGCCGCTGGCGCGGCTTGATCCGGCGGCTGACGGTGAGGGCAACGCCGGGTTGCTGCGTGCTGATGGCTCCCTGCTGCAACAGGCGTCATGGCGCGCGGTGAGCCTGGCGGACGGTGCCGGTGCCGGGGTGGATCAGGGCGCGCCGTTGCAATTTATTGTCACCACCCAGGACGGCATGGGGCTGGTGGACAGCCAGGGGCAACAGCGGTTGCCGTTTGGTGAAGAGAATATTTCCACCTTCGTGCAGGGCTACGCGTTTGTTTACCGCGACGGCACGCTGAGCGCGCTCGATCATCAGGGCACGCGTTACGCGCTGCCGGATGTCGTGCAGATCGACTCTCTCGGCGGCGGCTGGTTCCGTTTCCGTGATGCCGCCGCGCAGGATGCCCCGTGGGGGATTTTTGACGCGCTGGCGCAGCGGGTCGTGGTCGCACCGGCTTATCGTCAGGTGGGGCAGTACGCCAACGGGCAGGCGGAGGTGCAGCAGCCGGATGGCCGCTGGGGCGTAATCAATGCCCAGAACAGTTGGGTGATTGCCCCGGACTATGCGGCCCTGACGCGGGTTAACCCGGCGCTGTGGTTTGCCACTTTGCCCGCCGCCGCAGGCAGCGAGGCCACCACCACCCACACCCTGATCGGCGCTGACGGCCAGCCGCGGGTGCCGCCCACCGCCGGGCTGACACAAGAGCAGTTCAGTGACGGCCGTATTCTGGCCAGTGCGCCCGACGGGCAGTCCTGGTTATTGTCGGCGGACGGGAAGCCTGAGCTGAATGAGCAGGGCACCACCATCCGGGCGCTGGGCGACTGGGTGAAGCTTTCCCGCCTGCCGCAGGAGGGTTACCTGACTGCGCAGGGCGGCCGGCAGATTGCCGCCGACGGGCGCGGCGCGGGCAGTGCCTTTGTCAACGGCCGCGCACTCAGGGCGCAGGGCCAGCAGACGCAGGTCGTGGATGCGCAGGGCACCGTGCTCGGCACGTTGCCGGCCGGGCAGTGGTACTGGCCTCCCGCCAGCGAGATGAGTTTCAGTGTGTCCGGGGATGGCGACCAGGCCATGACCCGCTATGCTGACACTAACGGCCGCCTTGCACTGACGGTTGCCGGGCAGGGCAGCCGGATGACCGGCGGGCGCGCCGTGCTGGCAGTCAGGCCCGGTGACATGGGCTGGATCGATACCAAAGGGCAGCCGACAGGCACGCTGCATTATCAGGATCTCGGCCTGCCGACAGACGGGCCGGCCTTCGCCAAAACCAACGGCCGTTACGGGTTTGTGGATGCGCAGGGCAATTTTGTGATCCCGCCGGTGTTTGACGCCGTTTCACCGTTTGAGGGCGGGGCGGCGATCGTGTCCGATGACACGACGTCGATGATGATTGACCGCACCGGCAGGCCGCTGGCGCGGGTAGACAATGTGTGCGGGGTCCGGGTGTTGTATGGCCGCGGCAGTGAGCGCCAGTGGCCATTGACGCTGCCGGTGCGCTGCGGCGATAACCCGCTGGCTGAGGCGCCGGCTCCGGTCACGCCGGAACCGGCGAAACCCTAATTTTATAACAGGCGCGGCCAGGTGCCGCGCCGGTAAAAGTGAGCGAAACAATGAAGACATTGCCGGAAAAGTATCAGGATCTTGAGCGTTGGGCTTTCGCGGATAATGAAGCGCAAGCAGACCTGCTGGCGCAGCGGGTGGTCGACGGCACAAAAACCGCCACCTGTGCTGCGCTGGACGACGAGGGTGTGCCGCAGGTCGGCGATCAGTTTTTGATCGTGGACGGGCGCAATCAGCCGGTATGTGCTGTTGAGCTGACGGCGACCGATCTGGTGCCGTTTGATCAGGTGCCGGAATCCCATGCCAAAGCGGAAAACGAAGGGGACGGCACGCTGGCCAACTGGCGTCAGCAGCAGCAGGCCTTTTTCGAAGAGTATGAGATGTTTTCCCCGCAGATGACGCTGGTATTAATGAATTTCCGCGTTATCGAGACATTCTGAGGCTGACGGTTTGCCCGGTTCCGTCCCGTATTTCAGCCAGTGGGAATCCCCCACCGAGGCCGCCGCCCTGCTTGACGGGCGGCAGTCTCTGGCAGGCATTACGCACTGGGCGGCCTCCGGGGCCAGGACGCAGGCGGAATTTATTGAGTGGGCGAACCACCTCTGTGGGATGTGTTGCCTGAAGATGGCGCTGGCCGCCAGCGGTTATCCGCCGCCGCCGCTGTTGCACCTGGCGCGCGCGAGCCTGCCCTACGGCACGTACGTGCGTGAAGGCAACAGCCTTCGCGGCCTGATTTATGCGCCCTTTGTCGCTTACGTAAAGGAAGCCTGGGCAATGGATGCGGCAGTCACCACCGGGATCACCGCCGGTGAGATAGCACCGCTGCTTACCCGGTATTCATGGTTTATCGCCTCTGTTCACCCCTCGATCCGCCAGCCGGCGTGCTGCCCGCCCCATACCGGCGGCCACCTGGTGCTGGTGTCAGCGGCTGACGATCGCCACATTACTTTCCATAATCCTTCCGGCGACCGCCCGGAAACGCAGTCTTACGTCACGCTCCCGCTGGCCACCTTTGCCCGCTTCTTCGCCGGCCGCGGCATCGCACTCTCCGCTCCCGAGTCAGACAAGTAACAGGTCTCTAGCCCCGCATTTTCATCGTGCTAATCATTGTCGATTAGAGCCGCAGGGCTGAGCAAGCACACAGAACGCGCAGAAACCCTCACCTATTCTTTCCTTACAGACTTAAAAATTTGCAGAAAGGGTGGGGGCGTAAAAATCATTGCCGAATAGAGTCGCAGGGCCGGGCGAGCGAGCAGGACAAATTGGCCGGGAGCCAATTTGAACAACGCGAAGCGTTGGCCCCAAAGGGGTGAGCCCCAGAGATGGGGCGAATAATCCCGCGAGAGCTACAGTCACGCTGGGAGGCGTGTCTGTACCGGCCCGGAAAGCCCGGAGGCGGAATAAGGGCCACCCGCGGTAGCGGGCAATGATTCAGCCGGGGCACCGAAAGTGCGCGGGTGCAGGGCGGGCGCACCGGCACGCCCTGCTCGGTTGAGGCAATGTGGGCCGGGTAGATAACCGCACATGAGCAACCGAAACCTTCCACCCTTAGTTTCATTACAACATACTAGAAATTTAAACACCTTATCCTCAGCAAATCAGCCTACTTCATTACAACATACTAAATGCCCACACCTTTAACACCCGGCCTTTCGGCCCCTGAGCCAACACCGTAAACCAACAGGCCACGCTCGCCCACCGGGCAGGACGAGCGTCCCGGCGCGTCCCGCGCTAACTCCCGAACCTCATCACCCACACATCCTCCGCCTTATCGTAATGCTGTTTATACAGTATCGACTGCTGCCCATTGAGCGTTGCCGGGATGCTGGTGTTTTCGTCCCAACCATCAAGCTGCATACACAATTCCGGGTCAGATTTGCAGGGAATACGCAGTGTAGGCCCACCGCGCTCATCCGACGCTGAATGCTCCGCGTCATCGATCTCATAACTTCCGATTTTTACCGTGGTTTTGCCCATGATGCGATCCTCTCTGGCTGGCGGGTGAGGTATGACCAGTCTGGTCCCTCTGTTGAGCGTAGCCGAGCGGGACAAAATTGCCAGCATCGGCCTGCGCAGGAAGCGGGGAATCAGAAGCGCGATAAGCGGGGTGTGACCGCCATCATCGCTGCCTGATTACGGCCCTGGTTTTTAGCGAGGTAAAGTGCCTCGTCCGCAGCGGTCAGAATATCCGCCTGTTCAATCTCATCTTCCCGATCTGCCGGGCAGTACGTGGCCGTACCCAGGCTGATGGTGACATAGCCAATATCGCTGCCCTGATGGCGGATGCCCAGCCCGCGCACCGCCTCCATCAGCTGCCGTGCCACCACCTGCGCGCCGTCCGGGTCAGTGTCCGGCAGGATGGCCGCAAACTCCTCACCGCCAAAGCGGGTGACCACATCGGTGCTGCGCTTCAGCGCGCGGCGCAGGGTGCGCGCGATCAGCCGCAAACAGGCATCCCCCGACAGGTGGCCATACTGGTCGTTGAAGGCTTTAAAGTAGTCGACATCGATCATCACCAGTGACAGCGGGGAGAGCGCGCGCCGGGCGCGCATAAACTCATACCCCAGCACTTTTTTGAACTCGCGCCGGTTGGGCAGCCGGGTCAGGGCGTCGGTGTGCGCCTGAATCTCCAGACGGCGGTTGGCTTTCACCAGTTTCAGTTCCAGCAGTTTGCGCTCGTGGATGTCCTCGGCGGTGCCGTACCAGCGCATGATCTGCCCCTCCGGCGCAAAGCGGGCCGCCGCGCGCAGGCGCATCCAGTTCCAGCCGCGCTCCACGTGGCAAAAGCGTACCTCCATGTCGAGCGGCATCCCGCTTTTCAGGCTCCGTTCCCAGCTCTCCAGGGCGCGGCGGCGATCATCGTTGTGGATCGCCTGCACCCAGCGGTCGCCTAAAATATCCTGTTGCGGCAACCCGGTAATGCGCTGGAAACGGCTGCTGACATCGGTCAGCAGGCCGTTCGGGTCAGCGGTCCACGGGAGTTGCGGGTTCAGCTCCACCATATTGCGGTAGTGCTCCTGGCTTTCACGCAGCGCCCGCTCCATCTGCTTCATGCTGGTGAGGTCGATCAGGGCCAGCGACAGGCCACTTACCTGCCCGCGGGCATCGGCCGCCGGGTTAATCCGGATAAAATAGTCCCGGTTACCCAGGCTGAACTCCCGATCCTGCATCGCCTGCCCGGCGGCGGCATGGGCCAGCGCCTCACTGACCAGCGTGCGGAAGGCCGGGTTAAATGACCCGACCTCATGGCCGGTCATTTGCGCCGGGTGCAGCCCAAGGATCGCCGCCATCGCATCGTTGACCGTGACATAACGGAAAGCCAGGTCAATAAAACAGAGCCCGACCGGGGCATGGGCATAAATCGATTCCAGCTGGAACAGGCGCGGGTTGTCCGGTTCACACAGGAGGGCGGTACTGGCCTGGCTCTCTTTATGGTCATCATGTCGCATGATGCGCTCTCCAAAACGGGAAGTCGGCGGCGCATGGCCTGTGCCGCCATACACTCAATATTCCAGCACCAGGCTGACGGTGTCGCTGTAGTTACCGGCCGGTTGTGCCAGCTGAGCGGTGTTGACACGCACCACGTAAGAGAGGCTTTGGCTCAGGCCGGTGCCGATGCCGGTCAGCTTGCTGTTACTGTCCCAGATGGTGGTGCCGTTGGCCTGGTAAATCTGGTACTGAATGTAGTTGCTGGTGGTGCCGTTGCGCATCCGCCGCCACGGGGTGCCGTAGTTATTGCCGTTGGTAAAGTAGGTTTTATACCCCTCGGTTTTGGTGCAGGTCAGGGTCACGCTCTGGGTGACAGCGCTGAACTGGCTGACCAGCGCCATGCTACCGAGGTTGACATTCGGGGTGCTGTTGATGGCGCAATCTTTGGTGATGATGGCGGTCACCGTCACCGCCGCCACCCCGGTGCCGGTCCAGGCGCTCAGGCAGGCACCCACCACCCCCAGGGTGCAGACGGAGTACGTCCAGCTGATGTTAATCACATCAGTATAGGTGCCGGAACGTACATTGGCCCCGGTGGTGGTGCGGATGTAGACCGGCACGACGACGTTGCTGGACTGGAACAGCGCCGGCAGCAGGCCCAGGCTGCCGTAGTCCATGGTCTGGCCGGTGCTGAAGGCGTACTGATAGTTGGGGTCCGGGTAGATCAGGTAGGGAATGGCGTCCCCGGAGCCGTCAGTATTCGCCAGCCGCATGGCGTTGGTGGTGGACTGGATGGTGCCGCGCACGGTGTTGTTGGTCAGCAGGTTGACCGTGGCACCGGTACAGCTCAGCCCGCCGGTGCCTTGCGCGCGGAACTGCGTGGTGTAGGCGGTAAATGAACTCTGGGTGCCGAGGTTCACCGTGCCGTTGCCGATGGCGCAATCCGCCCAGGCACCGGCGGACAGCAGCATCAGAGGGAGCAGCCACCCGGCAGCGCGTAGGGGAAAACGGATTGCGGTGTTCATCTCAGGCTCCTGTGAATAATCGGCAGTCAACAGCATCAGGGGCGGCACACCAGCGGCCCCAGGTTATGGATGCCCTGTGGGCGCGGCACCCGCACGGTGACCCGGCAGACGGATCCGTCATCTGCGCGGGTAATGGTCAGCAGGTTCTCCTGCGTGATCTCCTCCAGCCAGACCAGGCCGTCCCAGCCGACGTAACTTTTCTTTGCCGACCCGGCGAGGGTGACCGGGCTGCCGTTGGGCAGCGGCCGGCCATCGGGGCCGACCAGCGTCAGGTTGGCGGAGGAGAGGGTGTTTACCGGGAAGGTGATCAGCAGCCCGCTGTCACGGCGCAGGGATCGCGTCTGTTCCACCGTGGGCACACTGACCTCCGCCGGCAGGTTGAGCGGGTCAATCTGGAAGCGGGCGTGGTAGAACGAGGTGACCGAAGGCACCAGCAGGTAGCCGCGCTCATCGGTTTCACCGATGCGCTGGTTCTCATAAGAGACCGGGATGCCGCCATGGCCGCTGGTGGAGATCAGCGCAAAGGCGTCGTTCACCTGGTTGGCGGCGTAGACCCGGCCGTCCATCGCCACCAGTGAGCCGCTGACCTGCCCCCAGCGGGTAAAGCGGCCGCTGTTGCCGTAAATGCCGCCGCGCGTTTCAAGGTGGTCGCCGCGCCAGCTCAAATCAGCCTGCTGGTATTGGCTGTTGCTGACCTGCCCATCCGCGTAGGCGATGTTCCAGCCAAACCCACCGTCGGACGGGATGGCGCGGCTGTAGGTGGCGCGCCCGCTCCACTGGTTATCGGTGTCACGGGTGGCGCTGAAGCTGGCGGTGCCTGCGTCCCCGAACGGAATGCTTAACATCAGCTGGGCATTGAACCCCTCACCGCCGATGGCGCGGTTCACGGTGGCGTAAAAGGAGCTGTTGCCCCACAGGCTTTTGCTGTAGCTGAGGTTGACCAGCCGCGTGCGGCCGCCCTGGGCATCCCGTACGTCAAAATAGCCGCTGCCGAGGGTGCCGAACCGGCCGAGGCTGAGGCTGCCGGTAAGCTGGTCACTGCGGCGGCTCAGGCGGGAGCGGGTGTTGTAGTTGGAGAGATCGGCATAGTGTTCACTGCGCAGGATGCGCTGGGCATTCAGGCTGAAGCGTTGATTGCTGAAGGTGTAACCGAGCGACACCTGGGATCCGCGTCCGCCTTCCGGCGGCAACAGGGTGCCGGTGCTGAAGTCGCTGATGGGGCCGCTCACGTCGCTGTCGCCAATGCCCGCGCCGGTGCGGTTGTCCAGCGCCTGTGCGGCCTGTTCCGACTGGTCAAACGCATCGGCACGGCTGCTGCTGCCGCTCCAGGCGAGGTTCAGCACGCCAAAGCGGCCAACGCGCACCCCGGCCCCGGCCCCGCCTACCGCCATACCGGGCGCGCCTTCGGCCTGCGCCTCCAGCGTCAGCCAGTCTGTGAGGCCGTGGCGCACCAGCCCGCTGGCCGCCGGGTCGCCGTAGTCGGCAGAGCGGATGCCATAATTCTGGCGTATCGCCCCGGCACTGACGCTGTAATCCGTCAGGCCCGCCTGCAACAGCTCACTGGCGACATAGAAAGGCACCACCGTGGACACCTGCCGCCCGAGCGCGTCGGTGGTCACCACCGTGGCCTCGCCCGCGCCGCTGACAAAGGGCACGCTGTCGATGGTGAAGGGGCCGGGGTTCACTTGGCTGCTGTTGGTTTTATAGCTGTTGATATAGAGATCCACGGTGCTCGGCACCGCGGCCTGCCCGGCAAAGGCCGGCAGCGGATAGGTGACCAGATCCGGGCGGGTAGAGAAATTGCGCGACACCTGAAGCCCGCCCAGCCGGACGGCGCTGCTCCACGGCAGGGCGCCGGTGATCACATCCCCGGCGCTGTAGCTCATCATGTTGACGTCGTCGTTATATTGCCACTGGGTGTCGTAGCGGATGTAACGGTTCTCGCTCTCCACGCCTTCGGCAGAACCCAGATCACGCCGGTAGATGCCGTTGTTGGTCACCGCGCCAAACCCCCCGAACAACCGCTGCTCAGTCCAGGCGGAGACAAACCCGTGGGTCTGGGAATCCGGCGTCTGGCTGGCGTACACCTCGTAATTAAACAGCAGGCCGGGGCTGCTCTCTGCCGGCAGGTAATTCTCCGACGGGCCTTCGCCGATGCGTTGCGACGGCAGCCAGTCCCCCGGCACGGTAATCAGCAGTTGCTGGGTTTCCCCGCTGTACCTCACCTGCAGGCGGCTGTCGATCTGGTCAATCGCCACCGGCTGCGCGCCGGTTTGTTGCAGCGGCACCCCGGCGTTGCGCAGCTGGTCGGGCGTTAAATAGTAGTGGCCGCCGCGGTACTCGACCGGCAACACCTGGCCGCCCGGCTGCCCGTTCACCACAATTTCCAGGTAGAGCAGGGTGTCCGGCATGGCCGGCACCGCCGCCGGCGGCGGGGGCAAACCAGAGGCTGCGGCAGGTGGCGGCGGCAGTGTGGATGCGGCGGCAGCCGGGGCTGGGGAGGGCGTGGATGCCGCGACCGCCGCCGGCGGCGGGGGCAAACCGGAGGCCGCGGCAGGTAGCGGCGGCAGTGTGGATGCGGCGGCGTCCGGGCCTGGGGAGGGCGTGGATGCCGCGACAGCCACCGGCGGCGGAGGCAAACCGGAGGCCGCGGCAGGCTCCGTCGGTGAAGGCGCAGAGTCAGCCGCCATGGCGGCGGGCGGGGGAACGTCATATGTCGCGGCAATCTCCGCAGGCGAGGGCGAAGCAGGCTCCGCCGGCAGCGAGGGCGCAGAGTCAGCCCCCGCCAACGGTGGCGAAGGCAAACCGGGCGCAGCGGCAGGCTCCGGGGAAAGCGCCCCGGCCCCGGCCTGGGCGCTGAGCAGTGCCAGCACCATCAGCAGCGGCGGCAGCAACCCGGTGTGCCGGCAGCGCATCAGCGCCTCCTGCCGGGCGCAGTGCATAGGATCACCCTGGGATCGCCGGTCAGTAAGCGGAGATCGTGACAGGCTGCGGGTTGTCATTGACCGTCGCCTCCAGCCGGGTAGCCCCGCCCACGGTCTGTTTCAGCGGGAAACGCATCTCTTGCCCCGGCAGCACATACCCCAGCAGCCCCTCGCTCAGGCTGATGCGGCGTGTCCCGGAGAGCCAGGAGACGCGGGAGATGCGGGCATGAACCGCCCCCTGGTTCCGCACCATCAGCCAGGCTTTGCCCTGGGCAGAGACGGCGCGAAAATGGAGCACCGGCTGGGCCGCTTCGGCGTAATCCCGCGGGTGTTCGTAATCCTGTTTGGTCCAGACCCCCGGCCCGCTGACAAACAGCGGCACCGAATAGCGCATCTGGAATTTTAACCCCAGGCTGTTGGTTTCCGGGGCGGCATCGCCCTGCGGTACCTCATCCACCAGAATGCGGTAAGCCCGCTCCTGGCCGGGCGGCACCTGGCTGTTCCTCACCAGCCGCACCAACTGGCGCTTGCCGGGGGCGATAGAGGCCACCGGCGGGCTGGGGATCACCTCGGTCTGGCCGGCGTAGCGATCTTCGCCGTTACCCTGCTGCCAGCTCAGGATGCGCACCTGAAGGTAGACCGGCTTGCTGTCGCGGTTCTCCAGCCAGAGCGCCGAAGCCTGCTGGTGAGATTCAATCACCGGATCAATCGGCCAGATGAGGATCGCGGCAGCGGCCTGCGCCGTCGCGCTGAGGAAGGGGGAGATCAGGGCACACCACAAGGAGACCCATACCGTTAACTTCATGCCAAACATCCTTTTCATTTCAATCAAGATCAATAGGTCACGGTGACCAGCACGCTGTCGCTGTAGTTGCCCGCGCTGGGCATGGTCGCGGCCGGCAGCACCCTGGCATAAATTTTGTACTCCTGTACCGCGCCGTTGGCGCTGAGCACCAGGGTAGTGCCGCCGTTGCTGCCGTTGCCCCACACGGTGGTGCGGGCGGCATTCTGGTAAAGCTGATAGGCCAGGGTTTCATTGGTCGCGGTGTTGAGCATCCGGCGGCCGGCCGCAATCGAACCCGTGACGTTATTGCCGTTGCCCAGCGCCAGTGTCACCGGCGCGCCGGGGGTGCACTTCAGCACAATCGACCCGCTGCCCTGGCTGGTGACCGCATCCACCGGCACTGCCAACGACGAAATCGTGCCGAAGCTCAGCGACCCGAAGGTGCTGACGTCAGCACTGCCGCTGCCCAGCACGCAGCCGTTCACCAGGGTGGCGCTCAGGGTAAACGCCTGGCTTTTGCTCAGGTCATCCACCCCGGTATCCGCCCCGGCACCGGACGCCAGCAGCAGGGCCATCACCGGCAGCCAGGCCGGGAATCTGCATCGCATCACGGCGGCTCTCCTGTTACCAGCTGACGGTGACCTGAACCGTGTCACTGTAATTTCCCACAGAGGGCGTGGCCTGCGCCGGTATCCGCCCATACACCGGCAGGTAGATAATCTGGCCGTTACCGGTGCCGGAAACGCCGGTGACGTTGTCCCAGACGGTGGTGTAGGCCGCGTTGGTATAGAGGTTGTAGGTGACCCGCTGGGCCGTGGGGCCACCCACCAGATAGCGGCTTGCCGTGCTGCCGCTGTTCCCGCCGTTCAGCAGCACCCGCCACGCCGTGCCGTTATTGCATTGGAGTCGGATCGCCCCGGCGTTTTGCTGGCCGGTGACGTTGATGGGGCGGGAGAGAAAAGAGGTGGTGCCGAAATCGAGCGTGCCGAAACTCACCACGCCGTTGCTGGTGGTGCCGGCTGAGCAGGCAGCCACCAGTGTGGCGTTAAAGCCGACCGAGGCGGTCTTGGTGACGGCCGTGACCGGCCATGCCGGCAGCATCAGTACCGGCATGATCAACGCGGCTGCCCGCCGTAACCCGGCCCGCCCGGCGTCCTTTCCGTGGCTGCTGTTCATCGCGCGGGGCGTTACCAGGTGACGGTCATGGTCACGGTATCCGTGTAGGTACCGGCCGCCGGGGTGGTCTGCGCCGGCACCTGACCATAGACGATCAGGTTAACCGGGGTGCCGGTACCGGTGCCCGCCAGCGGGGTGCCCGGCCCCCAGAGGGTGGTCCGCGCCGGTTCCTGGTAAAGGTTGTAGTTAATAAACGCGCCACCGGTGCCTGCCATCCGCCGTTGCCCCCCGGCGGCGTTCACGCCGTTATCCAGTGCCACGGTAAACGGGGTGCCGGTGGTGCAGAGCAACTGAAGGCTGCCGGTACCGGCGGCATCCGTTGACTGGGAATTAATGATGTTAGCCAGGGAAGAGTACTCGCCAAAGCTCAGGGTACCGAATTGGTTTACCGCGCCGGTGGAGTTCCCGCCGACCACTTCGCACCCGGCCCCCACCGTCAGGGTGACCCCCATGTTCCCGGTGACCGTACCGGCAAACAGCGGGGCAGTCGGGGTCAGCATCATCAACGCGGCGGTCGCCAGCGTGAGTTGTGTTTTCTTCATAACCTGTTCCTTTCAGTAAAAAACAAAAGCTGAATCAGTAAGACACATCAGAAGCCGGCCTGGGGCGTCCTCCACGCAGATCAATGGTTAATCTTGTTAATAAGATTAATTATTAGAATACATTTGGTCATATTTCCTCTTAAAAATAAAAAAAAGCCACTGAGGGGTAATGACGCCACTTTTTCCGTTGCAAGCGGTGAAAAGGGTGCATAAAAAGATGTGATGTAAATTAGGTGTTAATCGAAGGTAATTTCTTGATAACGCATGTAACAAACTAAAAATGAAGTATTAATTAGTTTTATTAATGTTTTGCAGGGTTTTTTTAAAGAATTGATTATTTTTTGAGCAGGAAAACCGGGTTATCTGAGCCGGAATAATAAGAAAAGCGGGCCTTAGCCCGCCTATGAAGTGAAGAGGATCACACCGGGGGCAGCATCACAAAGGCGGCACCGTCGCGCACCAGTTCACGCGGCAGAGCATTTTTGATGCGGCTGCCGATGCGCTTGGCCAGGCCAAGCGGCTGGCCAAGCCAGGTCAGGATAAATTCATCCCCGGCGGGCAGCGTTTCCGGGTAGAGGTCACGCCCCATAAACCAGCTCTGCGCCTGTTCTGCGTCCAGTTCCAGCGTGGTATGGCCGGCGGTGTCGGCCAGCGCCACCACGGCCTCATGTTGCCAGCGATAGCCTTTCGGGAAACGTTCCGCCAGCTTCAGGCCAATGCGCGAGAAACGCACCTTGCCGAACAGCGGGGTCAGCGCCTGCGGGAACAGCCAAATCTCTTTGTCACGCAGCCACAGGGTATGGGTGTCGGGCAGCGGCAGCCCGGCCGCCCGTGCCGCCTGGGTGACGGCGTCGCGCTCTTTGCCCGGCAGCGGTGAGAAGGGGAACGCGCCCACTTTATAGGTGGGCGCCGGCAACGGGGTGACCGCCGCGGTTTTACGCAGCCGCGCCACAAAGAAGCCTTCGCTGTCAAAAATCTGCGGGAAAACATGCAGGAACCCTTCCGGCGTCGCAGCCCGTGCGGCACCGGGGAAGAGGTCGTCCAGCGGCTCTGTGGTCACGGCGTCCGGGTAGCGTGCCAGCAGCCAGCGGCAGACGTCCTGGTTCTCCTGGGCGTTCAGGGTACAGGTGGAGTAAACCAGCGTGCCGCCCGGTTTCAGCGCATGGAACGCGCTGTCGATAAGTTCCCGCTGGGTGGCAGCAATGGAGACGATGCTCTCCGGCGACCAGTTGCTCATGGCATCCGGATCTTTGCGTACCACGCCTTCGCCGGAGCAGGGCGCATCGAGCAAAATCGCATCAAAGGTCTCCGGCAGCGCGGCCCCAAATACCCGGCCGTCAAAGTGGGTCAGCGCGCTGTTGCTGACGCCGCAGCGGCTGATGTTGGCGTGCAGCACCTTGACCCGGCTGGCGGAATATTCATTGGCGACAATGCCGCCGAGGTTGCCCATGCGGGCCGCAATCTGGGTGGTTTTCGAGCCGGGGGCGGCGGCCACGTCCAGTACCCGTTCCGGCAGGGCATTGCCGCTGAACAGCGCGCTGACCGGCAACATCGAGCTGGCTTCCTGCAGGTAAAACAGCCCGGCCAGGTGTTCCAGCATGTTGCCGAGCCGCTGGCTTTCGTCATCACTGCGTTCAATCCAGAACCCTTCCGCGCACCACGGCACGGGCGAAAGCTGCCAGCCATAGGCGGCGGCGCGGGCGGTGAAGTCCGCCACACTTATCTTCAGGGTGTTGACGCGCAGGCTGCTGCGCAACGGGCGCTGGCAGGCGGCGATAAAATCGTCCATCGACAGGTCGGCGGGCATGATGGCACGGGTGGCCGCGAGGAATTCAGGCGGCAGGAAAGCAGAGAGGTGTTTAGCCACAGGGAGGAGTCCGCAAGCGCAATAAAAGTGGCGCGCAGTCTAGCACACCTGCGGTGCGGCGGTGAAATGGCGGCCCGGCCGGGAAAAGCCGCCTGCGGGCGGCGCCAAAAAAGAAAAAGCAGCCCGCAGGCTGCTTTAAAGGAGAGACGTTCCCGCCGGATCAATTCTGCGGGATGGCGGTGCCCCAGCTCTGCCAGCCTTTCGGCTCCTCGCTGTTGAGCAGGAAATGCTTGCCGGGCAGGGCCTTCGGTGCCAGCGGAATGCTTGGCGGGGTCATAAAGGCGATGCCGCCGCGGATAAACTGCTGGAAGGTGCCGCTTTTGATCACGCCGCCGGTCAGGCCGAATTGCAGGTTATAGCCGGAAGCCAGCCAGAACACCGAATTGTTGCGCACCAGGTGCTGGTACTTTTTGCTGATGCGCAGCGTGACATGCACCCGGTCGCCCATCGAGCCGAGGTAGAACCCGGTGACGGTGCCGACCTCAATGCCGCGGTAGAGGATCGGCGTGCCCACTGACAGCGAGCCGGTTTCTGCCGCATCCAGCACAATCCCCAGCCCGTCGGTGTAACGTGAGTCGGTGATGGTGGCTTCCTGCAATTCAAAGGTGCGCGCCATATGGCCGCCTGCGCCCGGTTCCACATTGATGTAGGGCTGGATCAGCGTGTCGAGGTTACTGACCCCGGCGGCGGAGATCTCCGGCGACACAATCGAGAACCGGGTACCGGTGCGGGCAAAGTTCTGCACATATTCCGGGTAGAGCACTGCTTTGGCATCCACCTGGTTGCGTTCCGGCGTCAGCTTCAGCGACTCCACCTGGCCGATGTCGATGCCCAGGTAGCGGATCGGCATACCCGGTGAGAGTTTGCTGGCGTCAAAGGTGGTCAGGGTGATCTGGCTGCCCACCGCCCGTGCGGCGGTTTCGTTGGCGTAGAGCACCCGTTTCACCCCTTTGGTAAAGGTGACGCCTTCCAGGTTATCGAAGCTGATTGCCCCTTTCAGCGCCCGGTTGAGCGGGGAGGCCTGCACAGAGAAACCGGCCCCGTTCAGCTGCACTTTCGCGCCGCCTTCGGCCCAGAAGATGCTTTTGTCCGTGAGCAGCTTGCGGTACTCCGGCTGGATATAGACGTCCACATCGAAGGCGTTGGCGCGCGGGCGGATATCCGTGATTTCACCCACCTGGAATTTACGGTAGAGCACGACCGAACCGGCCTGCACATCCGGCAGGCTGTCGGCGGTCAGCGTCAGGGTGGGTTTCGGGGTGTCGCTCTGGGTGCCTTCTTCTGCTTTCTGCTCATCACTGTAGAGCGGGTAGCGGCCCGCCGGGTCGCCTTTCTCGCCCGGCAGGATCTTGATGCCGCCGTCAATCCACTCTGCGGCGCTGGCCCCGCTGACCTGTAGCCCGTCCAGCCCCAGCTTCACATTGACCCGGCTGTTGACCACAAATTTGCTGTCCTGATGGATAAGGTGGCGGTATTCCGGTTTGACCGCGACTTTGAACAGGATACCGGCGTCCGTGAGGTCGCGTGACAGCACCTGGCCGACATTGATGCCGTACAGGATCAGCGGCTGGCCGGGGTTAATGCCGTAGGTCTGCGGCGCGAGCAGTTCCAGCGTCAGCACATTGGGCTGCTGCAACAGTTTCAGGCTGCTGTCGAACACCGTGAAGCGATCCTGCCGCTCACCCTCGCCGGGGATAAGCTCCAGAGTGCTGCCGGTGAGCAGCGCGCTGAGGCGGGTATCGCTCAGGCTGAGTTTCGGGCTGTTCAGCTCAATGCGCGTGCCGCTGCGCATCAGTTCCACCACCGACGGGTCTACCGTCAGCTCACCGCTGACCTTGCCGCCTTTTTCCAGCGTGACTGCCGTCAGGGTACCGACCTGTAACCCCTGGTACATCAGCGGGGTATGGTTGGCGTTCAGGCCGTCGCCCGAGGGCAGGTCGAGGTGGATCAGCACGCCGCGCTGGCTGTGCGCCAGGTCGGGGTAGAGCTGGTAGGTCTGTTCCGCGGAGGCCGGGGTGCCGCCGGTGGGGGAGTCAAAGGCAATTGCCCCGTTGACCAGCGCCGCCAGGCTCTCCATTTTGACCGACGCCCCTTGCAGGCTGAAATCGCCCTGGAAGCCGGAGACATTCCAGAAGCGGCTGTCGCGCTTCACCAGATTGGCGAAGCGGCGGTCGATCAGCACATCAATGGTCACACCCTCTTTGCCGGGCGCGATGTCGTAGTCGTAGACCTTGCCGACCGGGATTTTGCGGTAATAGACCAGCGAGCCGGTGTTCAGGGAGCCGAGGTCCGCCGCCCGCAGGTGCACCATCAGCTCGCCGGTGTTCAGGCGGAATTTCGGCTGGGTGTCGAGGGCGGTGAACTGGGTTTTCGGTTCGCCGGGGCCGGGCATCATGCCGATGTAGTTGCCGCCCACCAGCGCATCCAGCCCGGACACCCCGGCCAGCGAGGCCTTGGGCGTCACCAGCCAGAACTGGGTGCCGTCGCGCAGCGCATCTTCCAGTTCACTGCGGATGCTGACCTTAACCAGGATGTTGCGCAGATCCTTGCTCAGGCTGATGGTCTGGACGGTGCCCACCTCCACCCCCTGATAGCGCACCGGCGTGCGCCCGGCGACAATGCCCGCCGCAGACTGGAAGGAGATGGTCACCGTGCTGCCGCGCTCCTGATAGTTGCTCCAGATAAGCCAGCCGGCAATCATCAGGGCAATAAACGGCAGTAACCAGAACGGGGAAATCCGGCGCTTCTTTTTTATCCGCGCCTTAGTCGGTGTAGTCGGCGTTTCGTGTTGCATGTGCATCCCAAATCAAACGGCTATCCAGCCAGTGTACGGCCAGGATAGTTAAGAACACCGCACTGCCGAAATAAAAGGCAGCCGGCCCCATGGTAAACGAGAGCAACTGATCGCGGTTGATCAGTGACATCATCAGCGCTATCACAAACAGGTCGAGCATTGACCAGCGGCCAATCCAGGTCACCAGCCGCAGCAGGCGGATACGGGTTTTCAGGCTGTGCTGGGTACGGAAATGGATGCTGAGCAGCAGCACCAGCAGCACGATGACCTTGGTAAAAGGCACCAGCACACTGGCGATGAAGACGATCCCGGCAATCGGGATATTGCCGGAGGTGGCGAGCGACACCACCCCGGAGAAAATGGTGTCTTCCATGCGTTCGCCGTTGGCGTAGATGATGGAGATCGGCAGCAGGTTGGCCGGCAGTAGAAACACCATCGCCGCCAGCAGCGCAGCCCAGCTCTTTTGCAGGCTGTGGCGGCGGCGCAGGCGCATCGGCACATGGCAGCGCGGGCAGCGGCCGCGGGCATCCGGGTGGCCGGTAAATTTGCACGGCAGGCAGAGCCGGAACGTGGCGGGATCGCCGCCCGGCTGTGGCTGGGGGTAGAGGCGCAGCCAGAGTTGCTCCACGTTGAGGTGGATCAGCAGCAAAAGCGTCAGCAGCATCACTGCCAGGTAGGCAATCAGCGCCGGACCGGGCGTGATGTCGGCATACTCTTTGACTTTGATGCACGCCACGCCCATGCCGACCAGGTAGATGTCCAGCATGACCCACTCTTTCAGCCGGTCCAGCATCAACAGCACCGGCCGCAGGTTCATGCCGAGCTGCCGCCCGAGATACAGATAGAGCAGGGAGAGCACCAGCGTCAGCGGTGCGCCCACGGTGCAGAACAGCACCATGCTGCCGGTGAGCGGCGAATTCTGGTCGGTCATCAGCCAGACGCCTTCCAGCAGGGAGGCCTCGATGCGGGTGCCGAGCAGGCGGATGCTTACCAGCGGCTCGCTGAAGGCAAACGGCATCAGCAGCAGCGCGGTCACGGCCACCACCGCCAGGCGCGTCAGCGACCAGTCGCGCCCTTTCTCCACCCTGGCATTGCAGCGCGGGCAGTAGGCGGATTCCGTGCCGCTGAGGAACGGCAGGGTAAACAGCATGTCGCACTCACTGCAACGCTGGTAGCGGGCCTGGGGCAACGGGCCGGAGAGTGTCTCTATTTTCATGATTCCGGACTCGGCAGAAGGTGCGTGAACAGCCTGTGAGGGGTCTGTGCCACCTGGTTACAAAAAAATGTGCTTTCCCTGCATCGTATCTGGGGCACAATCCGCCTCCGGCGGTCGTGGCCGGAAGGGAGACGCGTTTTTTGATGCATGTCTAGACACTTAGCGTAGCGTGAAATGAGGGCGCGGTCAGGCATGGTTCAGATAAATCCGGCGACTTTCAGCGGCCAACATACCCCGACACAGGGGGTTTTGTGAAGTAACCGCCGATTAACCTTGTGACGATACGCATTTAATGCTTATTTTATAGGGGCTAAGCGCTGTCAGCGCGGGTTACCCTTACAGATTTTATGGTCATGACATGAACAAAAACGCATTCTACACAGAATTAAAACGTGACATGGGCGCGCTGCTGTCCGGCGAAACCAATTTTATTGCCACGCTGGCCAATGCCAGTGCGCTGCTGTATGAGCGCCTTGAAGGCGTGAACTGGGCAGGTTTCTACCTGATGGACGGCAAAACGCTGGTGCTGGGGCCGTTCCAGGGAAAAATCGCCTGTGTGCGTATTCCGGTGGGTAAGGGCGTCTGCGGGACGGCAGTGTCAGAACAGGCTGTCCAGCGTGTGGGTGACGTCCACGCATTCCCCGGCCATATCGCCTGTGACGCGGCCAGCAATGCCGAAATCGTGTTGCCGCTGCGGGTCGGCGGGCAGATCATCGGGGTACTGGACATTGACAGCACAGTTTATCAACGCTTCGATGAAGAAGACGAAACCGGCCTGATTGCAGTGGTTGACGCGCTTTGTGCACAGCTGGAACAGTGCGACGCGGCAAAATATGTCCTTCTTTCTCACGATGATTAACGGATAACGTGGCATTTACTGATGGCGTCATTATAATGGCGCCTGTTCATGCCTGCGCCGGTTGGCAAACCCGTTGTAATCAGGAAATTTCATGGAAAATCAACCTAAGTTGAACAGTAGTAAAGAAGTCATCGCCTATCTGGCTGAGCGGTTCCCGCTCTGTTTCACCGCCGAAGGCGAAGCGCGTCCGTTAAAGATCGGCATTTTTCAGGATCTTGTGGAGCGCGTTCAGGCTGAGGAGAACCTCAGCAAAACGCAATTGCGTTCCGCCCTGCGCCTTTATACCTCAAGCTGGCGCTATCTGTATGGCGTTAAAGTCGGTGCCCAGCGCGTCGATTTAGACGGCAACCCATGCGGCGAGCTTGAAGAACAGCATGTTGAACATGCGCGTAAGCAACTGGAAGAGGCGAAAGCCCGCGTCCAGGCGCAACGTGCCGAACAGCAGGCTAAGCGTCGCGAAGCGGCTGCTGCCAACGGGGAAACCCCGGATGCTGCGCCTGCCCGCCGCCCACGCCCGGCGGGTAAAAAACCTGCGCCGCGCCGTGAAAACGCCGCCGCCCAGGAAACCCGCAAGCCGCGCTCACCGCGTCCGCAACAGGCTAAAGAGCCTCGCGCTGAACGTCAGGAGAGCCCGGCAAGTCTGGTGCCCGTCACCGACATCTCAAAACTGCAGATTGGCCAAGAGATCAAAGTCCGGGCCGGTAAAAGCGCGATGGATGCCACCGTATTGGAAATTGCCAAAGACGGTGTCCGTGTGCAGCTTTCCTCCGGTCTGGCGATGATCGTGCGCGCAGAACACTTGCAGTTCTGATACGGAGGCCAACCCAGGCATGAACAAATTTGTCAGAGTTACCGCCATCGCGGCGGGCCTGTTTCTGGCGGGCGTAAGCTTTGCCAATGAGGCCCCCGTGACGCTTGAAACGCTGCCTCAGCTCCAGCAGGAGCCGCAGGACGCCACCGTCAGCGAACGTGTGACGGCGCGTTTCACCCGTTCTCATTACCGTCAGTTTGACCTGGATGAGAACTTCTCCGCGAAAATCTTCGATCGCTACCTCAATATGCTGGACTTCAACCATAACGTGTTGATGGCGGCAGATGTGGCGCAGTTTGCGGACAAAAAAACCAGCATGGGCGAGGAGCTGAAAACCGGCAAGCTCGACACCGCCTATGCCCTGTTCAACCTGGCGCAGAAACGCCGGTTTGAACGCTTCCAATACGCATTGACGGTGCTGGCCAGACCCATGGACTTCACCGGCAATGACACCATTGACCTCGACCGCAGCAAAGCGCCCTGGCCGAAGGACATCAATGAGCTGAACAGCCTGTGGGATGCCAAAGTCAAATATGACGAGCTGAACCTCAAGCTTACCGGCAAAGACGAGAAAGAGATCCGTGATGTGCTCAGCAAGCGCTACCATTTCGCGATTAAGCGACTGGCGCAGAGCAACAGCGAAGATGTGTTCCAGCTGATCATGAATGCCTTTGCGCATGAGATTGATCCGCACACCAACTACCTGTCCCCGCGCAACACTGAGCAGTTCAATACCGAGATGAGCCTGTCACTGGAAGGCATCGGTGCTGTGCTGCAGCAGGATGATGACTACACCGTCATTAATTCGATGGTACCGGGCGGCCCGGCGGCGAAAAGCAAAAACATCACCGTGGGCGATCGGATAGTCGGGGTGGGCCAGAGCGGCAAACCGGTGGTGGACGTGATTGGCTGGCGTCTGGATGACGTGGTCGCGCTGATTAAAGGGCCAAAAGGCAGCAAAGTGCGCCTGGAAGTGTTACCGGCCGGGAAGGGCACCAAAACCCGCACCGTGACCCTGACGCGTGAGCGCATCCGCCTGGAAGACCGCGCCGTGAAGATGACGGTGAAGACTCTCGGCAAGCAGAAAGTCGCCGTGATGGACATCCCCGGTTTCTACGTGGGCCTGACGGATGACGTCAAAGTGCAGTTGCAGAAGATGGAAAAACAGCACGTCACCAGTCTGGTGATCGACCTGCGGACCAACGGCGGCGGCGCACTGACCGAGGCGGTTTCGCTCTCCGGCCTGTTTATTCCTAGCGGCCCGGTGGTGCAGGTGCGTGATAACAACGGCAAGGTGCGTGAAGACAGCGACACCGACGGCGTGGTCTATTACAAAGGGCCGCTGGTGGTGCTGGTTGACCGCTTCAGCGCCTCGGCATCTGAGATTTTCGCTGCCGCCATGCAGGATTACGGCCGCGCGCTGATTGTGGGTGAACCGACCTTCGGGAAAGGTACCGTGCAGCAGTACCGTTCGCTGAACCGCATCTATGACCAGATGCTGCGCCCTGAGTGGCCGGCGCTGGGGTCGGTGCAGTACACCATCCAGAAATTCTACCGCGTCAACGGCGGCAGTACCCAGCGTAAAGGGGTCACGCCGGACATCCTGATGCCGACCGGCATCGAGGCGGCGGAAACCGGGGAAGCGTTCGAAGATAATGCCCTGCCGTGGGACAGCATTAACGCGGCGACCTACAGCAAAACCGGCGACATGAAACCGTTCGTCCCGGCGCTGCTGAAAACGCACGCTGACCGTATCGCCGGCGATCCGGAGTTCCAGAGCATTGCGCAGGACATTGAAAAGTATAAGGCGACCAAAGATAAGCGCGACATCGTGTCACTCAATTTTGCCCAGCGCGAAAAAGAGAACCACGAAGATGACGCCATCCGCCTGAACCGCATCAATGAGCGTTTCAAACGCGAAGGGAAAAAACCGCTGAAATCGCTCGACGATCTGCCGAAAGATTACCAGCAGCCCGATCCGTATCTCGATGAGACGGCGCACATCGCGCTTGATCTCTCTAAGATGGAAACCGCTGAAGGGAATGCGGCAGCCAAATAAGTAGCCCGCCTTGAAAAAGCGCACTCCGGTGCGCTTTTTTTATGGCTGCTGTTCGGGGGATCGCCCCACTAAGCTGCAAAGGCAGAGGATTTCGGTTAAGTCTGCTCATAATGCGACACAGATCGCTGCATTTTGTAAAGTTTTGTGATTTTAGCAGCTTAAGTCCACGTAATGCTTGAAACATGCCGCCAAGCCCATACGATCAAGGGGCAGGCATGTGGCCTGCACGGCAAAAATCCCAACAATGAGGAAGTGACAATTTTATGATGCGTATAGCGTTATTCCTGCTGACCAACCTGGCGGTGATGGTGGTCTTCGGGCTGGTACTCAGCCTGACAGGGATCCAATCAAGCAGTGTCATGGGGTTAATGATCATGGCCGGGCTGTTTGGTTTTGGCGGCGCATTGGTTTCGCTGCTGATGTCCAAATGGATGGCGCTGCGCGCGGTCGGCGGCGAAGTGATTGAACAACCCCGTAACGCCACCGAGCGCTGGCTGCTCGACACCATCCGCCAGCAGTCACAGCAGGCGGGTATCGCCATGCCGCAGGTGGCGATTTACCACGCGGCGGACATCAACGCCTTTGCCACCGGTGCCCGGCGTGACGCCTCGCTGGTGGCGGTGAGTACCGGCCTGTTGCAGAACATGAGCCAGGCAGAAGCGGAAGCGGTGCTGGCCCATGAAATCAGCCACATTGCCAACGGCGATATGGTCACCATGACCCTGATTCAGGGGGTGGTAAACACCTTCGTTATCTTCATCTCGCGCCTGCTGGCGCAGGTGGCGGCTGGGTTCCTGGGCGGTAACCGTGAAGAAGAGGGCAGCAACAACGGCAACCCGCTGATCTATTTCGCGGTGGCAACCGTGCTGGAGCTGGTCTTCGGTATTCTGGCCAGCATCATCACCATGTGGTTCTCCCGTCATCGTGAATTCCACGCGGATGCCGGTTCGGCCAAGCTGGTCGGGCGTGACAAGATGATTGCTGCCCTGCAACGGTTGAAAACCAGCCATGAGCCGCAGGAAGCGGGCAGCATGATGGCGTTCTGTATCAATGGTAAGAGTAAATCGCTCAGTGAGCTGTTTATGTCTCACCCGCCGTTGGATAAACGGATTGAGGCGCTGCGCAGCGGCCAGTACCTGAACTGATTTACCCGATAGTAAAAAGCCCCGCCAATGTGCGGGGCTTTTTTATGCCTTCAGCCCGGCGGGTTGCCCGGCGCTTAAGGCATCAGGTGGCCGGGCTGCCTTGCTGGGTCATCCGCAGGAAGCTGACCAGCGCGCCGCCCGCCGCCAGCGACCCGGCCAGCAGCAGTGAGGCATGGGTGCCGGCCTGGGAAAACAGGTTGAACATCAGCGCCACCAGCGCAGCACCGGCCGTCTGGCCCAGCAGGCGGGCTGTGCCGAGCATCCCACTGGCCCCCCCGCTGCGCTCACGCGGGGCCGCGCTGATAATAGTGTGGTTGTTAGGCGACTGGAACAGCCCGAACCCAGCCCCACACAGGATCATCCGCCAGATGATATCACCATCGCTGGGGGCGGCGGGCAGCAGCGCCAGAGCAAAAAGGCCCGCGGCAAACACCATCAGGCCGATGCCGCCCAGCAGCCCTGCATGGTAGCGCTCCACCAGCCTGCCGGCGATGGGGGCAATGACCATCGTCGCCAGCGGCCAGGGCGTCAGCAGCAGGCCGGTTTCCACTTCGCTGCGCCCCAATACGGTTTGCAGGAAAAACGGCAGCGACACAAAGGCCAGCATCTGGGCGCTGAAGGAGCAGAGGGAGGTGCCGATTGACAGCGAAAAGATCGGGATACGCAGCAGATCAACCGGCAGCAGCGGGAAGGGCTGATTCAATTGCCGCCGCACAAACACCACCCCGACAATCAGCAGCGCCAGCAACTCCCCAAATGTCAGCAGCAGGCTCTGCCCCTGGGCAAAGCCGCTCAGCGCAGTAATCAGCAAGCCGAAGGTCAGGGCATTCAGGATGCCGCTCAGCACATCAAAGCGTTGGCCTTTACGGCGGCTGAGGTTAGCCGGTAAAAACTTCATACCGAGCGCCAGCGCCACCAGGCCGATCGGCAGGTTAATGGCGAACAGCCAGGGCCAGGCGGCAAAGGAGAGGATGGCCGAGGCTACGGTCGGCCCGGCCGCCGAAGAGACGGCGACAATCAGCGCATTGATGCCAATACCGCGCCCCAGATAACGCTGTGGATAGATAATGCGCACCAGCGCCGTGTTTACGCTCATGATCGCCGCGGCACCAAAACCTTGCAGGACACGGGCGATAGTCAGGGTGAGCAGCGAGTCTGACAGGGCACAGAACACAGAGGTAATACTGAATACCAGCAGGCCGGCCTGATACACCCGGCGGTACCCGACAATATCCCCCAGCGAGGAGAGCGGGAGCAGGGAGATGGTAATCGCCAGTTGGTAGGCATTCACAATCCAGATCGATGACGCCGGGCTTGCCTGTAAATCCCTGGCGATGGTCGGCAGGGCGACGTTGGCAATGGCCCCGTCCAGCACGGAAACAATAATACCCAAGGCGATAGCGAGGATCGCACCATAACGTTGTGGAACGGGCAAGCCGTCAGCAGGAGTTGCGGTCATGAAAGGGGTCTGATGTTAAACAGGTTTGTTTAAAATATTAACATGCCGGCTACTTAAGCGCGGGGTTTCATGCCGGCAGGCGGCCTCTTTTTTGTAAGCAACCGCTGTCCGCCGGGGGCTAATTATACTGCAGGGATTTGCGTAACTGGCTGGGGCTGACGCCAAACGCTTTTTTAAACGAGGTAGAAAAGTTGTTGCTGTCGCTGAAACCGCAGGCAAACGCAATCTCCGTCAGCGTGTCATCCGTGGATTGAATCTGGTATTTCGCCCGGTTCAGCCGCAGGGTATTGAGGTATTTTTGCGGCGTCTGGCCGGTATGGCTGAGGAACTGGCGGTGCAGGGTGCGTGGCGTGATAAAAAAGCGTTCCGCCAGGGCTTCCCAGTTAATCTCATCCTGCGGGTTCTGTTGCAGGTAGAGCAGGATCTGTTGCAGCTTGTCCTGATTGGAACCGGCCGGGGTAATCCGGTAACGCCCCTGGCGCAGCAGCATCAGGATGCGTAAAAACAGCGTCTCCTGGCGGCACTGCTCAATCAACGGCTCTTGTTCGACCTGAAGTTTCATTTCATCCAGCAGGCTTTTCAGCGCTTTTTTCAGCACCGGGCTGATGCTCCAGACGCACCCGTCATCCGGCGAGGGCAGCAGGTGGCTGAAGTTTTTGATAAAGGTAAAGGAAGTATTCGGCCGGTAAAGAATATTCACCAGGCGCAAATCATCCACCTGTTCAAACAGATGGCGATCGTCTGCATTAATGTAAAAGCACATGCCGCAGTTAATGGTGTAAGGGAAATCATTCAGGACGTGTAACCCGCTGCCGCCATCCACAATAAAGATTTCGTTGAAATCGTGGGTATGCTCAGGAAAAGGCTCCTGCGGCTCGCGAAACGCCAGGGCCACGGCATCCTCCTGGCGCGGAAAAAAATCATAGCTGCGCAAGGTATACATGTGGGTCTCTCACTCTGGCCGGGCCACAAAACAGGCGGCCCGCGGTTAGGTAGGTTTTTTAATTAAAACGTATAAATAAAAAAAATAAACTGGCGTTTCATTAAATTGTGACGGCGGTGAGATATTTTATGATTGAACACAAGAAAGGGTGAAAGGGGCGTAAAAGTCCCGTAGATTGCTAACCGTGCGCGATTTCTCTTATACTGAATTACTGTTCTGATTTTTTTGAAACCCATTGAACCGGGGGCCTGAACCAGGCACCGGCGAAGGTAAGGCAACTATGGCAATTGCAGATTTTGATAAACAACCCGATTCCGTGTCCTCCGTCCTTAAGGTGTTCGGCATTCTTCAGGCGCTGGGTGAGGAGCGGGAAATTGGGATTACTGAGCTCTCCCAACGGGTGATGATGTCCAAAAGCACCGTCTATCGCTTTCTGCAAACCATGAAGTCGCTGGGCTATGTGGCGCAGGAAGGGGAGTCAGAAAAGTATTCGCTGACGCTGAAGTTGTTTGAACTGGGGGCCAAGGCGTTGCAAAACGTCGATTTGATCCGCAGTGCTGACATCGAAATGCGTGAGCTGTCGAAGCTGACCAGGGAAACCATCCACCTCGGTGCGCTGGATGAAGACAGCATCGTCTACATCCATAAAATTGACTCCATGTACAACCTGCGCATGTATTCGCGTATCGGCCGCCGCAACCCGCTGCACAGCACGGCCATCGGCAAAGTGTTGCTGGCCTGGCGCGATCGCAAGGACGTGGCGGAAATTTTGAAAGAGGTGGAGTTCACCCGCAGCACCACGCGCACGGTCGGCAGCGCCGATGAGCTGATGCCGGTGCTCGATCTGGTGCGTGAGCAGGGTTACGGTGAAGACAACGAAGAACAGGAAGAGGGGCTTCGTTGCCTGGCGGTGCCGGTATTCGACCGCTTCGGGGTGGTGATTGCCGGCCTGAGCATGTCGTTCCCGACCATCCGCTTCTCGGAAGAGGCGAAAGTGGATTATGTGGCGATGCTGCACACTGCGGCCCGCAACATCTCCGAGCAAATGGGTTACCACGACTACCCGTTCTGATAACGGGATAACCTGATAAAAAAACCGGCGCCTGGAGCGCCGGTTTTTTTGCTGCGTACTCAGCAGGCTTAGCGGTGCGCCAGCTCTGCCGTTTCGTCTGCGTTCATCAGCGATTTGTCCGTCTGGCGCATCAGCTGGCTGGTCACGGTGCCGGCCGTCATGGAGCCGCTGACGTTCAGGGCGGTACGGCCCATATCGATCAGCGGTTCGACGGAGATCAGCAGCGCGACCAGCGTCACCGGCAGGCCCATCGCCGGCAGCACAATCAGGGCTGCGAAGGTCGCGCCGCCACCCACGCCCGCCACACCGGCAGAGCTGAGGGTCACGATGCCGACCAGCGTGGCGATCCAGACCGGGTCAAACGGGTTGATGCCCACGGTCGGGGCGACCATCACGGCCAGCATGGTCGGGTAGAGACCGGCACAGCCGTTCTGCCCGATGGTCGCGCCAAAGGAGGCGGAGAAGCTGGCGATGGATTCCGGGATACCCAGACGGCGGGTTTGCGCTTCCACGCTCAGCGGGATGGTCGCGGCGCTGGAGCGGCTGGTAAAGGCGAAGGTCAGCACCGGCCAGACTTTGCGGAAGAAGCGGCCTGGGTTGACCCCGACACCGGCCAGGAACAGCGCATGAACCACAAACATGATCGCCAGGCCCAGATACGACGCGACCACGAAGCTGCCGAGTTTAATGATGTCCTGCACGTTGGAACCGGCCACCACTTTGGTCATCAGTGCCAGCACGCCATACGGCGTCAGTTTCATCACCAGGCGCACCAGCTTCATCACCCAGGATTGCAGGGTATCGATGGCCACCAGCACGCGCTCGCCTTTGGTTTTGTCATCTTTCAGCAGTTGCAGTGCCGCCACACCCAGGAACGCCGCAAAGATCACCACGCTGATGATGGACGTCGGGCTGGCACCGGTCAGTTCGGCAAACGGGTTTTTCGGCACAAAAGAGAGCAGCAGTTGCGGGACGGTCAAATCCGCCACTTTACCGGCATAATTCGTCTGCAAAGCAGCCAGACGGGCCGTCTCCTGCGCACCCTGCACCAGGCCATCTGCCGTCAGGTTGAACAGCCAGGTCACCAGTACACCCACCAGGGCGGCAATCAGGGTGGTGATCAGCAGGGTACCGATGGTCAGCACACTGATTTTACCCAGCGACGAAGCGTTATGCAGTTTCGCGACGGCGCTCAGGATAGAGGCGAACACCAGCGGCATGACGATCATTTGCAGCAGTTGCACATAACCATTGCCGACGATGTTGAACCAGCTGATTGAGGTTTTCAGGGTTTCGCTGTCTGAGCCATATACGGCTTGCAGGCCAAGGCCGAACAGGACACCCAGCACCAGACCCACCAATACTTTTTTCGCCAGGCTCCAGGCTTTATGGCGGGTTTGCGCCAAAAGCCACAGGAGGGCAATAAAGACCACTACGTTAATCACGAGCGGAAGATTCATACCCAACTCTCCAGAAGTTTCCAATAAACAGTGCATTATTCTCAGGGCACCCGTTTTTTTCAGACGGTTTACCCTGACTTTTGCCTGTGCATAGGGTAACAGGCCGCAATAAAGGCGCTTATAACCAGATCTTATGGCTTATAACTTTTCCTGCAATTCAGGGCGTTATTTAAGCAAAGTGGCGATAAGGCATTCAGATTGAGGTGATGTTCTTCAGAAATTCGCCCAGTGCCGGGAGATGGAGGGTGTCAATAAAGCCCGGCCCTTGCTGCCACCAGACCGCCAGCCCCACCAGCACCAGGCAAAGCGTGCGCTCCAGCTGGTTGCCCCGCTGGCTGTTCAGGATCGGCACACGGAAGCGCCAGCGGCAGGGCCACAGCAGCGGCACACCGGCCGGGGTGAGCATGTCGGCCATAATATGGCTCAGGTAACCAATGATCATCGCGTGCAGCACATCAAGCGGAATGCCCCAGTCAGCCGGCACCTGGGAGCGGAACAGGAAAATACCGCCGGCGACAGCCAGCAAGCTATGGGTAAACCCCCGGTGGCCGCAAAGGCGGGAAATCGGCAGGGAAAGCCATTTCAGACGTTGGCCAAGCAGCGAGTTGGGGTGGTCTATATCCGGCAGCAACGAGGTGACCAACGCACCGGGAATAATATGCCACCAGTCCCCCTGGGCGAGCTCAGGGGAAAGTTCTGCCTTTTTGGCAAAAATGGCACAGGCAACAGAAAAAATGAGATGCCCTTCGGCAGTCATACGACAATCCTGACTGAAAAACTGGTAATTTATCCAGTATAAAACATAATGTTGGCGCGCGGAAGCGGTTACCCTGTAACTATTTGCAAGCGCAATCAGCCAGGGTATGAAAGCAGACAACAGCAGGCGGGCAGCAGGCATAAAAAAACGCGGCCGGAGGCCGCGTTGTCGTGATGCGCAGAGACGTTACCGTGCCAGCCAGCCGCCGTCAACCGCCAGCGTATAGCCGTTCACGTAATCCGACGCCGCGGACGCCAGGAACACCACCGGCCCCATCATATCTTCCGGTACGCCCCAGCGGCCGGCCGGGATGCGGTCCAGGATCGCTTTGCTGCGGTCTTCATCGTCACGCAACTGCTGGGTATTGTTGGTGGCCATGTAACCCGGCGCGATGGCGTTGACGTTGATGTTGTGCTTTGCCCATTCATTGGCCAGCAGCCGGGTCACGCCCATCACCGCACTTTTGGAGGCAGTATAAGACGGGACGCGGATACCGCCCTGGAAAGAGAGCATGGAAGCGATATTAATGATTTTGCCGCCGTTGCCCTGTTTAATGAACTGATGCGCCACCGCCTGGGACAGGAAAAACACGGTTTTGATATTGACGTTCATCACGTCATCCCAGTCCTGCTCGGTGAAGGAGAGCGCATCTTCACGGCGGATGATCCCGGCGTTATTCACCAGAATATCGATCCTGCCGAAGGCGGCGACCGCCTGCTCTACCACCGGGGGGATGACCCCGGTGCTGCTCAGGTCAGCTTTTACCGTCAGAAAACGTCGCCCCAGTGCTTCCACGGCCTGCCGGGTTTCCGTGGGTTCTGACATATTAACGCCCACAATGTCGCAGCCCGCCTGGGCCAGGCCCAGCGCCATGCCCTGGCCCAGGCCGGTGTTGCAGCCTGTGACCATCGCCACCTTATCTTTCAGTTCAAACGCATTCAGCATCATCTCTCGCTTCTCTTGTCAGCAGCCGGATTGGCGCGGGTTATGCCGTCAGCGGCAGGTGCGCAGGTTAGCGCAGATCGGCCACAGCCACGTGGTCCATGTCATCAAATACCTGGTTCTCGCCGATCATGCCCCAGATAAAGGTATAGCGCTTGGTCCCGACGCCGGCATGGATAGACCAGCTTGGCGAGATCACCGCCTGCTCATTGTGCACCAGCAGATGGCGTGTCTCCTGCGGCTCGCCCATCATATGGAAGACCGCGGTCTCTTCGTCCATGTCAAAATAGAAGTAGACTTCCATGCGGCGCTCATGGGTATGGCACGGCATGGTGTTCCACTGGTTGCCGTCCGCCAGTTTGGTCAGCCCCATGGTGAGCTGGCAGGTCGGCAGTACATCCGGCACGATGAATTTGTTGATGGTGCGGCGGTTGCTGGTGGCATCGTCGCCCAGCGTCTGGGGCGAGGCTTCCGCCATGGTAATTTTACGGGTCGGGAAGGTGGTGTGAGCCGGGGCGCTGTTGTAATAGAACTTGGCCGGGCGAGCGGCGTCTACGCTGCTGAAGACCACTTCCTTCGCGCCTTTGCCGACATAAAGCGCTTCTTCAGAGCCGATTTCGAAGGTATCACCATCAACCACGATCAGGCCCGGCCCGCCGATGTTAATGACCCCCAGTTCCCGGCGCTCAAGGAAATAGCTGACGCCCAGTTGCTTACCGACTTCCCCGCCAATCGAGACGCTGTTCTGCACCGGCTTGATGCCGCCGATGATGATGCGGTCGATATGGCTGTAGGTCATGGTGTAGGTGTCGTCTTCAAAGATCTTCTCGATCAGGAATTCCCGGCGCAGGCCGGCAGTATCGAGGTGTTTGGCGTGTTCGCTGTGAATGCTTTGACGGACTTGCATGTCAGTGCCTCTTGAGGGGTAGCGGAGCGGGCGAAGGCCCGTGGGAGGGAATGCACCGGGCAGAGAGGCAGGCCGCGTGGCAGCGACAGCCCGCCTCTCCGGAGTGTGCCCGGTTCATCCTCGTTCTGAAAAAAGCATAAGCCCTGCGGGATGTGAATTCAATAAATATGAAATGATGTTTTATTTATTTTTTGAAGGGCGTCATGCTTTTG
>NZ_PJZI01000014.1 GCF_002858805.1 Chimaeribacter arupi
GCCGGATTTGGCTTTCTGCACCCCATCCATGCTCAGCGCACGGATAGCATTGGCAAGCTCTTTACGAGAGGACATGTTCAACTCCAGGTCGGATTAAAAAAGCGATCAGGTCAGGCATTTTGTCAGACTCGGCATTAAAACGGCAATCGTTAAAACCATTTGTGAAAGGGATCACAGATTGTCAGCAATTCTGGTGCACTTTTTCGGAAAAATGGTCTATGCCGGCTTCGCCCCATTACTTACCTTAACGTTTTCTTTACGGTTGCGTTATGCTTCGCCCCGGTTCCCTTGTTATGTCACAGGAAAATAACGTTATGAAAATGCGCCCCGCGCTTTTAGCGTTCAGCATGGCCGCCCTGCTGAGCGGTTGCCAGAACATGAATTCCCAGTCTTTGCTGCAATCCGGCGCGCAAGCCTACCAGGCAGCCACCCTGAGTGATGAGCAGGTCAAAACCCTCAGCGTGCAATCCTGCGAAGAGATGGACAAAAAAGCACAGATCGCCCCGGCGGACAGCGAATACAGCCAGCGGCTGGCGAAAATCGCCGCCGCGCTGGGTGACAACATCAACGGCCAGCCGGCGAACTATAAGGTGTATGTCACCAAAGATGTCAACGCCTGGGCGATGGCCAACGGCTGCATCCGCGTTTACAGCGGGCTGATGGATCTGATGAACGACAACGAAGTGGAAGGCGTGCTCGGCCACGAAATGGGCCACGTGGCGCTGGGCCACACCCGTAAAGCGATGCAGGTCGCGTACGGCACCACCGCCGCGCGCACGGCAGCCTCCGCGCTCGGTGGCGTCACCGGCGCGCTCTCCCAGTCCCAGCTGGCGGACCTCGGTGAGAAGTTCGTGAACGCGCAGTTCTCGCAGAAGCAGGAATCCCAGGCGGATGACTACTCCTTTGACCTGCTGAAAAAACGCGGCATCGACCCGACCGGGCTGGCCACCAGCTTTGAGAAGCTGGCCAAACTGGAACAGGGCGGCGGTCTTGACTGGCTCAGCGACCACCCCTCCTCTGAAGCACGCGCCAAACATATCCGCGAGCGCATCGCCGCCGGCAAATAACCGCGGCACAGACGTAAAAAAAGCAGCCATCCGGCTGCTTTTTCTTTGGGCAACATAAAGCGGTTATTCGCCTTTTTTGTCCGCCTGCACGTGGAGCATCTCCAGCGCCAGCGTCGCGGCAGCCAGCGCCGTGATCTCGGACTGGTCGTACGCCGGGGCGACTTCCACGATGTCCATGCCGACGATGTTGATGTCGAGATCTTTCAGGCCGCGCACCAGTTTCAGCGCGCGATCGGAAGTCAGGCCGCCGATCACCGGCGTACCGGTGCCCGGTGCGTGCGCCGGGTCCAGGCAGTCGATGTCAAAGCTCAGGTACACCGGCATATCGCCGACGATCTGTTTCACCTGTGCCAGGATGTCGTCGACGGTGCGGTCGTTGACCTGCGCCGCGTCGAGCACGGTGAAGCCCAGATCTTTGTCGAACTCGGTACGGATGCCGATCTGTACTGAACGGTCGGCATCAATCAGCCCTTCGTTCGGCGCATGGAAGAACATGGTGCCGTGGTCGAATTTGCTGCCGTTGGAGTAGGTGTCGGTGTGCGCATCGAAATGCAGCAGCGCCATTTTGCCGAACTGTTTGGCGTGGGCGCGCAGCAGCGGCAGGGTGATGAAGTGGTCACCGCCGAAGGTCAGCATACGTTTGCCGGACGCCAGCAGTTTCTCCGCATGAGCCTGCAGCTTGTCGGTGAAGTCCTGGGCGTCGCCGAAGTTAAACACCAGGTCACCGCAGTCCACCACGTTCAGGCGCTCGCGCAGGTCAAAACTCCACGGCCAGCGTTTGCCTTCCCACGCCAGGTTTACTGACACCTGACGGATGGCCGCCGGGCCAAGGCGGGAACCGGAACGGCCGGAGGTCGCCATGTCGAACGGCACGCCGGTAATGACCCATTCTGCGTCGCTGTCATACGGCTGGAAGTTTACCGGGAAACGCAGAAAACCAAATGCATTGGAAACCAGAGAGTTATCGGGTTGATGTCCCAAAGTGCTCATCGTTCATCCTCTTTATTAACTACCCCGGCACGGCCGGAGTCCAGGTGTAAAAAAATCCCCTCCCCGCCCGCAGGCGCGCGGCAGAGAGGGGACTGTTATCAGGTTACTCGTCTTCCAGGTAGGTGTAGCCGTACAGCCCGGCCTCAAACTCTTCCAGGAATTCGCTTTGCAGGGCGTCATCCAGATCGGTCTCTTTGACCTGATCACAGAAACGGGCCAGCAGCACTTTCGGGTCAAGCTGCACATATTCCAGCATGTCGGCCACGGTATCGCCGTCATCGGAATGCTGCACTTCAACATTGCCGTCCGGGAACACAAACACATCCACTGCCGCGGTATCCCCGAACAGGTTGTGCATGTTGCCCAGGATCTCCTGGTACGCGCCGACCATAAAGAAGCCCAGCACCGGCGGGTTTTCCGGGTCGTAAGGCGGCATCGGCATGGTGGCGGCCACGCCGTCACCGTCCACGTAGTGGTCAATGGTGCCGTCGGAGTCACAGGTGATGTCGAGCAGCACGGCGCGGCGCTCCGGCGGCTGGTTCAGCCCTTCCAGCGGCAGCACCGGGAACAGCTGGTCAATCCCCCACGCGTCCGGCATTGACTGGAACAGCGAGAAGTTGACGTAGAATTTGTCCGCCATACGCTCCTGCAACTCATCGATAATCGGGCGGTGCGCACGGTTGCTCGGGTCAAGCTGCTGCTGGATCAGGTTGCAGATGTTCAGGTAGAGCTGTTCAGCCCAGGCGCGGTTGGTCAGGTCAAGCATCCCGTGCGCATACTGGGTGTGGACGTCATGCAGGTCCATCTGGCTGTCGTGCAGCCATTCACGCAGCGAGCGGCGGTTAGCCGGGTCATGCATCTCCTGCCAGGTGTTCCACAGGCTCTCGAGGGCGCGCGGCGCGTCCTCTGCCGGCGGCATCGGGTCATCCACAAACTCGTTGCGCTCCACGCCGATGACGTTGGACACCAGCACCGTATGGTGCGCGGTCACGGCACGGCCGGATTCGGTGATCACCGTCGGGTGCGGCAGGTTATGTTCATTACAGGCTTCGCCGATGCCCCAGATGACGTTGTTGGCGTACTCATTCAGGCCATAGTTGACCGAGCAGTCAGACTGCGAGCGTGTGCCTTCATAGTCCACGCCCAGCCCGCCGCCGACGTCGAAGCACTGGATGTTCACGCCGAGTTTGTGCAGCTCCACATAGAAGCGCGCCGACTCACGCACCCCGGTGGCGATGTCGCGGATGTTTGCCAGCTGCGAGCCGAGGTGGAAGTGCAGCAGTTGCAGGCTGTCGAGGCGGCCGGCCTCGCGCAGGGTCTCCACCAGCTTCAGCACCTGAATGGCTGCCAGGCCGAATTTGGATTTTTCGCCGCCGCTGGACTGCCACTTGCCGGAGCCTTGTGACGCCAGGCGGGCGCGTACGCCCAGGCGCGGCACCACGTTCAGGCGCTCGGCTTCTTCCAGCACCATGTTGATCTCAGACATCTTCTCGATGACCAGATAGACCTTGTGGCCCAGCTTCTCGCCAATCAGCGCCAGACGGATATATTCACGGTCTTTGTAGCCGTTACACACAATTACCGAACGGGTCATGCCGGCGTGTGCCAGCACCGCCATCAGCTCCGCCTTGGAACCGGCTTCCAGCCCCAGCGGTTCGCCGGAGTTGATCAGCGATTCAATCACGCGGCGGTGCTGGTTTACCTTAATCGGGTAGACCAGGAAGTAACCGCCCTCATAACCAAACGACTCGCGCGCGCGTTTGAACGCCGCGTTGATTGAGCGCAGGCGGTGTTGCAGGATCTGCGGAAAACAGAACAGTGCAGGCAGGCGCTGGCCATCTTGCTCGCGCAGCTCGTTAACCAGCTCGGCCAGGTCAACGCGCGCCTCCGGCACGTCCGGGTCTGGGCAGACACTGATGTGGCCCCGTTCGTTGACGTCATAATAGTTGTTGCCCCAATAGGCGACATTATAGGTGCGCAGCATTTTGCTGGCATTCTGGTCATTCACGGCAACCTCCTGCATGGAGCGCAAAGAAATGGGTTCGCCCGACAAGGACGGACGGTGGAGCAACATATCATCAGACATCATTTGCCTCTTATTCTGTACTGACAACATGGCCAGCCACTATCACAGTAATAATCGATGAGAACAACCCACACCATGCCCTTCCCCGCAGGATAAAACGCTGCCGGGAAGGCGGTGTAAGGGCGTTAACACCCCTTTAAGTGTAAAACACCTGCTTCAAACCTCGACGTTCGAGGTCAATTATTCCGGCGTCGTGCCGGTCAGACGGAAGTTGAAGCGTCAGAAACGACGTCTTCGGCCTGCGTGGATAACAGCGCAGACAAAAGGTTCAGGGGAGTGATCCAGGCTTACCGGCCCGGGAATCCTGGGTTGCACCCAGAGGGGGATAACACCGTTCAGATGTTGAAGACAAAGAGGAGAGGCAGGTTGCCGTGGCGAGTGACATCACGCGATGCCGCAGCTGCATAAATGTAACAACCGGTAAACAGCGGGTCATTAATCTCACCACCTCCACGCACGCTGCCGGGTTGGCAGCCAAGCCTCTAAGAAATAATTTATTGCGCCGGACGGGTGTCCGATGCGCGCTGGTTATACCGGTATCAGCCTGAAAATGCAAAATGAAAATGTGTGCCGGCGGCTTTCAGGCGACGCCTTGTGCAGCAGCGCGCGCTTTGCCGTAACAACCTTGCAAAAAAAGCACTGGCAATCCGGCCAAAAGCTGACCTAAAATAGCCGTCCAGATGTTAATCCGTCTATCGTGGTTAACCAATGAACTGTTGATCGGCTCGTCTGCGGGCAGTGCGGGATGCATTTCAGACCCGGGGGAGCTGCGCTCACCTCTTATCCGGCATACCCTGTGCCGCACAGTAATTACTTAACCCGTTTCTCAAGGTGAAGAAGATAATGGCTAAACACCTCTTTACGTCCGAATCTGTTTCAGAAGGACATCCGGACAAGATTGCCGATCAGATTTCTGACGCGGTTCTTGACGCTATCCTGGAGCAGGACCCAAAAGCACGTGTGGCGTGTGAAACCTATGTCAAAACCGGCATGGTGATGGTGGGTGGCGAAATCACTACCAGCGCCTGGGTGGATATCGAAGAGATCACCCGTAACACCGTGCGTGAAATTGGTTACGTTCACTCCGACATGGGCTTTGATGCCAACTCCTGCGCCGTATTGAGTGCCATCGGCAAACAATCCCCGGACATCAACCAGGGTGTTGACCGTTCTGACCCGCTGGAACAGGGTGCCGGCGACCAGGGCCTGATGTTTGGTTACGCCACCAATGAGACCGACGTGCTGATGCCGGCGCCGATCACCTACGCCCACCGTCTGGTGCAGCGCCAGGCTGAAGTGCGCAAAAGCGGCATCCTGCCGTGGCTGCGCCCGGATGCAAAAAGCCAGGTGACCTTCCAGTATGACGGCGGCAAAATCGTCGGCATCGATGCCGTGGTGCTCTCCACCCAGCACGCTGAAGAGATTGGCCAGAAAGAGCTGCAGGAAGCGGTGATGGAAGAGATCATCAAGCCGGTTCTGCCTGCTGAGTGGCTGACTTCCGCCACCAAATTCTTCATCAACCCGACCGGCCGTTTCGTGATCGGCGGCCCGATGGGCGACTGCGGCCTGACCGGCCGTAAAATCATCGTCGATACCTACGGCGGCATGGCCCGTCACGGCGGCGGTGCGTTCTCCGGTAAAGATCCGTCCAAAGTTGACCGCTCTGCGGCCTATGCAGCACGTTACGTGGCGAAAAACATCGTGGCGGCCGGGCTGGCTGACCGTTGTGAGATCCAGGTTTCCTACGCCATCGGCGTGGCAGAACCGACCTCCATCATGGTGGAAACGTTCGGGACAGAGAAAGTGCCGACTGAGCAACTGACCCTGCTGGTGCGCGAATTCTTCGACCTGCGCCCGTACGGCCTGATTCAGATGCTGGATCTGCTGCACCCGATCTACAAAGAAACCGCCGCTTACGGCCACTTTGGCCGCGAGCACTTCCCGTGGGAAAAAACCGACAAAGCCGCGCAACTGCGTGATGCTGCCGGCCTGAAGTAAGTTTCCATGTGAATGACGACCCCGGCAGGCCACTGCCGGGGTTTTTTATTATTTATTCCCCGGCAGCCCTCTCGTTTATGGCCTATATGAAAACAAAGGCTTTTGCTTCCCGCCTTTTTAACCCGCTTATTTACCCATTAATAAAAAAAGGACATTTTCAGGATTTACCGGCCCTTTGCGTATTTCTCTGATAACTGAAACCGATTACACGCAAAAGTCGCTTATAAAACAGGATATTATAGTTTCCATTTGTAAGCTTTCGTCAAAATCTGATTGCTCTTTCATCGCGCTTCAACGAATAATCTGCGGCGCGCTTTTCGCCCTGTTATTTTGGGGGCGAAGGCTCGATTAATCAGCAATATACCTGGTTATAATAGGTGTAACCGATTACATAAGTGTGATCTGGCGCACTTTATCCGTGAGACTGGGCAAATAACATAGCGACCTAATTAATACATGCCATCTTGGAGGCCCAATGAGTAACATTACGTTAAGCAAAGAAAGGAATGGCTCCAGCGCCAAAATCACTTTCTTTGTTTGTTTTCTTGCCGCACTGGCTGGGCTGCTGTTTGGCCTGGACATCGGTGTTATCGCCGGGGCGCTGCCGTTTATCAGCGATGAGTTTCAGATAACCAACCATCAACAAGAGTGGGTGGTCAGTTCCATGATGTTCGGTGCCGCTGTCGGCGCCGTCGGCAGTGGCTGGCTTAACTTCCGCATTGGCCGTAAATATAGTCTGATGATCGGCGCAGTGCTGTTTGTGGTTGGCTCTCTGGCGTCTGCCCTGGCCCCGAACGTGGACGTGCTGATCATCGCGCGCGTGCTGTTGGGCCTGGCCGTCGGTATCGCCTCTTATACCGCCCCGATCTACCTGTCAGAGATTGCGCCGGAGCGCATCCGCGGCAGCATGATCTCCATGTACCAGCTGATGATTACCATCGGTATCCTGGGTGCCTACCTGTCTGATACCGGCTTCAGCTACACCGGTGCCTGGCGCTGGATGCTGGGCGTGATCACCATCCCTGCCCTGCTGCTGCTGATCGGCGTCTTCTTCCTGCCGGACAGCCCGCGCTGGCTGGCCGCCCGCGGCAGCAATGAAAAAGCGCGCCGCGTGCTGGAGAAGCTGCGTGACACCAGCGAGCAGGCGAAACGTGAGCTGGATGAGATCCGTGAAAGCCTGAAAATCAAGCAGTCCGGCTGGGCGCTGTTCAAAAGCAACCCGAACTTCCGCCGCACCGTGTACCTCGGCATCCTGTTGCAGGTGATGCAGCAGTTCACCGGGATGAACGTCATCATGTACTACGCGCCGAAAATCTTCGGCCTGGCCGGTTTCGCCAGCACCACCCAGCAGATGTGGGGCACGGTGATTGTCGGGCTGGTCAACGTACTGGCGACCTTCATCGCCATCGGCCTGGTTGACCGCTGGGGCCGTAAGCCGACCCTGAAGCTGGGCTTCCTGGTGATGGCGATCGGTATGGGCGTACTGGGCACCATGCTGCACCTCGGCGTGGAGACCATGGCCGCGAAATACTTCGCTATCGCGATGCTGCTGATCTTCATCGTGGGCTTTGCCATGAGCGCCGGCCCGCTGATCTGGGTACTCTGCTCAGAGATCCAGCCGCTGAAAGGGCGTGATTTCGGTATCACCGTCTCTACCGCCACCAACTGGATTGCCAACATGATCGTCGGCGCGACCTTCCTGACGATGCTGGACACCCTCGGCAATGCCAACACCTTCTGGGTGTACGGCGCGCTGAACGTGGTGTTCATCTTCATCACCATCGCGCTGATCCCGGAGACCAAAAACGTCTCGCTGGAGCACATTGAACGCAACCTGATGAAAGGCAAAGCGCTGCGCGATATCGGTGCACAAGACTGATTTTCACCGCCTCTGCTGACAGGGCACCCCTCGGGGTGCCCTTTTTTATTGCCCGAAGCGGCCGGGTTGACTATTCTGCCGGTTATGAAACCCGTACGCATCCCGATCGCCCTGCAACAGGCCGTCATGCGCTGCCTGCGTGAAAAATTGCAGCAGGCCAACCAGCAACTCGGCACCGACCACCCGGAGCCGGTATTGCTCTACCAGCAGCGCGGCACGTCGGCAGGCACTGCCTGGCTTGACCGCTGGGAGATCCGCCTCAACCCGGTGTTGCTGCTGGAAAATGAGCAGCGCTTCATCGATGAGGTGATCCCGCATGAGCTGGCGCACCTGCTGGTGCACCGTGTGTTTGGCCGCGTGCCGCCGCACGGCAAACAGTGGCAGTGGATGATGGAGAGCGTGCTTGGCGTCCCGGCGCGGCGCACCCACCAGTTTGAAGTCACCTCCGTCCAGAGCAAAACCTTCCTCTACCAGTGTGGTTGCCAGCACCATGAGCTGACGTTGCGCCGCCATAACCGCGTGCTGCGCAATGAGGCGGAGTACCGTTGCCGCCGCTGCGGCCGCACCCTGCACCCGGCCGGGGATACGCCCGCGTGACCGCGCAGTAAAAACGGCGTTGCTGATTTGCCACCGTGTTACACATCCGTTACTCTCGCACTTTTCCCTTCAGGCAGTTTTGGAATATGTCCCGCAAAATTATCGTTACCCTGCTTCTTACCGGCGCCCTGTTGCCGCAGACCGGCGTCAGCAAAGAGATCAACAATTTCAGCCAGGCCAAAACGGCGGCGGCTAAAATCCACCAGGACGCACCCGGCGATTTCTATTGCGGCTGCAAAATCACCTGGCAGGGCAAAAAGGGCATCCCTGACCTCGCCTCCTGCGGCTATCAGGTGCGTAAAAGCGCCCTGCGCGCCAACCGCATTGAATGGGAGCACGTGGTGCCGGCCTGGCAGTTCGGCCACCAGCGCCAGTGCTGGCAGGACGGCGGGCGCAAAAACTGCGTGAAAGACCCGGTCTACCGCCAGATTGAAACTGACCTGCACAACCTGCAACCGTCCGTCGGCGAAGTGAACGGCGACCGCGGAAACTTCATGTATAACCAGTGGCGCGGCGGTGAAGGCCAGTACGGCCGCTGCGAAATGAAAGTGGACTTCAAAGACAAGAGCGCCGAGCCACCGGCCCGCGCCCGTGGTGCCATCGCCCGCACCTACTTCTACATGCGTGACCGCTACCAGCTGCGCCTCTCCAGCCAGCAGACCCAGCTGTTTGAGGCCTGGAACCGCCTCTACCCGGTCACCGGCTGGGAGTGCACGCGGGACAACCGCATCGCCGCGGTACAGGGTAACCACAACCCCTATGTGCAGCAGGCTTGCCAGCAGCGAAAAGGCTAACCTACACTAGGCATTCCGCGCGCAGGGCCAGGCCGCTGCGCGCCCGTTGCGCCGCACCGCGGCCCCTTTATGCCACACAGGACGTAAAACCCCGTTATGCGTATTCCCCGCATTTATCATCCGGAACCGCTGCACTCCGGCAGCACCCTCACGCTGAGCGATGAGGCCGCCAACCATGTCGGCCGCGTGCTGCGCATGACCGCAGGCCAGCAGCTGCACCTTTTTGACGGCAGCAACCAGGTCTTTCCTGCCGAGATAACCCAGGTGGAGAAGAAAAGCGTACAGGTACGCCTGGGCGCGGGCGTGGTGGAAGACGTGGAGTCACCGCTTGACCTGCATCTCGGCCAGGTGATTTCACGCGGGGAGAAGATGGAGTTCACCATCCAGAAGTCGATTGAACTGGGCGTCAGCACAATTACCCCCCTGTTTTCCGAGCGCTGCGGGGTTAAACTGGACGGCGAGCGACTGGCGAAAAAGATTCAGCAGTGGCAAAAAATTGCCGTGGCCGCCTGTGAACAGTGTGGCCGAAACCGTATTCCGCTGATCCGTGAGGCGATGACCCTTGAGGCGTGGTGCCGCGAGCAGGATGACAGCCTGAAACTGAACCTGCACCCGCGCGCCAGCCAGAGCATTAACACCCTGCCGCTGCCGGTGAAAAAAGTCCGCTTGCTGATTGGCCCGGAAGGGGGATTATCGCCAGACGAAATCGCCATGACCGCCACGGTAGGCTTTACCGACATCCTGCTGGGGCCACGCGTTTTACGTACCGAAACTACCGCACTCACCGCGATAACTGCACTCCAGGTGCGCTTTGGCGACCTGGGTTAAAGGAGAAAGAATGATCAAGCTCGGCATCGTGATGGACCCGATTTCCTCCATCAACATCAAAAAAGACACCAGCTTCGCCATGCTGCTGGAAGCGCAGCGTCGCGGTTGGGAAATCCATTACATGGAAATGAACGACCTCTACCTGCGCGGCGGTGAAGCGCGGGCGCGCACCCGCCTGCTGAGCGTGGAACAGAACTATGAGCAGTGGTACCAGTTCGGTGGCGAGCAGGACATCCCGCTGCACCAGCTGGATGCCGTGCTGATGCGTAAAGACCCGCCGTTCGATACCGAGTTCATCTACGCCACCTACATCCTTGAGCGCGCGGAAGACAAGGGCACGCTTATCGTCAACAAGCCGCAGAGCCTGCGTGACTGTAACGAGAAGCTGTTCACCGCCTGGTTCCCGGAACTGACGCCGGACACGCTGGTGAGCCGCGACAAGGCACACCTGCGCAACTTCCACCAGGAGCACGGGGATGTGATCCTCAAGCCGCTGGACGGCATGGGCGGCGCCTCGATTTTCCGCGTGAAGCAGGATGACCCGAACATTTCAGTGATCATCGAAACCCTGACTGAGCACGGCAGCCGCTACTGCATGGCGCAGAACTACCTGCCGGCCATCAAAGAAGGCGACAAGCGCGTGCTGGTGGTGGACGGCGAGCCGGTGCCTTACTGCCTGGCACGTATCCCGGCGCAAGGTGAGACGCGCGGCAACCTGGCGGCCGGTGGCCGTGGCGAAGCCCGCCCGCTGAGCGAGTCTGACTGGCAGATCGCCCGCACCGTGGCACCGATCCTGAAACAGAAGGGCCTGATCTTTGTCGGCCTGGATATCATCGGCGATCGCCTGACGGAAATTAACGTCACCAGCCCGACCTGCGCCCGTGAAATCGAAGCCGCCTTCCCAATCTCCATCACCGGTATGTTGATGGATGCCATTGAGAAGCGCCTGGCCGCCCGCTAACCCGCCAGAAAGCCCGGAAACTGGCCGCCTTTTCAGAATGCGGCCAGTGACTTGCTCCGCCGGACACCGCATACTACAGATCGTGTACCCTTTAACCCCGCGAAACCTCCAAACTATAATGAATTTACAGCATCACTTTCTTATTGCCATGCCCTCTTTGGACGATCCGCAATTCAAACGTGCCGTTGTGTATATTTGTGAACACAATGAAGAAGGCGCGATGGGCCTGGTCATTAACAAACCGATTGAGCAGTTCACCGTTGAAGGTGTGCTGGAAAAACTCAATATCGCCCCGGTGGCACGTGACCCTGCCATCCGCCTCGACCGTCCGGTGTTTTCCGGCGGCCCGCTGGCGGAGGATCGCGGGTTCATCCTGCATACGCCGCGTGACAGCTTCGGCTCCAGCATCCTGATTTCTGACCAGACCATGATAACCACCTCCAAAGATGTCCTGGAAACCCTGGGCACCGCTGAACAGCCGGAAGAGGTGCTGGTGGCGCTGGGGTATGCCAGCTGGGAACAAGGGCAACTGGAGAAAGAGCTGCTGGACAACGCCTGGCTGACGTCGGAAGCCAGCGTCGACATCCTGTTCCATGTGCCGGTCGCGGACCGCTGGCGTGAGGCCGGCCGCCGTCTCGGCATCGACATCGCCAGCATCGCCACCCAGGCGGGCCACGCCTGATGAGCCAGCGCACCTTAATCGCCTTTGACTTCGGCACCAAAAGCATCGGCGCGGCCATCGGCCAGGAGATTACCGGCACCGCCCGCGCCCTGCCCGCCTTCAAAGCGCAGGACGGCACCCCCGACTGGCAGAAAATTGAGAAGCTGCTGAAAGAGTGGCAGCCCGATCTGGTGATTGTGGGGTTGCCGCTGAACATGGACGGCACCGAGCAACCGCTGACTGCCAGGGCGCGCAAGTTCGCCAACCGCCTGCATGGCCGCTTTGGCGTGCAGGTCGAGCTGCATGATGAGCGCTTAAGCACGGTGGAAGCCCGCGCCCACCTGTTCAGCAGCGGCGGTTTCCGCGCGCTGGACAAAGGCAGCGTCGATTCGGCCTCCGCGGTGGTGATCCTCGAAAGCTGGTTCGAAAACCACTACGGCTGAGATCCGCGGTCAGCGCGCCGTGTGCCTGCCGCCGCACTGACCGCCGGGTGGCGGCGCGTTCCCACCGCGCCTTTCCGCCGCCTCTTTCCCGGTACCTTTTCCTGCTGCCTTTTCCCGCGTCTCTTTAGCCCCTGACCCGCCCGTGACGTTATTCAATGAATATCACCCCGTCGGCTTCGCGCTGTTTGCGGTGCTGGGCGAACGTCTGCATCCCGGCCTGCGCGCCGGTCTGTAACAGGCCGGGTAACTGGTGGGTTTTGCCTTCGCGGATCAGGTTGCTCACTGCCGGGGTCACGGCCAGCACCTCACACAGCGCCGAGCGCCCGCCGCCCGCGGTGGCGCACAGCGTCTGTGCCACCACCGCCCGCAAGCTGCCCGCCAATTGGGCGCGGGCAAAGGCTTTCTCTTCAGCCGGAAACACATCCACCAGCCGGTCTACCGCCTGCGCCGCGCTGCGGGTATGCAGCGTTGCCAGTACCAGATGGCCGGTTTCCGCCGCCGTCAGCGCCAGCCGGATCGACTCAGCATCCCGCAGTTCACCAAGCAGGATCACGTCCGGGTCTTCCCGCAATGCCCCACGCAGCCCCTGGGCAAAGCTCGCGCAGTGCTGCCCGACCTCCCGCTGCTGGATCAGGCAGCGCTCGCTTACGTGCAGGAATTCGATCGGGTCTTCCAGCGTGATGATGTGCCGCGCATGGTGGTGGTTAAGGTGGCCGACCAGCGCCGCCAGCGTGGTGGATTTGCCGCTGCCGGTGGCCCCGGTCACCAGGATCAGCCCATCTTCTGCCGTGACCCACTCCAGCAGCACCGGCGGCACGCCGAGCGCGGCAGGCGTCGGGCAGGCCACCGGCAACGGCCGCAGCGCGGCAGAAAGCCCCCGGCTTTGGTGGAACAAATGCGCGCGAAAGCGCGGCCCGCCCGGCAGGGTGAAGGCGGTGTCGAGCTGGCCGTGGGCCGCCAGCGCCTGCCGCTGCCCGGCGTCCAGCCACGCGTCACACCACTGCGCCAGTTGCGCGGCACTCAGCGGCGGGCCTGCCTCCTCACGCCGCAGGCTGCCCTCCTGCCGCCAGATGGGCGGATGTCCGGTACAGAGGTGCAGATCGGAGGCATTATGCTTTACACTAAGGGCCACCCATTCATTGATATCCATGTCACGACGCCTGAGCCACTATGAGTACGATTGAGCACAATCTACAGGATGTTCGCCGCCGTATCGCCGCCGCTGCCGCAGAATGCGGGCGGGATGCCAAAGAAATTACGCTGCTTGCCGTGAGTAAAACCAAACCTGCGAGCGCGCTCGAAGAAGCGATGGCCGCCGGCCAGCGCGCGTTCGGGGAAAACTACGTGCAGGAAGGCGTGGACAAGATCCGCGCCTTTGCCGCCCACCCGCTGGCGGCGGAGCTGGTGTGGCACTTCATCGGGCCGCTGCAATCCAATAAAAGCCGTCTGGTGGCGGAGCATTTCGCCTGGTGCCACACCGTCGACCGGCTGAAGATTGCCACCCGGCTCAACGAGCAGCGCCCCGCCTCGCTGCCGCCGCTCAATGTGCTGATTCAGGTCAACATCAGTGACGAAGCCAGCAAAGCGGGCATTCCCCTGGCGGCGTTACCGGCGCTGGCAGACGCCGTCGCTGCGCTGCCGCACCTGCGGTTGCGCGGGCTGATGGCGATCCCGGCACCGGAAAGCGACTACGCGCGCCAGCTGGCGGTGTTCCGTGAAATGGCGGAGGCGCTGGCGGCATTGCAGGCGCGCCACCCGCAGGCGGACACGCTGTCGATGGGCATGACAGACGATATGCCTGCCGCGATTGCGGCGGGCAGCACCCTGGTGCGCATCGGCACCGCGATTTTCGGCGCGCGGGACTACGGCGCGCCCCAGTGATCTTACCCCTGACGGCGCCGGGATGATGCCCGGCGCGAAACTGACTAAGCGGCATAACCCCAACAAGGAGTCCCATGCAACATCGCAACATTGCCTTTATTGGTGCCGGTAACATGGCGGGCGCCATCGTCGCCGGACTGGTGGAAGGCGGCTACCCGGCCGGCCTGATCAGCGTCTGTGCCCCGTCGGCCTCCCACCGCGATGCCCTGGCGGAACGCTATGGCGTGCACAGCAGCAGCGACAACGCCGCCTGTGCGGCCAGCGCAGACGTGGTGGTGCTGGCAGTGAAACCGCAATTGATGGCCGAGGTGTGCGGCGCGCTGCGCAGTCAGGTGGACTTCAGCGGCAAGCTGGTGCTGTCGATTGCCGCAGGCGTCACGGTGGAACGTTTCTGCGCGCTGCTGGGTGAGCAGCTCAACATCGTGCGCATCATGCCGAATACGCCGTCGCTGGTCGGCAAAGGGATGAGCGGCCTCTATGCCCCGGCGTATGTCAGCCAACAGGATCGGGATTTCACCGCGGCGCTGATGGAGTCCGTGGGCAAGATCTGCTGGGTGGACGATGAGCACGGCATCAATCAGGTGATCGCCGCTGCCGGCAGCGCCCCGGCCTATTTCTTCCTGTTTATGGAAGCGATGCAGCAGGAGATGGAACGCCAGGGCTTCCCGGCGGACAAGGCGCGCCTGCTGGTGCAGCAAGCGGCCAGCGGGGCGGCGGCCCTGGTGGAGGCCAGCCCGGAGGTGTCGCTGGGCACCCTGCGTGAGCGGGTCACCTCCAAAGGCGGCACCACCGCAGAAGCCCTTAACGTCATGAATGAGCAGAAATTGCCGGAGATCGTCGCCCGCGCCATGCAAGCCGCCATCGCCCGCGCTCAGGACATGGAACAACAGTTTTAATCACAGGAACAAGGTAATTTATGCTGACGCTGACTTTTCTGGTCAAAACCCTGGTCGACCTCTACGTGATGGTGCTGCTGCTGCGCATCTGGATGCAGTGGGCGCGCACCGATTTCTATAACCCGTTTTCCCAGTTTGTGGTGAAGATCACCCAGCCGGTGGTCGGGCCGCTGCGCCGCGTGGTGCCGTCCCTCGGCCCGGTGGACAGCGCCTCGCTGCTGCTGGCGTTCCTGCTGATGACCATCAAGTACCCGCTGCTGCTGTTGATCCAGGGCGGCGGCATCTCGCTCAGCCCTTACAATCTGCTGTTTGGCCTGATCTCGGTGCTTAAATCGGCCGGCTATCTGGTGTTCTGGATGATCATTATCCGCTCGATCATGAGCTGGGTCAGCCGCGGCAGCGGCCCGATGGACTACGTCCTGATGCAGCTGACCGAGCCGCTGATGGCACCGATCCGCCGCGTTATCCCGGCGATGGGCGGCATCGATTTTTCCGCGATGGTGGTGGTGCTGATCCTCTATATGCTCAACTACTTGGGCATGGATCTGTTTGGGCAGCTCTGGTTCCTGCTGTGAGTGCAGTGACCGCGCAACTGGACGGGCTGGTACTCAGGCTATATATTCAGCCAAAATCGAGTCGCGACCAGCTTGTCGGGTTGCATGGCGATGAACTGAAAGTCGCCATCACCGCCCCACCGGTGGATGGGCAGGCCAATGCCCATCTGGTGAAATTTCTCGCCAAACAGTTCCGGGTGGCCAAAGGCCAGGTTCTCATCGAAAAGGGTGAGCTTGGCCGCCACAAACAGGTCCGCATTATTGCACCGCAGCAGATCCCGGCTGAGGTGGCCGCGCTGCTTGTCTCCTGATGCCGCCCCGGCGGCATCCCTATTTAACGCAGGATACCCCATGCAAAAAGTTGTTCTCGCCACCGGTAACGCCGGCAAAGTGCGCGAGCTGGCCCATCTGCTGGCCGAGTTTGGCCTGGATGTGGTCGCCCAGACCGATCTGGGTGTTGAGTCAGCGGAAGAAACCGGCCTGACCTTTATTGAAAACGCGATCCTCAAGGCGCGCCATGCGTCGCGCATCACCGGCCTGCCGGCGATTGCCGATGACTCCGGGCTGGCCGTGGACGCCCTCGGCGGCGCGCCGGGCATCTACTCCGCCCGTTATGCCGGTGAAGACGCCAGCGACCAGCAGAATCTGGAGAAGCTGCTGGTGGCGCTGCGTGACGTGCCTGCCGGGCAGCGCCACGCCCAGTTCCATTGTGTGCTGGTCTATCTGCGCCACGCCGATGACCCGACGCCGCTGGTCTGCCACGGCAGCTGGCCGGGTGAAATCACCTTCGCCGCCGAAGGCACCCACGGTTTCGGCTACGATCCTATTTTCTTCGCGCCGGAAGCGGGCAAAACCGCCGCCACCCTGACGCGTGAAGAGAAGCGCGCCATTTCCCACCGTGGCCGCGCGCTGTCACAACTGCTGGATGCCATGAAACATGCATAACCTGCCGCCGCTCAGCCTCTATATCCATATCCCGTGGTGCGTGCAGAAATGCCCCTACTGCGATTTCAACTCCCACGCCCTGAAGGGCGAGGTGCCGCATGACGACTACGTCGCGCACCTGCTGGCGGATCTGGACATGGACGTGCCTGACGTTGCAGGACGCACCCTCAGTACGATTTTCATCGGCGGCGGCACGCCGAGCCTGCTGAGCGCTGAAGCGATGCAGACGCTGCTGGACGGCGTGCGCGCCCGCCTGCCGCTGGCCGCTGATGCGGAAATCACCATGGAAGCCAACCCCGGCACCGTCGAGGCTGACCGCTTCAGCGGCTACCAGCGCGCCGGGGTGAACCGTATTTCGATTGGCGTGCAGAGTTTCAGCCCGGAGAAACTGACGCGCCTCGGCCGCATCCACGGGCCGGACGAAGCCAGGCGCGCCGCCCGGCTGGCGGAAGGCCTGGGCCTGCGCAGTTTCAACCTCGACCTGATGCACGGCCTGCCGGACCAGACGCTGGAAGAGGCGCTGGACGATTTGCGCCAGGCGATCGCCCTCAACCCGCCGCACCTGTCGTGGTACCAGCTCACCATCGAACCCAATACGCTGTTTGCCTCAAAGCCGCCGGTGTTGCCGGATGATGACGCGCTGTGGGACATCTTCGAAAAAGGGGATGAACTGCTTACCGCGGCGGGCTACCAGCAGTATGAGACGTCGGCCTACGCCAAGCCGGGCTACCAGTGCCGGCACAACCTTAACTACTGGCGCTTTGGTGACTACCTCGGCATCGGCTGCGGCGCACACGGCAAGATTACCCTGCCGGACGGCAGCGTGACCCGCACCAGCAAAACCCGCCACCCACGCGGGTATATGCAGGGGCGTTATCTGGACAAACGCCATGTGGTGGCCGCGGCTGACATGCCGTTTGAGTTCTTTATGAACCGCTTCCGCCTGCTGGAGCCGGCCCCGCGCGCCGAGTTCAGGGCCTTTACCGGCCTGCCGGAGAGCGTGGTGCGCGCCCCGCTGGATGAGGCGCTGGCGCAGGGTTACATCACTGAAACCGCCGATGCCTGGCAGATTACGCCGCACGGCAAGCTGTTTTTGAACTCGCTGCTGGAGCTGTTCCTGCCGGACGAGGCGTAAGCCGCACGAAACAAAAACGGGCGCTCTTCAGCGCCCGTTTTTTATTGCCTCGCGTTCACGCTATTTCAGGCTGCTGAGCAGCCCGGCGCGCTGGTTTTCCAGTGCCGTGACACGATTACAGACTTCGTGGCCGAACTGGCTGAAGTCCTGCTCCTGATTGCTCCACTCCGCCTGGATCGCCTGTTGCAGGCCGCCCAGGTTGCCCATCACCGCCTGCAACGGGTTGCTGTCCGAGGCACCGGCCGCCTGTTTGACGCCCATTTCGTTCAGGCTGTCCTGCAGGACGCCGCCCATGCTCTGCTGCACGATGCGTTTGCCGTCCTCTTCGACCTGCGAAATCGCCTGATGGTGGAACACCAGGCCGCCGTTGCGGTGCTCAAGGATGCGGTTCATCTGCTGCTTGAGCTGGTCGTTCAGGGTGCTCAGGCGGGTGCGCACGTTGCTGTCGCTGCCGAGCTGCTCCACGATCACCTTGTCCAGCGCCACGCGCGCCTTCTCCAGATGCTGCTGCGCACCGGTGTCGATCCACGGCAGGTCACGGCGCAACGCGCCCTGATAATCCACCGCTTTCTGGCGTTGCAGCGTGTCCAGGTCCATCAGCTTGCCGTTGTTGTTGATATCACCGGTCGGCGAAATGGTGAAGTTGCCGCTGGCCCCCACCACCTGCACCGTTTGCGGGGTGATGACGATGTCATCCTGCGGTTTGACGTTACATTGGTACGCCGCCTGCGCCTGCACGGCAGTCAGCAACGCGGCGGCACACAGGCCGTTTTTTAATGCGGTTTTCAGTTTCATCGTTCTCCCTCTCCTGTCGCCCCCAAGGCGGCAGATTAAAAAATTGAGCGCCCAATCCGCTGCGCCAGCTGTTCTAAGGCAGCGGTGCCGGCCAAAGAGTTCCCTGCCGGATCGAGTTCCGGCGACCATACGGCGATACACATCTCGTCCGGCACCACGGCGATGATGCCGCCGCCGACGCCGGATTTGCCCGGCATGCCCACGCGGTAGGCAAATTCCCCTGCCCCGTTGTACATGCCGCACGTCACCATCAACGCGTTGATCTGCCGTGCCTGGCGCGGTGACAGCAGCGCCGTCTCTGACGCCAGCGGCCGCCCCTGGTTCGCCAGGTAGACGAAGGTGCGGGCCAGTTCACGGCAACTCATGCGCAGGGCACAATAATTAAAATAGGTCTGAAGTACCGAAAGTACCTCATTCTCGAAGTTGCCGAAGGATTTCATCAGATAGGCAATGGCCGCATTGCGGTCACTGTGCTCGAACTCCGAGCGCGCCACGCGGGTGTCGTAGACCAGGTCACCCTGCCCGGCGAGTTGCCGCACCACTTCCAGCATCCGCTGGCGCGGGGCGCTGAGGCGGGTCTGCAACATGTCGCACACCACCAGCGCGCCGGGGTTGATGAACGGGTTGCGCGGCTTGCCCTGCTCCAGCTCCAGCTGCACCAGCGAGTTAAATGGCTGGCCCGACGGCTCCTTGCCGACGCGCTGCCAGATCTCATGCTCCTGATAACGCGTCAGCGCCAGCGTCAGGCTCAGGACTTTGGAGATCGACTGGATGGAGAAGCGCTCCGTGGCGTCCCCGGCATAATACTCCCGCCCGTCAACGGTACAGATCGCGATGCCCATCCGGTCAGCCGGCACTTCCGCCAGCGCCGGAATATAATCCGCGACCTTGCCCTGCCCAATCAGCGGCCTGACCTGGCGCACAATCTCCTCCAGCAGGGCGTTGTCCAGTTCTGTCATCACCTTGGGTGCTCCGCGCACGTTACGTCTCCCTCGCCATACTTCTCTCTGTTACCCCACACGGCCGGTACGTTCATGCCGCGGGCCGTTACGTTAATGCCGGGTATTGTACCTGTCTTCGCCCGGCGAATGCGTTGCTGAATCTTTCTTATTTTTTTCTGTTAAACCTCCGGTGGTTTTGCCGGCCACTGACTCGTTTCAGCTAAAGTTGAATATTCTTAGCAACTTATAAAAATAACGGAAAATCAGCCAGATAACCATTAAGAGTTATCAAACAGCGAACTTGATCTGCATCAATAAGTGCCGCCGCCAACGCGTTATCGTGAGCGCAATAAATAAGAATGTGGGGCAAAAATGAGCAAAGTCAGACTCGCTGTCATCGGCAACGGTATGGTCGGGCATCGCTTCATCGAAGAACTGATGGAGAAGGCACAACCGGGCCAATTCGAGATCACCGTGTTTTGTGAGGAACCACGCCTCGCTTACGACCGGGTGCATCTCTCCTCTTACTTTTCACACCATACGGCGGAAGAACTGTCACTGGTGCGCGAAGGCTTCTACGAGAAGCACAATATTCAGGTGCTGGTGGGCGAGCGCGCCATCACCATCAACCGCCAGGAGAAGGTGATCCACTCCACCAGCGGCCGTACCGTCTGGTATGACAAACTGGTGATGGCCACCGGCTCCTACCCGTGGATCCCGGCGATCCAGGGCGCCGACACCCAGGATTGCTTCGTCTACCGCACCATTGAGGATCTCAACGCCATCGAAGCCTGCGCCCGGCGCAGCAAGCGCGGCGCGGTGGTGGGCGGCGGCCTGCTGGGGCTGGAAGCGGCCGGGGCGCTGAAAAACCTCGGCGTTGAGACGCACGTGGTGGAGTTCGCGCCGGTGCTGATGGCAGAACAGCTCGACCGCATGGGCGGCGAACAGCTGCGCCAGAAGATCGAACGGATGGGCGTGCAGGTGCATACCGGCAAAAACACCCAGCTGATCACCGATCAGGGCCGGGAGGCGCGTAAAACCATGCAGTTCGCTGACGGCAGCGCGCTGGAGGTGGACTTTATCGTCTTCTCCACCGGCATCCGCCCGCAGGACAAACTGGCGCGCCAGTGCGGCCTCGCCATTGGCGCACGCGGCGGCATCGCCATCAATGACAGCTGCCAGAGTTCAGACCCGGACGTCTACGCCATCGGCGAGTGCGCCGCCTGGCAAGATCGGGTTTTTGGCCTGGTGGCACCGGGCTACAAAATGGCCCAGGTGGCGGCGGACAGCCTGCTGGGGCGTGAGAACGCCTTTGGCGGCGCAGACATGAGCGCCAAACTGAAGCTGCTGGGCGTGGACGTCGGCGGCATCGGCGACGCGCATGGCCGCACGCCGGGCGCGCGCAGTTATGTCTATCTCGACGAAAGCAAAGAAGTCTACAAACGGCTGGTGGTGAGTGCAGATAACAGCACGCTGCTCGGCGCAGTGCTGGTGGGCGACACCAGTGATTACGGCAACCTGCTGCAACTGGCGCTCAACCAGATCACCCTGCCGGAACACCCGGACGCGCTGATCCTGCCGGCCCATGCCGGCAGCGGCAAACCGGCGCTGGGGGTCGATTCCCTGCCGGAAACGGCGCAGATCTGCTCCTGTTTCGACGTCTCAAAAGGCGACATCATCCGCGCGGTACAGGGCGGCTGCCACACTGTGGCCGCGATCAAAGCGGAAACCAAAGCCGGGACCGGCTGCGGCGGCTGTATCCCGCTGGTAACGCAGGTGCTGAACGCCGAGCTGAGCAAACAGGGGATCGAGGTCAACCATCACCTGTGTGAACACTTTGCCTATTCGCGCCAGGAGCTTTACCACCTGATCCGCGTGGAGGGCATCACCTCCTTTGACGCCCTGCGGGAGAAATACGGCAAGGGCTACGGCTGTGAAATCTGTAAGCCGACCGTGGGTTCGCTGCTGGCCTCCAGCTGGAATGAGTACGTGCTGGCACCGCAACACACGCCGTTGCAGGACAGCAACGACATCTTCCTCGGCAATATCCAGAAGGACGGCACCTACTCGGTGATCCCGCGCTCGCCGGGGGGTGAAATCACCCCGGAAGGGCTGCTGGCGATTGGCGAGGTGGCGCGCAAATACCACCTCTACACCAAAATTACCGGCTCCCAGCGCATCGCCCTGTTTGGCGCGCAGAAAGATGACCTGCCCGCCATCTGGCAGACATTGATCGACGCCGGGTTCGAAACCGGCCACGCCTACGCCAAGGCGCTGCGCATGGCGAAAACCTGCGTCGGCAGCACCTGGTGCCGCTTTGGCGTCGGCGACAGCGTGGGCTTCGGCGTTGAGCTGGAGAACCGTTATAAAGGCATCCGCACCCCGCACAAAATGAAGTTCGGCGTCTCGGGCTGTACCCGTGAATGCGCTGAAGCGCAGGGCAAAGACGTGGGCATCATCGCCACGGAAAAAGGCTGGAACCTGTATGTCTGCGGCAACGGCGGCATGAAACCGCGCCATGCGGATCTGCTGGCGGCGGATCTCGACCGTGAGACGCTGGTCCGTTACCTCGACCGTTTCATGATGTTCTACATCCGCACCGCCGACAAACTGCAGCGCACCTCCTTGTGGCTTGAAAGCCTGGAGGGCGGCATCGCCTACCTGCGCAGCGTCATCATCGATGACAAACTCGGCCTGAATGCACAGCTGGAGGCGGAAATCGCCCAGTTGCAGGCACGCGTGGTGTGCGAATGGCAGGAAACCCTGGCCCACCCGGAACAGCTCTCCCGCTTCGCCCACTTTATCAACAGCCCGCAGCGTGACCCGAACGTGCAGGTCGTGCCGGAACGTGATCAGCACCGCCCGGCGCGGCCGGAAGAGCGCATCCCGGTGCGGCTGGTGGCCGCGCCGGAACAGGAAATGGAGGTGAACTCATGAGCCAGTGGACAACCGTCTGCCCGTTAGAGGCCATTTTGCCCGCTACCGGCGTCTGTGCGCTGGTAGGCGGCCAACAGATCGCCCTGTTCCGCCCTTACGCCGACGACCGGCTGTTTGCCCTGAGCAATATTGACCCGTTTGCCCAGGCGAGCGTGCTGTCACGCGGCATTATCGCGGAGCATCAGGGCGAATTGTGGGTCGCCAGCCCACTGAAAAAACAGCGTTTCCGCCTGCGCGACGGGCTGTGCATGGAAGATGAGGCGCACTCGGTGCCCGCCTGGCCGGTCAGAGTCCAGGACGGCAACGTGCAGGTTAACGCCTGATTGTTGGGGGCCGCACGGCCCCCTTTTTTTAGCTTTCTATTACCTCTGGGATACCCCCTATGTTTACCGACACCCTGAATAAATGTGCCGCCAATGCCGCACGCATTGCGCGGCTGGCCAAAGAGACGCCGCTGAGCTTCTGGGTCAGTTCCGCGATGGCCGGGGCCTACGTGGGCCTGGCGATTATTTTGATTTTCACCCTCGGCAACCTGCTGGACCCGGCCGTGCGGCCGTTGGTGATGGGCGCAACTTTCGGCATCGCGCTGACGCTGGTGATCATCGCCGGGTCTGAACTGTTTACCGGCCATACCATGTTCCTGACGCTGGGCGTGAAAGCCGGCACCATCCGCCCCGCTGAGATGTGGGCGATCCTGCCGCAAACCTGGCTCGGGAACCTGCTCGGCTCCGTCTTTGTCGCCCTGCTCTACCACTGGGGCGGCGGCAGCCTGCTGCCGACAGAATCGAGTTTGCTGCACACCGCGGCGCTGGCGAAAACCACCGCCCCGGCGATGGTGCTGTTCTTCAAAGGCGCGCTCTGCAACTGGCTGGTGTGCCTGGCAATCTGGATGGCATTGCGCACCGAGGGCGCGGCGAAGTTCATCGCCATCTGGTGGTGTTTGCTGGCCTTTATCGCCTCCGGCTATGAGCACTCCGTCGCAAACATGACGCTGTTCGCCCTCTCCTGGTTCGGCCACCACAGCGAGGCTTACACGCTGGCGGGTATCGGCCACAACCTGCTGTGGGTGACGCTCGGCAATACGCTCTCCGGCGCAGTATTTATGGGGCTGGGGTACTGGTATGCCACCCCACGCGCCCAGCGCCCGCAACCGGCCACCGCCGTTAACCACCGGATAGCCTGAGGGTTACGCTATGGATTACCTGCCGATTTTCTGCCAGTTACGTCAGCGTGCCTGCCTGCTGGTAGGCGGGGGCGACATCGCCGAACGCAAGGCGCGCCTGCTGATGGACGCCGGGGCAGAGCTGACCGTGTGCGCCCTGTCGTTCACCCCGCAATTTCACCTGTGGGCAGAACAACAGGCGCTGACGCTGGTGTGTCAGCCGTTTGACGCCGCGCTGCTGGCGGAGACATGGCTGGTGATTGCCGCCACCGATGACATGGCCGTCAACCGGCAGGTCAGTGACGCGGCCGAGGCGCAGCGCATTTTCTGCAATGTGGTGGATGCGCCTGAGCAGGCGAGCTTTATCATGCCGTCGATCATCGACCGCTCGCCGCTGATGGTGGCGGTCTCTTCCGGCGGGCGTGCGCCGGTGCTGGCGCGGCTGCTGCGCGAGAAGCTGGAAGCGCTGTTGCCGCAGCACCTGGGTGAACTGGCTGCACTGGCGGGCAGCCTGCGCCAACGGGTTAAACAGCGCTGGCACTCCCAGGGCGAACGGCGGCACTTCTGGGAAAAACTGTTTGACCACCAGCCGCTGGCGCACGCAGTGGCCGCAAAGGAGAGCGCCCGCAGCACGCAACTTGTTGAAACCCTGTTCAGCGAGCCGCTGGACCACCACGGCGAAGTGGTGTTGGTCGGGGCCGGGCCGGGCGATGCCGGGCTGCTGACGCTGAAGGGGTTGCAGCAGATCCAGCGCGCGGACATCGTGGTGTATGACCGGCTGGTGTCGGATGAGGTGATGAACCTGGTACGGCGCGACGCGGAGCGCATTTTCGTCGGCAAGCGCGCCGGTTACCACTGCGTGCCGCAGGAGGAGATCAACCAGATCCTGCTGGCGCAGGCGCGGCGCGGCAAGCGCGTGGTGCGGCTGAAAGGGGGCGATCCCTTTATCTTCGGGCGCGGCGGCGAGGAGCTGGAAACCCTGTGCGACACCGGCATTCCCTTCTCGGTGGTGCCCGGCATTACGGCGGCGTCCGGCTGCGCGGCTTACAGCGGCATCCCGCTCACCCACCGCGACTATGCGCAGAGCGTGCAGCTGGTGACCGGCCACCTGAAAAAAGAGGGCGAGCTGGACTGGGCCACGCTGGCCGCCGGGCAGCAGACGCTGGTGTTTTACATGGGGCTTTCGCAGGCCCCGGCGATCCAGCAGCAGTTGATGGCGCACGGCATGAGCGGCACGATGCCGGTGGCGCTGGTGGAGAACGGCACCTCGGTGAAGCAGCGGGTGGTCAGCGGTGAGTTACGCCAACTTGCCGGCCTGGCGCAGGAGGTCAGCAGCCCGAGCCTGATCATCGTCGGCCGGGTGGTGGCGCTGCGTGAGCGGCTGAACTGGTTCCTCTCCTGAGCGGGAAACATGCCCATAAAAAAAGCGCCTTCAGGCGCTTTTTTTACCGCGGCAGGGCTTATTCCCACCAGATGTCGAACAGCTCACTGACCACCACGTCGGTCATGTTGTGCTGCTCAAGCCAGCTTTTCACCAACTGGCGATGCTCATCGGTGCATTTGCCAATCTTCTGCAGACACACCAGCCCTTCCCACTCCAGGTAACCGCCGCCGTCAAACGCCAGGCCGTTCGGCTCAATCACTTCATTGATGAAGGTGTCGAGCGTCGCGTCGATCACATCAACCGCGGTGTTCTCCGGGAAGGTCCATTTCACCGAGAAGCCCAGCTCCTGGAACTCGTCGATGTGTAACTTTTTGCGCAAACGGCGGCTGCGTTGTGTGGCCATTACTTTGTCCTCTCAAACATAAGGTCCCATACGCCATGGCCAAGACGATGGCCACGCGCTTCAAATTTGGTCAGCGGGCGTGATTCCGGCCGTGGGACATAGTCGCCGCTTTCGGAGACGTTTTTGTACCCGGCAATCTGGTTCATCACTTCCAGCATGTGCTCTGCGTAGGCTTCCCAGTCGGTTGCCATATGGAACACGCCGCCCAGCTTCAGTTTACGCAGCACCAGCTCGGCAAACGGCACCTGCACGATGCGGCGTTTGTTGTGGCGTGCTTTGTGCCACGGATCGGGGAAGAACAGCTGCACCATGGTAAGCGAGTTATCCGGGATCATATTTTCCAGCACTTCCACCGCATCATGGCACATCACACGCAGGTTGCTGACGCCCGCCTCGTGGGCGGTGCCGAGGCAGGCCCCGACACCCGGCGAGTGTACTTCAATGCCCAGGAAGTTCTGGTGCGGGTTGCTCTCTGCCATGGTCACCAGCGAGGCCCCCATGCCGAAACCAATCTCCAGCACCGTGGGCGCTTCGCGGCCAAACAGTGTCTCCAGGCTGACCGGCGACGTCTGGTACTCCACGCCCATTACCGGCCAGAAGTTATCCAGCGCGTGTTGCTGCCCTTTGGTCAGGCGGCCCTGACGGCGGACAAAGCTGCGGATACGGCGCAGCGGGCGGCCGTTTTCATCGAATTCCGGCGAGATGACGTCATTAATCATAGTGCGTTTCGTCTGTTTGGCTGTGAATAAAGGAAAGGCGCATTATCCAAAGATACCCTGCTTTAGCAAGCGCCGCGTTTTATCGGGCGGTTAGCCGGAAAGTTCCGGTTTACTCCGGCGGGGGTCTGTGCTGGAATCGCAGGCTACTCTTTTTCTGAGAAACCGACCCCGCCTATGATGGAAGCGCAACCGTTCGCGCGCCTGGTGCTTGACTGGTACCAACGCTGCGGCCGTAAAACCCTGCCGTGGCAGCTTGAAAAAACGCCCTATAAAGTATGGCTCTCTGAGGTGATGTTGCAACAAACCCAGGTCGCCACCGTGATCCCCTATTTTGAACGCTTTATGGCCCGCTTCCCGGATGTACAGGCGCTGGCCGCCGCCCCGCTGGATGAGGTGCTGCACCTCTGGACGGGGCTGGGTTACTACGCCCGTGCGCGCAACCTGCACAAGGCGGCGCAGCAGGTGGTGGCGCTGCATGGCGGCGAATTCCCGACCACCTTTGACGCGGTGGCGGCCCTGCCCGGCGTCGGCCGCTCCACCGCCGGGGCGGTGCTGTCGCTGTCGCTCGGCCAGCACTTCCCGATCCTCGACGGCAACGTCAAACGGGTGCTGGCGCGCTGTTATGCGGTCGCCGGCTGGCCGGGGGAGAAAAAAGTCGAGAACCGCCTGTGGCAACTCAGCGAACAGGTGACCCCGGCCGACGGCGTGCAGCAGTTCAACCAGGCGATGATGGATCTGGGTGCGATGATCTGCACCCGTTCAAAACCCAAATGCGAACTCTGCCCGCTGAACCGCGGCTGTGAGGCGTATGCCCACCACAGCTGGGCAGAGTACCCCGGCAAGAAGCCGAAGAAAGTGCTGCCGGTGCGCACCGGCTGGATGGCGCTGATTGAGCACCAGGGCAGCATCTGGCTGGAGAAGCGCCCGCCGTCCGGGTTATGGGGCGGCCTGTACGGCTTCCCGCAACATGAGAGCGAAGCCGCGCTGGAAGCCTGGCTGGGCGCACACGGGCTACAGGCCGCGCCGCGTGAGCAGCTTATCGCCTTTCGCCACACATTCAGCCACTTCCACCTGGATATCGTACCGGTGCACATAAGCAGCGCATCCGCACCGGGCGGCATGGATGCCGGCGACGGTCTCTGGTATAACTTAGCGCGGCCGCCTTCGGTCGGGCTGGCCGCCCCGGTTGAGCGCCTGCTGGCCGAGCTGGCCCGGCACTCCCCCACACAGCAATCATTATTCGGCCATCGCGCCGCAGATGAGGAATAAGCATGAGCAGAACCATCTATTGCACCTTTTTACAACGCGATGCCGAAGGGCAGGATTTCCAGCTCTACCCCGGTGAACTGGGCAAGCGCATCTATAACGAAATCTCCAAAGAGGCGTGGGCGCAGTGGCAGACCAAGCAGACCATGCTGATTAACGAGAAAAAACTCAGCATGATGAACGTGGCCGACCGCAAGCTGCTGGAGCAGGAGATGGTGAAGTTCCTGTTTGAAGGGCATGACGTTCATATTGAAGGTTATACGCCGCCGAGCGAGTAAGCCGGAACGCCTATTTTCAGGGCTGGATTGGCCCTGCTTCTTTCATCACGACACGGCATTTAAGATGAAGAAAATTTTAGCGCTGATGATAATTGCGCCTTTGCTGGTCTCTTGCTCCAGCGACAAGAAAAGCGATGCGTTCAGTGAAGCCTTTGTAAAAGATACCAACGGATTCGATATTCTGATGGGGCAGTTTGCCAATAACATCGAGAATATCTGGGGCATGAACGAAGTCCTGATTGCCGGGCCGAAGGACTACGTCAAATACTCGGATCAGTACCAGACCCGCAGCCACATCAACTTTGACAGCGGGACCATCACCATCGAGACCATCGCCGGCACCGATCCGGCGGCGCATTTACGCCAGGCGATCATCACCACCCTGCTGATCGGGGAAGATCCGGACGGCGTGGATCTCTACTCCGACGCCAACGATATCCAGATCAGCAAAGAGCCGCTGCTCTACGGCCAGGTGCTGGACAACAACGGCGAGCCGATCCGCTGGGAGTGGCGCGCGGCGCACTTTGCCGACTACCTGTTGCAGAACCGCCTGCAAAAACGCGAATCCGGCCTGCATGTGATCTACTCGGTCACGATCCAGCTGGTGCCGAACCACCTCGACAAACGTGCGCATAAATACCTGCCGATGGTGCGTAAAGCCGCCGCCAAGTATGGCGTCGACTCGTCGCTGATCCTGGCGATTATGCAGACCGAATCGAGCTTCAACCCCTATGCCGTGAGCAACTCTGACGCGCTGGGGCTGATGCAGGTGGTGCAGCACTCCGCCGGGGTGGACGTGTTCAAGATGCAGGGCAAGTGGGGCAAACCGAGCCGTAACTACCTGTTTGACCCGGAAAACAACATCGACACCGGCACCGCCTACCTGTCGATTCTGCAAAACAGCTACCTGGGCGGCATCAGCAACCCGACCTCACGCCGCTACGCGGTGATCACCGCCTACAACGGCGGCGCGGGCAGCGTGTTGCGCGTCTTCTCCAGCGACAAGGCGCGGGCGTTCAACATCATCAACAGCATGGCGCCGGGCGACGTCTATACGACGCTGACCACCAAGCACCCGTCGGGCGAATCGCGCCGTTACCTCTACAAGGTCAATACCGCGCAGAAGAGTTACCGCCGCGGCGGCTGAGCCGCTGTTTTCTGATAACCACCGCCCCCTATAAAAAAACCCGCCCTGGCGGGTTTTTTATTGTCAGGCCTGCGGTGGCTGCGTCAGCACGTAGCCCATAATGCGCTTCCAGCCCTCCGGCTTCTTCTCCACATACACGCCCTGCAACTCCGGCGAGAAGCCCGGCAACCGGTTAATGCCCTCTTCCAGCGCCATAAAGTAGCGTTGCACCGCCCCGCCCCACACTTCGCCCGGCACCACGCAGAGCACGCCCGGCGGGTAAGGCAACGCCCCTTCCACCGCCACCCGGCCTTCCGCCTCGCCGATCGGAATCAGCTCTGCATTGTCGCGGATGAATTCGTTGTGCGCGTCCTGGGTGTTCATCCTCACCTGTGGGAAATGCGCCTGGCGGAACATCTCTTTCTGCAACTGTTTCACATCAAAGCTGACGTAAAGATCGTGCATCTCCTGGCAGAGCCGGCGCAGGGTGTAGCCCCGGTAACGCGCCTCATTTTTGCGATAGACGGTCGGCAACACCTCTTCCAGCGGCGCATCCTCCTGCACGTAACGCTCGAAGCGGGCGATCTCCTCCACCAGCTGCACCATCTTGGCGTCACTCTCCGCCGGGGTGAGCAGGAACAGGATCGAGTTGAGATCGCACTTCTCCGGCACGATCCCATTCTCACGCAGGTAATTGGCAAGGATCGTGGCCGGAATGCCGAATTCGGTGTAGTTGCCGGTCGCCGCGTCAATACCCGGCGTGGTCAGCAACAATTTGCACGGATCCACAAAATACTGGTGCTCGGCGTAGCCTTCAAACGCGTGCCACTTGTCACCCGGCACAAAGTCAAAGAAGCGCACATCGTTCGCCATCAGGTCAGTGTCATGATCCTGCCAGGGTTTGCCGTCCACCACCGGCGGCACGAAGGGCTGGATCATCGTGCAGCGGTTGAGCAGCATTTTACGCGCCTCAATGCCGGTTTTAACGCACGCCAGCCACATATGGTGGCCGCTGCCGTTGGCATGCATCCGCGCGTTGACGTCCAGCGCGGCAAACAGCGGGTAGAACGGGCTGGTGGAGGCGTGCAGCATAAACGCATTATTGAGCTTTTTATGGCTGACGTGGCGCTTCTGGCCCTTGATGTGGTTATCTTTTTTATGGATCTGTGAGGTCTGCGAGAAGCCGGCCTGCTGTTTGTGCACCGACTGGGTAACGATGATGCCCGGATCGTTTTCACCCAGTTCCAGCAGCAGCGGCGAGCACTGCTGCATCATCGGGATAAACTGCTCATAGCCGACCCACGCCGAGTCAAACAGGATGTAGTCACACAGGTGGCCGATCTTCTCCACCACCTGGCGGGCGTTGTAGATGGTGCCGTCATAGGTGCCGAGCTGGATAATCGCCAGCCGGAACGGGCGCGCCTCATCAGCACGCTGCGGGGCAACGCGGGCGATTTCCCGGCGCAGGTAGGCTTCATCAAAGCAGTGCACATCAATCCCACCGATAAAGCCGAACGGGTTACGCGCCGTCTCCAGGTAAACCGGCGTTGCCCCGGCCTGGATCAGCGCGCCGTGGTGGTTGGACTTATGGTTGTTGCGGTCAAACAGCACCAGATCGCCGCGCGTCAGCAGGGCGTTACACACCACTTTGTTGGCGGCCGAGGTGCCGTTCAGCACGAAATAGGTTTTGTCGGCGCTGAAGACTTTCGCCGCGTGCTTCTGCGCATCTTTGGCGCTGCCTTCGTGGATCAGCAGATCGCCCAGTTTCACATCCGCGTTGCACATGTCGGAGCGGAACACATTCTCCCCGAAGAACTCATAGAACTGGCGGCCGGCCGGATGGCGGCGGAAGAACTCACCGCCCTGGTGGCCGGGGCAGGCAAAGGTGGAGTTCTGCATCTCGACATACTTTTTCAGCGTGTCAAAAAACGGCGGGAACAGCGCGGCCTCATAGGCAGCGGCGGCGGCTTCCAGTTGTGCGCCGTAGAAGGCCCGGTTGGCATCCGACAGGGAGATAACCCCCTTCAGCTGCGGCAGGTAATCCGGCGACACGGTTTCATCGCCCCTTATCGCCACAAACGCCGGGATGGCAAAACCAGTCTGCTGCACGGCCTCCAGCCGGCCGGCGTGCAGATCCTGCGCCGAGACCACAATGGCGGCCACCTCGGTATAGTCGGCGGACGCCAGCCCGATGACGTCACGCGGGGTGTCCAGACGTGAGGCCACGTCGGCGCTTGCTGCTATTTTCAATGATTTCATCTGCAACTCTCAAACGGTTAAGGATGAGGGGGTGCCACACTGGCACGGCAAGGGACAAGGCAACGCAGCGCCCTCTCCCACAACGTGATATCCCTATCGGCGACAACGGTTTATGCGGCCCCGTCGCAACACGCCGGGCACAGGCAATAAACTGGGATCAGCACCGTCGATAGACATCAGTAAAACCAGAGGCGCACTCTGTTTTTAATCATGCCCAACAGCCGGTACAGGGGGTAACTTCACCGCATGGTGACGTCAGACTGGGAATGAACACAGGAAAGGATCGAACAGGGAGAACGCGCCGGGCGCAGCCGGGCCGGCATTAACGGGGCGGCGGTGAGCGCCGTGCGGCAGCACCGGAAGGTGCGATGGGATAAGCCTGTCATGCCGCAACCCTCATAAGCTGTCGCGTAAAACGGAAGACAAAATTTGCGCAATCATGGCATTTTTTCTGAGGGGCATCAAGCCACAATTCCGGCAGCCAACCCGCTCCCGGCGCGGTTTTTGATGTAAAAATGGACGCTTGAACCATAAACCGGGAAAAAGCCGTTGACGCTTCCCAGCCAATACGGTTTAATGCGCCCCGTTGCCCGGATAGCTCAGTCGGTAGAGCAGGGGATTGAAAATCCCCGTGTCGGTGGTTCGATTCCGCCTCCGGGCACCACTATTCGAAGCACGCTGGTCAGAGGTGAGAAAACTGACGGGCGTTTAACGGGAGTGGTACTTGTTGATGTTGATCCTCACATCAGCATACATCAAGAAGTTACCCTCTCGATTAGGGAGCCTGCTGACACAGGCTCCCTTTTCTCGATCACTGTGAATAATTACAATGACGTGACTGAATGTCAACCATTGTAAAACATCTCTTCAGCCTTATCGGTGTAAAGTGCCATTTCCTTTTCCAGCGCCTGGCTCACAATATCCATACTGATATCAACATATTCCATTGTTGTACTCACGTTGCGGTGCCCCAGCAATCCCTTAACCAGCTGCAGGTTTCGTTCAGGCGAGCTCATCAGTGTCGTGGCAAGGGTGTGCCTGAACCGGTGGGGAGAAACATCAAATCCGCACTCTTTTGACAGTCTACGAAAAAAAGAGCGTAACGGTTGCAGCGATGGTTTTTCCGAAAGAGACGCCCTTTCTGCAGGCGAAGAGACAAACCGCTCATAGTGAAAAAGCGCATCATTATTGCCGGCACCGCAGTCCCTTGCACGCTGAAGCAATGCTTCCAGTCTCGGTCGTAAATGACTGACAACGGGAACCCGCCATTCCCGGTACGTTTTACTGCCTTCCGCTCTTAATTCAATCCACCCATCGTCAAGAGACACATCTTTTAGACGTATATGGAGCAGTTGATTTTGCCGCATACCAGTGTAACGCAAGGTGTCCAGGACAGTCAGCCAGTACCATACTGGCCTCAGAGCGCATTTAGATTCGGTTCTGGGCTCAGAAGCAAATTGCTGCATAGTTAGCCAGATTTTTGTCATCTGGTTTTTTGTTAGCGTTTTTTTACGCTTCTTGTCCTGTTTGACCGATACGCCATTGAAGGGATTTTTACTTAAGTTCGTCAGTTGAGAAGTGATGGCAAAATTATACAGGGCACGCATATGGCTGACCTTATTGTTCCAGGTATGTGCAGAAAGGCACTGCTTCTTGAGCACATGCCTTCGCCACTCAAGCACATCGCGACTGGTTATGCCGTAAGGCGGACAGGCTTCCCCGATATGCTTCCTGAAACCACGAACAACCTTCTTATAACTCCACTCGGTATCTTCGCGCAGCGATTTACAGAAAAAGTACTCATCCATAAGTTCCTGCCAGAGCCAGTCAGCACTATTTTCGTTCATTTTTTCCATTCCTCTCTTAGTAACAGTAACGCACCAGATGTCAGACCGACGTTGTGGTCAGGGGAACAAAATGAACTGACTGTCCTGAGGGATGGTCTTTCTGTATACCCGCCTGCTTTTCACCAGGTAGCCTTTTACCCGTTTGAACCTCCCGGACTTGTCGGGTGTATCGTAAAGCTGAGCAAAATAAAATCTCCTGTTATCACGACGCTTATGCAGGTTAAGTCGCTCAAAAGAAGCCTGAATGCTTTCCCGTTGAATAGTCGAACCAGTGGCCTTAAGGTAGTCGAAAAAGATACCGGGGACGGGTAAAAAGACATAGCCGGCAATAACATGGATTTTGTCTGCTTTACCATTAAAACTAATATCTCCCCGATTGAGTCCCTCCCGGAGCCAGTCAAAAAACTGTTCTCCTTCCGCTACGTCAGTACCGGAGACTGCTACGGGTACGGAATCTGATCTTTCATCACATTTGTTAACAATTGCAACCTGAGAATAGTCCGAGTTTCCTTTTGCAGACGGTTCCTTTTCATTTGCGGGGTCTTCTATCTTTTCAAGGGGTTCTGACGATTGCTGTTCCTCTGCAATCACAACGGACACGCCTGCCTGTACCTCACCTTCATTTTCTGAAGCTTTAGCATCTCCTGACATGTCGAAAAGAGAAAGGAGAGCATCAGCATCATCTTCAGAGGGCAGAGAGTCAGAGCCAGTACTTTTTTCGATTTCGCTTAAAACACTTTCTGCTTCGTTTTCTTCACGGCTTTTAACTGGTGAATCACTAAGCTGAGTGGGGTTATCAATACCTGTGGCAAGTGTAAAGATCTCAGGGGAAGATGGATCAGTTGCCCCGCTCAGAGCTGTTTGTTCAGATAACATATCTGTAGGTAAAACCGTAGCGCCCCCCTCATTTGAAAGGGCTGTATTTACTGGAATTTCACCTGCATAAGAACCTAAAATTTCCGCAGGTTTCCTCTCCATCAGAGGAGACTCTGTTTTCTCAGCTGCTTGTTTCATCAGGCTTCGGATCAACGGCATTGCCGGATGCTGGTTCCATAAGGCCCCGGCAAGATTGCCCAGAGCTTCGGGATTTTCTGCCAGCCAGCCTGTCGCTTCCGCTGGCATAAGTTGTCCGGCTGCCAGCGCTGCAAAAGCTGAGGAGTTGTCAGCTTCCCGGAAGCGAAATCGATAAGGCGAGTCCGGAACGGTTATTCCCGGAAGCCAGCTTTTACCATCAAGCAGCTCCCCCTCCAGAGACGCCAGGAGCGGCAAATGCCAGAACAGTGCAGACCAGAAAATGACCGTATTCCACATCACGTTTTGCTCTGCCTGCTCTTCTGGCGCAGCTCCGGGTGGAAACATGTATCCTTTGGCCAGTCTGACCGCACAGGTTGTGAACTGCAGCGTAAGGTCCCCGAAGCCGTCTGACTGCGACCACCTTCCCTGCTGTGTTGCCGGCACATTCTGTACCCTGGCCAGTAAGCCATGCAGTGGCGTTATATAAAACCGGTGATAAACATCCGCCGGAAGTGAGCTGTTTTCCCATATTTGTTGCAGGCAGGTTTTTCTCAACGGGCTACAGCACAGCGTATCGACCGTACGCGGAGCGTGGTAGCCGGCAGGTGTGAAAGCGGATACATGACGTGCTGGTTCCGGTTCACCTTTTGAAAACAGAAACCTCAGAGTCCTGATTCTGTCGCGCATGATTTTCTCCTGGTATAGGGCTGCCCAGTGTTGTGACACTCCCCGCGCTTCACCATAAAAAACCAGTTACTCATTCTCAGAAGTTTTTCCCGTTTCTTCGTGGCTGTCGGCACTCTCTCCATTTCCGGACGGTACGGTTTCGTACGTCGTCTCGCGGTTTTTCCCGCCTTCATCGCTCAGCCAGCGCATCAACTCGTTAAGCACGAGCGTTCTTCTGGCCCGGGTGACAGCCACGTACAGCAGGTTGGTCTCATCCTGCCGCTCATCCTGCGAAAGAAGCGGGTCGGTAATGTCGGTAAAATCCTCACTCAGCATCACCACCGGCCATTCGAGCCCCTTGCTGCGGTGTGCGGTTGAAACCGTGACCTGAGCCTCTTTTTCATGAGTGACGACCTGACGGCGCATAATGGCCAGCTTTTGAGGGAGCGGGAAAAAGTCATCGAGCAGGCGAATAGCCTGGTTCATCTCCACGTCCTGCGTGGCTTTGGCTATCGAGCAGTACTCGTCAAAATCCCGGTAGTCCCGGCTGAAGCGCGGGGACTGCATCTTTTCAGGCATATCGGCGGAGAACCAGTACAGATCCTCAAGCTCTTCGGTCTTGTAGCCTTCAATCCCGCCGACCCAGAAGACCTTTTTCTCCATGAGACTTGCCGTTAAAGCACTCCCAATCACACCGGATACCGTCCGGCTCAGTACAGCAATGTGCTCAGTTCCCTCCGGAATTCGGGTCACCACACTGTCTTCCCCCCCGTTGCCTGTTACCTGTTTATCTTCACCGGCACGGTCCAGCAGGATGTTGGCCATACGCGCGACCTCAGGGCCAAAACGAAAACTCGCCGTCAGCCACAATTTGTCTGCCTGCGCCAGCTGAGGGGCATTGAGCGCGTTATCCGCCCCGCGAAAGCGGTAAATCTGCTGGTAGCGGTCGCCGACCAGGATGACCCGGCAGGGCTGATTCAGTACAAACGCACTGGTCACCGGGTTAGCGTCCTGCGCCTCATCGAAAAGGATGGTATCCCAGCGTGTTGATAAATCAGGATGTGAAAGCTGGAAAAGTTTAAGGTAGGTGTCGTGCGTGACGGGAAAGGTTGAATCAGTACGGCTCATTTCATACCAGAGGATTTGGATTGCCCCCAGAATTTTACCGGCATCGAGACCGTGGCGATCATCCTCAGACGGCAGATGTATCAGCCCCGGCTCAGTATCTGCACTGCAGAGGAACATGTTCAGCCCGCTTAGCGCCAGCCGCGCCAGCGGCCAGTGGCGGGTATTGAGCTTGCGGGCCACATCCGTAATGCGCAGACTGGCTGTCAGCCGGTCACGGAAATGCCTGCCGAAACGGGCCCATGCCAGCTGATGCGACGTTTTACACTCTACGTTATAGGGGAATTTGCGTTCAGCCTCATCCCGCACAGCGCGATTATAGGCAAGGTAAAGCATCTTACTTTCCGGGTTGGCTTCAGCGTAGTTCACTAACGTGGAGGTTTTGCCTGTGCCTGCAAACGCATTTACCACAAGATGATTACCCTTCCATTCGATGATGGCGTTTTGTTCGGCTGTTGTTTTCCAGGTCACTGTGTTCTCCCGCAGCAGCAGATGTGAAAAAAAACAGCCTGACAGCGGGAAGAGTTCACTACGATAAAAAACCAGATACCGTGCTTCAGAAATAAAAAACGCTCCCGGGCGGGAGCGTGTGGATGTGATTATGCCGCCTGCAAGTACCGTGGATCCAGACGAACAGGCCAGCCGCCGAGATAGTGCCCGGGGGTATAGAGTATCCGGCGTCGTTCATTCGCCAGGGTATTACCTACCACCACTTCGCCGGCAATCCCGCACAGGGACAGCTGTATGTAAGCCATTCCGGCCGCAAGCGGATCGATATCTGTCGCGGATACCCACAGATACCGGTGCGGTGGCCACCCCGCCTTTTGCAGAACATCAGCAAATGCCAGCACCATGCAGCCGGCACCGCACGCAGGTTCACTCAGGGTGATGAAGGGTTTGTCACGGAACAACGCTTCAGTGTCGCCCAGCTGCATGGCCGCCATCATTCTGGCCACGTCCCAGGGCGTGAAAAACTGCCCCCTGTATTTGTCACCCAGCTCCAGCTGCATAAAGACGCGGCCAAGGAAGTCCCCGGGCGCTTCACCCAGCCCGTTAACAACGTGGGCCAGCAGCTGCGCCATGCGCGTGACGTCCTCCTTTTCGTATCCACCGACTATACGCAGATACTTTTGCTCCTGCGCTTCACTGAAGTGAAGCCGGTTTTCCAGCGCGATGACGCTGCAGCTGATGAAGTCTTCAAACACTTTAAACCGGTGATGATACCGGGCCGTCTGACTGAACAACTTAACAAAGGCTTTTTCGTGGTTAATCATGCCAGGCATGTGTCTTCTCCATAAAAAAAGGGAACACGCACCCTGACCAGGGGACGTGTCCCCTGAGGGTAAAAAGCCACGGCATTGCCGTGGCTGGGTTAACGGAGGAACAGGCTTTTACCCCCGGACCTCACGATAAGATGCTGCTTCCTGAGTCGATAACGCCGGCTCATCGCTGACGAGATAAAGCACCTGACCGGGCTGAGACGCGCCGGCCGCACCTTTGTGTCCGTCGACATGTTCGCCGCCGTCATAGCAGTCGTAACCGCTGAGCCCGCTCACGGGCTCGCTGTAGCTGTGACGCACCTCGCAGTCAAATACCGCAGAAATTTCCCCGACAACCTCACCTGACGGCGGAAGCCAGGGCGTATCCATCTGCAGCGTAAGACTGTTTGGCGAATGCCGCTGCCAGTTGACATTGTGCCCGGCAGGCCACTCCATGCCGTACTGCCGGCAGTAGAGGCTGGTTGTGGTCGATACGCCTGACATCAGCCCTCCGGAACCGTTCAGCTCTGCTGCCAGCCGCGTAGGTATGACGGCCAGCATATCGCAGGGCTGGGAGCGTTCAGGATACTGGCTGAGCCGCTCCCAGGCAGTTGCGGCATCAGACTCATCGCCGGCGCTGACCAGACCAAACCAGTCGGTGTATTGCCTGGCAATCAGCTCCGCCATAACCTCACGTGCCGGGTCGGGAATATTCTCCCATTTCAGCGCGCCCAGACCTGACTGGTGATACAGCCGGTCAATGGCCCGGATGGTTTCCGCATCGAGGATGGCATCCTTCAGCAGGAGCGCCAGCCAGCTTTCAAACGCCTGATTGGCCGCAGTGGAAAGCCCTGTGCCTGCACGGACCAGCCCCTGACAGGGCGGATACGACGTTGTGCGCACCGGCTTGAGTATCCCCGCCGCGCCAGCCAGAAAAAGCTGTATGCTCTGCTGCACTGCGTGGCGGTGACGCGGTACGTCAGTTCCGTTTATCCACTGCAGCATGACATCAATGCAGACGGATTTACCGGTGATTTCCAGGCGGTTATGACACCATTCGGACATAGTGAATACTCCTCTTTCATAAAAAAAAGAGGACACAGCCCCGTGAGGAGCGGTGTCCTCACGGGAGGGCGACAGTTACGGAATAACCGCCACCGGATAAGTTAATTACGCCGCCACAGCCTGACTTTCAGGCAGTGCCAGTAGATATTCCGACGCTTCCCGGGCATGCCGGCAGGCGCGGAACAGGGCCTTTTTGTCAGATTTCAGCACCTTCAGCCAGTGGTCCACATAGCTGTCGTGCTGAACCTCACCGAATACCCCGAGTTGGGCACACAAAAACGCACTGCCCATTTCGGCGATGAGCTCCTCAAAGGCATACACCGGGTCCCCGAACTTGCGGGATGAGGAGGTTATCCCCTCCCGGTTAAGTCGCTTCGCATGACCGGTACTGTGTACCAGTTCATGCAGCAGCGTGGACCAGCAGTCCGCCTCCGTAAAAAACTGCTCAGCCACCGGCATCACAATTTCATCCGTCAGCGGACGGTAATAAGCCCGGTTCTGAGGCAGCATCCGGTGTTTAACCCCTGTGGCGTTAAACATCCGGATCACCCTGTTCATCACGTCCGGGCTGAGTATGCCGTCCTCATCCACCGTCGGCGGTTGCTCAGGTGAAGCCGCAACCTCTGCCGGCAACCCCTCACACTGCTCAGCGTTGAACAGCTGCAGGGGTTTAAGCATCGGCACGGTTTCCATCAGCGGTTTACCGTCACTGTCATAAAGGCGGTTGCCTTCGCGATCCTCCGCCTGCTTCGTCCAGTCCTTATAAACCACCGCCAGGGTGGCTTTCTCACCCTTACGCACCTGCCCGCCAGCCTGCTGCGCCTGCCGGTAAGTCATCCAGCGGTTATTGCGAAAACCCTGCTCTTCCGCTGACATCCAGAGAAGCAGGACATTCACGCCGCTGTAGTGACGTCCGGTTGTGGCATTTAGGGGCAGACCGGCCAGACCGATGCCGGCAGCCGCGCGCCACGGCTTACGCCAGGGCGCGACGCCGTTTTCCAGAGCGACAACAATGCGGTCGGTGATCTGACGATAAAGGTCAGTATGTTTTGCCGGACGGCGGGCCGCCTTGTGTGAAGTCGTTTTTTTCATGAGATATACCTTTAATCAGAGGCATACCCCTGCGCCGGCGGGCGCAGAGATACGCCCGTCGACGGGAAATTCAGAAGTCAGTTACCATGCGGCATAAAACCACAGGTATTCATGTTCAAAGTCAAAATCACTGAGCAGGCTTTCCAGCCTGTCACGCAGGGTGAAAACGTACTGCAGCCGGCGCTGAAGAAGCTGATTATCCTCATTCCCCTCTGTAAATGTCGCAATCGCACAGTCCAGCCTCTCTTTCAGTTGCTGAATATGCTCGCGTGACAGTTCCAGACAGGTCGCGTTTTCCACCTCACCGACATGCTTATCCACCCAGGTAATCAGTGAAAAATCGCGGCTCAGTTCATACACCGGATGATACGGTGCCGGTACTGCGACGATCTGCCTGTGCTGGCTGTAGAGAAAAATATCCAGTCCCATACGGGCCTCCTTCGGTTCAGAAAGAGGCAGGAACCTTTCCGGCAGGAAAAGTCCCTGCCGGGGTGAGTTAACGTCCGGTTATTCGCAGCGCCCCCTGCGGGGTCACCTGCGATAACCTGGCCTGCAGCCTGCCACAGGCGTTCAGAAAGGTTTGATGATCTTCAGGCTTCGCCCGCTTACAACTGATGAAGGCCGCCTGCTTTAGCAGACGCACGGCGTTTTCACGCCAGCGGCAGAGTTCATCAGGCCCGACACAGGCATTGAAGTGACAGACTGCACTCGCCAGAAGCTGATCGGCTTTCTGGCGGTACTGCGCGACTTTCACCCGGTCAGTCGCTGCGGTGAGCACCTGTATCTGTGTGTCGGTAATCAGGATCCTCAGGTCCGTCCTGCCGGACAGTACAGAGGTGGCTACCGCGTCGCTTATCGACAGTGATTCAATGAAATCATCGCCGCCGGCAAGCAGGCGTGCCGTGTCGTACCAGTCCTCATTTTTCTGAGGGTGACACCCTGTGGCATACGCAATACGCGGCACCGGATCGTTGCCCTGCCAGGCACCGGTGGCCGGCATAAGATAAACACCCTCATCCTTTGCCAGGTGAAGCTGACCTCCCTGCATGCGGGCGGCCAGCAGGACGTTCGTCAGGTCTTTGTTGTCGAAAAAAAGCATGGGGCTCTCCTTTAAAAACGGGAGAGCCGCCCCGTCCGGAGTGATCTCTCCCGACGGGGTTAAAGTCAGTACTGTTTACAGCGCGTCAGTTTTTTCCGCGACCCGCTTCAGTTCATACAGCTGAAATTCAGCCTCCGTAAACGCATTCCAGTCGTCGTTGCTCAGCACACGCTCACCACCGCAGAGCAGCTGCAGCAGCAGGGAATCAAACGCGTCACCACGCACCGGCGTTTTCAGTACCGGCTGAGGCGCGGTCAGCGTCGGCTGCTCAGGCAGGCCGAGATGTCGCTCAATCCAGCGTAACGGTAACGCCCAGCTGCGGCCTTCGTCAGAAGAATGTATCCGAAAGCTGCCCGGACACAGGTTATGCAGCAGGACCATCACAATGCGTGCAAAGAAATCGCAGGGCTGATGCTGAAAATCCAGCTCCTGGATACTCAGCGTATTGCGGTTGCGCTCACGCTCAATCGTCATGTTGACCGGCCAGACACTGCCGCCTGTGTCGCCACAAAACGCCATGACATCAGCAACCGGAAAGAGGTCAGCCGCGCGATTAAGCGACGGCAGATACGTATTCCCCGGACGCAGACGCACCGGCAGTTGCCAGAAAGTTTCTGTGACGGCCAGAACGAAAGCATGCCAGTGTCGCAACGGAACCGTGCTGACGTGCTCGATGGTGTAGACAACCGACATGGAAGCCGGCGAAGAAAACAGGTTTTTCATCGATAAATCCTCCGCGAATAAAAAAGGGGGGATTTATCCCCCGGACGGGAGTAAATCCCCGTCAGGGTGTGTTCTTTCTGCTGGTTACATCCGTTCGAGAGCCGCTATAGCCCGATCACACCGGGCATCCTGGATACCTTCATCCACGGCCTTCTCCCAGAAGGGCCGGTTAATTTCTTTTCCCAGCTCGTCCAGCGTGAAGAGCAAATTTTTAGACGTATCAGGCAAAGGCGGAATATCGCCTTCCCCGAGTAAAAAGACAAACCAGCCATAAGCTGTGCCGGTGCCAATGATGGAATCTTCCAGAAACGTCAGTTCATTCGGTTCATCCCGGTCCGTATGAAGATCGAGACGCTGGAATGCCCTTATGCTCAGAAGTTCACTCTCAAGCAGGCAAAGCCAGCTGAGCGTGTCCAGTGGAGTTTTAAGCGTATAAACGTCTGTGTGCATGGGTATATCCTCAGGTAAATAACGGGATATTCCCTCCGACGGAGAGATATCCCCGTCAGGGTCCACAACATTTTTTGACCGGCGTTCATCAACCGATCAGTTCAGTGCATATGAATCAGATTGCTCCTGATACACATATTCAGGATTAAAGCGCAGGCTTTTCAACGCAGCTACCGACAGTGGATCTACGGAATTTATGCCCGAAACGGCCACGCCATCCAGTATGTCGCCAGCCTCCACCCGGGGAGAATATCCGTAATACTGACACCATACACAGAGTTCGGGGTCAGCCGGATCACAATCACCGAGCGGTGCGACAAAAACCTGTTCGCCACAGGAGACGTTATCTCTGAGGATTTCGCCCGGATGAAAACACCACTTACGGGGCCATACTGAGCGGGACATACATCCCGTCGCGTCTCAGACATCGACAGAATACGGAAAGTGACATCGTGCAGTGCTTCAGTCATGAGAATGCCCTCCGGAAAGAAAACGGTAGCGCAGGTGTGCCAGATGCTGTGCCTGACGGCAAGCATGGCGGTATGCGTTTCGACGACCTGTTATTCCCTCAGGAAAGGAAACCGGCAGGCGGTGAAAAACATACTCGGCGCGGTGGCAACCTGTACGAACGGTAAGAAAGACGTTAACGCCCTGGTCTTTGACAGAAGTGATGTGCGCACGGACGGCATAATTGCCCGAACCGTTGACATACCAGCTGCTGTTGCGATGCAGATAAATGAAAGATTTCAATCTCCGGACAGCTGCGTCAGCAGACTGCTGAAGCTGAGTAAGGAGATGTTCAGGGAAAACCGCAAAAGAGATGACAGACATGGTGTTTCTCCATAAAAAAAGGAAACACCTGCCCGACCGGGAAGTGTTTCCCGTCGGGGAGTCAGAAAAAACAACATTCTGACTGTCTGATAAGTTGAAATGACCTCAATCACTGTTCAGCGATATCCGTTTCCAGAGGTTAAACGGATTTACCACCCGAAGGTATCCTCTCTCAGGCTGCGAGGATTTTCCGGTCACCCGAAGGTGTTTCTCTCAGACCGGTGAAACGTTAGCTGCTAGTCACCCGAAGGCGCTCCTCTCAGACTGCCGGAGCATTAGCTGGTTGCATGTAGCAACAAGTAAGCCTGTCTATTTTCAGAGCAAATAGTGAACATGTCAACTGACGAACTGGCACAATATTGTCATTAACTTTTTTTAATAACAGTCCCTAGCCTACGGCTAAGATTATTTATACATTTTCGCTGACTTATATCCTAACTAAGGAAGGTGCGAATAAGCAGGTCATTTCTTCCCAAGCTGACTCGCTGATTAAAATTTCGCGGATCTGGGCCGATTTTTTTCCCGCAAACACATCGAATCAGCCTATTTAGGCTATTTTTTCCACCATTTCTGGCGTTATTTCCGGTTTTTACTGAGATCTCTCCCACTGACGTATCATTTGGTCCACCCGAAACAGGTTGGCCAGGGTGAATAACATCGCCAGTTGGTTATCGTTTTTCAGCAGCCCCTTGTATCTGGCTTTCACGAAGCCGAACTGCCGCTTGATGATGCGAAACGGGTGCTCCCCCCTGGCACGGATGCTGGCTTTCATGTATTCGATGTTGATGGCCGTTTTGTTCTTGCGCGGATGCTGCTTCAAGGTTTTTACCCTGCCGGGACGCTCGGCGATCAGCCAGTCCACATCCACCTCGGCCAGCTCCTCGCGCTGTGGCGCTCCTTGGTAGCCGGCATCGGCTGAGACAAATTGCTCCTCTCCATGAAGCAGATTACCCAGCTGATTGAGGTCATGCTCGTTGGCCGCGGTGGTGACTAGGCTGTGGGTCAGGCCACTCTTGGCATCGACACCAATGTGGGCCTTCATGCCAAAGTGCCACTGATTGCCTTTCTTGGTCTGATGCATCTCCGGATCGCGTTGCTGCTCTTTGTTCTTGGTAGAGCTGGGTGCCTCAATGATGGTGGCATCCACCAAAGTGCCTTGGGTCATCATGACGCCTGCTTCGGCCAGCCAGCGATTGATGGTCTTGAACAATTGACGGGCCAGTTGATGCTGCTCGAGCAGGTGGCGGAAATTCATGATGGTGGTGCGATCCGGCAGGGCGCTATCCAGGGATAATCGGGCAAACAGGCGCATGGAGGCGATTTCGTACAGGGCATCTTCCATGGCACCGTCGCTCAGGTTGTACCAATGCTGCATGCAGTGAATACGCAGCATGGTCTCCAGCGGATAGGGCCGTCGGCCATTGCCCGCCTTGGGATAAAACGGCTCGATGACAGCGGTCATATTCTGCCATGGCAGAATCTGCTCCATGCGGGAGAGGAAAATCTCTTTTCGGGTCTGACGGCGCTTAGTGCTGAATTCACTATCGGCGAAGGTGAGTTGATGGCTCATGATGTCCCTCTGGGATGCGCTCCGGATGAATATGATGATCTCATATCAGGAACTTGTTCGCACCTTCCATAATGCCCGATGACTTTGTCATGCAGCTCCACCGATTTTGAGAACGACAGCGACTTCCGTCCCAGCCGTGCCAGGTGCTGCCTCAGATTCAGGTTATGCCGCTCAATTCGCTGCGTATATCGCTTGCTGATTACGTGCAGCTTTCCCTTCAGGCGGGATTCATACAGCGGCCAGCCATCCGTCATCCATATCACCACGTCAAAGGGTGACAGCAGGCTCATAAGACGCCCCAGCGTCGCCATAGTGCGTTCACCGAATACGTGCGCAACAACCGTCTTCCGGAGCCTGTCATACGCGTAAAACAGCCAGCGCTGGCGCGATTTAGCCCCGACGTATCCCCACTGTTCGTCCATTTCCGCGCAGACGATGACGTCACTGCCCGGCTGTATGCGCGAGGTTACCGACTGCGGCCTGAGTTTTTTAAATGGCGGAAAATCGTGTTGAGGCCAACGCCCATAATGCGGGCGGTTGCCCGGCATCCAACGCCATTCATGGCCATATCAATGATTTTCTGGTGCGTACCGGGTTGAGAAGCGGTGTAAGTGAACTGCAGTTGCCATGTTTTACGGCAGTGAGAGCAGAGATAGCGCTGATGTCCGGCAGTGCTTTTGCCGTTACGCACCACCCCGTCAGTAGCTGAACAGGAGGGACAGCTGATAGAAACAGAAGCCACTGGAGCACCTCAAAAACACCATCATACACTAAATCAGTAAGTTGGCAGCATCACCCGTTGGTCAGATGAATGCCATTCCCTTGACAGTTGAAAATTTATGAGAGAGTTAAAAAAACGCTCCCGGACGGGAGCGTAAGCCAGTGACTTCGGCGTCAAATGAGGGTCTAACAAGTGGAGCTGCGGGTTAATTCTGGGTGATCTGGCTGCGATGCTTTTCAGCCTGCTGCTGATGAATAACGGAAGATTGACCATTATTCGCCTTCTCATGCACAACAGCGGCTTTCTCATGCTCGTTCATTTCGGAAAATGATTTTGCTGTTTCGTTAGAAGCTGCTGGCTTGGATTTCATCATTTTTTTATGCATTTCAGCCATGTCCTGATGGGCAGCAGAATTGCCGTTTTGCATCATTTCATGGGACATTGCGGCCTGATCGTGACCGCTCATATCCATCATTTTCATGCTCTCCCCCTGAACTGCACTTTTTTCAGCGGATGATTGCATCTGATGGGCAGGCGCCTGGGCATTATTTACCTGGTCATGCATGTTCATTGTCTCTGCAGCCCAGGCAGATGAAGCGACAGCCATCATGGCAATAAAGGATACAAGGATCTTTTTCATGGTTGGGTCTCCGGTGTTTTCATACCCGAACAATCAATGCTTATAACAGAGAAAGCATTTGATCTCAGGGCTGGTTGATCATCATGCTAGGAACCGGGCGATTGAATTATCACGCTGTCCTGATTTATGGCTGATTATAAAAAACCGCCTCTGTTTATCGCGTGACTGAACGATGACATTTTTGTCACCTTCCGGGTTTCTCCTGAATAACGGTATTAATCCATTAACAGACGCACACTGAACACAATTTCCCGCCCCTGCTGTTCTGCTGACAGCTCGCCGCCGTGAGCATGAATGATCGACCTTGTAATTGATAATCCCAGCCCCGCGCCTTCCGTGTTGTAGAACCTTGATGAGTCTGCGCGATAGAACCGGTCAAACAAACGTTCCAGATTAGCGGGAACCTGGCCGGATATCGTATTCGTAATCATCACGTTCACACAGTCACTGTCACGCTCAAGGTGTATCGCTGTACAGGTGTTATCGGGAGAATACTTGATTGCATTGGAAAGCAGGTTACTGAAAGCACGTCGGAGCATATCGCTGTCTCCGGCAACAACGCCCTCTCCTTCAACCGTGATTGTCTTTCCTGTTTCGTCTGCCAGGGGCTCGAACAACTCACGTAATTCATTCAGTTCGGCTGCCAGATCCACATCATGTTTATCCAGCCGCAGCAGACCATGCTCTGAACGTGCCAGAAAAAGCATGTCACTGGTCATTCGTGACAACCTTTTCAGTTCTTCCAGGTTAGCGAATAAAATTTCGCGGTAATGCGAAACATCCCTTTCCTTAGCCAGTGCAAACTGCGTCTGCATCATCAGATTACTGACTGGTGTGCGCAGCTCATGCGCGATGTCAGACGAGAAATCTGACAGTTTCCGGAATGCCCCCTCCAGGCGATCAAACATATTATTGAACTCCTGCATGGTCTCAGAGATTTCCGGCGGAGCCAGATCGGGATTTAGACGCTGATCCAGGCTGTGTACGGTCATGGAGGAAGCCAGACTGGTCATTTCCCGTAGCGGTTTCAGACCAATACGTGTGGTCAGCCAGCCCAGAAAAACAGAAATAAAGACCAGACCGATATTGAACCAGAACAGCCAGGTACTGAGTTTGTCCATAAACAGGGTGTGATACCCAGTATCCGTGGCAACCGTAATGATGACATGTTTGCTTTTACCCTGTTCCGGCGTCACGGCAACCCGCCGCGAGATACTGCGGTACACGGTGTTATTTTCTTCCGTCTGGATCATATAGTCGAGAATATCACCCGACTTATTAAGCAGGACCGCTGGAACAACAGAATTTTTGGCATAGAGTTCAACAATTTTTTCATTTTCCATGTTTTTTATAGAAATGAATAAGCCATTGTGCCCCACCATCGCATCGTTTATTTTTTCTGATAATGACTTAATATCCGTTTTGTTCCTGAACGTCTCTGTTTTAAGAAACTCTTCGGTGAGCTGAAGTTTACCTGTCAGAAAATCGCGGTCCTGATTATCGAAATAGCCATTAAGGGTGCTAATCAGGATAAAACTTGATAACCACCATACCGTAAGCATCACCGCAGAAAAAATCAGGCTCAGGCGTGTGGTCAGGGAAATTTTGAACCTCACTCTTCTCTGATCTCCAGGACATATCCGGCACCGCGAACGGTATGGATCAGTTTTGGCTCAAAGTCATCATCAATTTTACTTCTCAGACGTCTCACGGCGACATCAATCACATTCGTATCACTGTCAAAATTCATGTTCCAGACCAGGGACGAGATAAGACTCCTGGGTAACACTTCTCCGGTGCGTTGCAGCAGCAACTCAAGCAGAACGTATTCTTTACCGGTGAGATGGATCTTCTTCCCCGAACGGATCACGGTCCGGCGCACCATATCAACGGTCATATCGGCGATGGTGCAGACTGTTGCGGCCTGCGAGCGTGCCCGGCGCAGTAGGGTTCTTACACGTGCAACCAGCTCCGTAAAATCAAAGGGCTTAATCAGGTAGTCATCTGCGCCAAGCTCCAGTCCTTTCACTTTGTCCCGCACGTTGTCCTTTGCGGTTAAAAACAGGACCGGTTCTTCGTGCCCGGACTCCCTCAGTGCGCTGATGATTTGCCACCCGTCGAGGAAAGGCAGCATCACGTCCAGTATTATCAAATCATACTGTCCCTTCGACGCGGCCCCGAGACCATCGCGGCCATTATTAAAGAGATCGGCCTGATAGCCTTCCTCAACCAGTCCCTGCTGCAGGTAACGACCTGTTTTTTGTTCGTCTTCAACGATTAAAATACGCTGCATGGTCAACTCGCTGATATGAAAGTAAAAATCTCACGCATGAGCTTTGGCTGTCCCCTAGCTGACCTGAGACGGAGCAAGCATTCCGAGCCACGCTACGGCGCCCAGAATGATAATCGCAACAACGAATTCTGTCAGGATGCTGTTTCGCATCAGGGCAACGCTGCGATCATAATTCCCTTCCCTGACCATAACTTCAAGCCGGGGACCCAGGTGAAACCGGTTTGCTGCAGCCAGAAGAAGCATCAGAACAAACAGAGCCGTCTTGGCAAGCAATATCCTCCCCCAGGAACTGTTGAATAAGGGAGTTAAGTTACCCTCAGCAATATACAGATAGTTGACCAGCGCACTCAGGATCAGGGCTACAACAATCACCGTTCCTGCCGTGGCAAATTTTGCCAGGGAGTCAGATATCACAATGACGCTCTGTGCATTATGCTCGTTTCTGCGCATCAGCAGGATAGCAAATGCAACCAGAGCACCTGTCCAGGCACCTGCAGCGCCGAGATGGGTCAGATCGCTCAGTAAATGGAGATAGTAATGCAGACCGTCATGCATAACGGCGTGTCCTCCCCAGGCAAGTGTAGCCAGCGCCACGCCCCCACTCATCGTCATCAGCAGGCAGGACAATACTCTCTTATTAGTGTAAAGGAACAAAGCACCGAGTGTGGTAAACAGGGCACAGAGCCTGACAATCCAGCTAATACCCACATCAGTTTCTTCTATCACCATCTCGATAACATGGATGGATAATTCTCTGAGGTCAGTTACTCCACTCATGGCATTAGATACCAGGAGCATATTAATGCCAGTAAGAATGATGCCTGTAACAACAGCAAAGGTTATAAACGACCTGAAATTAGTCAGGTTATAGGTTTCATGTCTGACACCGCTTATTCCATATATCTGAAAAAATGGCAATCCAAATATTACCATCAAATCCAGATAAAGAAGAAAACGAATAACAATCATAATCAGGTCGTTCATAATATTACTTCACTGTAAAGGTGTAATTACCGGTAATAGGGTGCGTATCTGAAGAAACCGCGCGCCAGTCAACACGATAAGTGCCAGCGGGTAAAGGCTCTCGCGGAATAATGACCATCGATTTAGGGTCAGCGCCTGGCGCCACTTTTGCCGCGACCGGCATCGGAGAATGTGATGACATGCCTTTCATACCCGTCATCGTTAATTTTGCACCTGAGAATTTCACGGTCAGATTTTCCGAGAAATTAAGCTGAATCTTTTCCGGGGCCGCTACGGCTGAATCAGCCTGTGGCACAGAGCTTTTTAATTCCGGATGGGCCATAGCAGAGAAAGCAACGCCCATAACGAGGCCACCTGTAAGAATGGCTTTATTTAAAATCGACATTTTATTTACCTGTTTAGTTGAGTGTTTTATATCAGTGCGTTAAAACCAGATTCTGGCTCCCGCCAGGAATACTACCTGATGGTCTTTCTCACCTTCTCTTTTCGCCATATCGGATGTTTTCCCGTAAAGTTGATTCCAGGAAACGCCTATATAGGGTGCAAACTCACGGCGTATTTCATAGCGCAGCCGGAGCCCCAGCTCTGTGTCAGTCAGTCCCCTGCCGCGACCCCGCGATTCATCATCCTGACTGTAGAAATTCACCTCATAGGATGGCTGGAGTATGAGCCGGTTAGTCAGTAAAACGTCGTATTCTCCTCCCAGACGAAGGGCTGCTTTTCCGCCATTACTGACAAAACCCGAAATTTCAGACTCAAAATTATAGAGTGCCAGCCCCTGAAAACCGACAGCAGCCCAGGTCCGGGCAGAAGCAGGTCTGAAATCCTGCCTGACACCCGCAACCAAATCCCACCATGGGCCAACCGCATGTCCCCAGAGTAACTGCGCTTCAGCCGCCTCCGTTTCCCCATTGCTTCGTTCACCTTCACTCTTTAGCCAAATCCGATCTGTGTCGCCTCCAATCCAGCTGTTAACACTCCAGCTGAAATTGTTGGTGTTATCCGACCGTTGCCATTCCAGTTGATCCAGCAGAACCAGATAATTAATCGCACTGTCGTGAATCGCATGCCCCTGTAAATTGCCGAATGCAGCCTTCCGGTCGGCATCGGTAACAGGCGGAATTGGCGTTCTGCTCTCAGTTACAATGGGCTCCATTGACGTCATCTCAGTGAAATTCTCATCTGCTGGCATCTGCATGGCAGACATGTCGTGCCCGGCGTGGGGATCTGCAGAGACGGAGCCCGCCGCAATAGAAAGCTGTGAGGTAAACAAACCGGCGACCAGAACAGGTATGGCCTTCAAATTTCTCTTCATTCGCATCATTCCTCCACCCGGACTTCACGAAACATTCCCATTTCCATGTGATAGAGCAAATGGCAGTGATACGCCCAGCGGCCAAGCGCATCTGCTGTCACTCTGTAACTGCGTTTTGTACCAGGGGGAACATCTATTGTGTGTTTACGAACCATGAAATTACCGTTTTCATCTTCCAGATCGCTCCACATACCATGCAGGTGAATGGGGTGAGTCATCATGGTATCGTTGATCAGCGTGATCCTGAGCCGCTCACCGTATTTCAGCAGCACCGGTGCGGCATCTGAAAACTTGATTCCGTTAAATGACCAGGCAAACTTTTCCATGTGGCCGGTTAAATGCAGTTCTATGGTACGGCCAGGTTCACGTCCGTCAGGATCCTCAAAGCGGCTTTTCAAATCCGCGTACGTGAGAACCTTTCTTCCGTTATTTCGAAGACCAATACCCGGATCATTTAATTTCGGAGAGACGCTCATCGCCTGCATATCAACCAGTGGGTTATCCGTTTCTGACGCAGGATGACTTTGCATACCCGGCATTCCGGCCATCCGGGAATGATCCATACCGGCCATGCTGCTGTGATCCATGGGCGCGGAGGATGTCCCGCTATCCGGAAGGTCAGCACCGTCCATAGACATCATCTCTCCGCTGTTATCCATGCCTCCCATCTGGCTGTGGTCCATTCCTGCCATATCATGTCCCATTCCCCCCATACCCATGTCTTCCATGGTCAACAGAGGACGGGGATCGAGGGGGGGAACGGCAGCACTTAACCCCTCTCTCGTGGCCAGTGTCCCTCGAGCGTAACCGGTCCTGTCCATGGATTGTGCGAAGATGGTATAGGCCTCACCCTGAGGCTCCACAATGACATCATAGGTTTCGGCAACGGCAATCCTGAATTCGTCAACGGTAACCGGGTTTACATACTGGCCATCTGCAGCCACGACCGTCATTTTCAGCCCGGGGATACGGATATCGAAATAGGTCATTGCCGAGCCGTTGATAAACCGTAAGCGTATCTTTTCACCGGGACGGAACAGTCCGGTCCAGTTTTTCAGCGGGGCCTGCCCGTTCATGAGATAGGTGTAGGTGTAGCCACTGACATCCGCGAGGTCAGTCGGATTCATTTTCATTTCAGCCCACATTTTCCGATCGGCAATGGTGGCTGACAGCCCCCTGGTATTCACGTCGCGGAAAAAAGAGCCAACGGTTGGTTTATTGAAATTGTAGTAATCCGACTGTTTTTTTAATTTTTTCAGCAGGCTGTGAGGATTTTCATCGGTCCAGTCAGACAACATGACCACATGCTCACGATCGTAAGCAAACGGTTCTGGCTCCCTGGCATCGATGATAATGGCACCGTATACCCCCTCCTGTTCCTGCAGACCGGAATGGCTGTGGTACCAGTAAGTCCCGTTCTGCTTAACCTTAAAGGTGTAAACGTAGGTATCATCAGGCTCTATGCCCATAAAACTCAGCCCCGGAACACCATCCATATTGGCCGGAAGAATAATGCCGTGCCAGTGAATGGACGTCTGTTCATTAAGACGGTTTTTGACCTTCAGGGTAATGGTGTCACCTTCTTTCCAGCGAAGAACGGGCCCCGGCAGGCCTCCATTGATTGTTTTGGCCTGACGCTCACTGCCCGTGATATTGACGGCCGTTTCACCAATGGTCAGGTCAAACTGAGTACCCTGCAGGGATGCGGCAACTGGCAGGCTCAGACTGGAACGCGCATTGAAACTCCATACGCCAAGACTTCCGGCTACGCCAGAGAGGGTTAACCCCTTCAGGAAAGTTCGTCGAGACGTTTTCAACAGCATGCGCATTCCCTTATTTAAAGTATGGTTACTGACAGAATTCGAGAACCGATTTAAATTAAATTACTGGTTCATCCACTACAATGAAATGAATCTAGCACACCTTAAGAAACAAATTCATTACAATCGTGTAATGTACATAGCTGTATTACATTTACGTCATCTTCCCCACAGGTTGATTATTTTTATATATGATCATAAGGACATCTTTTATGTACCTCAGAAGGTAATTACACATGAATATATTAATCACGACCACTGCGTTTACAGCTTTATTTTGTGGGGCAGCTTTTGCTCAGTCCAGTGATATTGCCCATGAAGCACATCGATTTGTTAATAATGCCTCAGCCGTCAGTCATGTGAATTCCTCGACGCATGAAAACTTACCGGACAGGGTTAATAAAAACAACACGCCCTCATTCTCTGAAATGAATGAACATGAAAGGGCCATTGTTGCTCATTCATTTATGAACAACAGCGCGTCCTATGCGCATCAGAAAATGATTGAGGAACATAAAAAAATGCTGTCCGGCAGTGATGCAAATTCAAAGACCTCGTCTTCTTCTTTTAACGAACTGAATGCCGGAGAAAAAGCCGCTCTCGTGCATGAGCAGGTCAATAATGCCGGTGCGGAAGCACATCAGACGCAGGCAAGAAAGCTTCGCGGGCTGTATTCGACCAGGTAACTGCAGGCGGGTTAGTGCTTAGCGTCAGGTGCGCAGCAGGGCTTTACTGACGGGTTACGTAGCAGGACATGAGCCCCATATTGCTCTGCCGTAACCTGTTTCAGTCCCGTTAATCATCACCGTCGGGCTGGTCATACAGTTCCCAGAGCTTCAGGAGCAAACGGGAAACAAGATATGTTACAAAAATGACGACCATCAACGGTGCTCCCGATTAACTGACAGATGACACGCCTCCTGAAAACCCCTAGCATACGCCGCAGTGTTCATGCTAACGGCGAATTCCAGTAAATGTATTCTACCGATGTCGTAAAAGAAAATGCCTACCTTTCAGCCACCCGCTCGGGGCTGGAATCGAACGAGATCGCTACTCTTCAGCGCTCCTTGCCTTCCCGGTTTAATCTGCGGCATTTGAAAAAAAATGAATCATTAAAACTCGTACTGCAAAAGAAAGCGGGAAAATCACGTGTCGTGGCCTATAAATTTACGTCCGGTTCATTTAATTACACGGCGTATCGTATATCAGATAAAAAGTTCTATAACCTTTCCGATACTTCCGGGAAAGGCAGTCTCGATTATCCGTTACCGGCCACAGCAAGACTCAGTTCGCCTTTCAATCCTGCAAGACTTAACCCGGTATCGGGAAAAGTGAGTCCCCATAATGGCATTGATTATTCCATGCCCATGAACACGAAAATAGTCAGCGTCATCGACGGAAAAATCACCCGGGCCGAATACAACAGTACCATGGGATATTTTGTTGAAGTAACGGGAAAAGCCGGTGTTAAAACTCGCTATCTCCACCTCAATAAAATACTCGTTACTAAAGGGGCCAGGGTTACCCGGGGAGACGCTATTGCGTTATCCGGTAACAGCGGACGTTCATCCGGTCCTCATCTGCATTACGAGCTGGTCATCAATAACAATCCTGTTAACTCACTGGCGTTCCGGGCAGCGGCACCCGCTGATAACAAACTTGAACAGCATGCCTTTGCGCATGCCAGAGACTACGAACGATACCTGGACTGATAACGGGGCCGCGACGCGGCCCCGTCTGCCGGATTAATTTTTTTTATCGTTTTCACTTCCTTGATGTTGATGATCTCCATGCCCTCCGTGGCCGTGGAAAAGATGCATTAGCGGGCAGACCAGCAATAACAGATATGGCCAGTAACCTGCCACATGTGACCAGTGTTCGCGCAGGAGGGCAAATGCCGCGATCGCGGCGACAGCAATAAGCGCATAGGTGGTACTTTTCATACTGGACTCCTTCTGTTCGTAACAGCCCCTTCACTCAGTGTTATTTCCCGAGCCTGACACTTTTCAGACGCAACGCATTCACAATGACGCTGACGGAGGAAAGAGCCATGGCCGCCGCCGCAATAACTGGCGACAGCAGTATTCCATACACAGGATAAAGCAGACCTGCAGCCACAGGCACGCCAAGTGCGTTGTAGATAAATGCAAAAAACAGATTCTGTCGGATATTTTTCATGGTGATTTCTGACAGATGACGGGCCCTGTTCAGTATCATCAAGTCGCCTTTGAGAAGGGTGACTCCGGCACTTTCAATTGCCACATCTGTACCCGTTCCCATGGCTATACCCACGTCAGCCGCTGCCAGCGCCGGGGCATCATTCACACCGTCTCCGGCCATCGCAACCACATGGCCAGACGCTTTCAGTCGGGTTATCACTGCTTTTTTGCCATCCGGCAGAATCCCGGCTTCAACCTCATCTATTCCCAGTTTCCGTGCGACTGCTTCAGCGGTAAGCTGGTTATCCCCGGTGAGCATAACGATGCGGATCCCCGCCTGACGCAAAGCTTTAAGCGCATCCGGCGTGGTTGCTTTCACGGGATCCGAGATAGCTATCAGGCCTGCAAGGTGCCCGTCTGTGGCCACATAGATAACGGTAGCGCCTTCCATCCGCAACGTATCCGCAACGGCCTTTTGATTATCAATAACGATACTGTTTTCCTGCATAGCCAGTTCATTACCAATAACAACCCGTTGACCTTCGACATCGCCTGAGACACCTTTACCCGACGGCGCATTGAAATGAGTGACTGCGGGTATTGCGATCCCCTTTTCCTGTGCTGCTTTAACTACTGCCATACCCAGCGGATGCTGCGAGCCTTTTTCCACTGCGGCCGTTACACGCAAAAGAGATGTTTCCCCACCCGGATTGAGACTGATAATCCCTGTCACCGTCGGCGAACCTTCCGTGAGCGTGCCTGTTTTGTCGACAACCAGCGTGTCCACTTTTTCAAGACGCTCAAGGGCTTCGGCATTCTTGATTAACACCCCGGCCTGGGCTCCTTTGCCCACCCCCACCATTATCGACATCGGCGTGGCCAGCCCCAGCGCGCAGGGACAGGCAATAATCAGGACCGACACAGCCGCAATGAGACCGTGCGCCATCCTGGGCTCGGGCCCCCAGACAGACCAGATCATGAAAGCAACAACCGCGATAAGTATCACCAGAGGAACAAACCAGCCTGAAACGCTGTCAGCCATTCTCTGGATGGGGGCCCGCGAACGCTGTGCATCAGCGACCATCTGAACAATTCGTGAGAGCATCGTTTCATCACCGACTTTCTCTGCACGGATGATAAGACTACCTGTCTGATTAATGGTCCCCCCGATGACAGGGTCACCCTCCGTTTTGGTAACAGGCATAGATTCCCCGGTCACCATCGATTCATCAACGGTTGTTTTGCCTTCGACCACGATACCGTCGACCGGAATACTCTCTCCAGGTCTGATGCGGAGCTTATCGCCAGGCAGGACATCTTCCGCATTAATATCCGTTTCATGACCGTCTTGATCCAGCCGCCTGGCGGTTTTGGGGGCAAGGTTAAGAAGCGCAGTAATGGCACCTGAGGTTTGTTCCCTTGCCCGCAATTCAAGGACCTGTCCCAGCAGAACAAGCACCGTAATAACAGCTGCGGCTTCAAAATAAATGGCCACCAGGCCATCCATGTTTCTGAACGATGCAGGAAACCAGGAGGGGAAGACGGTTGCAATGACGCTGTAAACCCAGGCTACGCCGGTCCCCATTGCAACAAGGGTAAACATATTCAGGGAGCGGTTACGTAACGACATTCCGGCCCGGGCGAAGAATGGCCAGCCACACCACAAAACGACAGGAGAGGCCAGAAGTAACTGCAGCCATGTGTTGTACTGTGGCGGTACTGTATTCCTCAAAGCGGGAAACAGATGAGAACCCATTTCGAGTATCAGAACCGGAAACGCCAGCAACAACCCCAGCCAGAAGCGTCTTGTCATGTCGCGAAGTTCATCACTCGTCCCCGTGGATGCCGTAGCTACGAGCGGCTCCAGTGCCATTCCACAGACAGGACAGCTTCCGGGACCACTACGGCGTATCTCCGGATGCATCGGACATGTCCACACACCTTCAGAAATCTCTTTCTCCGCCTGGCGGTGAGACTGTTTTATCTTATCAGGGCTGACTTCATGGTGGTCGTGGTGATGGTGATGTTCACTGGCATCTTCGGTAAAATAATGATCGGGATGGGCTTTAAATTTGCTCTCACAGCTGGCGGAGCAGAAATAAAGCTGATGGTCCTGGTATCGAATGCTGCTGTGCGCCTTGTCAGGCAGGATGACCATCCCGCACACGGGATCTCTCACCTTATGCAATGCGTGACTCTCGTCCGGGGATGATGTCTGCTCAGAAGCAGTCTGGTTGTTATGTTCCACTGCATTGTCATTTTTCACAGTAACTCTCCTTATGCATATCTGAAGCATTTTCTGTCTTCAGGATATGTCATGGATGCGATTACCACGAATGCCGCCGGCATAAGAGTGCCTGCTGCCGGCGTCCCGTTATCAGCCGTTCCGCTGACTATTCGATTCGCTGGAAGACTTTTTTACTGCCCTCCGGTGAGAATGCGATAACATCGTAAGCCTCTTTTCGGGCCCCCATCTCCATTCCCGGACTTCCTGCTGGCATACCGGGGGTGGCGAGACCGTATATACCCGAACCAGACTGCATGGCCTTATGTATCGTTGCCGCAGGCACATGGCCTTCAATGATCAAATTACCTACAACCGCGGTATGACAACTTCGTAGTCCAGCAGGAACAGCATGCTTTTCTTTCAGGGCTGACAGCGCCTGATCATTCATGACGTGAGTTCGCACTTCGAACCCGTCTTTTTCCATCGCTTTGCCCCACAGGGAACAACAGCCACAGTTTTCAGATTTGTACATATCAATGACTTTTTCACTCGCCATTGCAGGCAGTGACAGGCCGAGAGCCAGGGCCATTAGAACCACTTTTTTCATACTCACCTCTGTATATTATCGATATAAACCCTGACGTCAGGGTGAATCAGTGCAGAAGGACGCCCACTGGGGGCGCCCTTTCAGGGTTATGACACGCTTTTTTTATGTCTGCGCAGCCAGATTAATTTGTAGGCGGCAGGAATAATGAACAGGGACAGCAGCGGAGCCGTGATCATCCCACCAATCATTGGCGCAGCAATACGGCTCATGACTTCTGAACCTGCGCCGGTTCCCCAGAGTATTGGCAGCAGACCCGCAATGATCACCGCCACGGTCATGGCTTTCGGCCGGACACGCAGTACGGCACCATGATAGAGGGCTTCATCAAGACCTTCCGGTGTGAACGTCTCTTTACGGGACAATTCCGGGTGCGCTTCAATGGCATGACGCAGATACATCAGCATGACCACGCCAAACTCTGCTGCCACCCCGGCCAGGGCGATAAACCCGGTTCCGGTCGCCACTGACATATGGAAGCCCTGCCAGTACAGGAACCATATTCCGCCAACCAGGGCGAACGGCAGGCTCATCAGGATCAGCAGGGCTTCGTCAACCCGGCGGAATGCCAGATACAACAGGATGAAAATGATCATCACCGTCATCGGCACCATCAGCTTCAGTTTCTTGTTGGCATGCTCAAGCAGTTCAAACTGTCCGGAGAATGCCACACTGGTTCCCGGTCTCAGTTTCACTTTCTCGCTGATGGCCGTCTTAATGTCGTTAACCACCGACACCATGTCCCTGCCGCGGGCATCAACATAAATCCAGCTGGCTGGCCGGGCATTTTCGGTTTTCAGCATGGTTGGTCCAGAAACGACGTTAATATCCGCGACATCGCCCAGCGTGATCTGCTGCTTCATCGGGGTCAGGATCGGCATCTGTTTCAGCGCCTGCGGACTGTTCCGGTAATCCTGCGGGTAGCGAATGTTAATAGGGTACCGGGCCACCCCTTCAACCGTCTCACCCACCATAGCACCTCCGATTGCTGAAGAGACGAACAGCTGGACATCACCTACCGTCATCCCGTAGCGGGAGGCTTTCTCCCGGTTGATATCGATATCGATGTAGCGCCCGCCCTCAAGTCGCTCAGCCAGGACAGACACCACGCCAGGCACGGTTTTGGCTACCGCCTCGATACTCTGCGCCGTCGCGTCGATATCGGACAGAACAGTCCCGGACACTTTGATACCTATCGGGCTTTTGATCCCGGTTGAGAGCATATCAATACGGTTACGGATAGGCGGCACCCAGAGGTTTGCCAGACCCGGTAAACGGACTGTCCTGTCGAGTTCATCAATAATCTTGTCAATTGTCATGCCGGGACGCCACTGATCCTCAGGTTTGAGCTGGATCGTGGTTTCCACCATTTCGAGCGGCGCGGAATCCGTTGCGGTCTCTGCTTTACCGGTCTTGCCAAATACAGAAGCCACTTCAGGAACGCTTTTGATTAACTTGTCTGTTGTCTGCAGGAGCGCTGCAGCTTCTGCCGGAGAGACGCCAGGCAAGGTCGACGGCATATACAGCAGATCGCCCTCGTTAATCTTCGGCAGAAATTCACCGCCCACCTGACTCAGTGGCCAGATAACCGTGAAAATGGACAAGGCCGCAACCAGCAGGGTTGTTTTTGGCCAGTGGAGGACCCGCAGCAGCAAAGGATGATACGCTTTGATCAGCACCCGGTTCAGGGGGTTACTTGTCTCGGCAGGAATTTTCCCCCGGATCCAGAATCCCATCAGAATAGGAATGACGATGATGGCCAGTGCGGCCGCTCCCGCCATGGAGTACGTTTTCGTGAATGCCAGCGGGCCAAACAGACGACCTTCCTGCCCTTCCAGGGTAAAGATAGGAATAAAGGACAGGGTGATGATCAGCAGGCTAATGAACAACGCGGGTCCCACTTCCACGGAGGCGTCGGTAATCACCTTCCAGCGGGTGGCGTTGTCAATCTGCTCACCCGGATGCTGATGATCCCACTCCTCAAGCCGTTTGTGCGCATTTTCAATCATCACAATGGCGGCATCCACCATCGCACCGACGGCAATCGCTATCCCTCCCAGCGACATGATATTGGCGTTCAGTCCCTGGAAGTGCATGACGATAAAGGCGATACACAGGCCAAGCGGCAGAGAGATAATCGCCACCAGGGCAGAACGTACGTGCCACAGGAACAGAGCACAGACGATGGCCACCACGATAAACTCTTCCAGAAGTTTGGAACTGAGGTTATCAATCGCCCGGTCGATTAACTGGCTGCGATCGTAGGTGGTCACGATTTCAACGCCTTCCGGCAGGCTGGCCTTCAGCGTCTCCAGTTTATCCCTCACTGCCGTGATAACGTCGCGCGCATTTTTACCCGACCGCAGGATCACCACGCCGCCAGCGACTTCTCCCTGGCCGTTCAGCTCGGCAATACCACGCCTCATTTCGGGCCCGGTCTGCACGCGGGCAACATCCCGCAGATAAACCGGCACGCCGTTCTCACCTGTTTTCAGGACGATGTTATTAAAATCATCAATGCTCTGAAGATAACCGCTGGCACGGACCATATACTCCGCTTCGGCCATTTCAACGGATGAGCCACCGGCCTCCTGGTTAGACGATTCAAGTGCCTGTTTCACTTCGGGCAGGCTGATACCGTACTGGGACAGTTTTACCGGATTGACCTGAATCTGGTACTGTTTCACCACGCCGCCAACCGAAGCGACCTCAGCCACGTTCGGGATGGTTTTCAGCTCAAATTTCAGGAACCAGTCCTGCAGAGAGCGCAGTTCTGAAAGGTCGTGTTTTCCGTTGCGATCGACAAGGGCATATTCAAATATCCAGCCCACTCCCGTGGCGTCCGGGCCGATTTCAGAGCTCACACCCGCAGGCAGTTTGCCCTGAACCTGATTCAGGTATTCCAGCACGCGCGAACGGGCCCAGTACAGATCGGTGCCGTCTTCAAAAATGACATACACATACGAATCACCGAACTGTGAAAAGCCACGCACGGTTTTTGCGCCAGGTACGGACAGCATGGTGGTGGTAAGCGGATAGGTGACCTGGTTTTCTACAATCTGCGGGGCCTGTCCGGGATAGCTGGTTTTAATAATGACCTGCACATCTGACAGGTCAGGCAGCGCATCGACCGGCGTGTTAATTATCGTCCATGTGCCCCAGATGCTGAGAAACAGTGCGCCCATCATGACCAGGAAACGGTTGGCGACAGAGCGCCGGATAATCCATTCAATCATCGTCGTCTCCTCAGTGCCCTGAATGCATATTTACAGGCTGCTCAGACATTGCTGGCATACTGTTTTCTGTTTTTTCAGGGTGGCGCATACGTTCCAGCGCGCCCGTAATATTGGCTTCGGAGTCAATGAGGAACAGGCCACTGACCACCACGGTATCGCCTTCATTCAGGCCGGAGCCAATGCCGGACTGTTGCTGTGATTCATGCAGAACGTGGATCTGTTTCGGCACAAACTTGCCTTCATCATCAACAGTAATCACGCGCTGTTCTTTGCCGGTATCGATAACGGCCTGGCTTGGTATCAGCAGCATCTCCTGGCTCTTGGTATTCAGTTTCAGATAGGCATTCATGCCCGGCTTGAGAAACTCATCCTTATTAGAAACCTGGAGACGGACCTGAAGCGTACGGGTTGTCTGATCCACGCTGGGAAGAATGTTCCATTTTTCGACATGGAATGTTTTATCCGGATAAGCCGGTACCGAAATTTCAAACTGCGACGTATCTTTCAGCAGATATGCGATAGATTCTGGCACTGCAGCGCTGATCCAGACCGGGTCCATCCCCTGAATCTGAGCCACTACTTTATCTTTCGAAATATTCATTCCGGTGCGCAGGTCAAACGCAGTAATGACACCATCAATAGGTGCTTTAATGGTAAAACGGGTCTGGATTGTGCGGGTTGAACGCAGCCTTTGAATATCCTCTTCCGGCATACCAGCTAGACGAAGTCGCTCCAGAACCCCTTTTATCTGGGTTGACGTACCGCCTGTACCGGATAACAGCAGGAACTCACTTTGTGCCTCAACCCATTCAGGAATGGTGATATCGATAAGCGGAGTGCCTTTCTTCACATGATCGCCAATCGTCAGGGGATACACTTTTTCGACGAAACCGTCAGAGCGCGCCTGCACAATGACAAACTGATACTCGTTGTAACTGACATTAGCCGGGATTGTCTGAGAATAATTCAGCATTCCTCGCGTGACTTTTTGCGTTTTTAATCCCAGATTCTGAACCTGCGTTGGATCGATACGGATCCCGCCACTGCTTTTATCGCCGCTTTCATCAGCATATTTTGGCACCAGGTCCATATCCATAAAGGGAGATTTTCCGGGTTTATCAAATTTGGTATCCGGTTTCATCGGGTCATACCAGAAAAGTACCTTTCGCTCCGGTGCCTTTTGTTCGGTTTGTACTGTTTTTTGTGATGAGTTTACATACTGCCAGGCAGTAACCGATATCAGCCCTCCTGCTATGAGGCTGCTGATAATTATTGCAGCATATTTTATCTTTAAAGAAGCCATACAATTTCTCGCTGAAAAATCAAAACACCTGGCATATGCGCCCGATCATTCATTCACAGTAATCCCTTAATGAATGTTCAGGCGCACTGGATGTATTCGCTCCGGACTGATAATCAGGATTGCGTAACGTTAATGCTTTTGAGTAAGGAGATATTGCCCTGCTGAATAAACGAGAAATCGACATGGTTGCCGGTTTTCAGGGCATTGATAGCGTCGTCTGCATTAACAAAAGTGAAGCGCATGGTCATTGCAGGCCAGCCCACAGCAGGGATTGCTTCGTGCGAAATGGTAATCTTTTTACTATTCATATCAATGTCTTTAACGACACCGGTGCCCTTGATAACCTGCTGTACCGAAGCATCACTGGCAGCATTCATATCGCCATGCTGATGTGTTTCAGCATGAAGACCGGCAGAAAACATGACAGAGAAGGCACCAAATAAAACGGCTTTAAGTGAATTACGCATTTTTAATTTCCTGATTAATTAAATAAATTTACTCTACCCAACCGCCACCCAGCGCGGTAAACAGATTAATTTCGTTAACCTGTCGGGAATAGGTAAGATCGAGAATGGTTTGCTGCGTAGCGAAGAGGGAACGTTCTGCATCCAGCACTTCGATGTAACTGACAGCACCACTTGCATATAATCCTCTGGCACGCTGGAGAGTTATCTGAAGTGAATCAAGATAACGCTGCTGTGACTCAAGTTGCTGGCTAAGGCTGTCGCGCAGCGCAAGCGTGTCGGAAACATCCTTAAAGGCTGACTGAATTTTTTGTTCGTAATTAACCACCGATTGTTGCTGGCGAATTTCAGCCAGCTTCAGATTGGCTTTATTCCTGCCAGCATTAAAAATAGGAATTTCAATTTTAGGGATAAAATTCCACATTCCACTTCCTGACGTAAACAGGCTTGACAGCTCCGTACTGCTTGCGGAAAGACCACTGGTCAGGGTAATGGAGGGGAAAAAGGCCGCTCGCGCTGCGCCAATATTGGCATCAGCCGCTTTCAGCTGATATTCCGCTTCCATAATATCCGGTCGCTGCAGCAAAATTTGTGAAGATAGATTTGGTGGCAATTTTACTGGTGCGATCTCCCCGCCTTTCATCCCTTTTTCTGACGGAAGTGCGCGGTACGTTCCCAGCACCAGTTGCAGGGCATTGTTTGCCTGAGCCAGATCGCCTTCTCGTTTGGCTATTTCGGCGCGGGTACTTTCGATTTGTCCTCTCGCCTGTTCAAGTGCCAGAACGTTCGTACTCCCGGTCACGAGCTGTTGCTCAACGAAAGCATAGGACTGTTCATAATTTTTCAGCGTTTCCCGCGCAATACGGAGTTGTTCGTACGCCAGTTGCTGGCTGAAATAGCTCTGTGAAACGTTGGAGACCAGCAGGATGTGTACGGCCCGACGGGCTTCTTCGCTGGCAAAGTAGTTCTGGCGGTCAGCATCACTCATGTTCTTAAGTTTGCCGAAAAAATCGAGCTCATAGCTGAGCTCCAGTCTCGCGTCGTACTCCTGTGTGGTCGGCTTGTCACCTTTCAGACCACCGCTGTATGTTATCCCGGATGAGGCATTCAGCTGGGGGTAACGATCTGCATCCGTGACGTTGAACTGGGCTCGGGCCTCTTCAACCTTCAGGGCAGCCATTCTCAAATCACGGTTATTAGTCAGAGCTTCACCGATCAACCGGGTAACCTGGGGATCGACAAAAAAGTTACGCCAGCCCGTATCCTGATAGCCATTTACCGCTGGCGTCAGGCTGTTATGGGACAGTGAAAACTGCTGGGGTACCGGTGCTGCGGGCCGCTGATATTCAGGCGCAAGCGACACGCAGCCTGCCAGGATGAATATCGTGCTAATGCTGAGTAATTTTAATTTGAACATAACGCTTCTCGTCCAGGCAGACCTGGTAAATGGTTCAAATGAAGTCCAGAGTATTGATAGGGGTACTTTACCTAACGCTCTCTGTTTGCCGAGTGACAGGATAATGACAATGTTGTCATTTTTGCTGTAATCCGTTGATAACGATCGTGGGCGCAATAGAATGACATTAGCAGCCAGCCGGGGAGCAAGATGAAAATATTGATCGTCGAAGACGAAATTAAAACAGGTGAATATCTCAGCAAAGGGCTTACAGAGGCAGGGTTCGTAGTGGATCACGCTGATAATGGTCTTACCGGATATCATCTCGCCATGACAGCCGAGTATGATTTAGTCATTCTGGATATCATGCTACCTGATGTGAACGGCTGGGATATCATCCGCATGCTGCGCACTGCCGGAAAGGGTATGCCGGTCTTACTGCTGACAGCCCTCGGCACGATCGAACATAGGGTCAAAGGACTGGAACTGGGTGCGGACGATTATCTGGTTAAACCCTTTGCGTTTGCCGAACTGCTCGCCCGGGTGAGAACCCTTCTGAGGCGGGGAAACACGATGATCACGGAAAGCCAGTTTAAGGTGGCTGACCTCTCGATTGATCTCGTATCCAGAAAAGTCAGTCGCGCCGGAAACCGCATTGTGCTCACCAGTAAAGAGTTCAGCCTGCTGGAATTCTTCATTCGCCATCAGGGAGAGGTTCTTCCCCGCTCCCTGATTGCCTCTCAGGTCTGGGACATGAATTTTGACAGCGACACTAATGCGATCGATGTCGCAGTAAAGCGACTCCGCGCTAAAATAGACAACGATTACGAGACAAAGCTGATCCAGACAGTCCGGGGCGTGGGCTACATGCTGGAGGTCCCGGATGCATAGCAAACCTTCCAGACGCCCTTTCTCACTCGCTCTGCGGCTGACCTTTTTTATCAGCCTGTCCACGATACTGGCTTTTATCGCCTTCACCTGGTTTATGCTGCATTCTGTTGAAAATCATTTTGCCGAGCAGGATGTCAGCGATCTTCAACAAATCAGCACCACACTGAACCGTATACTGCAGTCCCCGGTGGATCCGGATGATAAAAAAATAAGCAAAATAAAGGAATCAATTGCCAGCTACCGCAACGTTGCCCTTTTGCTCCTCAATCCCAGGGGTGAAGTGCTCTTTAGCTCAGCTCAGGGGGCGGCACTACGCCCGGCAGTGAATTCAGCAGATTTTAGCGAGCACAGCCGCGCACGGGATGTCTTTCTCTGGACGGTGGAGGATCCTGCGGGACCGATGGATACCGGGTCCGAAATGAAGATGGAAACATACAGGATTATCGCCTCCTCTGGTCAGGCGATATTTCAGGGCAAACAGCAGAACTATGTCATGCTGACTGGCCTATCCATTAATTTCCATCTCCATTACCTCGATGCGCTGAAAAAGAACCTGATTGCGATTGCCGTCGTGATAAGCCTGTTGATTGTTCTGATCATTCGAATCGCTGTCCGTCAGGGGCACCTGCCCCTTCGTAATGTCAGCAATGCCATTAAAAACATCACCTCCGAGAATCTTGATGCGCGACTGGAACCGACACGCGTTCCCATTGAGCTGGAGCAACTGGTTATCTCGTTCAATCATATGATTGGAAAGATTGAGGATGTCTTTACCCGCCAGGCCAATTTCTCTGCCGATATCGCGCATGAGATCAGAACGCCCATCACCAATCTGGTGACGCAGACTGAAATCGCACTGAGTCAGGATCGAACACAGAGGGAACTTGAGGATGTCCTCTATTCCAGTCTTGAAGAGTATAACCGGATGACCAAAATGGTCAGCGATATGCTGTTCCTGGCACAGGCAGATAATAATCAGCTGATACCTGACAGGGTCATGTTTGACCTCAGAGCGGAAGTCATGAAAGTCTTCGAGTTTTTCGAAGCCTGGGCCGAAGAACGCAATATCACGCTCAAATTTAACGGGATGCCCTGTCTGGTCGAGGGAGATCCACAAATGTTTAGAAGAGCGATCAATAATCTGTTATCCAATGCCCTGCGTTATACCCCTGAGGGACAGGCAATCACCGTCTCAATAAGAAAACAGGGGAGCTTTTTTGACCTTGTGATTGAAAATCCGGGGAAACCAATCCCTGAAGAGCATTTATCAAGGCTGTTTGACCGTTTTTATCGGGTGGATCCGTCCAGACAACGAAAAGGAGAAGGCAGCGGCATCGGTCTTGCGATTGTGAAGTCAATCGTGGAAGCACATCACGGAAGAGTGCATGTGGAATCGGATATACGCTCGACACGTTTTATTTTATCCGTACCCAGACTGGAGAAAATGATTCCGGATCCCCAACACTGAGAATAAAGATTTAAATGACAAAGATGTCATTAGCCTGTCATGCAGCAAACAGAAGCCATTCGATATAATTAGTGCAACTTATCAGGAAGGCTGGATTGCTTCATCAATACCCGGCGTCAGAGTACGCCAGGAATGAATATCCAGCCATCTCCCGGAGAAATAAGAACTGCCGAACCTGTTTAAGTTATGAAACTGAAAACACCGGTTGTACTTCCCCGGACATCATTAATTGAGAAATGGAGAGTTATCATGAAAAATATCGTATTAGCATCTTTGCTGGGCTTTGGTTTAATTTCTTCGGCCTGGGCCACTGAAACCGTGAATATCCATGAGCGCGTCAACAATGCACAGGCCCCTGCTCACCAGATGCAGTCTGCTGCGGCTCCTGTCGGGATCCAGGGGACTGCTCCCCGTATGACCGGTATGGACCAGCATGAACAGGCCATTATTGCTCATGAAACCATGACGAACGGATCGGCAGATGCGCACCAGAAAATGGTGGAAAGTCATCAGAAGATGATGGGAAATAACACAGTATCCACGACCGTCCCTTCAACGTCTTACGCGGCGATGGATGAGCATGAAAGAGCAGCGGTTGCCCATGAATTCATGAATAACGGTCAGTCCGGCCCACATCAGGCCATGGCCGAAGCGCACCGCCGCATGATCAATGTAGGCTGAATGCGACTGTAGTATCCGTGCTTTTTACCCTTTCCTTGATAGATTATTCCTTAACCGGATATGTTGTGACATTTTTGCCCCCATCAGGGGGCTTTTTTATATGACTCAGCTACAATTAACCGGTACCTACCTGAAAAGGATTTATTAAATGAAAATCAAAAACACCCTTTTTGTTATATTAATGTTATCCCTGCCAGCAATTTCTGCCGAACATTCGGAAATGAAAATGTCAGATATGCACTCATCGGCATCGTCACAGGAATATATGGCTGGCATGAAAGACATGCATGAAAAAATGATGGCCGCCGTTAATGAGCCCGATCCCGATAAGGCCTTTGCAAAAGGTATGATCGCACACCATGAAGGAGCAATAGCAATGGCTGAGACCGAGCTTAAATACGGAAAAGATCCCGAAATGAGAAAGCTTGCGCAGGACATCATTAAAGCTCAGAAAGGTGAAATCGAGCAGATGAATAAATGGCTTGGCAGTCAAAAATAAAGATTGCAAAAACGCCATGATAAGCGTAATTTTAAATCACTCCCGGGCACGGGATCCTGTTAAACGTTAAATAATTAAAACCCGATTAATTTCGGTTTTTTTATATTCTATACTCCGGTCCTTTGCTGTGGACCGGAATATATGCAGCTGCGATTATTTTAACACATTATCTCGTCATGGAAATAATGTCGCTCAGGATCTCAATCAGTTCAATTCTTTCCTGCGTTCCGTCATGATAGGTTGATCTTGAGATTATTCTTTCCGCTGTCATCTGGGGCCAGAATTTATCAAGCACATTATCGGGTTTCATTCCCACAGCCCGGCCGATTATTTTTTTAGCGTCACAGGTGTCCGTAAACGTGACTGCTACACCGGTAATTTCTTCGATCAGATCCGGGCAGAGATAGTTCTCTATTTCACGTTTGCGCGTGGCGAAGAATACCTTACCGGCTTCCTCCACTTCTTTTTTACGTTTCTGAATGGACAGAACCTGTGCAGGGTCTCCCCCAATATCGGAGTCCAGAAATACGCACCAGGGAAGCCCCAGATCGTTGGCCAGATTTAAGGTAACCCAGTGTTTGACGCTCCCGCATCCTCCTATGAGGACTGGCACAATTTTCACGTCCTCAAGAGAGGCTGGCAGCACACCTGATTGTTTAAATGAACTGGCCGCATGCCTCAGGAAAGTGACATCCGACTTTCCTTCTACCAGAACAATGCCTTTAGCCCTTTCCATACCAGTCTCTGGCAACACCCCCAGGCTTTCAGTTGCTTCCTTCAGCACATCGTCATCCGGCATTTTTACAACGGGTTCACCTGTCTCATTTCTGGTGACATAACGTACTGAATCGCCACGGATAATCTAGACACTTCCGAGCCGTTGATAATACTGTTTTTCATATTCTGTCGGTGACATCTGTTCGCTAGAACCATGCCGACGCTTACTGTTATAAAACATTTCGATGTAATCAAAAATATCACTGCGGGCTTCTTCTCGCGTTCCGTAGATCTTTTTCTTTATCCGTTCACGTTTCAACAACTGGAAAAAACTTTCTGCAACCGCATTATCATGGCAGTTACCGCGACGGCTCATGCTACCCTCCAGGCCGTGTGATTTCAGGAACGACTGCCACTCATGGCTTGTGTACTGACTGCCCTGATCCGAATGAACCAGCACCTGTTTTTCGGGATTACGCCGCCATACAGCCATCAGCAGTGCGTTCAGGACAATGTCCTTTGTCATCCGGGATTGCATGGACCAGCCGATAATTTTGCGTGAGAACAGATCAACAACAACGGCAAGATACAGCCAGCCTTCGTGGGTCCTGATGTAGGTTATGTCCGTTACCCAACGCTCATCAGGAGCATCCGGATTGAACTGTCGCTGGAGCCTGTTGGGTGACACGATACTGGCCTCGCCTTTACGTGCCCGCGGGCTTCGGTATCCGACCTGAGCCTTTATTCCGACACGTTTCATCAGTCTCCAGACTCTGTTTACTCCGCACTGTTGCCCGCTGTCACGCAGATCCAGATGGATTTTGCGATAACCATAGACGCATCCCAATTCCAGCCAGAACTGTTTAATCTGTCCTGTCAGTCTCAGGTCTGCCTGATGGCGTTGTGAATGCGGCTGCTGAAGCCAGGCGTAAAAACCACTGGGATGAACATCCAGCACCCGACAGAGCAGGCGAACAGGCCAGCAACAGGAGTTGTCACGGATAAAGGCGTACCTCAGTCGGACAGCTTTGCGAAGTACGCCGCAGCTTTTTTTAATATGTCCCGTTCGTCGGTAACCCGTTTCAGCTCTTTCTGGAGACGGCGGATCTCGGCCTGAGCATCTGACTGTTCTTTATTAGTGGAAGAATCCGGACCGTACTTCTTTATCCAGGCATAAAGGCTGTGGGTGGTGATATCGAGACGTGTTGCAACGCTGGCAACAGAATAACCGCGATCAACAACCTGTTTGACTGCTTCAGTTTTAAACTCTTCGGGATAACGCTTACCGCTCATGGGCACCTCTCTTTAAGCCATCTTAAATGACTCTGAGGTGTCTGTTAAACCCATGGCGATTCAATATCCGTTTCCAGAGGTTAAACGGATTTACCACCCGAAGGTATCCTCTCTCAGGCTGCGAGGATTTTCCGGTCACCCGAAGGTGTTTCTCTCAGACCGGTGAAACGTTAGCTGCTAGTCACCCGAAGGCGCTCCTCTCAGACTGCCGGAGCATTAGCTGGTTGCATGTAGCAACAAGTAAGCCTGTCTATTTTCAGAGCAAATAGTGATTATGTCAACCTGGGTATCAAATGGGTATACCTATTAAATACTATCCAGTTTATTGGTAGAATATAAATAAGTTACCACTTAAATGATACCGATTGGAATGTGACTATTTTAATGTTACTGCCGGAGGAACTTTGTTTATATTTGGATATCTTCGTGCTTCAACTCAGGAACAGGATGCACTGCGTGCAAAATCGAGGCTCAAGGACTTTGCTCAACAACACAATCATCGCATTGCTGGCTGGTATGTTGAAAATGCTTCAGGCGCAGCATTGCACCGACCGGAACTGATGAGACTGCTTCAGGATACAGAGCCAGGGGATGCGATACTTATAGAACAAGTAGATCGGCTTTCACGCCTGGATGATAATGGCTGGGAATCTTTAAAAAAGATGATTAATGAGAAATCGCTTTCAATAATAAGCCTTGATTTGCCTACAAGTCACATTGCCCTGTCCACACCATCAGCTTATGACTTTACTCATAGTATGCTCCGGGCAGTGAATAATATGATGCTGGACATGTTAGCTGCTATCGCCCGTAAAGATTATGAAGATCGTCGCAGAAGGCAGATGGAAGGAATTACAGCCGCCAAGGAAAAAGGGAAATACAGGGGGAGGCTAGCAGATAAGGAAAAACATGAGTTAATTAGAACGCTTCGCAAGAAAAACGGAAAATCAATAAATGAAACGGCAAGGCTCGCCGGCGTTTCACGCATGACAGTTATTCGAGCATGTAAAGATACGGATTGAAATTTAGAAAAGCCACAGCCCTGAATGAGCTGTGGCGCTACGTCCTGAAAATTCAGTAAAGAAACAACTTATTCTGTTTCACCGCGAAAATAAACTTGTTTAATATAACGACCACGGCCATCTCCATGCCCCAAATCCATCGATACTAATGCTTCAGCTTCGTCGCGGCTCATTCCATTTTTAATATGATGATTTACAGCATCACGTGAATAAGCGTAACGCAAACTATGCGGGGCATTTTTACCATTCATCCCTGCCTCTCGTACAATATTTCGGTAACGATCTATTGCAGTATGCAGAGAAGGTTTATCAATCAGTTTTCCGTTATGTTCACTGACATAATGAATTGCCTTATCAAGAATTGATAAAACTTTTTCACGATTGAAAACTGTTGTTTCTCTCGGCCGCCCGCCTTTAGTCCCGAAAACAACACGGACACGCTCATTATTGTTAATCAATGACTGCTTCCATGTTTTTAACGACTTTGCGGACTGCACGGTTTCTTCTGTTCTCAATCCAAGGTATCTTGAAAGTTGTACCGCGAGCGCAACACCTTCATCTTTTTTAAGCGCAAAATTCACAACCGCATTAAGTTTTTCATCTGTAATAGGAAGTTTAGTGCCATCCCGGTTAGCACCAGAAATTCCCAGGGCCTGATTACTCAGGCTGGTATGATTGGGATCGGCCAGTTTATTTCTTCCTGCTGATAATAAAACAGAGCGGATAGCAGACATCTCATTCTGTAACGTCCTGAGAGACAAACTGTCTGCCTTCCTGCTCTCAATATATTTTTCAATATGGGAAGTTTTGATATGTTTTACGTCCCTAATCTGAATATTCAGTTCAGACAGACGTTCAGAAAAACGTTCTGCAATTCTTGAGCGGTCAGCCACAGTTTTATAACTTCCCCTTCCCTGACGAGCAAGTGTGACAAGTTGTTTGCACAGCTGTTTACTGAATCTGGACATTCCTATATCTCCACAGGGATACACGTCCCTCGGCTTGTAAATAAGCGGACGGATCTGTACCCCAGTAATTCATCCCCGACGACACGGTTGCTTTTGCGCTTCCTGCGTCTCAACTGGTATCTGTGCATCGGGGCGGCGAATTGTTGAGTTCTTGCGAGGCACCCCAGATCTCTGATCTGTTTGCTGCTTATGCAGAGCTGACTTACGTCAAGCTGCCTCCAACACTACTGTTCGTAGTGTCGCCATCGATACCGAGTCGATTTCCTCCTTACTGATAATTGAACGTTCAGACGGCCTTCCGTCGTGCTTACGTTGATGTAAAAGTGAGTTTAATACCGTACTAACACGGACTACATGTTGGTCAGATGGTAGTAAAACGTTGAAAACCACGTCGTACGTGGGTTGAGACGTTATGCGCTGCGCGCGTCACTTGGTAGTGTCTTCGCCACTTCACAAGTGACGCCGCGCAGCTTCGTGCTCCTAATGCAACTCCGTAAGCGGCCAAATGTGCCAAATGGCCTTATCCGTCGATGCAAAAGTCGTACGAAACTCAGGGCGTATCCCTGGCAAGAATCATAACGTAGTGAAAGATCAGAGCCTGATTCAGCTCCTTTAATGACAATTCAACATCAGGAAGATGTGAATCATTGAGGCGTTAGCCGGCCAGTTTTTGGTCGGTGACCTTATCCACATTAGTGGCCCCCGTTTTCAAAGGTTAAACGGGTTTACCGCCATAAGGCGTCCCTCTCAGGTATGTGGGACATTAGCTGGCAGTCACCCGAAGGCGCTTCTCTCAGACCGCTGAAGCATTGGCTGGTAACCGCCCGAAGGCACCCCTCTCAGGTTACAGGGGTTTTGGATGGTCGCCGTAGCGACTTCTAATGCACTGGTGATGTTAGCAACGCCTCAGATGATCGTCAACTTTCTTATATTATTCATTGTTAGGGTCTGCATATATCACCATTCCAACAGACATTAGATCCTCAACGTCATTAGCAAGAAAAGGTATAAAAGATTTGCTTTGAATTTTTTCTACTATACCTTGCCCAACGACTATAGGTACGTATTGATAGCCAGGAAAAATATCATTTGGCTTACCTACCAGCACACCTCCAGTATATTCATGGCAATCAGGAAATACATTTGAAAGAGTACTCAGATATGAAATATCAATCAAATGACCAGTATCTGTTGTATACCAGGCATGAAGATTTAGAGCAGGCGTCTCAGAAAAATCTTCGGGCTGAAATCCCTTGTTGGACCATTTTTCAAATTCATCATATGTGGGATTATAAAGCCATTTATCTCCCTTCCATAATTGACCGACTGTCGTCCAAATTTTACAGCCAAGTGCGGATTCAAAATATGGCTGAAGGAAATGACACCACTTGAGACATTGCCCTGCTGAAAAAGAGAAGCTATCCACTTCTGCTTCATGACACACTTTTGCCATCATATTATGATAATCCAATTCACCATCCTTCAAATCCGTTATTGAACCTTCATTAAAGCCCAGCCCTTTTGTAAATTTTAATGCATGCTCAAAGTTGGCTCTGTAATCCAGAGTTTCGTCACACTCTATAATTCGGCCTTTATATTTATTATGGAAATAGGACAAGAGATTAAACACACTTACTCCTTATAGATTTATGAGTGCGGATATAGCAATATCCACACCCTTAATAATTAGTTACTTCCCTTCAGCTACATTCTTAATATTTTGCATTAAATCCTGCAAGCCGCTACTTGCGAGTCTTTGCTTTGAAGAAGAACTGTACGTTATATGAATACGACTACCTGACCCATTTTTTTCTAGCTCAATAGTTAGGTGATCATCATAGTCGCCCCAATCTGAGCCCATTTTATAATAACTTCCAGTCATCGCATCCCATTCCTGATTACTATCGGTAATTGCGCTGGCAGTCCATTCGCCATCGTTATTTTTTTCTCTAATTGATCTCAGTTCATCATTAGAGATAAACTTAAACTTCCTTTTAATTCTTGCTGCTGCAGTATCAACATCTACTGGTACAGTATAACTTTTAGAGGTCGATTCTTTTTTTTCTGAAGGAGATACTTTCATACGCTGCTCATCATTTCCTGAGGAGTTACCTCTCAGGGAATTCATTATTCCTGAGGCACCATCACTGATTTTCTGGTTTGTAGTTGCTATATCATTCATACTACAAGCTGTTACGAGAACAGGTAGTATTAAAATAGTATATAGACCCTTCATATTCCTTTTTTCTCCCTATTTTTACCGTGAAAATAACAGCTTTAGTACGACTTACTATTCCGTCACATTGTAACAGACTGTAAAACCCTGCCGTATTGTATAATGAAAGTCAATGATGAGGTATACCAAATGGCTGGGCGTAAAAAGGAAGCTCACTTCACTTTAATTATATCACTTAGCTTAGTCGTGAAGGCGGGGGAAAGCCTTTCTCTGCGCATCTTCCAGCCCATAGATGCATCTTTAATACCTTGCCCTGCAAACCAAACAGAGCCTTTGCCTGAATGGTTAATGCTGTCTATTAATGTCATCAGCTCTTCGCTGTTACGATGAGGCTGAAAGTCATCAAAAAGGGTCAATTGAGATACGGCAGCGCTTCGGAAATCAGTGAGCATCACGCCAGCACGATGATAACGGTGCCCTGGTACAAATATCGTATCAAATGCCTTTATAGCCGCGTTAATGATATCCCGTGAATCCTGAGCGGGTACAGCAAGCTCTGTTACCGCCTGATTCTTATAAAACACCTCATTTTCTGAGAAAGGGCTGGTACTGATGAAAACTGCTACCCGTTTACAAAATTGATGCTCTGCACGGAGTTTTTCTGCTGCACGTTCAGCATGAGCGCAAATGGCCTGATGCAGGCTGACTTCGTCCGACGGTTTTTCTCCAAAAGATCGGGAGCATATGATTTGTTCTTTTGGGGCAGTAAATTCTTCTAAACCGAGGCAAGGAATACCGTTCAGCTCTCTGACCGTGCGCTCAACAACTACTGAGAACTGTTTACGAATGAATGAAGGCGACAGCTCAGCCAGCTGAAGTGCATTGTTAATGCCCATAAACTGTAATTTTTTACCCAGCCGCCGTCCTATACCCCAGACCTCCTCAACTGGTACTAAAGCCATTAACTTACGCTGACGCTGTCTGTCACTGAGATCTACCACACCTCGCGTTGCGGGCCAGCGCTTACTTGCATACTGAGCCAGTTTGGCGAGCGTTTTTGTAGGGCCTATTCCCACTCCCACAGTCAGATGTGTTCTTCGCTTAATCTGATCACGTATCTGATGGCCAAACACCTCAAGCGATAACAGATTACGCATACCCGTAAGATCACAAAAAGCTTCATCGATACTGTAAATTTCCACACGCGGAGTCAGTAACTGCAAAATAGTCATCACTCTGTCTGACATATCAGCATTTATGTGGAATACAATTTCAACAGCTTAATTAGTAACCGACTCAAAGCACGCGCGCTTTAGGTATGTCAGACCAGCGCGTGGTCCAAGCAGGGCTTAGCATTTCACGTTTCATTTTCCATTCGGTATTAATGCCCTGGCCCGCAAACCATACATTTCCCATTCCGGACTGGTTGATATCATCCAGTACCTTCATCAGCTGTGCGCTATTGGCCCGCGGCTGGTTATCTTCAAACAGATTGAGCTGGCTTACACCGTTTGGAGTGAAGTTATCAAGCATGATACCTGCTTTCATGTACCTTCGACCCTCAAGCCAGATACGGTCAAGTGATCGCATCGCAGATTCAATAATGTCACGCGTGTCCTGTGTTGGCAGCGTCAGTTTCTCACCAGCGCTGTTCCCGTAAAAAACCTCACCGTTTGCGTGTGGCGACGTCCGGATAAACACACCGATGTTGCGACAGTACTGACGTTCCCCGCGCAGTTTTTCCGCTGCGCGCGCAGCGTACTGACACAGCGCCTGCTGCATAGCGACTTTTGAGGTAATTCGCTCGCCGAAGCTGCGGCTACAGACAATCTGCTGTTTTGCCGGTGGCAGCTCTTCGAGCGGAATACATGATTCACCGTTCAGCTCGCGTACGGTGCGCTCCAGCACCACGGAAAAGTTATCGCGAATGAACTTCGGACGCGCGCGTGATAGCTGCAGAGCAGTTTCGATGCCCATAAGGTTGAGTCGTTTACCGATACGCCGTCCCACGCCCCATATTTCCTCAACGGGCTGGTTAGCCAGCAGGGTTTCAGTACGTTTCGGATTACCTGGCGTAAGCGCCAGTACGCCGCGAAACTGCTTCCACTCCTTGCCCGCCCACTGGGCCGATTTTGCCAGTGTTTTGGTCGGCCCCATGCCGATACCGACGGTGAGACCCGTTGTGGTAAAGACATGCGCACGCAGGCGACGGCCAAAAGTTTCGAAGTTCTCACAGCCGTCAATACCGGTGAGATCCAGAAACATCTCATCAATGCTGTACTGCTCGACGCGTGGCGTTATCTCTTCAAGCGCGGTCATTACTCTCTGGCTGAGGCTGTGATAAAGCGCGTAATTGGAGCTGAACACGTGCACCTTTTCCGGATAATCCTGTGTTTTTACCTCAAACCATGGCGCACCCATTTTGATGCCAAGCGCTTTTGCGCCAGCGGAGCGTGCAATGACGCATCCGTCGTTGTTGCTGAGCACTAGCACAGGTCTGCCACGCAGGTCCGGGCGGAACAGCGTCTCGCAGCTGGCATAGAATGAATTAACGTCAGCCAGGCCGAACATGGACATCATGATCTCCGCCGTGTGTAGATAACCCGCACATATCAGTTTCTCCGGCGCGGAGTGTGCACGAAGTGCGCCACTACGCCGAAAATTTCCAGGGTATCCGGGTCTGGGATAATAACAGGATAGGCGGGATTCATCGGCTGCAATACCGGCCCTTTCTGGGTAATAAGAAGGCGCTTGACCGTAAATTCGCCGTACAGTACAGCGATAACCACGTCGCCGTGCTCAGGCCTGAGTGCCCGATCGACTATCAGCAGATCGCCGTCGTAAAGTCCTATATCCTGCATGCTGTTGCCCTGTGCGCGCAGGAAAAAGGTGCTTGCCCTGTGGGCTATTAGATATTCGTTTAAGTCGAGTTCCTGCTCCGCATAGTCCTGGCAAGGAGAGGGAAAACCGCAGGGTACGCGTTCCAGGAAAAGGGGCCTGTAGCTGGGCGGCGGATTATCCGCCGGGTGCATCAACTCAAAGGCGTGAAACATAGCAAAAATCCCTGTCAAAATGCTGTACGTATTTACAGTAGTATTGTCTGACTTTACGGACGAAGCAAGAAGCGTGGGGCGACACAAATATCATTAAAATAATGGACTATTGATTTATTTGAATTTATAGCGGAACGACAGCTCGTAAAACAAGCAGCTATCAGGACTTTCTGTGTCAGGGCATGTTAAAAATTTATTTTGATTCAGGAAAGATCTTACTTAGTCTGTTCAGTACTTCACTTATGCCCCTGCTGACAATCCGATCCTCCCGCATCACTGTCCCCAGAGTCCGGTGAAGCGATGGCGTTACTGAGTAAAGACTGAGACCCTGCCTTTCTTCATGACTTGCAACGGACATACGGGGAACGATGCTGTAACCCAGGCCGGAACGAACCATCCTTTTAATGGCTTCAATACTGCCAAGCTCCATAACCGGGCTGACAGTATGCCCTGCATCGCTGAACCATCCGTCAATCAGATCGCGTGTGGCACTTCCGGGTTCAAATACAATCAGCGGCAGTGGCAAAAGGGTATCAGGAGACAGCGGTTTTGCACTCTGCTCCGAGGTGTCCTTTTCCATGATTACAACAAACTCATCCGTACCCAGCGGGCTGACACTCAGGCATTTACCGGCTGCCGGCAGCGTTACCAGACCAATATCTATACGGTTTTCCTCCACTCCCCGTACAATATCTGAAGTATTGCCTGTGCGTACATCCACCTTCAGCAGGGGATGGGTCTGTCGAAGTTGCTGCAGTAAGTGAGGTAGCAGATGGATACAGGCTGTTGCGCCTGTGCCGACAGTAACGGTGCCGGTTATTTCGTCTGAATGCAGGGAAACCGCTTCAACCGCTCCGCTTACCACCGCATCAATTTTCATGCAGTGTTCAGCGAGAGTCAAACCGGCAGTCGTTGGTCTTACTCCCCGGCTGGTTCGCTCAATAAGCCTGACCTTAAGCGTCTGCTCCAGCTGTCTTATCTGCAGGCTCACTGCCGGTTGCGACAAGCCAAGTACTTCTGCCGCCCCCGAGAAACTGCCCCGGCTGATGACCAGCCTGAAGGTAGCCAGATGATCGAGGTTCAGTGTTGCCATGCCAAAGTTTTCCTCATAACGCTGATAAGCCCTGCTGCCTGTCTGAAATGATTCATCCGGGTTAGTCTCTGTTTCTGATCTGAAAGGGAGCTGTACTGATGGAAATAACCGAAGCAGATGAACGACATATTCCCGCTATACAACAGATTTATGCTTATCACGTATTACACGGCACCGCCACTTTTGAAACCGAACCGCCGGGTGAGGCTGAAATGGCAGCCCGGCTGAAAAAGGTACATGCAGCAGGACTGCCCTGGTTGGTGGCGGTTGACGGAGGAATTGTTCGAGGATACTGCTATTTGTCTCTATACCGGGAACGGTGCGCCTATCGCTTTACTCTGGAAGACTCTGTATATGTTGATGCCACGTATCAGGGGCGGGGCATTGGAAAAATGCTGCTATCCCGTGCAGTAGGATGGGCAGAAGCCCGTGGTTTTCGGCAACTTGTAGCGGTGGTGGGGAACAGTGAAAATACTGCCTCCCTTGCTCTTCACCGCGCTGCAGGCTTCAGCATCACTGGCACCCTCAGGTCTGTAGGATTCAAGCATGGGCGCTGGCTCGATACGGTTATCCTGCAGCGTACGCTCGGGCATGGCGACGCTACGCTTCCGGAAAGTACAGAATGACACAAGGATATCTGACAGGCCGCACCATTTTCTGCATCGGCATGACGCAGCTTATCAACTGGGGTATTACGTTCTACATGCCGGGTGTCTTCGGAGCCGCCATCATGGCGGAAACAGGCTGGTCTTCCGGTGAGACATTCTCCGGCCTGAGCGTTGCCATGCTCGTTATGGGGCTGGTTTCACCGCTTATCGGTCACGTAATGGCCCGTACCGGTGGACGCACCCTGATGATGGCGGGAACTTTGGCTATAACCATCGGGTGTTTTCTGATGGCGTTTACCTATTCAACATTAGCGTGGGATGCCGTCTGGATCCTGACAGGCGCGGGCATGCGGCTTGCTCTGTATGACGCCGCTTTTGCCATGCTTGTGGAAACCGCAGGCGCAGAGGCTCGCAAGGCAATCTCTCTGGTCACCCTGCTGGGCGGTCTCGCGTCGGCCGCTTTCTGGCCTGCTGGCGCAGCGCTTCTTCACGTCACCGACTGGCGGCATGCCGTCATCATTTATGGCTGTGCGGGCCTGCTGAGCCTGTTTTTTTTAACTGCCGTTCCGGCAGGCAGTCGGGTAAAACTTCCCGTAACAGGGCGATCCGGCCATTCGGCTGACGCAACAGCAACATCAGAGGACACAAAAGCACTCATCAGCGGCCTGTGGTATGCCACTCTGATAGCGTTGATAAGCTTTGTCTCCACCGGCGTGTCCACACATTTTCCCCGGATACTGGCCTCTTATGGCGTGCCTGCTCTGGCTGGCATGCTGTGGGGAGTGGGGCAGTTAGGTGCCCGTCTGCTGGGTGTAGTTTCAGGTGCACGAATCTCCGCGATACGCCTGAACCTTATAACCGGTATCCTGCTTCCCCTCTGTTTTCTGACCGGCCTTGCAGGCAGCATTACTCCTGTGGCTACAGCCTTTTTCGTTCTGGGCTATGGGGCCGTAAACGGACTGAATACGATCGTGAAGGCCGTACTTCCTCTTGTGCTGTTTGATCCGCAGCAGTACGCCCGCAAAACAGGAATACTGATGTCGCCGGCATTTTTTCTCGCGGCACTGGCTCCGTCTGCGTATGCCATACTGCTGGAGCGCTACGGTATACCCGGCACGCTGCTTTTTTCCTTCATCCTGACCCTGATCATTACGGCGATTTCTGTGGTCCTCTGGCAGCGTCATTCTGGCTCTGTTGTGCAGAACCGGGACCATGGAGCATCTACCCTTCACGAAAAAAATGTTTGACGGCTTCCATATTTCTATTATTCTGGAAATATAGTTAAAGGAGGCCGCATGGATTTACACACCGCAGCAAACGCACTTCGAGAACTGGGCCACCCGACACGTCTCCGCATATACCGGGAGCTGGTCAGGGCTGGTCATGAAGGCCTGCCGGTTGGCGAACTGCAGAAGCACCTTGAGATTCCTGCCTCCACGCTCAGCCATCATCTTTCAGCGCTGATGTCCGCTGGACTCATAAGCCAGGAACGGCAGAGTCGTACCTTGTTCTGCAGACCTTGCTATGCGCAGCTTGAGCAGCTGATGGCTTTTCTCACTGAAGAGTGCTGCGCCGGTGGCAGTAGCTGCAGCCTGTCTACCGAGATTTCCCATAAAGAGACTCCATTGTGAATAACGTGAATGATGCCCTGAACAATATCGATCTGACACTCCTGGATACGCCCCTTTCGGAAGAGAAATTAAAGGCCGAAGAGGTGGCGCATCCGCCCCGCATACTGATGCTCTACGGTTCGCTTCGGGAGCGCTCTTACAGCCGACTCACCACGGAAGAGGCCGCACGGCTGCTGACGGCCATGGGCGCGGAGGTGAAGTTATTCAATCCGTCCGGCCTGCCGCTGCCGGATGATGTACCTGAGACGCATCCGAAGGTCGCAGAGCTGCGCCAGCTAGTGCTCTGGTCTGAAGGGATGGTCTGGTGCTCTCCTGAGCGTCACGGTGCCATGACCGGCATCATGAAGACGCAGATTGACTGGATACCGCTGACGTCCGGGGCGGTCCGGCCCTCGCAGGGGAAAACCCTTGCTGTCATGCAGGTCAGCGGAGGCTCACAGTCTTTCAACGCCGTAAACCAGATGCGTATTCTTGGGCGCTGGATGCGGATGATCACTATCCCGAACCAGTCATCCGTTGCAAAAGCCTGGGCCGAGTTTGATGAGGACGGCCGCATGAAGCCTTCTCCGTATTATGACCGCATAGTGGACGTCATGGAGGAACTGATGAAGTTCACCCTGCTGACGCGCGGTCGTAGTGGTTATCTCACCGACCGCTACAGCGAAAGGAAGGAGAGTGCTGCGCAGCTCTCTGAGCGGGTAAACCAGCGCAGCATATAAAAAAGCCGGCATCTGCCGGCTTTTTCACATTTTCCCTGTCACAGCCAAGGGAAACATCAGTGGCTGACGCGATTCCCTTGCTCATCAATGACTGCTTCGCCGTCCTCTTTGGTAAACGCTCCCTTCTGCGGGTCCGGCAGTATGCCCAGAACCACTTCGGAGGGGCGGCAGAGCTTCGTTCCCAGCGGCGTCACCACCACCGGACGATTAATGAGGATCGGATGAGCCAGCATCGCATCGAGCAGTTCTTCATCGCTGAACCGGTCTTCAGCCAGGCCGAGCTGCTCGTAGGGATCGGTATTTTTACGCAGCAGGGCACGCACGCTAATGTCCATGTCCGTAATCAGCTTTTTCAGCTCGTCGCGCGACGGCGGTGTTTCCAGATACAGAATCACCGTGGGCTCGGTGCCGCTGTTGCGGATAAGCGCCAGGGTATTGCGGGACGTCCCGCAGGCCGGATTGTGATAAATGGTAATGTCAGTCATGAGCGTTACTCCATAAAGGCGCTGCACAGGCACAGCTCCGGGGTTAAGGTTAAACAGACAGGCGCAGGGCCAGCGCAGCCAGCGTCACAAACAGTACCGGCAGGGTCATCACGATGCCCACGCGGAAGTAGTAGCCCCAGCTGACGGTTATGTTTTTCTGTGCCAGGACGTGCAGCCACAGCAGGGTAGCGAGGCTACCGATAGGGGTGATTTTCGGACCGAGGTCGCAGCCGATGATGTTGGCGTAAATCATCGCCTCCTTCACCACGCCCTGAGCGGTGCTGCCGTCAATGGAGAGCGCGCCAACCAGCACGGTAGGCATGTTGTTCATGACTGATGAAAGCGCCGCCGTCAGAAAGCCGGTGCCGAGCGTTGCGCCCCAGACGCCATGCTCGGCAAACCGGTTCAGGGCGGCAGAAAGGTAATCAGTTAGCCCGGCATTGCGTAGTCCGTATACCACCAGGTACATGCCCAGCGAGAAGATAACGATCTGCCAGGGCGCACCTTTCAGTACCTTTCCGGTATCAATCACATTGCCTTTCCGGGCTACCAGCCAGAGAATAAACGCCGCCACCGCGGCCACAAGGCTGACCGGCACGCCGAGTGGTTCGAGGGCAAAGAAGCCGATCAGCAGCAGGATGAGAACAATCCAGCCGGTTTTAAAGGTACGCGCATCGCGAATGGCCTCACGCGGCGCCTTCAGCTTCGCCAGGTCGTAAGTGTCCGGGATGTCCCTGCGGAAAAACAGGTGCAGCATCACCAGCGTGGCGGCCACGGACGCGATATTCACCGGCACCATCACCGAGGCATACTCGCTGAAACCCAGTTTAAAGAAGTCTGCCGTGACGATGTTGACCAGGTTTGACACGATGAGCGGCAGGCTGGAGGTATCGGCGATAAACCCGGCCGCCATCACAAACGCCAGCGTGGCCCCGGGGCTGAAGCCCAGCGCCAGCAGCATGGCGATAACGATCGGCGTCAGAATTAGCGCGGCTCCGTCATTGGCAAACAGCGCCGCCACTGCCGCACCCAGCAGAACGATATACGTGAACAGCAGCCGGCCCCTGCCGCCTCCCCAGCGGGAAACGTGCAGCGCGGCCCATTCAAAAAAGCCGGACTCATCGAGCAGCAGGCTGATAATGATGACCGCAATAAACGTGGCCGTGGCGTTCCAGACAATCTGCCAGACCACCGGAATATCCCCGATTTGTACTACGCCGGTCAGCAGCGCCAGCGCGGCGCCGATAACGGCACTCCAGCCAATACTGAGTCCTTTCGGCTGCCAGATAACCAGTACCAGCGTCAGAATAAAAATCGCACCCGCCAGAAACATACCCTCTCCTTCTTAATTATAACTGCCCGTTGAAGCGGGCTGCTAACTGTACCCTGTAAATATATGCGTTTAATCGAATGTGTTTAGATAAAATTTTTACATGCAGACAGCTTTGCCGTTGGTGGTTGCGTTATCACGCTCAGCCTGCTGACTGAGATGAAGAATTTCATCCCGCTGACACAGATATGCCTGCTCAATGACCGCTGCTGCCCACGCAGGCATGTGTGGCGATAACCGGTAATGGATCCACTTGCCGTCGCGCCTGTCGATAAGCAGTCCACTCTCTCTGAGCAGGGCCAGGTGCCGCGATATTTTTGGCTGTGTTTCTTTCAGGATAGATACAAGCTCGCAGACGCAAAGCTCCCCTTTTTCGCGCAACAACAGCACCAGGCTGAGCCGGGTTTCGTCAGAAAGATTCTTAAAAAGTTGCAGGGGCAGCAGTGACGGCATAATTTCTCCTTCGTGGCGGACAGCAACAAGTCTCGTCTGCTGCAGACGAAAGGTCAACTTTATATTTATAAATTCATATATGTTTTGACGTGCTTACAGGCTTTTCAGTACAGCTTAATGAGGGAATAGCGGTTAAACGATATCACACAGATTTTAACGGCAGCACACTTTCAGCTGCCTTAATGGTCGGGCATGACGAAGTAACATCACAAAAAAAGCCTGTTTCTTTAGTGAACCGTTCTACTTATGGCAGAAAGCAGCATCAGTAAGAGTGGCTTCCGGCCAGATGACCTGCAGTGATAACCGGCACGATATCCTCAGGCTCTTCTGCCTGCTCCAGTTCGCGCAGAATACCGCAGTCCCGTGTTGCCCGGTTGGCATTGCAGTGGCTGTGGAGCTCAAATAGTTGTTTTTCCAGCATATTTAGTTCACGAATACGGGCCTGAACGTGGTTCAGATGTTCATTTATCAGGGCATTAACCGTACCGCAGTCTGCGTCTGGCTGGCTGCGCGCCTGCAGCAACACCCGGATTTCTTCATGGGTCATATCGAGCGCCCGGCAGCGCCGGATAAACATAAGCCTTTCGAGATGTGCGCTATCGTAATGGCGGTAGTTATTAGTCTGGTCCCGCAATGCGGCCTGCAGAAGCCCCTCTCGCTCATAATAACGTACCGTCTCTACAGGACATCCCGCCTGGCGGGCCAGTTCACCAATTTTCATATCACACCTCTTCTGAGCTTGACCCTGTAGTTACATCAGGGTCTTTAATGCCAGTATACGTTATGAACGGGATAAAAAAATGAGTGACTGCTGCAGTAATAAAAAATGTGGATCAGCCGCAACCGGAGAGGAGGCGTCTGTTAAAAATACCGCCACTGCCCCGACTGAGGCTTCAGGGAAAATGCCACCAAAAACGACTCAGACCACACCGGCCTGTTGCAGCACCGGGAGCTGCTGCTCAACGGACGGCCTGAGCCAGATGTCCGAACCGGTTGCAGAGCTTCCCCGCAACGATGACGTTCAGACGCGTCTGCGCATCATGCAGATGGACTGCCCGACGGAGGAGACGCTCCTCCGAAAAAAACTGGCAAAATTACCTGCCGTCAGCAATCTTGAATTCAATCTGATACAGAGGGTGCTTACCGTGACCCATACACCGCAGGCGCTGGAACCGGTTCTGCAGGCGGTGCGCTCGCTGGGTTTTGACCCGGAACCGATTGATAAAGCAATGCAGCCTGAAGGCAGCTGCTGCTCAGGCCGTGAGGCGGAAAATACCGGCGGTTCCTGCTGCTCGCCTGCCCCTGTCACATTCGGTGAGCTGCAGACGCAGCAGGTGACCGCTGACGGGGTGCGTACCAGTATCAGGATCATGCAGATGGACTGCCCGGTTGAAGAGGGCATGATCCGTAAAAAGCTGGACGGCATGTCAGCCGTCAAGGAACTGGATTTCAATCTTATGCAGCGTGTACTGACGGTGGTTCACGCACCGGATACGCTGGAGCCGGTTCTGGCCGCCATTCGTTCTCTGGGCTTTGAACCTGAACTTCCTGACAGTAATGGCCGGCACGCGGTCACTGAGGAAAAGAAAAAACACTGGTGGCCGCTCGCGCTTGCCGGTGTGGCGGCAATCGCCGCCGAAGCCATGCACTGGGCGGGCATGCCGGAATGGCTGGAAGCGGCTCTTGCTCTGGCTGCCGTTGCGGCCTGTGGCCTGTCCACGTACAAAAAAGGCTGGATTGCTCTTCGCAACGGCAACCTGAATATCAACGCCCTGATGAGTATTGCCGTCACCGGGGCGCTGGCGCTCGGACAGTGGCCTGAAGCCGCCATGGTAATGGTGCTGTTCACGATTGCGGAACTGATTGAAGCGAAATCTCTTGATCGCGCCCGCAATGCCATCGGCTCTCTGATGAAGCTGACGCCTGAAACGGCCACGGTTCAGCAACCGGACGGCTCCTGGAAAGAAACTGAGGCCAGGTCTGTATCCCTTAACAGCGTGGTCAGGGTAAAACCGGGCGAGCGTATCGCTCTCGACGGCACGGTGGTCCGGGGCAGGACCGCCATTAATCAGGCACCTATTACCGGCGAAAGTCTGCCGGTGGATAAAGGGGAAGGTGACCCGGTCTTCGCCGGGACGGTCAACGGCTCCGGTGGCTTTGAGTACCGTGTAACGGCCGCTGCCGGAAATACCACGCTGGCGCGTATCATTCATGCCGTGGAGGAAGCGCAGGGGGCAAAAGCCCCTACGCAGCGCTTTGTTGATCGCTTTGCACAAATTTATACCCCTGTGGTGTTTGCTATTGCCGTCGCAGTTGCCGTTCTCCCACCGCTGATTGCAGGTGAAAGCTGGCAGGAGTGGATTTACAAGGCGCTGGTGATGCTGGTTATCGCCTGCCCCTGTGCGCTGGTCATTTCCACGCCAGTGACCATTGTCAGTGGCCTGACGGCAGCAGCCCGCCGGGGGATATTGATCAAGGGCGGCGTTTATCTTGAAGAAGGCCGAAAGCTGAAGTGGCTGGCGCTCGACAAGACCGGCACCCTGACGCACGGTAAGCCGGTACAGACGGATGCGATTATCTATACCGGGGTGGCAGAAGATGAGGGGCGCAGTCTGGCTGTGAGCCTGGCAGGTTACTCCGATCATCCGGTTTCGCAGGCTGTATCGGCGGCATCAGATGGCATTCAGCGTTATGAAGTGGAAAACTTTGAGGCTCTGCCAGGCCGCGGCGTGCGCGGCGTCATCAACGGTCAAACCTACAGTCTGGGCAATCTGAGGCTGGCTGAAGAAACGGTGCGCTGTCCGGAAGCGGTCAGGGCTGCACTAACGGAACTGGAGACCGGGGGTAAAACGGTCATCATGCTCTGTGACACTCATCAGGTGCTAGGGCTGTTTGCGGTGGCTGATACGGTGAAGGAAAGCAGCCGCGAGGCGATAAGTCAGTTGCATAGTCTGGGTGTTAAAACGCTCATGCTGACCGGAGACAATGCGCACACTGCGCAGGCCATTGCCGGTCAGGTTGGTATCGATGAGGCGCGGGGGGATCAACTGCCGGAAGATAAACTGCGTGCTGTAGAAACATTTACGGCGCAGGGCACGACCGGCATGGTGGGCGACGGCATCAATGATGCACCGGCGCTGGCCCGCGCCGATATCGGCTTTGCCATGGGTGCAATGGGCACGGATACCGCCATCGAGACTGCCGATGTGGCCCTCATGGATGATGATTTGCGTAAAATTCCGGCTTTTGTCCGACTCTCCCGGCAGACGTATAACATTCTGGTTCAGAATATCGTTATGGCTATTGGGATCAAGGCAGTGTTCCTGGCCCTGACCATTGCAGGTATGGGGACCATGTGGATGGCCGTATTCGCGGATGTGGGGGCAAGCCTGCTTGTCGTGGCAAACGGTCTGCGCCTGTTGCGTAAGTAACCTGTCTGGCTGCTCTTCCGGTAAAGACAGGCACCTGAAAATAGCCGCTAATCTGCACTCCGATAAAGGAAGAGAGTATGAAACCGCGTAACATGATTTTATTGCTGATGCTCGCAGTCGTGTTTCCGGCAACGGCTGCGCAGGCAGTACACGGAAACCATGCCGGAATGTCACCGTCTTCTGAGGCCTATATGGACGGCATGAATAATATGCACGAAGGAATGATAAAGGCCGTACAGGACCCGGATGCAGACAGGGCATTTGCCAGGAGCATGATTGAACATCACAAAGGAGCCATTGCCATGGCCGAAACGGAACTCCGTTATGGTAAATCACCGGCAATGCGGAAGATGGCTGAAAGCATTATCAGCGCCTAGAAAGAAGAAATACGGCAGATGGAAGTATGGCTCAGTAAATAAGCTCTTTTTTATTACTTTCGTTACGGCGTAGCAGCTCCTTACTACGCCGTCCTTCACACACATAAAGTGAATTCCGGTCAGGGCCTGCTACAGAATACGTGGGATATCTGTTTTCATAAGAGCGGCGTTCAGTTTTTCCACATCACCTTCTATTACTTCTTTCTCATCGGGCGTCAGTGGCACTTCTTCAAGATAATGTTTTACCGATGCCTTACTTTCCAGTAACAGTCCTCTTGCACTTCTCTTTGGCAGATTAAAATCACATCCGATGCATGCCATACGGTGCGGGCAACTGCTCCAGAAGGGATTAGTACAGAAAGAGTCGCCCAGATCATAATATGTCGCAGGTCCCGTGAGGCTGGTTGCTGCGGGGTCATGATCAATCAGCACGCTTATCATGTGCGCTACCCGGTCAGCTTTAACAAAAGAGGCAGCAAGCTGCGTCGGGCGTATTCGAATATAATGCATGGTGGATTGCGGCGAAGAGTGTCCTGACCACTGCATCAGCTCGTATAAAGACATGCCCTGAGGAACACTGGCCAGGGCAGTTACGGCCGATGCGCGTCCCCTGTGGCTGGTAATGGGGCCCCGGCTGTCTTCCTCAGGCACTCCTGCCCGGGCACAGAGAACCGGAATAACGGTGCGGTTTATTATGTCTCTTCCCACCGGTTTGCCCCGGTACTGAAACAGAAAACGGACTTTTTCACCGGTGCGTTCATCCGTCAGAGCTGCCTGTTCTTCTGGTCGTTCTGCCAGCCAGATATCGACATACTTTTTCACCACTGCAGAAACCGGCTTAACAAAGGCTTTAGATGTCTTGCCGGCCGGCACGTTCAGATAGCAAAGAGTCCCGGCAGGAATGGTACTGCCGTCGTCCCGGTTAATATCTTCCGATTGTGGAATGATGCAGCCAGCGGTCAGGCGCATCAGCTCATTCTGACGCAGCCCTGCATGCGTCCAGATGACTGCCATAGCCTGCAGCATAGAGAGGGGGTAGTGAATTTCACTGAGCAAATCTTCCTGACGCAGATTCAGGCTTGCCCAGACCAGTTTCAGCCATACAGGATCATCAATAACACGCGGATTGACGCCCTGACGAAAGAGCGGTGTATCAGGTGTGGAGAGATGGCGGGCCGGACTGAATTTCAGACGTCCCCATTCCCAGAGTTCGTAGTCAAACATAAAACGACGAACGGCATACACGAAACCGGCACGGGAATTTGGCAGCATGGGCTCTCCGGAACGTGGAGAGCGGCGCACCCCACGTTCTGTACCCAGTGAAAGTTCATCAACCTTCATTCTTCCGATTGCAGCAATGAAGCTGGCGCAGATCTCCATTGTCCAGTCGGACGGCGAGCGAATTTCCGGATGCTCGCGGGCGAGCCACAGACCGCAGCGGAGGATAAAGCTGTACTGGCTCTCTCTGGACCGGGGCCGAAGCACCGACGTTTCTCTCCAGCGCCGGCACCACGTTACCCACTCTGTGGCAATATTTTCTGTGGGTTTTTCGTGCCACTCACGGTAATTGCGCATACGTACGGCACTTTTGAGGATGCCCATTGCGGCCAGCGCATGTGAAACTCTGCCTACTGTTCGTGCGATTCCCCGATCGTGATAATTCTGCGCGCGCCACAGGAGTTCAGTTGTGAAGCTTTCAAGCTCAGGATTATTGTTCATCATCATCAGTATGCCCAGCAGGGCTGACAGGGCGTTTTTCTGGTTCTGTCGTTTGTATCCCAGCGAGACAAGCGTATCAGTCAGCCGGTTGAGTTCCTGAATGAAAATGTCCCGGCCATAGATGGCACAGGCGTACAACGACGGAGCACCATGATGCGGCAGGTCGAACGGTGAGGGAAACGGGCCAAGATGGAAGGCAAATGCCGCAATAAGGGGCCTGCCGGAACGGTGCTGCAGGCACAACGTCAGCCACTTTTCCGAATCCCACAGCCAGCAGGGTTTCCTTGTCCGGTGTATTTCCGCCAGCACGACAGGAATGATAATCCTGACGAGTCTGTCACTCGTACCGCTGCGGGCGGCAATATCCTGAAGTGGCCGCAGTAAAGATGACAGCGGACCTTGCTTGCTCAAAGCAGAGATACGTTTGTGCCCTGTGCTTAATGCCTCAAGCTCTTCAATGCTTAACACATTATTCAGCTGATAATCTGAACGCCTGAAGGGGACATAAATTTTATGAATTCCTGTTTCTGCTTTCATCACACGGCTCCCGCCTGAAAGATAAGCCCTGCAATCTTACGGTCGGTTTCAGCGACGGCAGCAGCCATGCGGGCAGCCATATCCGTTCCCGACAGATGAATATAAATTTGTGTTGTACGTGGGTCCCTGTGCCCTGCATAAGTAGCCAGTTCATGCAGTTTCCATCCGGCCCGTGCCAGATGCGTCAGCCGGAGGTGACGAAAAGTATGCGTGGTGATGTCTGGCTGATCAGTCTCTGCCGCCCATTTCCGTACGGTTTTACTCCAGCTCCAGAAAGAGAGAGGAGCGCCGTAATTACGGTCAGAGACGGAACGGAACAAAGCACCGCCTGACCAGCCTTCCAGCCGTAGCTTTTGAAAATGGTTTGCCAGTACCGGCGCAACGTCGGCGCTATAGCAGACCATTCTTTCCCGTCTGTTTTTCGTCGTTTCTGCCCGGATGCGTATCAGGCGATGAGCCAGGTCAATGTCCTCAAGCCTCAGAGCCGTCACTTCAGTACGTCGGAGCGCCCCATAATAAGCCAGAGCAAGCATCAGTCGGTCACGCAGAGGCGCTGCAGAAACGTGTTTCAGGAACCTGAGCCACTCCCCGTCATCGGGAATAACGGGGAGTCGGTTGATACGTGGGATCAGGCCGCGTCCGGTATAAATGGCACCAGGCAAACCCGAACGGGGTAACGGGTTGAGACTGCAAATATCCTGATAAACCAGAAAGTCATACCAGAGACGAAGAGCTGAAAGGCGCAACTGGAGCGTGGCGCTTGCAACGGACGACGGCATATCAGGGAGCTGAGGTCGGATATATCCTGCAATGTCTTCAAAGGAAGCTCTTTCAGGAGCAATGTCGTGTATTTCACAGAAGGCAAAAAAATGCGTCAGGGCACTTCGATAGGCTTTAATAGTTGCGCTGGCTCTTCCTAAATTCGAAAGAATTGTAAGCCACTGCTCAGTCAGCAGAAGAGCAGATGCGGAATGCATGGAAGTGTTCACGGCCTTCCCCTTTCAGTTCATAACAACTGATTAAAGTTTATACCGAAGATGTTGCATTCCATTTAACTTACTATAAGCTGTAATTACTTGAAAATGCTACAACACCCTTTTTCTCAGCCTCACGACCAACCTTGAACCAGGGATCGCCCATTTTTAACCCAAGTGATTTTGCTGCTGAGGAACGGGCTATTATGCAGCCATCGTTATTAGACAGCACCACCACAGGTTTGCCACGGAGATCTGGTCTGAAAACTGTCTCGCAGGAAGCGTAAAATGAGTTAACATCGACTAGGGCGAACACTGCTAAGCGCCCCTAAACTTGAATGAATGCACAAGATGGCGTACCACACCGAAGACAACGGTTTCGATGTCGTCAGTCAGGGGTATAGCTGAATATGCGGGATTAGCTGGCAACAGGGCTGGAGAAGGCAACAACTGCAGTCGTTTACAGGTAAACTCTCCATTTACAGCTGCAATGACAATATCACCGTGCTTGGCCTCACGAATACATTCAACTATTAATAAATCTCCATCTCTGATACCGGCGTTACGCATCGAATCCCCTTCTGCTCGCACCAGGTAAGTACTTTCTGGATAGCGGATACAAAGGTCATCCAGGGAAAGACGCTTTTCAACATAATCCTGAGCGGGAGAAGGGAAACCACATGAAACCCCATCGCCAAACAAAGGAACACATGCCAGTGATGGATTGCTACCTGTAAGTCTGGCTATCGCCGCCATCATCAAAACCGGTGTGTTTGCTGAATTTTTCTGCGAACTTTTATCCCAACACATCGTCTGTTCTAAAGGAATTGGCATAACTCGCCCCCCTCAAATTATACTGTTTATAAATACAGTATAATAATGCATTTTCAACGATGACAAGCTGTAACTATTTGGAAAAAAGTAACCTGATGAGTTTTAAAGAATTAATTAGTGTTCTCAGTCAGGTATCATGGATGTTCGTAATTGCACAAAAATTCCGCTATAGTCCCTTTAGAATTCACGTAATTCGGAGGGGGTGATGTATCAGTCTCAAGAGAAACGCGCCTGGAATCGTGGCGTCCGTTTTGCGGGTATATGGAAACGAGCCAGAACTACTCTATTAAACTGGGATAAACGGTGTGTGTCGTGGGCGGCTACTCATCGTCTACCGTCTTGGTGTGGGCATATCCCAATGATACCCATTGCATGTTTTGTAATCCTCACTTTTGGATCATTGTTTCTCATTAGTGCCGTGCTCTCACCTCATAGAAAACATCTCTCCGAAAGTGAAAATGCACCATGTGAGAACTTTATGGAAGAGCAGCCAGGTTATGGAAAATATCGTGATGGCCAGCATGGATGGGGATGGTACGACGCTGCAGGGCGTATGGTTAACGAGGATGAGTAAGGGCTCCCCCTTACTCATTTGTGACAATTTACGCTTACTTCATAGCTTTATTTGCAACAGCATTAGCTCCAGCCTCTCCCAACTTACCTCCAGAGCTTTCAGCTTTTGCTGTTCCTTGCTGATATGCTGAGCTTAAAGCATTCCCGATGGTAACTCCTGCCCATGATAATGCCCCTAACCAAACAGCAGGAAGTACCAGAAACATAGTGCCCATAACCAGATTCATAATAAGGTCATCTGAGCTGTTCTGCAGTCCCGCCATATTGAACCGACTGTGTGTATCCGAACTGTACAACGCGGTTAACAGCCAGCTGTCGAGCCAGCGCGCCAGTTCCCACCAGAATGTCAGGAAGTTAAGAGCAAACATCACAAAGGTCAGCGTAATAACGGTTTTGAATTCGTAGGCCGCAAATGCCAGGATCAGCGGCAGCATGACATATATTGCCATCAGCAGGATGGCCTGCACCATTGGCAGCGCCTGTCGCATCGCATCGAACGCCGGGAACGCGGCCAGACTGCCGAGGGCCGTACCGCCAATGGAGGCCACGCGCGCCGCGGCATTATCCAGGGTAAAATCGGCATTGCCGCCATAGCCGGCATACACGTGACCATTCTGTGAGACAGTCAGGCTTTCCGGGCTTACCAGACGACGGATGACGGCTTCCTGATAGTCACTGTCGTTAAAGCCTGACATTTTCATTGCGGCCGAGATACGCAGCCACATATCGGGGTCGGCCTGATCTTTCACCCGCGCTTTCAGTCCTGTGTCCGTACTGCTCCACCACTCGCTGCAGGTGGGATAGCCTCCTCTTCCGGTATTGGGCCGGCCACTGTCCCGGCTGTCAGACCATGGGAACGCAGCCCGGGGCAGTTTGGACTGCAACGAAGGATAGTACCGGCTCAGGAATGTACTGCTGCCAATCCATTCGATATCACGCAGCGTAGTTTTGTCCTTTGTCTGGCCCTGATCCTGTTGCTTCCACAGATACAGCGCAACCGAATAGCAGTCGTTGGTGAAGTCCTGCAGTTCCTGCGCCAGCGCTTTGTTGTCGATACGCGTATGCTGCACTTCAAAGCGGATCTGCCGCATGTCAGGGCGGCAGGGAATGGTCGCCACGGCCGCCTGGGTTACCCCTTTCGAGAGTTTATGAATCAGCACCCACCACACCGGTGCTGCGGCCGTCTGGTCGTTGAGACTGGTGACCACGCCGGCATACCCGCTTTCATCCGGCGCTTTTGGCGTCCACACACCACAGCTCTTTGCCCGGGTTGTGTCGTACTGCATCGTACTGAGGCTGACATTAATCAGCGGTACGCAGCAGGCAATCATCACCAGGAATCCGGCATACAGCGCGTTCTCGATACGAGGCAGCGACAGCATCCCCTTGTTGCCTTCATCCTCCCCCTCTTCACGGACTTTGAGCCAGATCCCCACCACCTTAAACGCCAGCGGCAGGACAAAAAGCCCGGTGCTCAGCAGGACATTCCACAGGCCGTTATTGATCACCCAGCCGAGCAGCGTGAGAAAATACTCAAGATAGCTGTTTGTTGTCATCGTCAGGCTCCCGGACCGGTAAACATCGCGTACTCACACAACGCGATAAAAAGCACACTGACCACACTGATGCGCAGCAGCGGCCGCCGGTATGCCTCCCGAAAACCCGGCGCATGCCGGATTTTCCAGAGGCCCCAGGCAACAAGCGCATACAGCGCCAGTCGCCACATCAGCCAGCCGTAACGCGTCGACTGCATCCAGCTCCGGAATGCAGCAGCTTCAGTCGGATGTTTCATGGCGGTGTCAGCCATCATCAGTGAGACCACCATGAACAGCGCCATACAGGCGAGGAAGAAGCCGGCACGGGTCAAGACTTTCCTGACAGTCGTTTTATTACGCATCCTTATTCCCTCATTCAGCCGACTGCGGCGCTGCCATCTGGTTGAAGCGACTGTCGGTATTGTCATCGGACTGGGTCTGCGGGTTGGTTTCGACGCGCTGATTCTCCCTGTCGATAATGGTCAGCACAGAATTACGTGACAGTTCGCGCTTCATCTCCATCTCGTTTTTCAGCGCCGCGATTTCCCGATCCAGCGCCTCAATGCGCTGGCCGGCGGTATCAATGGCCTTTGGCTGGGCAGCGGCATTCGGCTCCGACATACCGGTAACCATCATGCGACGCATCAGCAGCGCCGTTTCCACCGTGTCAGACATGGCCAGTTCGCCTGCAAGGCGGGCGGTTAGGGCCGCGTTATCCGGATCACGCTGCAGGGCTTTAATCACGCCGGCCGTCACCGGCAGTCCGCCAGTTTTCAGCTTCGCCAGATTCGCGGCCGTGGGCTTTTCCGTACCGTTGACGAGCCTGACCAGCTGCTCAGCGTTGGCTTTGGTTGCCTCTTCCAGCAGTGGGGCAAAACCGGTGCCGGCAACGGTCGTACCGGGCTGGTCATCCGCATCACCGCTGGTACATTCACTCGCGTTGGCACAGGTGCGCATCGAGCGATCGCCCAGCACCTTCACGGTCATGGCCGCCGCCTCTTCCGCGCTGCCGAATTTAGAGCATGCGCCACCGTTACAGCTGCTTTCGCCCACGGTCGAATCAGACGTGACGGGCAGACCGTTCATCATGTTGTAGCCGGCAGCGACAAGGTCATGGGTGACACGTATCGCGGGCTGCCCCGCCCCCCCACGTTTTTGGCCGCCAACCCAGTTACTACCTGACGCGCCGCTGGCCTTGCGACCTGCGTCATCAACACGAACTGCGTCAGCATCACCGCTGTTTACGATGGATTTGTACTCATCCATCATGGCCTGCTGCGTCCAGTTACTGCTGTCGCTGAAGTCCATCATTTTTTTCGCCATGTTCTGGCAGTTGAGTTGCGCCTTGTCGAATGACACATTGGCCTGAAGCACGCCGTTGGTGAGCATGTCATACAGACCGGGGTTAGCCCGCTGAATGACCATCGCCGGCAGACTGGCCACCGCGCCGGTGGCCCCCTGAATCACGTCGCCCATCAGGTTTTTAAAGCCTGATGTGACGCCGTTGAGCTGGTTGCCGACTGTGGTTTTCAGATCAAAATTGCCGCACATCAGGTCACTGCTCCAGCCGGTATTCAGCCCCAGCTTCTGCATATTGCCGCGCGTGGCCGGCTGGGAAATGACCGAGCCGCCGCCGAGGGTGTAGAACAGTTTGTCCGACACCGCACCATCGACGGACTTGCCGTAACCGATGGCGCTGTTGTTCACCTGCGGCAGGGACATGCCCAGGATGGTATTGTCATCATCGGCCGCGTGCGCGCCCGGGAGGACAGTCAGCAGTGAGCCGGTCAGCAGCAGGCTTAAGCGAACGGCTGAAAATGAAGGTGTTTTTTTCACGGTTTTCCTCATCAGATATCAGTGCTGCCCAAAAATTTCTGCCCGCGCTTTTTGCAGCAGCTGTAGGGCTGCCAGAACGCAAAGGCTTCATTGTTATCGCTCGCGGCGGTATAGCTCCCGTCCGGGAAGACGGCACATGACTGAGTCATGTGGGGAGCCAGCCGCTGCCATTTGTGATTGCGCGTGCCGGTGTTTTCCGTGACTTCGCCCGGTGGCCAGTACCCGTCATGATGGCTGCCCTGGAGCACCTGATAAACATGGGGCTGCCCGGCGCGGGTGATAATGTCTGCCACACGCTGCGCCACCACGGCAGAGGCTTTGTCATCATCGGTCTGGCTGATAAACCCCGAACGGGGATAGATGTTGCCCCACATATTGGCTGCTGCCTGACTGCCGATTTCCCGCTGGCCGGGCACAAGCGCTTCCGGATACAGGGACTCCGGTACGCCCGTGCGCCAGGCCGCCGAATCCAGCGTACTCAGGAAGTAAGGCATTAACGGGGTGGCTGCGGTATCACAGGAATAGCCCGGAATACTGCCGCCAATCAGGGAGGTGGCCGGGTGGCCAATCGCATCGGCATACTTGAAACGCACGGCGGACTTGCGCTGGCCGGGATTTTTCATGTCTGCCGGATTGGCTCCTCCGGCAGAAACACCGGAAAGCCCGCTGGTTACGGCACTTTCCAGCCCGCCGGCGGTCTGGCTGACAAACGCCATTTCCTGCCACGGGTTGCCGCCCGGCGCGACATAGGTCGAAACGACTGCCTGAGGAATGAAGTGGGTGACTTTGACCGACGTGCGCACCTTGCAGCCAAAGGGGGTGCAGAACAGCCAGTAACAGATGCCACTGACACGCCAGCTGATACAGTTTTGCGATACGGCGCTGGCAATAATCTGCGCCGTGTTAAGTGCTGCAACAGCTGCCGGCGCGGTTGCCGTACCCAGTACCGTGGCAACCGCCAGCGAGCACACTGTGGTTCTGATGCGGGAAGGTTTTGTATTCACTGACCACCCCCCCGGTTACGCAGGGAAGTGGCCACGTCAACATCCGTGGTGCCGTACACCACATCGCGGTCATCAAACACCACGGCCGGCACTTTTTTAATGCCCAGTTCCCAGGCCCGGACCACCTGGCGATAGGAATCATTCAGCTGCAGCTGTTTTTGTTGCCAGGCAGATGATGCCATAACCTGCCTGACCTGTGCTTCGGCCTGCTGCGGGTCTGCAGGCAGTTCCCCGAACATCTCGGCCTGCAGTTGGTCAGGACCATCAAGAAGTACCACCGGCACGTCCGGCGGCAGATTTGCCGGCAGATGCTGACTGTCGGTGAAGACGACCGTGCCGGCCAGTACGGATGCCGGCAGCAGAGCCGGCAGGAAAACAAGTGAGGTCAGTTTCATGAATCGGGGCTCCGTCAGACTGAATCGCCTGACAGCGTGCCCGTGGCCGTTCAAAAAAGCCGCATTAAATTCTATACCCGAACAAAAAAATTAATCAGCGAATCTGTAGCTTTTGCAGTAGGAAATGATCACAACCATTTAGCTAATGATATAACTACAGACGGTTAAACCCGGCATAAAGTACTAATCTGTAATCATTCAACTAAATTGCCAGAGGTGATGATGAATATCAGGTATCTGTATGGAAAGGAGAAGATTCTTGGCCCCGTTATCCGCGACGAAGCTCCGATACGACTGTGTGACCTGACGCATTATTCACGCATGGAAAACGAAAAAATGCGCGATAATGAAATGGAAAAAATTTTCACTCCGGATCGTTATCAAGTTGCTATAAAAATTAATGGGCGCACCCTTAACCCTGACGATATGACTGCAGATCCCATGTTTACGCTATCGCCTCGTCATTGTTATTGTATATGTTTGAGTAATCGGCAAGATGAGCCAGAACTCTATGCTGCTTTTAAAGCTGATATCTGCATCGCATTCGACGTTGATCTCCTCCAAGAAAGACTTTCTCTTTTAGACCACAGATTCCCGGGTACTGAAATTAAAGGGAAAGATGTGATCTATTATCATCCAGGAACGGCACCAGACAGCTTCACTCCTGAAGAACTTGTTTTTTTTAAACCAAATATATTTTCTCATGAAGCAGAGTATAGGATTGCGCTATTTTATCCTCTAAACAAAACAGGGTTTGCATACGAGGGAGGAGTTTTACCTTTCAAAATGGAAGGTGAATCAATGTTCATGGATATTTCCCATCAGCAAAAAGGATTTATAAGTGAATGCGTTAAGAAGGTTATGCGAAGGAAATCTTCTTGACCTCGTAGTCAATTTTATGACGTTACTTAGCAAAAAACCGGCCCTGAGGGCCGGTATGCAATATTGTTATTTTCTTTTTGTAATCATGCCCCTGGTGAAGGCAAGTCTGTAGTTATACGTCAAGCCCGTTAATCCACAGCATCAGATACACCAGGTCAGCCGAATCCGGCACCGTGATATACCAGCGCGGATGCGCATACTCCTCTTCCTGCGGCCAGCTCGTCTGTCCCGTCACGGTGATAAGAATATTCACCGCCTGCTTCAGCTTTCCCTCAAGATAGATGGCCACGCTGCTGCTGAGTCCCACCCGGTGCGGGTGACACGTCATTTTGACCGGCCCGGTCAGGCGCTGCCTGAGCATCGCCCGCAGCCTCACCAGATGCTGATGTGTCGCCGGGAGCACGCCGGGCTCCCCCTGAGGCGACAGGGTGAAAAGCGCACCGCCACTGTGCTCATGAATGGCGGGTTCAGGGTACTTCAGTGTCATCATACCGTGGCAGGCTCCTGTTGTTTATCCGTCAGACCGCGCAGACGGTCCAGATTCTGCGCGACGCGTTTTGCCGCCTCGAGTTCGCTGCAGTGAAATTCATTCATCAGCGCCCGGCGTTCGGCTTTCTCTTCTTTTTCCGTCATGCCCAGTGCCAGGAAGAGACTGGGCGGCACGGCACGAAACAGCGCTTCGATCCGTTTCGCCAGCACCACGCCTTCCGTATAACACCCCGACAGTTTACTGGCGGAAAGCAGCACCGATTCCTGCTCCGGCGTGAGCGCGCGGAAACGGCTGATATCTTTGACCTCCTCCGGGGGCATGGTCAGACAAATCCACCATTCCGCCATGTTCAGCATTTTTTCGGCAATATCCGGGTAGTCTTTAAGGTTCTGGGTGGCCAGCCACAGCCAGGCACCGAGCTTACGCCACATCTTGACCACCTTCGTCATGTAGGGCGACAGCAGCGGGTTGACCGTCACGATATGCGCCTCATCCACCGTGAAGACAATATCCCGGCCCAGGAACTGGTCACGCTCCGCGATGTTGTTGATCATGTTGGTCATCGAGACCATGGTCAGGGCCATCTGCGCCTCGTAACCCTCACGCGCCAGATGCCCCAGGTCGACCAGCGTCACGTCCGCTTCCGGCCACAGCTCCCCTTCGCGGTTGAACAGCTCCGCTTCAAAGCTCCCGGCCTGAGTGAACATGCCCAGGGATTCCGCCATTTCCGCCGCTTTCGCCTTGCGCTGAGCATTGCGGACATTGATGACGCCCTCATCGTTGTCAGAGGCAATGTCGTACAGCGCCTTCTGCAGGTCAGACGGCAGCATCTGCCGCCCTTCCTTATACGTGGCATGTGCCGCCATCAGCAGCGCCTCACGTATCATCGCCCTGTCGGCACGCTTAAGGTCAGCCTCTTCTTTCGGGTCGCCGCCGGTGATCATCATGCGCGCGGAGATTTCCATTTCACCGAGAACGTCACGCTTGTCATCCTCGCCATCGTCGTCCGTGTCGATATCAGGCAGGTCGCTCTCATCCACGGCCTGGGCGGCCAGGCCTTCTTCCACCAGTTTGTGAGCATCAGCAAACGGCGGCAGACTGACGCCGCTTCCGGGTTTGACGCTGATTTTATTCACCGTCAGCCCGAGGCTGTCAAAGAAGTCGGCCAGCAGGCCGAACGAGTTGCCGGCCTCCGCAATAAACAGCCGCGGACGATGGACGGCCATCAGCTGGGAGAGCGCGGCACACAGCGTGGCCGACTTGCCCGCCCCGGTCGGGCCGAACAACAGCAGATGCGCGTTCTGGGTGCGGTCGAGCTTGTTGAGCGGATCGAATGTAAGGGTATCCCCGCCGCGGTTGAAAAAGCTGAAGCCGGGATGCCCCGTGCCGGTTTCCCGCCCGGTTACCGGCAAAAGTCCTGCCAGGTGCTGAACCCATGTCAGACGGGTATACCAGTGTTTTTTGTCGCTGTCCGGGTTAAAGCACATCGGCAGCGCCCGCAGCCAGCTGTTCAGCGGACCTTCTTCAAACTCCGGCCGTACCGGCTGCAGACCGGCCCCTAGCAATACGGTGGACAGCTCCAGCCGCTTGCGCTTCAGGCTGGTCATGTCGTCGCCGCGCAGCAAGAAGGTGATCCCCGCCCGGTACAGCTTGTGCCGGTTGCCCAGATACTCTTTGACCGTCTTCACATCCTGGCGGACGCGGCCCGACTCGGTATTCTCACCGACCGCATTTTTCGACAGCCGGTTAAACTGCTCTTCAAGCCGGTCCTGGGGCTGTACCATCACGGTCATGCACACCATGGTCCCTTCCGGAAACATATCCATCAGGGCATTAATTTTCTTTTCACCCCGGCTTTTCTCGCCGGTCAGGGTGCCCGGCTCCGGCGGTGTACGCAGTTTTTCCACCGCCACCGCGCAGTGCGGCTTGTTGTCAATCCACCACACGCCGTTTTCCGGGTCTGAAACCGGCGGCGTGAACCACAGGGTTTCGGCAAAATCATTGCTGACCGGCACGGTGCCTTCAGGTGTCTCGCGCGGGTCTGCGTAAGCAGCCTGCCGATAGAGCGTGGTTTTCTCCACCCAGTCCGGTGACGGATTGAACAGCCGCAGCAGCCAGCCATGCACCTGCAGGCCGTTCTGCCGGGTGCAGCGGATCCCCGCCCCGCCCAGGGCATTAACGACCCGGTCACACACCTGATTGAGCATCGCCACCGGCGGCATCGGATCCCGGCTTTTACCAAGCCAGCGATAAACAACCATCCGGGTGCGGCGCTGCTGCCCGCGCCACGGCTGGCCGGTAATCAGCGAGTCAGTAAAAAGTCCCTCAGGCCGGGAGATACTGCGGATATGGCGCTCCATTTCACCCAGCCAGGCGTCGGTAAACGCCGTGCGCTGTGCATGTGGTTTGACATACCCGCGCAGCCTGTCCAGGTACGCGTCAGTGTCGTCCTCGTCCTGGCAGAAGAACTGCACGACCCAGGGATTCACGTCATGTTCATCAAAGCTGTCCTGAAGTGCATCCTCAACCGAGTCCCGGATCTGCTCCAGGCGCTCTTCGGTTCGCCCTTCGGTCGCCACCGGTGTCACATCATAAACGGCCCCCACCGACACGCCGTCATCAAGCAGGAGACACTGCTCTTCATCGAGAAATTCTGCCCAGGGCAAAAAGTCAATGATGGACGGATTGGCGTGATAAACCTTCTCCTCATCCTGGCGCGTCATTTTCCCGGGGCGCTTCAGAGGTTGCCGGCCCTTCACGGCCGCGGTCAGGGTTTCATCTGCCTGAACGGACTGGCCGTCATCAACCGGCGTCTGCCGGTCGGTGGATTTATTACGCGTAAACAGTGAAAGCATTACAGGGCCTCCGTGCGCTCGCCAGGCATGGCATACTGCGTCTGGCTGTAGAACGGGAACACAGTGCTGTAACCCGGCACCGGCGTGTTACCGTCTGCCAGATGGGGATACAGGTACATCACCATGTCGGGGTTGGGCAGCCGGGGAAACTGCTGGGTGATTTCGCTTTCCTGAGTACGGCTGTAGCTGCGGTCGGCCTGCGCGTCCGCCTGCGTTTCGCTGCCCGTCAGCGGGCGTCGCAGCGTGTCGCGGGCCGCCGCAGACTGGCGGGAAGTACTGCCGCCACCGTCCGCCCCGTTCCACAGTTCAAGCATGGTGTTATCGCCCGCCGGCAGCATTTCCTCTTTGGAGGTTGAGCAGCCGCTGAGCATTACACAGCTCAGGGCCAGAATGAAAACCGTTCTGTACATTACCGGTATCTCCTTTGTGAGGCGGCCGGATCGTAACCGCCGCAGATAAAAACGAACGCACTGACATTCAGCAGGTGCCCCAGCTCCCGTAATGTCATACGCGGGCAGTAAAGCCGGCGCGGGATTTTCGGGCTGCGCCACGAAACGGCACACTCCCGGGCACTGAGCGGCAGGGAGAACCTGCCGATATCCAGTAAAAGCTGGCCATTGCGCCAGCGCAGTAAAGGTGCGCCGGCAGGCAACAGCGCGACGGGTCGCAGCAACAGAACCGCAGAAGACGCAGGGATCACGTCAATATGCCAGCCTGCCCCGTCGCTGAACATCCAGCACACGGATGAAAGAGGGAAAAACGTTATCTGTCCCGCCATGGCCGTGTACTCAGTCCAGTCCGCCATTGTCACTGACGCCACCCGGCAGGGTGAAGTCGTAGCGCACCTTACGGCCCTTATCTTCATAATCAATGGCCAGCTGACGGGTGATATGCACGGCGAGACGGGCACCGGGCGGCACATAAATGGCATCAAACGTCATCCCGTAACGCTGTTTGATCCAGTCGGTGGTTTCAGACATGCCGCCGGAAATGGCTTTCCCCAGCGCCGCCTGTCCGGCGTCGCCGGTCATGGTGGCGGAAATGCCATTCACGTTGTTCTGCGTCGTGTACTGCCCCTGGCTCATCGCTTCACCCGCCGCACCGGCAGCCGACAGGCCAAAGATGGTGGGCAGGTAGGTGGAGGCGTTGGACTTACGTTCGCCGCCAATGCACGGGATCCCGTTTTCATCCGAAATCCAACCGATACCGCCACTGGTGCCGGTATCCTGTTTAGCCTGAGCGTTATTATTTTGCCCGCCGGCGTTGTTACTGGTGTCGGGTCTGGGGAGGGTGCGCACCGTACCGTCGGAAAAAACAAAGGTGACGCTGTTAACCTGCCCGCGCACGCAGGACAGCGTCCAGTCGCCGCTGGCCGTCCCCGAAACAATCGCCCCTTCGACGTCCGGTAACTCGATGCCGTTCGCCGTCAGGTTATCCTTACCGATAAGCACCTTGAACGGATAAGGATCGGTCACGGTGCCGTTGATGGGCACCCGGCCAAGCAGTGCCGTCATGGCGCGGCTGCCGACCAGCGTGGAATTTTCCGGCAGCGTGTAAACCGGCTCGGCGCTCTCTTCCGCCCCTTTTTCATTCGTCCGTCCCTTCACTTTCTGCTCATAGGCGGCTTTCTGGCGGGTCAGCTCATTTTCCCCCAGAAAAGAGGTCGGGAACTGAGGTGAGGCTTTGCCGCTGGCCGCATCCCGCGGATCCGTCTCTTTCTGGTCCGTCGGCGCGACCCACATCATGCCGTCACTGCCCTGAGAAGCGCTCCCCCCGGTGCTGCTGCCCATGCCGTCCAGTCCCAGCCCCAGCGGGATATCGCTGTCCGCCGTTTTTTTCTCGCTGTCAGGCTTTTTGAGTTTGTCAGTCAGCTCCTGGATTTTCGCCGTCAGGCTCAGTTGTTCGTTCTGAAGCTGAGCCTGCCGCTTGTCGTACTGCTCGCGCAGGCCATTAACGGCCTCATTCACCTGTCCTGAAACGTCCTGATTGCGCCGGCGCAACCGTTCGTTTTCTTTCACCAAATCCGCGTTCTGCTTATCCAGCGTTTTCTGGCGGTCACGCACATCGTTCAGCCGGCCGATGAGCGTGCGCAGGGTGTCCTCCGGCGTGTCGCCTTCCACCCCCAGCGCCTTCAGTTCATCCGGCGAGAGGTTTTTCAGGGAGCCGCTTTGTTTTGCCTGAGGTTGTTCTGCCGGTTCGTTTTTGCAGCTTTTGAGCCCCACGGCCAGCCCGGCAATCACCACGGCCGGCACGATAAACTTCACCAGGGCATTAGATTTAATCTGCATGGCGGGCCTCCTGTTTTACCGTGCGGGTCGCTTTACGCAGTGCAGACGGCTCAGCAATGAATGCGCTCTCCGGACGACCGGCGGTCACCACATACACCGTGGTGGTGTCTTCAGGCGTGCCGGCCGGACCGACCCAGCGGTGCTGGAAGGTGGCGGACACAAACTGTCCCTGCAGCGAGCGTGGATCCAGAACGACCTTACGGCTGCCGGTGTTCGTGAGCCTGAGTGCCACCACGCTGCGGTTTGCCACACCCCAGCCAGCCAGCGGCGTGACCGTTAATGGTTCAGAGGGATACAGCGTGCTGACACGTCGGGGCAGATGAGGATTGACCGGATGAATACCCGGGACCGCCTCGACCGTACGTGCCGGAGCATAAAGGCTCTGAGCGGCATATCGGGTCAGCAGCACCGGGATGGGGGCGCTGTAGCGGATTTTTTTACGCTTTGCCTGAGTACCATCATCGCTGCCGGTGGGAGCAGATGAGCCTGATCCGGAAGCAGCCCGGTCTGCACCACCTGGCTGACCGGCCGCATCGCCGGCGTGACTCAGCGTGCTGACATCACCGCTGTAGACCAGCCGCACCGGCTCAGTCGGCCCTTTTTCACCGGCGGCGATATCAAACAGCAGAACCTCGCCGCTTTCCACATCCTGCAGCTGCACCCGCGTCTGCGGAAAGGCGCTGTCGGCTTTCAGGTAGACGGCTCCCCCGGTGCTCTGCACCCGGAGTTTACCGTTAAGCGCCGGCGGAAAACCGACGCGGACGTTTTTGTCCACAAAGACCACCCGCTCCTGCCCCACCTTCAGGGGGATCTGCAGCGGAATACGCTCCCATTTCATCAGCTCATCTGCGCCGGCAGGACGTGATACCAGCATTGCCAGGGGCAGCAGGGCGAAGGACAGCGCCATCAGCCCGGCGCGGTAGTGGGGGTTTTTACTCATCACTGAAACACTCCTGACTTCTCCGGTTTAGGTGCAGGCGGTGCCGCCTCCAGACGCTGGGGCACACCGGCATAACAGTCCAGCGCCAGCCCGAACGGGTTGCGCTCCGCATCACCTTCCCAGCGCACCACTTTAAGCGGGTAACGTACCAGGGCGCGTTTGACCGGCTCGGCATGGAAATATTCGTCGGCCACCACGTCCAGGCGGGCAATCCAGTGATCGCGATCCTGTACGGTCACGCTCTGTGACTGGTAACCGCGACCAGGCACTTCATACACCACGCGCACGCGGTCGGTGAGCTCCCCGGCGTCACCGCGTTTCTTTGCATCCGCTTTCAGGAAATCCTGACAGGACGGCGTCAGATACGGCGACAGCGCATTGATTTTGGCGGAATAATCCACCTCGCCGTTTTTCGGCCAGGCATTGAGCTGCTGAAAAATGTAGAACGCAAAGGAGTAGACCGTCGGGGGCGGCACTTCCCACCAGGGCCGCGTGCTGCCGGTACGTAAATCCGGCGGGTTATGCACGGTCAGCTTGCTGGGTGCCAGCATCCAGCCTGCACAGGTGAATAAAAGGAAAAAGGCAAGCACGGCGCAGGCGATGCGCAGCGTCTGAATATGCTGGTCGCGGTCTTTTACCGCATGGCGAAAACGGCTCATGAGGCTCTCCTGTTACGTTTCACTGACCAGCCCCGGGCATCCACAATCAGTTTCGGATTGCCCATCCCCAGCCGGCGTTTTTTCGTCTCCAGTCGCTGCCAGAGCCAGTTCTCGGGCTTACCGCGCTTGAGCCTGGCCATCCAGCGGCCGCCGAACCAGACGAGCAGCAGCGGCATGACCAGCAGGCCGGTGGGAACGACAACCCAGCCGGCAAGCGGGATAAACGGCAGTGACAGGAGCAGACCCGCACCCGCGCCGGCAAGGGCTGCCAGCCCCATCTCATGGGTGGTAAACCCGCGAAATACCACGGGCTCACTGTTGAGACGGTCAGGTAAAAAACGAATGGTCTGCATCGTCGCAGGCTCCTACAACAGAATGTCGGCAGACTTGCCGAGCAGCCAGATAACGGCAACCAGCAGCACCACACCCACCACCACAATGGCCCCGAATTTGGTCCAGGTGGCTTTCTCATTGCGGACTTCGGTGAAGGTGTGCAGGGCGGCAATGGCAACGTTGATAAAGGCAACGGCCGCCACGACCAGCCCCCCGATAACAATGCCGTCCTGCAGGTAGCCCTTGATTTGTCCGGACAGCCCGCTTCCGCCTCCGGATTCAGGCGCTTCAACGCTTGGCAAGTCCGCAAAGGCCGGTTTGCAGGTGAGCCAGCCCAGGAGGGCAAGCGTACCGGCGCGGGTCAGCGTACGACTGGCGAGACGGCGCAGGCGGGCAACAACAGACTCAGAATGGTGCATGGAATTCATCTCCTGACTTAACGTTCATAATCGGGTTAACTGGCAAACATCCAGATACACACAAGCAACAGCAGCACGGTGCGGACGGCAAAACGCCCCAGGGCCGCGTCCCGCACTTTGGTGTTACTCCAGCCGGTCCAGACATCCGACAGCGCCCACGCGGCCCATAAAAAAAGAAATGCCAGCAGTGCCCCGATGCAGAGCAGATGAAGGATGTTCACATCAAGACTGCCGGAGCCGGCTTTAAACGCGTTCGTTTGTTCGGATGTCATGGGCATCAGGGCCGCTCCCGCCGGTAATTACCGGCCACATAAGACGGGTCACGCGGTTGCGCGCGGGAGGGCTCCAGATAGCGGTCAATGCCGCTGCGGATGGTGTTGAGATCGGATGTGGCCTGACGGTAATCAAAGAAAAAGCGGCCACGGTCAGCCGGGTCGGCCTGTGCAGCCGCCACGCGGGCCCGTTCAAGCGACGCCTGAACCTGGTCCAGCTGACGCTGAACAGACGCAAGCTCGTCTTTCTCGGATGCCTGTGCAGCAGCTGATGCCAGAAAGGTCAGCAATACCAGGCCAGTGATGCCCGGGACACGACGGTTGCGCCGCATGGCCGGACGATTTGAGTTCATACGCACCTCCAGAAGGATTAAGGGGTGCGGACAGGATGCGGAAGAGGGAGCGTCGGGTCAGCGATAAACCCTAAACAGGAATTTCAAAATTAATTGCAGGTCAGTGCCGGTGGCAGGTTTAGCTGTAAATAAAGGTTCATTGTGATATTAAGAAAACTCAACGGTAAACAGAGGGAAAATGAAAATGATGAAGACTGTTCTGAAGGCCACGTTAATCACTGCACTGATTACCGGCCCTGTTCTTGCGGCCGACGGTACTGGCAAAGTCCAACTTTCAGACCTGCATTTCGCCACAGCAGCAAATGGTTTGCAGCAAATTGAAGGCACGGGAACAAACGTGTCAGGTGGGCCTGTGAAGACTGTAATTGTCAAATTCAACTTGCTTCAGAATGGGGCAGTAATAGGAAATACGGCAGCGATGGCTGAAAATCTGGAGCCGGGTCAGCAATGGAAGCTACAGGCACCCTACGACAGCATAACCAACAAGCCAGACAGCTTCAAAGTGACAGAACTGACGGTATTTAATAACTGACACTGACGCGCCAGTAACAGTGGTTTCATGGCTTGTCTGCTGACGGCAGGCGCGCAAAACAAGTTTTGCACGCCTCCGTCCAGCCCTGATTTAAAGATACTTCTTGAATGAGGCAGTGGTCACGGTCACGGCGATACCCAACAGGACAGCCGCCGGCAACAACAGCAGATTGGGGTAGACTGCAGTGGGCCAGGAAAGGTACAGCATGGCGGGCACCACGGCTGCCGGTTTGACCAGTTTCTTGGCATGGTGATAGACAAAAGAACTTTCATACCCCGCCCCGTAACGCCGCAGATCACGCCGCCCCAGCCCCTCAACCAGGGCCACCACCACGACCAGCACAAACAGCGGGACGGACAGCACCAGGATGGTGACGCGTACCAGTGTGATAATGCTTATCCATACCGTGGCCAGCAGGTATTCACGCAGGTAGCCGGCAAGCCAGCCGCTCCAGCTGTTGATTTCCCGCGTGACTGCATTGTCACTGTGCATCTGGTGCGCATACTGCTGCCGGACCCAGTCAAGGAAGCCACTGTCCACAAAGGCCCACTGATACGCGGTGCTAACCCAGCGCACAACCGTCACCGATGGCTCAGACAGCAGCAGGCTGCGGGTGAACTCTGTGGACAGCCACCCCAGCTCGGTGTTCATGACCGCTTCACTGTGCGCCGCCCCGGCTTCCGGCCAGAAGAAGGCGATGCCGATATATTCAATCAGCAGGCTCAGCAGCAGCGAGGACAGCACCACGCCCACCAGGGCCCATGGCCAGCCCCAGAGCAGATTATACAGAATGCCGTGCTTGCGTTCCGGCAGCGTCTGCTGCTGTGGGGGACGTTTTACCTCAGCCATTCGCCCCTCCTGTGACCGGCACGTTCAGGGCCGGGCCGTCCCGCCACCAGGATTCGCCGCTGTGATAGCTGCGCCGCATCTCCTCCGCTATTTTCTCAATACTTTCCGGCATCAGCACATCATCAGCATCCCCGGCAGGCAGCGGCATGCGGATTTTCCACAGTTGCCCTCCTTCCAGCAGGGCAAACGCCTGCCCTTTTGGTAGCGTCACGATATCGGCCGGCTCCAGTAGTGGGACTTTTACCGTCCCGACGCGGTCCTGGGTGCTTGAGGTGAAGTCCTGGTCTGCATTGACATCCGCCGTGTCCTGGTGCCCGGAGACCAGCGTTTTGGTGTAAATCTCCACCTGCGGCAGCTGCGTGGTCAGCAACTCGGCGGTGCGGTTCTCCCTGACGCGCAGCATAATCAGGTTGTTAAAGTTACCCTGTACCTGGGCCGTCTTGGCCGCATTCCCGATGCGTGCCTCAATATCAGAAGACGTCTGGGTATAGGCCGTCACCTGCATGCCGGCACCGCCCCCTTTGTTGATGAGAGGAATAAACTCATACCCCATCAGCTCGTTAAACTCATCGCAGTGCAGGTTAATCAGGGACTTCCCTTCTTTCCCGCCCGGCAGGCCCGCATTGATACCGTGTTTATAAATGTGCCCGGCCACACTCACCAGATCGGCGAACATGGAGTTACCGACCGCGCTCGCCACTTCACTGTCACTGAGCGCATCGAGCCCCACATACACCACGGCTTTTTTACGGATGATCTGTTCCCAGTCAAAAATCGGCCGCGTGTCGTCAATGTCCTGATAATCCGGCGACAGCAGCTCGGCGGTCTTGCCGGTGGTCAGTTTTTCCAGCAGCGGCAGCAGCGACGCCACGATTTTGTCAAAGTAAGTACGGTCATAACGTACCGCTGACCGCAGCCCGTCAAGGATGGGATCATAGAGTTTTTTACCCTCTTCTGAACTCAGGGCAACCTCAATGGCCCAGATACGTAAGGCATCCGGCTGACCCTGCATGTTACGGGGCACGTCGTCCTCTCCCAGCACCTGCTGATTATTCTCAATCTGCGTCTGCAGAGCCGGCAGCTGCGCCTGGATGATTTTTTCCGCATAGCGGATATAGAGATCGGCGATATTGTTCACGTAGCGCATGATCAGCGTGTAGTCAGGGCGCTCACCCAGGGCGACCAGCGCACGGGCGATGATGTTGACGAACCGCCAGGCAAATTCGCGAAATGCCGCGCTGTTCCCCTCACCCGACAGCTGACCGGCCACGCGGGACGCCACCTCTGACACGCGACCAAAACGCCCGACGGCATTATAACGGGCTGAAATTTCAGGCCAGCCAAGATGAAAAATATACAGCTTGTCCCCGCGTCCGGCCCGGTGGGCCTCTGCCCAGACGCGTTTCATCAGGTCTGCGTCGCCTTTCGGATCAAACACGATGGTGACTTCACCCCGCCGGATATCCTGGGTGACCAGCAGCTCTGCCAGCCGGGTCTTCCCGACGCGCGTGGTGCCGTACACCACCGTATGGCCAACGCGCTCCCCCAGAGCCAGGGTGACGTCTTTTTCGTCGGGCTCGATGCCGTGCAGCGCCGGATTGCCGCCCACCGGTGGTAATGGCCGCACCGGGTTCAGCGGCGTATCGGCACTCAGCAGCTTACCCAGCCAGGGCAGACGGTGCTCTGTCATCATTTCGAGCTGACGCGCCCCCAGGTAAAAGCGGTTTGGCTGCAGGTAACGGGCCACTTCAGGGCGCAACGTATCCTGCAGCCGCTGGGTGTGTTTCTGCGTCCAGCGGAACCCCCGGCCTAGAAACAGGCGACGATGACTGACGGGGATCTGTTTAGTACTCATGACATAGCGCGGCAGGCGGCGGAGATTCCGGCGGTAGCGAATAATCTTCATCCCCTGATGCGTGCGGGTGACGGCCAGCGCCGCAAACCCGGCTGCGGTGACATAGCTGACAGACGGAGCCAGAGCGACAGCCCAGGGTGCCTGCACACAGACATACGCCGCCATGCCCGATACCACGGCGGTATTCAGCTCAACGGCCGGACGCAGCAGGGCCTCAATGACGTAACGGTTACTCATCGTCTGCCTCCTTTATAATTTTACCGTCGGCTATACGGATATACGTTCCCCTCCCGGCACCGGCTTCCCTGCAGGAAAGGGAGTGGTAACGCAGGGCATCCGCCAGTAAGCGCCAGAGCACATACAGAACATTCGACAGGATGAAAAAAATGATCCATACAGCCCGCAATGACAGCAGGTAATTGTTCGCCGCGGTTTCTGTGGAGACGGCAGTGACGGTACAGGCTGCCGGCTTTGCATCAGGCGGAGCCGCATTATCAGGCGCCGGGCATTCCTCCCACATGTAATGTCCGGGCGGCGCGGTGCGCCATGCCGTTGCCTCCTTCTGCAACTGGTCGTTCAGGTCACTGACCGGATGGCCGAAAACAAGCCAGGCGAGCAGGTAGACACCGCCGAAAGCGGCAGGCACGAAAACGGCATGACGGAATAAACAGAACACAAGCCACAACGCGTAACGCAGGCTGTTCAGGAAGATGTGCATAAAAGATTCCTCAGAGATACTGCCGGACGTCCTGACCGGCGAGAATGGCCAGCAGGCGTTGCCCGCTGATGATGCGCAGACGCGGTGACGCCGTGCGAATGGTGCGGCTCATTTTTCCGGTACGGCCCGTGTGGATAAACAGCCCCCGGCGGCCGGACTGCAGGAGAAGCCGGTCGAAGTCCTCAACATGTGCGGGGGAAACAGCACGACTGTACCGTTTGGCCTGGATAAGCCAGTGCTCACCGTCAATGATGACCTGACCATCAAGGCCGCCGTCACCGCTGTAGGAGGCATTGCGCACCACGGTCAGCCCCTGGCGTTCAAAGGCAGAGAGCAACAGCTCTTCAAAGACATAGGGACTGACTTTGCGCAGATAGCTCAGACGCTGCCCGTCTCCCGGCAGGCGGGTCAGTTTATCCAGTACCCGCCCCGCCGTTGCCCGGTATCGCCGGTGACGGCGG